>NZ_JACBXD010000001.1 GCF_013870525.1 Amycolatopsis pittospori
GCACGACCGCGGCCCTGACGGCGAACCCGACCGCCCGCTGACCCCGGACGAGGTCAACCAACGGCATTCCGAAGGCACCCCCGCGGGTAGCTCGTACCACCGCGGCGACGCCGACATGGGCGACCTGCCGCACCGCGTCCAACCGGACCCGGACGGCCGCTACACCGTCGACGTGCACGTGACGCCGGACGGGCACGCCCGCATCGGCAACCGCACGTACACCCCCGAGGAATTCGCGGATATCTTGCGCCGCAACGGGGATTACGACGGCCGCCCGATCAGGCTCATCGGCTGCGACGCCGGCTCGAACGACTTCGCGCGCCGTCTTTCGCGGGAACTCGACACCGAGGTCATGGCGCCGAGCAGGCCGGCCTGGACCGACTCGAACGGCCGTGTCTTCTCGTCCGACTACGAGATCGGCCCCGACGGCCGTCCCCGTCCGAAGATCCCGCCGAACGGCGAATGGGACGTCCACAGCCCCGACGGCACCGCCCGCCGGGCGAGCGACGACGGCTTCACCCCGGACACCTCGCACGCGGACAAGCAGGACGTGGACGCCGACAGCGCCCGCAGCCGCGGTGACGGCGACGACGACGGTCCGCCGGGCTGGCAGGACAAGCCGGACGAGAACGGCCGGACTCCCCGGCAGAAGATCGCCGACGACGACTACCGCAAGGCGAACTACTACGAGTACCCCGGCAAGGACGGCCCCGAACTGCGGGTCAACCCGCGACGCAGTGCCAACAACCCCCACTACGACCCGAACCCGCCGCAGGTCGACCTGGTCGGCGGCCAGCCGCGGTTCAAGAGCGAGCGTCCGCCCGCCGAGTTCCAGGGCTTCGACAAGGACCGCTCGGACACCTTCCCGCCGAAGCGCGAGGACAAGCCGGAGTCCGGTTCGGACGGTCAGGACGGTGACTCCCGGCAGTCGCCCGAGCAGGACGCGTCGTCGGACACGCCCGATCGGCGCACACCGGGCGAAGACGTCGACACCCGGAACTGGCGGGAACGCGATTACGACCGGATCGACGAGAAGATCGAGGAACGGCGCGGCAAGCAGAACGATTTCGAGAAGGAGACCGAAGGCACCGACGAATGGTCCAAGGCCTTCAGCGCCAAGAACGACGCTTCGGAGGCACTGGGCGAGGAGGCTTCGCACCACGCCATCCGCGACCGCCTGCACCGTGACTTCAGCGCGTCCTTCCCTGGCGAACAGTTCGACGTGCGCCCCCACCCGGACGCCCCGGAAGGAAGCCAGCGCTACCAGATCGTCGACGGGGACGGCAATGTCCGCGCCGACATCACCCCGAAGCACCCGACCGGTGGCGGCAAGCCCGGACCGGGCAACTTCGACCACATCTGGGAAGTCAAGTACGCGGGCGTCAAGGAGCCCCACTATGTCGTCCACGAGGCGAAGGGGCCGGGCGGCAAGCCCAGCACGCGTTACCTCAAGGCCGAGGACCGTGTTGTCCGGCAAGGACATCCGGACTACTACGACGACCTCGTGGCGAAGACCAGGAAGGCCGATCCGGTCCTCGCCGAAGCCCTGGAGCGGGCGAAACTGGAGAAGCGGCTCGACTACATAGAGATCAGGGCGCGGGTCGACGAGTCGGTCACCCCGCATGTGAACCTCGGATACGATTTCAAGCCGTACGGCGGGTTCGGCTACAAGTCGCCGCTGCCCGAGCCACCGCCGCCGCCGAAGAAGGACTGAACCCATGACGACTGTGCCGAGGCACCCGGTGGACCGTGACGCGGTCCAGAAGCTGCTCGACGTTCTCGCTCCGCAGATCAGCTTCTACATCGACTACGTCGAGCAAGACCCGGCCGCGCTGAAGAACGTCTTGGGCCGGGCACTGGCGCTCACCCAGTACGAATCCGTACTCGACCCGGCGGCCGCGGAAACCCAGACCTGGGAGGATCTCCGGACCTCCGCCCAGGCCGCGACGGCGATCTTCACCGCCGCCGCCACCGGCGAGGGTGAGATCGAGGCCGTGGTCGCGAAACCCTCGCGATTCCAGGCCACCGGTCCGGTGTCGTACGCGAACGCGGGCGCCTGGCTCACCGCGATCTGGCTCGCGATCGTCAACCGGGAAGACGAACTCGTCCAGCGGCTCTGCGCCGTGCCCGATGAGGTGCTTCGGGCTTCGGGCGTCGAGCACGACGCCTACGTCTATCCCTGGGTCCAAACCGTGCGGAACTTCCTGACCGGCCAGGAGATCACCCCAGAGCTGTTCGACACCGTGATGGACGGCACCGACCCGGACGCCGGAGGCGGCACGCCTCCGCGCGTGATGGCGCAGATCGTCTATCCGCCCGTCGAGATGTTCTACTACCTGCTCCGGCGCGATTCGGAGAAGTTCACCGTGTCACTGACACGCGCGCTGGAACAGCACCGGAAGTACTGGACGAGCGACGAGGACCTCGTCGACGAACCCGACGGGTTCATCGCGTTCGCCCCGCTCGCGATCGCCGTACTGGCCAGGTCCGTCGGGATGACCGTCGAGGTGGAGTCGGAGTACCTGCCGACGAACTTCCTGCTGGGCAACCGCCCCGCCGCGTGACGCGGCAGGCGCGGATGAAGAGGGAGAGACCATGAGCGGGCCTCAGCCGCCCTTGAACCAGCAGCAGCAACAGCAGCTCGTCTGGCAGGTGGGCCACGTCCTCGCGACACCGCTCCCGCCCGGGTGGCAGCAGATGCGCGTCGAATACCGTGCGGCGGGCAGGCATGTCGAGGTCGACCTGCTCGTCACCGGGCAGGACGGCCTGCCGCGTCCGGCGCAGCCGAGCCCGGAAGCCATGCAGTTACTCGGCAACCTTCGTGCCGGGATGTACCAGCCCGGTCGCGGTACCTGGCTGAGTGCCATCCTCGTCTACGGCTCGACGACAGTGCTCGGCGCCGATTTCCTCGCCGACGTGGAGCCACCCTGGCGGCGTACCCCACCGCAGATCGGCTTCCAGGACGAACTCCGGTTCTTCCCGCGAGCCGAGCAGTACATTCCGCCGTGGCTGCGACAGCGGGCCGGACTCGAACCCGCTCAGCCATCGCAGCCCGCCGAGCCGCTGGTGGCGACCCCGCCCGCCGAAGCCCCGGAGGCGCTGCGCTCGCCGCGGGTCTACGACGGTCTCGACGAGTCGGGCCGTCCGGTGGTGAACCGTGAGCCGCTGACCCCGGCCGAGCGGGAGCGCGTGCTGGAGTACCTCGACGGCGCACCGGTCGTACTGGCGTCGCGGACCTACGACGCCGACGCGTTCGATCCCGACAGGGAACCGTTGGTGCCGTTGAACTTCCGCACGGACGGCCGGTGGTACTGGCCGGGCGCGGTCGCCTACTACCTGCGCGAGCACGACGTCGCGCCCGATCCCGAGCTGCTCACCCACATCCGGGCACTGCGGTTCACCCTGCCGGAGGTCGGCGAGCCCGAACGCGAACTCGCGGTCACCGCCATCACCGGCCAACCGTCCGCTTAGGACTCACCCTCGGGTGACTCAAACCACCGTCCAGCCCGCCGTCTGCAGCGCCTCCGCCACCTCGGCGCAGTGCGACGGGCCGCGGGTCTCCAGCGCCAGTGAGATCTCGACCTCGCCGAGAGCGAGACTGCCCGAGACCCGCGAGTGCTCGACGTCGAGCACGTTCGCGCCCAGTTCGCTGACGCGGGAAAGCACCGAAGCCAGCGAACCCGGCCGATCCGGGACCCGCAGCCGCAGCTTCAGATACCGGCCGCCCGCGGTCATCCCGTGCCGGACGATTTGCAGCAAGAGCACCGGGTCTACGTTGCCACCGGAAAGGATCGCCACGATCGGCGGCTCGAAGGCGCCCGGGTGCTGCAGCAACGCCGCGACACCCGCCGCTCCGGCCGGTTCGACGACGAGTTTCCGTCGCTCAAGGCACAGCAGCACCGCCCGCGAAAGCGACTCCTCGGTCACCGTCACGATGTCGTCGACCAGTTCGGCGACATGCGCGTAGCTGACCGGTCCCGGCTCTCCGACGGCGATCCCGTCGGCCATCGTGTGCATCTCGCGCAGCCGGACCGGCGCGCCGGCGGCGAGCGACGGCGGATACGCGGCGGCCTCCTCGGCTTGGACGCCGACGATCCGGACGTCCGGGCGAAGCGCCTTCAGTGCCGAAGCGACCCCACCGACGAGTCCGCCGCCGCCGGTGGAGACCAGGACCGTCCGCACGCCGGGGACCTGGTCGAGGATCTCGAGCCCGACCGTCCCCTGCCCGGCGATGATGTCCGCGTGGTCGAACGGATGGATGAACACCGCCCCGGTCCGCTCACTGAACGCGACGGCCTCGGCGAGGGTCTCTTCCAGCACTTCGCCATACAGGTGGACGTCGGCGCCGTAGCCCTGGGTAGCAGCAAGCTTCGGCAGCGGCGCGCGCTGGGGCATGAAGACCGTCGCCTTCGTCCCGAGCAGCGCCGACGCGAGCGCGACCCCTTGCGCGTGATTACCCGCGCTCGCCGCGACCACTCCGCGGCCGCGGTCCTCGTCGGACAGCCCGTGGATCCGGGTGTACGCGCCGCGGATCTTGAACGAACCGGTGCGCTGGAGGTTCTCGCATTTGAGATGGACCGGGCCGCCGTGAACCTTTCGAAGGTCTCTCGCGTGTTCCATGGGAGTCACGCGAGTCACGCCTTCCAGCAGCTTGCGTGCCGCCCGGATCCTCTCGACATCGACCAGTTCCATGAGCGGGATGATGCCACCTGACGGATACGTCACGTGACAAGTTCACTGTCCGGGTACTCTTGACGTCGGCGGCGAAGGTGACCAGGGAGCGCGCATGGCACGGGGGAACATCGGCAGGGTCCGGGCGACCCGCTCCGCCGGGGTGCTCCCGGTCGTGCTGGCCATCACCTCGGCCGCCCTGCTGACCGGCGCCGCCGTCTACACGGTCGACCGCGCCGGCTGCGTGGACCCGGGCCAGTACATCCGGCACGACAACCACATCGAACTCGTCGGCGGCTGCGTCGACGGCTCCGAGCTGCCCGCCGCGCCGCGGGAGTCCGCGCACGAGGCCGACGCGAAGTCCGGCGTCCAGCCCAGCAACTTCCGCCCCTGACACGGGCGATCCCTCCCACCACACCGCGCTGACCAGCGCGAAAAGAGCAAGGGACCTTTGCTATCACTCTCTTTTGGAGAGTGATAGCAAAGGTCCCTTGCTCCCTTCCTGGGCTCGGCGGCGGTCAGCCCAGGGCTTGAGCCAGATCGTTGACCAGGTCGCTGCCGTCCTCGATGCCGACCGACAGGCGCAGCAGGTTGTCCGGCACCTCCAGGGTGGACCCGACGGTGCTCGCGTGGGTCATCCGGCCCGGGTGCTCGATGAGCGATTCGATCCCGCCGAGCGACTCGGCGAGGATGAAGAGCTTCGTCTTCGACGCGACGTCGAGGGCGGCCTGCTCGCCGTCGACGTGGGTGAACGAGATCATCCCGCCGAAGCGCCGCATCTGCTTCGAAGCGACCTCGTGGCCGGGGTGCTCCGGCAGACCCGGGTAGTAGACGTGCTCGACCTTAGGGTGCTTGAGCAGCATCCGGGCGATCAGTTCGGCGTTGTCGCTGTGGCGCTCCATGCGCAGCGCGAGCGTCTTGATGCCGCGCAGGGTCAGCCACGCGTCGAACGGACCGGGCACCGCGCCCGCCGCGTTGCGCAGGTAGAACAGCTGCTCGCGCAGTTCGTCCTCGTTGGTCAGGATCGCGCCGCCGACGACGTCGGAGTGCCCGCCGAGGTACTTGGTCGTCGAGTGCAGGACGACATCGGCACCCAGCGAAAGCGGGTTCTGCAGGTACGGGGTGGCGAAGGTGTTGTCGACGACCAGACGCGCGCCGGCGCCGTGCGCGACTTCGGCCAGCGCGGCGATGTCCGCGATCCCCAGCATCGGGTTCGTCGGCGACTCGCACCAGATCAGCTTCGTCTCCGGCCGGATCGCGGCGCGGACCTCGGCGATGTTCCCCAGGTCGGCGACCGTGTGCTCGACGCCCCACAGGCTGAGCACCTTGTCGATCAGCCGGAACGTGCCGCCATACGCGTCGTTGCCGAGCACGAGGTGGTCGCCGGGACGCAGCGTCGCCCGCAGCAGGACGTCACTGGCCGCCATCCCCGACGCGTAGGCAAGACCGTGCCGCGCGCCTTCGAGCGCCGCGAGCGCGACCTCCAGCGCGGTGCGCGTGGGGTTCGCGGTGCGGGAGTACTCGTAGTCGCCTTCGCGCGTGCCGCCGACGCCGTCCTGCGCGTAAGTCGAGGTCTGATAGATCGGCACGATGACCGCGCCGGTCCGGGGATCAGGAGTCTGCCCGGCATGGATCGCGCGCGTTTCGAAGCCCAGCAGAGAGTAGTCATCGGCCATACGGTCCAGGGTACGACCACCACCTCGAGATCCCATCGTCTGGGATCGAACTCACCACTGCCCGGGTGGCGTTCCCGGCTGTCGCGGCGGCGGGTAACCGGATGGTGGGTATCCGGACGGCGGCTGCGGATAGCCGAAGTTCTGCGGCGGCATGAACACCGCGGGCTGCTTCGTGGCCCCCACCCAGCGCGCCGTCGGCGGGATCAGCGCCAGCACGAGTGTCGCGATCGCCGGGATGAAGAGCTGGATGACGAGCCCCAGGAACCCGTAGAGGACGCGCACCCCGCTGTACACGAAGTAGAAGTCCGAGCCGGTCGCGCGCAGGACCACCGAAACCAACCCGAGGAGGATCGCCGCGCCCCCGCCGACCACGACGAGCATGCGCCCGGTGCTTTTGCGCCTGAGCAGCAGGATTCCGCCGAGCAGCAGGAGCACACCGACCGCGAGATCGAGGATCCCGCCGATGAGGACCTCGGCATGGAACCGGCCGAACGTCAGGATGACGGTCCAGACCGACCCGGACAGAAACCAGACTCCACCGAGGATCGCGAGGATGCCGGCGATGATCCCGGTGGCGCTGTTCGGCTTCGGCGGCATTCCCGGATGCGGGTAGGCGCCGGGCGGCGGATAGCCCTGCGGCGGGTACTGCTGGTACGTCATTTCGCCCCCTGTCGAGATCAGGAACTCATCCTGTCAGCACCGCTACCAGCCGGGAAGCCGATCCTGCTTCGACGGTTCCTCGTCGTCCTTCCGCTTCCCTTCCAGCCAATCCGCGGTAGGCCGGATCAGCGCCAGCACCAACGCGGCCACAGCCATCCCGAAAAGCCCGAAGGAACGGATGTCGGACGACGTCTGCGTCTCCCCGATCGCTTCGGTGAAGAAGTAGATCCGAGCGTCGTCGGGGACGAAGAGCGTTGCCAAGAGGGAAACCGCCACAGCCGTCACAAGCAGGACGCGGCCCGAGTTCTTCCTCCGCAGCAACAGGATGCCGCCCACGACCAAGGCCGCTGCCACGGCCACGTTCCAGAGGAGCCCGACGACGTACTCCGGGAGTCCACCGTCGACGAAGAGCTGGAGGAAATAGACGGCCGCCTCCGCCAGTTGGCGCACGGCGATCAGAAAGCCCAGGACCGCCGCGGCGATCGCGGTGCCCGGAGTCGGCGAAAACCCTTGTCTGCTCATGAGCTCCCCCAAGTCGAGCCGGCCGCCGGACGAACCAGCGCGTGCGGCCGGGCTCGTCAGGATCTCACCAGCCGCCTTGCTGCGGATACTGGTTTTGCGGCCGGAAGGGCTGTGCGGCGGCGGGCTTCCAGCGCAGGTACTTCAGCGTCGGCGGGATGATCGCGAAGATCAGCGTGAACGGGACGACCGCGAACATGACCACGCGGACGACGGCGAGGAACGTCTCGAATTCGAACTGCGCGCGGAAGTAGATGCCGTAGTTCCCGTTGAACGCGAGCGGTTCCGCCAAGGCGGCGGCGATCACCATCGACGCGCCCAGCACCAGGAGGACGGCACCGGCGACCGAGCGGAAGAACGCCGACAGCGCGCCGATCAGGAGGATCAACGCGCCGAGCAGGTACAGCCCGAGCGCGGTGAGCACGAATCCCGGCAGATTGCCGATGCTCACCCCGGACGGCAGTCTGAGGAAGAAGTAGACCGGGATGAACCCGGACGCGCCCGCGGCGACGAGTCCGAGCAGCGCGGCGATGACCGCGGTGGCGCCATTCGGGCGAGCCTGCTGTGGGGGGTATCCGAAACCGGCCGGTCCTGGCTGCTGTGCGGGATATCCGTACGGACCGGTCACGTCGCCCCCATCAGCCGGGTGTGGGTTAACGGCGCTCACCCTAGCCGGGCGACCTCCGCTGTGGCGGCGGATTCGGGAGACCTCCGCGAAAACATGATGCCCCCGGCCGAATGGCCGAGGGCATCATGCGCGAAACCGTTCAGTGGCTACGGATCACCACTGCTGCGGGGGCTGGCCCGGCTGCTGACCGGGCTGCTGGCCCGGCTGGCCGAATCCGCCGCTGGGCGGCCCCTGGTATCCGGGCTGCTGCCCGAACCCGCCGGGTTGCTGCTGCGGCGGCTGGCCGTAGCCACCCTGCTGCTGCGGCTGACCCGGCTGCGCGAAACCACCGCTGGGCGGGCCCTGCTGGCCGGGCTGCTGCCCGAAGCCACCCTGCTGCTGCGGCTGACCCGGCTGCGCGAAGCCGCCCGAGGACGGAGCGGGCTGACCCGGCTGACCGTAGGGACCCGGCTGCGGCTGGCCGTACGGGCCGGGCTGACCCGGCTGGCCGAAACCGCTCTGCGGCGGTCCACCGAAGTGACCGGGCTGGCCGCTTTGCGGGGCGCCGAGCACCGAACCGCCGCCACCGAGGCCGACGAACTGCGCGGTCTGCGGGATCAGGCCCACCACACCGACGATCAGGATCAGGACGCCGAAGATCAGCTGCGGCAGGCCGATGCCGATGCTGACCTCGCTCGGCACGTTCTCACCCGACGCGCTCGTGGCGCCCAGGAGCAGGATGCCGAAGAGGACCAGCAGCGCACCGCCCGCGGCGACCGCGATCGGCAGGATCTTCTTGATCCCGGCCGGCAGCTTGCCCGCCAGGGCGAGACCGGCACCGGACGCGGTCGCGATGAGCGAGGCGACCAGCAGCAGGATCACGAAAAGCCAGACGGTGCCGGGCGACGACAGACCGAACTGGTCGAGGGCCTTGTCGACGGCCTCCTGTCCGATCTTGGCGGACTGGGCGTCGACCGCTTCGGAGAAATCGCCCGCGTCACCGAAGTAGACGAAGGTGAAGACCAGCGCGAGAAGACCGAGAAGGCCGACCAGTCCACCGGCGATGAACCCGAAGAGCGGGTTCGCGCCGCCGGCGGGGGCGGGCGCACCGGGGTAACCCTGGGGCGGTCCGCCGAAACCGGGCTGCTGGCCGAAACCGCCCTGCGGCGGTCCACCGAAGCCCTGCTGCTGGCCGAAACCGGGCTGTTGCTGGCCCTGCGACGGGTCGAACCCGCCCTGCGGGGGCCCGCCGAAGCCCTGCTGCTGACCGAAACCGCCGCCCTGGGCGCCATAGGCACCGGCCGGGTTGTCGGCCGCGCTCGGCGGCGGGGCGTACGGGATGGCGGGCGGCTGCGAACCCGGCGGCACGAGCTGGGTCGATTCGCCGGGGGCGTCGCCGCCCCCGCTCACCGGCTGCACGACCTGGGTCGCGTTGGCGTCATTGGAGCCCGGCTGCACCGGCTGAACGACCTGGGTGGGCTCCGGGGTGTCGCCGAACCCGCCGCCCTGGGGCTGCTCGTACGAGGGCTGCCCGTACTGCGGTTGCCCGTAGTCGGGCTGGCCGGGTTGGGCGGGCTGCACCACCTGGGTCGGTTCCGGGGAACCGAACGGGTTGTCTTGCTGCGGCTGGGGGCCACTCGGGGGTCCCTGGGGTGGCTGGGCGCCACCCCAAGGCTGATTCGGTGGCTGCGGAGCACTCATTTGGGTCTTGAACCCCCTTGACGAGGACATGAAAGTTCAACTCACCCACACGCTATCGGATGGCCGGGTGGTGCGCTCGTAACGCCCCGGCCCGACCATCCGATGAAATGCCTCTTTACCGTCCTGCGAGAAACGCGAGCAGGTCGTGCCGGGTGACGACGCCCGCGGGCTTACCGTCCACCAGCACGAGCGCGCCGTCGGCACCCGAGAGCGCGTCCATCGCCGAACTCACCTGTTCACCGGCGCCGATGGTCGGCAGCGGCGGCGACATGTGCTGCTCGAGCCGGTCGGCCAGCTGGGCCTTGCCGGTGAAGAGCGCTTCGAGCAGGTCGCGTTCGTTGACCGCGCCGACGACCTCGGCCGCCATGAGCGGCGGTTCCGCGCTGACGACGGGCATCTGGCTGACGCCGAACTCCGCCAGGATCGCCACCGCTTCGGCGACGGTCTCGTTCGGGTGGCTGTGCACCAGGTTGGGCAGCGAACCGCTCTTCTTCATCAGGACGTCGCCGACGGTCGCGCCGCTCGAATCGGGCGGCAGGAAGCCGTAGGAGGACATCCAGTCGTCGTTGAAGACCTTGGTGAGGTAGCCGCGGCCGCCGTCGGGAAGGAGCACGACGACGACGTCGTCCGGGCCGAGGCCCTCGGCGAGTTTGAGCGCCGCCGCGACGGCCATGCCGCACGAACCGCCGACGAGCAGCCCTTCTTCGAGCGCGAGACGGCGCGTGATGTCGAAGGAGTGCGCGTCCGAGATCGGGATGATCTGGTCGGCGACGTCACGGTCGTAGGTCTCCGGCCAGAAGTCCTCACCGACGCCCTCGACCAGGTACGGCCTGCCCGTCCCGCCCGAGTACACCGAGCCTTCGGGGTCCGCGCCGATGACCTGGACGCGGCCGTCGCTGACCTCCTTGAGGTACTTGCCGGTGCCCGAGATCGTGCCGCCCGTGCCGACTCCGGCGACGAAATGCGTGATCTTGCCCTCGGTCTGGGTCCAGAGCTCCGGGCCGGTCGAGTGGTAGTGGCTGGCCGGGTTCTCCGGGTTGGCGTACTGGTTCGGCTTCCAGGCGCCCTCGATCTCGCGCACGAGACGGTCGGAGACGTTGTAGTAGGAGTCCGGGTGCTCCGGCGCGACCGCGGTCGGGCAGACCACGACGCGGGCACCGTAGGCCTTGAGCACGTTGCGCTTGTCCTCGCTGACCTTGTCCGGGCAGACGAACACGCACTTGTACCCCTTGCGCTGCGCCACCATGGCCAGCCCGACGCCGGTGTTGCCGGACGTCGGCTCGACGATGGTGCCGCCGGGCTTCAGTTCGCCGGAACGTTCGGCGGCTTCGATCATCCGCAGCGCGATGCGGTCCTTGACGCTGCCGCCGGGGTTGACGTACTCGACCTTGGCCAGGATGAGCGGTTGCAGCCCCTCGGCAAGGGAGTTCAGCTTGACCAGAGGGGTGTTGCCCACGAGGTCCACGATGTGCTCGACGTAATCCACGTGGACAGCCTAAACGCCGCAGGTCGGGATGTGTCCACTCAACTCCGGTGGCAACCGGCGCCATCGAGTGGTGTGGTGTGGATCGCGTTCGCCTTTGACCCGCACCTCACTCCGGTGGAGGATGCGAGGTGAGCAACCGCTTAGCGCGTGTCTGGATCGAAAACAAGGGAGTGTCGTTCCATGCCCGAAGCCGTCATCGTCTCCACCGCCCGATCCCCGATCGGCCGCGCCGGCAAGGGATCGCTGGTGAGCATCCGCCCGGACGACCTCACCGTGCAGATGGTCCGCGCCGCCCTCGACAAGGTCCCCGAGCTCGACCCGACGCAGATCGAAGACCTCATGCTGGGCTGTGGTCTCCCCGGCGGCGAGCAGGGCTTCAACATGGGCCGCGCGGTCGCCGTCGAACTCGGCTACGACCACCTTCCCGGCTGCACGATCACGCGATACTGCTCCTCCAGCCTCCAGACCACCCGCATGGCACTGCACGCGATCAAGGCCGGCGAAGGCGACGTATTCATCTCCGCCGGTGTCGAGACCGTCTCGCGCTTCGCCAACGGCAGCTCGGACTCCTGGCCGAACACCCACAACCCGCTGTTCGCCGACGCCGAGGCCCGCACCGCGCAGGTGGCGGCCGAAGGCGCCGACAGCTGGAGCGACCCGCGCGAGAACGGCGTCCTGCCGGACGTCTACATCGCCATGGGCCAGACCGCCGAGAACCTGGCGCGGCTGAAGAACGTGTCGCGCGAGGAAATGGACGAGTTCGGTGTCCGGTCGCAGAACCTCGCCGAAAAGGCCATCGCCGACGGCTTCTGGGCCAAGGACATCACCCCGGTCACCCTGCCGGACGGCACCGTGGTCTCGAAGGACGACGGTCCGCGCGCCGGGGTCACCCTCGAAGGCGTCTCCGGCCTCAAGCCGGTGTTCCGCCCCGACGGCCGGATCACCGCGGGCAACTGCTGCGCGCTCAACGACGGCGCCGCGGCGGTGATCATCATGTCGGACACCAAGGCTCGCGAACTGGGACTGACCCCGCTGGCCCGCGTCGTCTCGACCGGTGTTTCCGGGCTGTCGCCGGAGATCATGGGCTACGGCCCGGTCGAAGCGTCGAAGCAGGCGCTTTCGCGCGCCGGCCTTTCGATCGGCGACATCGACCTCGTCGAGATCAACGAGGCGTTCGCCGCGCAGGTCATCCCGTCGTACAAGGACCTCGGGATCGACCTCGACAAGCTGAACGTCAACGGCGGCGCGATCGCCGTCGGCCACCCGTTCGGCATGACCGGCGCGCGGATCACCTCGACGCTGATCAACTCGCTGCAGCACCACGACAAGCAGTTCGGCCTCGAGACGATGTGCGTCGGCGGCGGCCAGGGCATGGCGATGGTCCTCGAACGCCTCTCCTGACCTGCGAAAAGAGAGCAAGGGACCTTTGCTGCTACTTTCCTGAAGAAAGTAGCAGCAAAGGTCCCTTGCTCCGTTTCCGCGGCTAGTGGGTCATGATCGGCGGGGCCGCCGGGACCTCGCCGTCGACACCCTCGGGCAGCGCGGGCCTGGTCTTCGGCAGGAACGCCGCCGGGATCAGGCACAGCGCGAGCAGGATCATCGACCACAGGAACGTCGTCGAGAACGCGTCCGCGGTCAGTCCCGAAGCCACCTCGTGCGTCGCCGGGTTGAACACCGCGGCGGTCGCGGCCAGCTGGCCCTGCGAGGTCGGCACGCCGAACTTCCCGGCCAGCAGCGCGGCCAGGATGATCGACAGCACCGCCGCGCCGATCGCGCCCGCGGTCTGCTGGAGGATGTTCGTCGCCGTCGACGCCTTCGCCATGTCCTGCGGCTTCAGCGTCTGCAGCGCGGCCGACGTGATCGGCATCATCGTCGCGCCCATGCCGAGCCCCATCACGAACAACGCCGAAAGCAGCAGCCAATACGGCGTCGTCGCGGTGACCTGGGTGAAGGCGATCAACCCGGCGAGCATCAGCACGAGACCCGGCAGCACGATCTTCCGCGCGCCGATCTTGTCGGCGAACCTGCCCGCGATCGGCATCGTGAGCATCGCGCCGACACCCTGCGGGGCGAGCAGCAGGCCGGCGTTCATCGCCGATTCACCGCGCGCCAGCACGAAGTACGTCGGCAGCAACAGCATCGCGCCGAAGAACGCGACGCAGAAGAACGTCATCGTCACCATCGCGACGGAGAACGACCGGTTCTTGAACAGCTTCAGGTCCAGCAACGGGTTCGCGACCCGGTTCGCCCGGAACACGAACGCCACCAGGAGCCCGATCCCGGCCAGCGCAGGCAGCCAGACGTCCACCGCGCCGACACCGCCCGCCGCCGGGATGTTCGAAACACCGAAGATCAGCGCCGCCAGCCCCGGCGACACCATCAGCATGCCGACGAAGTCGAAGCGCTCGCTGGGTTCCGGCCGGTCCTTCGGCAGCAGGCGCCACGCCAGCGCCAGCGTGATCAGGCCGATCGGCAGGTTGATGTAGAAGATCCAGCGCCAGCTCACCGCGTCGACCAGCCAGCCGCCGAGGATCGGGCCGCCGATCGGGCCGAGCAGCATCGGCACGCCGAGCACGCCCATCACGCGGCCGATCCGGTGCGGACCCGCGGTCCGGGTCAGGATCGTCATACCGGCGGGCATCAGCATGCCGCCGCCGAAGCCCTGCAGGATCCGGAAGACGATCAGCGATTCGACGTCCCAGGCCATGCCGGCGAGCATCGACCCGATCAGGAACAGCCCGATCGCCACCATGTAGAGGCGTTTGGTGCCGAACCGGTCCGAGGCCCAGCCGGTGATCGGGATGACCGTGGCCAGCGCCAGCATGTACCCGGTCGCGATCCACTGGATGGTGTCGAACGACGTCTGGAACTCGATGGTCAGTTTCTGGAGCGCGACGTTGACGACCGTCGTGTCGAGGATCGCCATGATCGCGCCGAGGATGACGACGACGGCGACCCTGAGCACGCCGGCGTCGAGTTTGTCGCCGCCCGGCGCGGCCGGGCTTTGCGTTGACATGAAGGAACCGTCCCCTGATGCTCGGCTGACGCGACGACCCCCGCCGGTCGCGACCGCGAAATGACGCCCGGCACCGTCGCCAGGCCTTCCCCACTGCGCTTGTGCGTTGATGCACAAGCGCGAAGATGTAGCCGAGGGTAGCCGAACACGGGTTTTACATGCCAACCTTTTCCCCGTATGCGGGCCGAAAGGGCAAGTCCGCATACGGGATGTCACGAAGAGTGATCAGCAGACGCTGTCCGTCGGCGCCGGGTTGCCGAGGCCGAACAGCGGCCGCAGCTTGAGCCCGATCCACGTGCCGCCGAGCGCGAACACGCCCCACAGCCAGCCGTGCAGGCTGCCGACCGAGATCCCGCCGAGGTAGGCGCCGATGTTGCAGCCGCCCGCCATCCGCGCGCCGATGCCCATCAGGATGCCGCCGAGCACCGCGGCGACGGCGGTGCGCCACGGGATCGAGCTGTGGATCTTCCAGGCGCCCGCGGCCGCCGCGGCGACACCCGCGCCGATCATGATGCCGATGTCGGTGAGGCTGTTCTTGTCCTTCCAGATCGGCCCCGCGAGCGAAGCCGCGTTCGCCTTGAGCCGCCAGAACTCCCAGGTCTCCGGGTGCAGCCCGAACACCTGCAGGATCTTGGCGCCCCACAGGCTGAACGCGCTCGTGACGCCCCAGATGCCGCCGGAGACCAGGAAAACGGCACCAGCCAGCACACCGAGGACGACGGCGCCGACGAGGATCGGCCACGACCCGCGGAAGATCCGGGCGACGCCGTGCGCGGTCGGGACGACGTCGGTCGGCGGCGGGTTGCGGCGCTTCTGCACGAACCGGGTGCCCAGCACGATCGCGGCCAGGACGGCGATGGTGATCGCCCACGAACCGAACCAGCCGACGTGGTCGGAGAGCAGGATCCCCTTGAACTCCGGCCAGCCGGAAAGGACCGGGTACGCCCAGGTGTAGACGACCGAGCCGGTGATGAACCCGCCCAGGGTCAGCACGATCGTCGACTGCCCGGAACCGACCGCGAACAGGGTTCCGGACGCGCACGCGCCGCCCAGTTGCATGCCGATGGCGAAGATCGTCGCGCCGACGAACAACGCGAGCCCCAGCCCGCCCGCGGTCGGATTGGGCGTACTGCCGAACAGACCGGATCCGGTGCCGACGATCAGCGCGATCAGCGTCGCGGCCGTGCCGAGCAGCAGGGTGTGCGCCCGCAGACCCTGGCCGTTGCCGACCGCGATCAGCTGGCGCCAGGCCGAAGTGAACCCGAAGCGGGAGTGGAAGAGGGCGAGGCCGAGCAGCAGACCGAGGATGAGCAGAACGCCGAACTTCGCCCCGTGTGCCGCCCAGACGTACCAGGTCAGGCCGACCGCGAGGGCACCGGCGATCGCCAGCGGCACGATCTTGACCGGCTCTTCCGGTTGCGGGACGGGAGCGGCGCAGGAGGTCGGGAAGTCGAGGAGCTTCTTCTCGCCGGCTTGGGTTTCTGTCGTCGCCACCAGGACTCCAGGTCGATCGGCGGGTTGGGGACGAGCAACGTTAGGACCGGTGACCACCCGATCGCAGCCCGTCCCACACTGTGCGACGAACGGACGCTCGCACAGGGCCGGATGGCGGCGGTGAGAGCAAAGGTCCCTTGCTCCCCGCAGCCGGACCCCGAACGCGCGAAGGCCCCCTTCCCTCGGTTCGATCCGGGGGAAGGGGGCCTTCAGGCGAGTCCGGCGTTACTCCGCCGTCTTGATGCAGATGGTGGTCGGCGGCGTCGAGTAGAGCGCCACCCGCGTGGCTTCGGTGCCTTCACAGCTCGCCTTGTCCGAGGTGTTGGCGACCTTCACCAACTCCGCGTCCTTGGCGGGATCCGTGCACGCGACCTTCATGTAGCCGGCGGTCTGCGAGTTGAAGCCCTTGAGGCAGTCGCCCTGCTTGGCGTTGACCATCAGGCAGAGCTTGTACGACATCCGGCCGGACATCGAGATGGTGTCGTAGTCGCCTTCCGGGCACGACTCGTCGCCGCCCACGCGCGCGGCGACCTTGACGTTCGCCTCCTGCGCACCGCAGTCGGCCTTCTTCGGCTCGTCGGCGGTCCGCGAGAATTCGGTCACGCTCAAGCAGTCTCCGGCCTGCGCGTTGCCCGTGCCGGTGAAGTAGTTGACCAGGAACAGGCCACCACCGATGACGACGACGAGCACCGGGATGGCGAACCTCAGCCAAGCGAGCTTGGATCGCTTGGGCGCCGCCGGCTGACCGCCGGGAGGCGGACCGAAAGCGTCGGGCTGTCCCACCGGCATTTGGCCCCCAGGGGCCGGCTGGGAAGTGGTCACCGAGAAACCTCACAGTTGTGAAGAGGAATGAGAACCTCGGTATCAAACACTCATCGTGATCAACGCGACGCACCGACCCCCCGAACGGGTGAAAATCGCTGGTCGAAGCCGCTATTTACTGCTCTTGATGCACAGCGTCGAAGGCGGCGTCGAATAGACCTCGAGATGAGTCGCTTCGGTGTCCTCACACGCCTTGTCGCTCGCAACACCTTCGGCGACCTTCACGATCTCCGCGTCCTTCGCGGGATCCGAGCACGGCACCTTCTGGTACGCCACGGCGTCGGCCAGGAAGTTCACCAGGCAATCGCCCTGTTTCGCGTTGATCATCATGCAGAGCTTGTACGAGGAGAACGTCCCGTCGACGGTGAGTTCGTCGTACTCGCCTTCAGGGCAGGCGACGCCGCCTTCGGTCCTGGCCCCGACCTTCGCGTTGGCCTCGGCCGCGCCGCAGTCCACCTTCGCCGGGTCGACGCCGACGTCGCCGAAAGTGGTGATCGCGTAGCAGTCGCCCACTTGGGCGTTGTCCGTGCTGGACGCGTATCCGACGATCCAGGTCGCGGCACTCATCACCACGATGGCGACCGGCACCAGGATGCCGACCCAAAACCACTTCGACCGCTTCGGCCGGGCCGGTTCATCGCTGTATTCGGTCATGGCATCAGAGTATTCACGACGAAAAAGGGCGCCCCGATGGCTCGGGGCGCCCTTTCGTCAGGTCGTGCGTCAGTCGTTTTGGAAGTACGACAGGAGACGCAGGATCTCGAGGTACAGCCAGACCAGCGTGGTCATCAGACCGAAGGCGACGTACCAGGACCACTTCGACGGCGTGCCTTCGCGGATCATCCGGTCGGCCTGGTCGAAGTCGAGCAGGAAGCTGAACGCCGCGACACCGATCACCACGAGGCTGAAGATGATCGCGATCGGACCGCCGTCACGCAACGGGTTGAAGCCGAAGAAGAGACTGGTGACGAGGTTGACCAGCATCATGATCGCGACGCCGACCACGGCGCCGATGATCCACTTGGTCAGCTTCGGGGTGACCTTGACGGCACCCGTCTTGTAGACGACCAGCATCGCGATGAAGACACCGGCGGTGCCGACGATCGCCTGCAGCGCGATGCCCGGGTAAAGGGCCTCGAACAGACCGCTGATCGCACCGAGGAAGACACCCTCGACAGCCGAATAGGCCAGCGTGAGCGGGCCGCTCGGCATCTTCTTGAAGATGATCACCAGCGAGATCACGAGGCCGACGAGCATCGAGCCGACGAGCACGCCGATCACGGAGCCGGGGACGCCGGTGATCTTGCCGGAAGCCGACACCGGGATCTGGCTGATCGCCCAGATCGCGGTGAGCACACCGGTCACCAGCGCGGTGCCGAGGCTCAGGGCCGTCTTGATGACGACGTCGTCGACGGTCATGGGACGGTCGTCGGCACCGGCGGAGGTCTGCGGCGGGCCGTAGCCGGGGACCCCGCCCTGGGGTTGGTTGAAGCCTACGTTGGGTCCGTACTGCGCCGCGCCACGCGGCAGGTTCCGGAACGCCGGGTTGCTACTGGATCGCACCTGATCCTCCTGGATCTACTGGCACCTGCATCGGGTTCAACGACCGCGGGGGCCGCCCGGTTCCCGTCGAAGTAAAGACGACTTTACTCACATTCCGCGCGGAACCCATCCCCCACACCGTATGCGGCGGAGATCACCAACCGTTCACCGATACCCCACCTGATGACCTATTGCCAAAACCGCTGATCACAGGCCACCCTGCACGTTGCGTGTTCGGATAAACACCGAAGGCGTGTCGGGGAACCTATCGATCGTGTGACCTGCATCGACGTAAAGGCGCCGGGGCAGAGCACGGCCAAAGGAGTCAACACACCATGGGGTGGACCACACGCCCGAGCGTGCGTTCGCGCGCCTTGACCAGCCTGATCGCGACGTGCCTGCTCGGCGCGCTGTCCGCCACCGTCGCGGCACCTCAGGCCTCCGCCGACAAGAAGGAGGGCGTCGGCTACGAGGTCACACCCGGTCAGACGGTCGAGAACAAACCCAGAACCCGCGACTGGCTCGGTTCCTACGTCGTCAACGGCAAGCACGTGTTCTGCGTCAGCTTCCAGTTGAAGGCACCGGATTCGAACGAGCAGTACAAACCCGGTGACGAACTCCTCGACAAGTGGGGCGCGAAGCTCCCCGAGGACACCGCGGCCAACATCTCCTACCTGCTGCTGCGTTACGGCGGCACGTCGAACAACGCCGAGGCCGCCGCGCTCGCGCATCTTCTCCATTCTTGGACTTCGAAACCGCGCACCGCCGACGACCTCAAGCCGGACCGGCCCGCCGACAAGATCGGCTACGACGCGCCGGCACACCTCGACAAGCTGAAGGCGCAGCACGCCGACGCCGCCACGGCCGTCGAGAAGCTGACCAAGGACGCCGAGGCCAACCGCGGCCCGTGGACCACCGCGATCGCGCCGCCGAAGGAAGACCAGCACATCGGCACCGCCGGCGAGTGGACGATCAGCGTCAAGAACGCCAAGGGCAAGGGCGTCTCCGGGGTGCCCGTGCAGCTCACGCCGTCGAACGCGACGGTCGACAGTGGCGAGAGCACCAAGCCCGCGTCGACGTCGACCGCGAAAGCCGCGAAAGCGACCACGGTGAAGACCGGCGAAGACGGCACCGTCACGGTCAAGGTGACGCCGACCGGTGACCAGCCCAAGCTGGCGAGCTCGCTGTCCGCGCCCGCGGACCGGCCGTACGTGCAGTTCCCGGTCGAGACCGGCGTGCAGAAGGTCGTCTCGACGGGTGGCGAGAAGGAACTGAAGGCGCAGGGTGTCGCCGTCGTCTCGAAGCCGGGCAAGGTCCAGGTGACCAAGGTCGACGCGAAGACCGACAAGGGCATCGCGGGTGCCGCGCTGCGGATCACCGCCAAGGACAAGACCACCGCCGCCGTCGGCCACGACGGCAAGCCGCTCAACGGCGCCGACGGCAAGCCCGCCGTCGTCACCACCGAAGGCGAGAACGGCACGGTCGTCGTCGAGAACCTGCGGACCCCGCAGGAGATCTGCGTCGTCGAGGTCAACGCCCCGCCGGGCTACACCAACGCGTTCGACCCGAAGAATCCGCCGTCCGCCTGCGGCGAGGTCAAGCCGGGTGAGACGCTGGCGCTCAAGGTCGCCAACACGCCCAACGAGGTACCGCGCACCATTCCCGCCGGCGACCGGCCGGTGGCGATGATGCAGGGCACCGTCGAGAACTCCGCGTCGACCGCCGGGATCCTCGGCGTCGGTGCGCTCGCGCTGCTCGGATCGATCATGGTGGGCGTGGCCGCGCGGCGGTCTTCGCGACGTTAAAGAGGATTCAGGAATGTCTGTACGACGCGGGTTCGCGCTGGGAGCCGTCACGGTCCTGTGCGCGGACCTCGTCGCGGCCCTGCTGATCTGGCCGCCGACGACCATGGTGGCGGGGACGGCTCAGCCCGTCTCCGCCGCCGTCGCGGGCGGCGCCCCGGCCGCGCCCGCGCAGCAGGAGGTCCCACCTCCACCGGAGATCGTCCCCACGACGCCTCCGCCTGCCCCGCCTCCTCAGCAAGCACCTCCGCCCACCCAGCCGCAGGGACCGAGCACGATCCGGCTGCCCGCGGGCGGCGGGGCGAAGCTGATCCGCAAGGACCTCGGCCCGGGCGCGGAGCTTCCGGTGCCGGAAAACCTCGGCGAGGTGACCTGGTGGGGCGCCGAGCTGAGCGCGGCCACCGGGGCGAGCGTGTTCGCCGGGCACGTGAACTGGAAGGGTGCGACGGGTCCGTTCGCGGAACTGTGGAACGACCGGATCGGCGGCGCGGTCACCGTGGTCGACAAGGCAGGAAAGCCTTGGCAGTACAAGGTTTCCCAGCTGATCACGCTGAAGAAGAACGAGCTGCCGCAGCGGGCCGACGAGCTGTTCGGCCAGTCCGGTCCACATCGGATAGTCCTGGTGACCTGCGGCGGCCGCTGGATCGGCGGGGAGACCGGCTACGCCGAGAACCGGGTCGTCATCGCCGACCCGGCCTAGTTACCCGTGAGTAACTTCACCGGAGCCGTGGTGGTCAGCGCCGTCGTCATGCAGCAGAATGCCCAGGGGACGCGGGCGAGCACGGTGAAGGGTGAGGCAGATGGCGACATTTCTGGTGACCGGGGCGACCGGACTGATCGGGCGCCAGTTCACCCGGCTACTGCTCGCCAGGGAGGACGTCGACCGGGTCGCACTCCTCGTTCGCGCGTCCTCACAGGACAAACTCGCGAAACTCGTGAACGCCTGGCCGCATCCGGAACGCGTCACCCTCGTCACCGGTGACCTCGGCGAACCGCTGCTCGGCGTGAGCGAAGACGACCGCACGAAGCTTCGCGGTGTCGATCACGTCGTCCACCTCGCCGCGCTCTACGACCTCACCGCGGACGACGAAGCCAGCATCAAGGCCAACGTCGAAGGCACCGCGCAGGTGATCGCGCTCGCCGCGGACCTGAACGCCGGCTGCCTGCACCACGTGTCCTCCGTCGCCGTCGCCGGTGACCACGAGGGCATGTTCACCGAGGAGATGTTCGACGTCGGCCAGCGGCTCATGACGCCGTACCACCGCACGAAGTTCGAAGCGGAACGGCTCGTGCGCGAGCAGCAGGACGTCCCGTGGCGGGTGTACCGGCCCGCGGTCGTCGTCGGGAACTCCGAAACCGGCGAGATGGACAAGATCGACGGCCCGTACTACCTGTTCCCCGCGATCAGCAGGCTCGCCGGGCTGCCGGATGTGCCGATCGTCGGCCCCGACCTCGGCGACACCAACGTCGTCCCGGTCGACTACGTGGCCGAGTCGCTCCTCGCCTTGATCTCCAAGGAAGGGCTCGACGGGCGCGCGTTCCACCTGGTCAATCCGGAGCCCCAGCCGGTCGTCTCGGTGTACAACGCCTTCGCGAAGGCCGCGGGCGCGCCGACGATCTCCGTACAGCTCAACGACCGCTTGTCCAAGGGCATCGTCAACCTCGTCAAGCTGAGCGAGCACATCCCCGGCTTCACGATCGCGCGCGACGCCGTGCTGGAGCGGCTCGGCATCCCGCCGGTGCTGCTGGAGACCATGGCGTTCCCGTCGGTGTTCTCGTCGGCGTCGACCCGCAAGGCGCTCATCGGCTCGGGCGTCGAGGCGCCCCGGATCGAGGACTACGCGCCCACGCTGTGGCGCTACTGGCGCGAGCACCTGGACCCGTTCCGCGCGCGCAAGCACGGTCCCCGCGGCGAACTCGACGGCCGCCGCGTGATCATCACCGGCGCCTCGTCGGGCATCGGCCGCGCGACCGCGATCAAGGTCGCGGCCGCGGGCGGCGTGCCCCTGCTCGTGGCGCGGCGGCAGCACGAACTCGAAGAGGTGCGGGACGAGATCATCGCCGCCGGCGGTACCGCGTCGGTGTACCCGGCCGACCTGACCGACGAGGAATCGGTGCACAAGGCCGTCGACGCGATGCTCGCCGAACACGGCCGCATCGACATGCTCGTCAACAACGCCGGCCGTTCGATCCGCCGGTCGATCAAACTGTCGTACGACCGGTTCCACGACTACGAGCGCGCGATGGCGATCAACTACTTCGGCGCGGTCCGGCTCATCCTCGCGGTGCTGCCGCATATGTCCGAGCGGAAGTTCGGGCATATCGTCAACGTCTCGTCGATCGGCGTGCAGGGAATCGCACCGCGCTTTTCCGCTTATGCGGCGTCGAAGGCCGCTTTGGACTATTTCTCCCGGATCGCCGCGACCGAAACCCACGGTGACGGGATCACCTTCACGACCATCCACATGCCACTCGTGCGCACGCCGATGATCCGGCCGACGAAGATCTACGACGCGTTCCCGACGAAATCGCCGGACCAGGCCGCCGAAATGGTGATGAAGGCGCTGAAGGAACGCCCGAAACACATCGGCACGCCCGCCGGGCAGGCGATCGGTCTCGCCTACACGCTCACCCCGGGACTCACGGATGCCGTGGCCTACCAAGGTTTCCGCGTCTTCCCGGACTCCGCGGCCGCGGGTGGCGGCGGCGGACTGAAAATCGGCAAGGGCGAACAGCATCTGTCCCGTGCGGCGATGGCCCTCGCCCGGCTCAGCCGCGGCTTCCATTGGTGACACTGCGCACACGGGTGGCGGCCGTTCAGGTGAGGGTCAGCAGCTGAGAGCCGACACACGTCGGTGAATCACCAAGCCTGACAACGGCGACGCCGGGTACGCAGGTACCGTCGTGACCATGGTTCCCGAGCGAGACAACGGCCTGTTGCCCCTGCGGCGCGAGTACACCCAGGCCTGGCACGGCTTCGACCGGAACGAAGTGCGCCAGTATCTGGATCATCTCGAAGCCCAGCTGCATCGCGTGATCACCGACCGAGACGCCGCCATCGCGCAGGCGACGTCGGCCACGCGCGAACTCGAAACCGTGCGCCACGAGGTGGCGAAGCTGAACGCCAGAATCGAGGAACTGAAGAAGCCGCCGGAGCGGCTCGAGGACCTCGACGAGCGGATGCAGCGCACCGTGACCCTCGCGCAGGCACGCGCGGACGAGGTCACGAAGCGCGCCGAGGTCGCGGCCGAGAAGCACTGGGCTTCGTCGAGCGAGGCGTCGAAGAAGCTGCGTGAGCGCTACACGCGCCTCGTCGCCGAGCTGGACAAGCAGGCCGACGCTCTGCACTCCGAGCACGAGTCCGCGCTCGCCGAGACGCGGGCCGAGGTCCAGCGGCTGACCGTCGAGGCCGCCCAGCGCCGGGAACTGCTGGACAACGAGGCCGAACGCAAACGTCGCAAGATCGAGCGCGAGTTCGAGCAGACGATGACGGCTCAGCGCACCTCGCTCGAGAAGCACATCGCCGACCAGCAGACGGCCAGCAAGAACCAGGCCGAACGCCGGATCGCCGAGGCCACCGCCGAGTCGAAACGTCGCCTCGACGAGGCGACCGCCGAGGCCAAGCGCCGGCTCGACGAGGCCACGACGACCGCCGCCCAGCGCACGACCGCCGCCCAGCGGAAGGTCGAGCGCCTGGCGGAGATCCGTGAGCAGGCTCGCAAGAGCCTGATGCAGGCCGACGAGGTCCTGAAGGGCAGCGAAGCGATGCTCGCCGCCCTGCCCGCGGAGTCGGTGATCCCGCACGCTTCGAAGCTCGTCGGTGGCGACAGCAAGCCCGAGGAGACCAAGCCGGCGAGCAAGCCCGCCGAGCCCCCCGCCTCGAAGGCCACCGCCCCGGCCAAGCCCGCCGCCAAGCCCACTGCCGCCAAGCCCGCTTCTTCGGCGCCTGCCGCCGCTGCGCCGAAGAACGGACAGAGCGACCAGAACGGCACGCAGGCGAACGGCCAGAAGCCGGCACCCGCCAAAACCGGCTCCTGACCAGGACGAAGTAGCAAGGGACCTTTGCTATCACTCTCCAAAAGAGAGTGGTAGCAAAGGTCCCTTGCTCTCTTTTCGGGGTGCTCAGGAGCCGGTGGTGCGAGGCCAGGGATTGGCCGCTTCGAGCTGGGCGGCGAGGCCGAGAAGGAGCGCCTCTCCGCCAGGCGCGGCGACCAGCTGAACGCAGGCGGGGATGCCCGACGGATGCACGCCGACCGGAACCGACATGGCCGGATACCCCGCGAGATTCCACAGACCGGCGAACCCGGCGACGCGCACGGAGGGCAGTGCGTTCGCGATCCAGCTGCTCTCATGCCACTTGCGGGCCTTGAGCGGGAGACTCGCGAGCATGGGCGTGACCAGGACGTCGTGCTCGGAGAAGAACGCCTCGGTCTGCTCCAGCCATCGCTCACGGGTGCTCTCCCGAACCCGGGAGGCGAGCAGGCGACCGAGCCGGATGTGCGTACGCGTCCGAGGCTGAAGTGCGGCGAGCTCGAAGTCGGCCGCTTGCTCGGCCGGGCCGGCGCCCCAGCGCGCGACGCTGCCACCGATGGCGCCGAGGAGGTACCGCGGCGTTCCGGGCGCGACGGTGTGCCCTGCCGCGCGGAACAGCTCACCGGCCCGCGCGACGGCTCGGCTGAACGCGCGCGGCAAGGGCGCCCTGGTCAGCGGGACCTGAGTGGACAGCGCGAT
Source organism: Amycolatopsis pittospori (assembly GCF_013870525.1). Classification (GTDB taxonomy): domain Bacteria; phylum Actinomycetota; class Actinomycetes; order Mycobacteriales; family Pseudonocardiaceae; genus Amycolatopsis; species Amycolatopsis pittospori. The sequence continues at coordinate 24,728 of NZ_JACBXD010000001.1, forward strand.
CCGGGACGACTTCGGGTCGGCGAGGTCCGCAAGATCGGGCTGCTCGGCGAGGACGGACATGAGCACGGCCGCGTCGGCCACGGTGGTCGTCATCGGGCCGTGAGTGGACAGGCCGAACCAGCCGGTCTCCCCCGGCATGCGGACCACGTCCTTGCCCGGTTTGAGCCCGACGATCCCGCACATCGCGGACGGCAACCGGATCGAGCCCATGCCATCGGTGCCGTGTGCGATCGGCACCAACCCGGCCGCGACGGCCGCGGCGCTCCCGCCGGACGAGCCACCCGCGGCGTAGGACGGGTTGCGCGGATTGCGCGCCGTCCCGTCCGGGTCGTCACTCGAAGGCCAGATGCAGAGCTCCGGCACCCGGGTCAGGCCGACGATCACCGCACCGGCCGCCCGCAGCCGCCGAGCGATCTCACCGTCCTCTGTGGACACCTTCGACGATCCCGCGCGGGATCCCCATGAGGCGTATTCGCCTTCGACCGCCGTGACGTCCTTGACCGCGACGGGCACCCCGGCCAGGGGCAGCTCGGCCAGGTCCGCGCGTTCGGCGACGGCGGCCGCCTCGGCGAGGGCCTCCTGCACCCGGACCCGTCGGAACGCGCCGACCACCCCGTCCGCCGCCGCGATGCGGTCCAGAGCCTCCTGGGTCACCTGGACCGGGTCGAGTTCCTTGGCACGCACTGCCGCCGCGATTTCCACTGCCGTCTTGACCATGCCCGCACTGTAGAACGGGCGCCGAAGATCAGCTGCGCGCCGAACAGGCGAACTTCGCCGAGCCCGGTTCGAACGCCGGGAAATCGGTGTAGCCGTCGAGCCGGGCGCCGTAGTAGACGTCGTGTCCGGCCTCGGCGAGCGGGGCACGGAGCGCGAATCGGGCGGGCAGATCCGGATTCGCGATGAACAGCCTCCCGAAGGCGACCGCGTCGGCCAGCCCGGACTCGATCAAGGACTCACCCTCGTCCTGCGAGGTCGGCTCACCGGACCGTAGGTTAGCGATGAGCGTCCCCGGCCACAGCGGGCGCAGATACGACAGCGCCACGGCCTCGGGTGTGTCGATGACGTGCAGGTACGCGAGTTCGTATCGCCGGAGTTCCGCGAGCAGTCGTGAGTACACCTCCTTCGCGTCGTCTTCCACGACGTCGTTCTCCGGGTTGCCCGGCGAAATCCGCAGGGCGACCTTGGCCGCGCCGATCTGCTCGGCCACGGCCGCCACCACCTCGAGCGGGAATCTGAGCCGGGCGGTGACCGAACCGCCGTAGCGGTCTTGACGCCGGTTGGTGTTCTGAGCGAGGAACTCCTGGATGAGGTACCCGTTGGCACCGTGGAGTTCCACGCCGTCGAACCCGGCCTCGACGGCAGCGACAGCCGCCGTGGCGAAGTCCTGGACGACCTCGCCGATCTCGCCCTCACCGAGCGCACGGGGCTCGACCGTGTCCCTCCAGCCGTCCGCGACGAAGATCCGTCCGGCCTGCCGGACCGCCGAAGGCGCCACCGGCGTCCGGCCCATCACACCGGGATGGCTGACCCGGCCCGCGTGCCAGAGCTGGGCGAAGATGCGGCCACCTTGGCCGTGGACGGCTTTCGTCACGGCCCTCCATGCCTCGACCTGTCGCGCTGTCACCAGGCCGGGGATTCCCGGGCCGCTCTTACCGGTCCGGTTGACCCAGACACCCTCGCTCACGATCAAGCCGGCACCCGCACGCTGCGCGTAGTACTCGGCCGTCAGCGGATGGGGCACGCCTGTCGTGTCGTCGGCGCGTCCCCGGGTCATCGGGGCCATCACGACGCGGTTGGGCAGCTGGATCGCGGTGCCGCGGAATGCTTCGAGCAACCTCATGAACGCGAAGCTAAACCCTGACACCGGCGTCACGGTCAAGCTCGGTTTCCGCGGCTAATGTGGACCCATGCGGATCGGCGAACTGGCGGAGCGGACCGGGGTGAGCGTGCGCTCGTTGCGGTACTACGAAACGGAAGGGCTGCTCCGGCCAGATCGATGCGTCAACGGCTACCGGACCTTCACCGAAGACGACGTCGCCCGGGTTCTGCAGATCCAGCTCTTCTATTCGGCCGGGTTGTGCAGCGGCAAGATCGCGGAACTCCTTCCCTGCGTTTCCGGTGACGACACGCATCTCGTGCCGTCACCGGGGCTGACCGACGAACTGGAGATCGCCAAGGCCCGGATCCAGAACCAGATTTCTCTGCTCACCACCTCTCTGGCGGTTCTGGATCGTGTGCTGGCCGCGGCCAACGGGACCGACACCGCCGAGGTGCCGGTTCCCTCCCGGCCCGCCCGGCGCCATCGAGGCATCCACGTCTGAGACCGGCTCACCGCGCTAGGCGTTCGGGTCGCGGCCCATCAGCCCGAGCAGCCTGTCCTGCAAGGGCGCGTCGTCGGGCACTTTCACCTCGGGACCGAAGACGACGATCCCAGGACCGAACGCGCCGGGAATCCTCATCTCTTCCGGAATGGCTTGCGCCTCGGGCCACATCCGGGCGACCTCGCCAGGGTCGATCGTGTCGTCCTGACCGGTGGCTCGGGCCAGATCCCAGCCGTGGACCACCATGTCGGCGCTGACGACCTGGTCGATGTGCTGTTCGGCGGTCACCTTCCCCATCGGCGTTTCGTGTTCGGTGGCGGCGAGCACGGGATCGGAGAGCACGACTTCGACCTCGGCCCGGGCCGCCCGGAACGCGCCGAGCGGGTCTTCCCGGAGCGACGGTGCCGGGGCGAGGTCGCGACCGAACGGACGCAGCATCGCGCCGTGCATGTCGACGATGTGCCCGACGACATCCCTGGCGGTCCACTTTTCGCAGGGGGAACGGTTCTCCCACCGCCCTGGCTCGACGGCGGCGATCTTGCCCTCGAAGGCGTCGGCCCTGGCGCGATACCGATCCGCGATGGCGTTCACGTGGTCACGCCCCCGCCGGGACGGCCACGACTTCGGCCAGCTTGTCGAAGCCCTCGCCGACACCTCGCTCCATGCCGGATTCGAGCACGGCGTCCCGGATCCGACTTGAGCCGTATCGCAGCACCTGGGTCAGGGTGGTGACGCCACCCTGCTCGGCCAGCGTCAGGGTCGCCAAGGCCTGACCTTCCGACGCCTCGCAGTCCTCGTTCGTCTCGAGCGAGACGAGCCTTTCCGGACGGTCGATCTCCTGGTAGACGCCCTGCAGCAGCATCTCCATCCCGCCCCCGTGCCGCAGCCGGTAGCGCCATCTGCCGCCGACCCGCAGATCGATTTCGCATTCGACGACCTCACAGCCATGCGGACCGAACCAGCGGCGCACCAGTTCCGGTTTGGTCCACGCGTCGAACACCAGCGCCCTGGGCGCGTCGAAGGACCTCGTCATGACGATCTCGAAATCGCCGGATTTCTCCACACTGAGAGTGCGTCCCATCGTGCTGTTCCTTTCCCGCTCCCGCGGTGGTCAGTCGGTCTCGTCCCGGCGCTCCGGGTGTCGCAGCTCCGCGTCGAGGACGAGGTCCAGGTTCGAGAAGGTCTCGTCCCAGAAGCGGCGGTAGCCGCCGAGCCATTCGGTCGCGTCCTTCAGCGGCTCGCCCACCAGGCGACAGGGGCGGCGCTGTGCGTCACGGCCCCGCGCGACCAGCCCTGCCCGCTCCAGCACCTTCAGATGCTTGGAGATGGCGGGCTGGCTCATCGCGAACGGTGCGGCCAGCTCCGTCACCGTGGCCTCGCCGTGCGCGAGCCGCGCGAGGATCGCGCGGCGGGTGGGGTCGGCGAGCGCCGCGAAGGTGACATCGAGCAGATCCTGTGCCACGGTCGCCCGCCTTTCTGTCTCACGGATTCGAGTTCTCACGTTCGGTCTCTCACTGGATCAACCGCTACCTTCGATAACCTTGCGGTTCCATAACCATGTGGTAATCTACGACGGAGCAGATCGAGTTGTCAAGCCTTCGTACCGACCTGACGAGGGAGAACACGGAACAGGAGGGAGGTGGAGCAGATTCCCCGACCGATGCGAACGCGTGCCGGAGGACGAGTGGGGTTACCGTCGGTACCGGCATGGACTACGAGCGAAACGAGCCGATGAACGCCGGGCGACCGAAGACGACGAAGCGATGGGCGACCGTCATCCTGGGAGCGGCCACCGTTCTCCTCACGAGCGTGCAGTGCGGAACAGCGAACGAGCAGGCCGGTTCCGCACAGCCGGCGGAGTCGACACCTCCACCGCCGAGCAGCGCGGTTCCGAGGCCGCTCAGCACGAGCCCGGCCACGCCCTCGCCGTCACCGAGGGCGGATCAGGTGCCCGTACCAGGCTGCGAAGCCGTCATCGCCGGGATGAGCCCCCGGCAGCGGCTGGCCCAGCTGGTGGTGGTCGGCGTGAACGCGGGCGACCCGCAGGCGACGGTGAAGCTGGTACGCGATCAGCAGATCGGCGGGATCTTCCTCGGCGGCAATGAGACGGCTTTGCTGCAGAACCGCGCACTGGATGAGGTCCAGCGCGCCGCGAAGGTGCCGGTGTCCGTGGCGATCGACGAGGAGGGCGGCCGCGTCCAGCGGATCGACGACCTCGACGGCGAGATGCCGAGCGCCCGGAAGATGGCCGCGACCATGACGCCGGCACAGGTGCGGTCGAAGGCCGCCGAACGAGGCAAGCAGATGCGGGCCCGCGGCGTCACCGTCGACTACGCGCCCGACGCCGACATCACGGACCAGCCGGACCGCGACATCGTCGGCGACCGATCCTTCAGCGCGGACCCCGAGATCGCACGCAAGTACGTCCTGGCGTTCTCGCAGGGCCTGCGGGACGCGGGAGTCCAGCCGGTGCTGAAGCACTTCCCCGGGCACGGGCACGCCACCGGGGACTCCCACAAGGGACTGGTGCGGACCCCGCCGCTCGCTTCGCTGCGAAAGGTCGACCTGGTGCCGTACCGCGACATCGGCGAGTACGGCGACATCGGCGTCATGGTCGGACATCTGGACGTGCCCGACCTGACCGGTGGTACGCCGTCGACCTTGTCGGCGCCGGCGTACCGGCTGCTGCGGAAGGACTACGCGTTCGACGGCCCGGTGATCACCGACGATCTCGGGGCGATGAAGGCGATCACGGCCCAGTACCCGCTGCCGACGGCCGTGCTCAAGGCCCTGCAGGCCGGCGCGGACCAGGCACTGTGGTCCTCCGGCGGCAACGTCGACTCGGTGCTGGCCACGCTGGAGCAAGCGCTTGCGTCCGGCGAACTCCCGGCCGCCCGGGTCGACGAGGCGCTGACGCGGGTGCTCATGGCGAAAAAGGCCTGCGGCTGACCCGCCCCGGATCCGGCGGAACCGCGAGGCGAAGGGCCCGGAAAGTGGCCCCGGCGAGACCGCCCGGCAGGGTGACATGAAAAGCGGTCCGAAAACTCAATGAACACAATGCTGACCAGGCCGGTGTCGGGAGTGACCCTGATCACCGCCCCGCCGCCCGATCAAGGAGGATCGCGTGCCTGGTCCCAACAAGTACCTACGTCGTCTCGCGCTGGCGGCCGTCGCCACGGCCGGACTGAGCCTGTTCGCCGCACCCACGGCATCGGCCGCGTCGTCGGCGCCGGTCGATCGCCCGGTGCCGACCACCGGCTGCCATCGTCCGTCCCCGGTACCGGCGGGCGTGACGACACTGCGAACGCTGACGTCCGGCGGCCTGGTCCGCGAGTACACGGTGCACGTTCCCGCGCGGTACCGGCCGTCGCGGTCGTACCCGGTCGTGCTGTCGTTCCACGGCCACAAGAGGACCTCGAAATACCAGGAGGAACTATCCGGCTTCTCCGCGTATGACGCGATTTCCGTCTACCCGCAAGGACTCACCGGGACCGACGGCGAATCGGCCTGGACCGGCGCACCCTATTCGGCGGCCGCCGACGACGTGCTGTTCACCAGCGATCTGCTGAACGCCCTCCAGCGGGACCTGTGCGTCGACTCGCGCCGGATCTACGCCACGGGCAAGTCGAACGGCGGCGGCTTCGTCGGCGTACTCGCCTGCCGGATGCCGGGAAGGATCGCGGCGTTCGCCCCGGTCGCGGGAGCGTTCTACCCGCAGGGTGGGCCGTGCGACCCGTCGCGGCCGGCACCGATCCTCGACTTCCACGGCACGGCCGACACGACGATCCCCTACACCGGGAACCCGGCCAAGGGCTTGCCGACGCTGCCGGCCTGGCTCGCCGGCTGGGCGGACCGGAACGGCTGCTTCCCCCGGCCGATCGAGTACTCGCCGGAGACCGGCGTGACCGTCCAGCACTGGATCGGCTGCTCGCTCCAGCACTACCGGGTCGAAGGCGCCGGGCACGTCTGGCCGAGCACGTCTCCCAACAACGATTCCGCCACGCCGACCGTCATCGACGCGACTCCGGTCGTCTGGCGCTTCTTCCAGTCCCACCGTCTGCGTTAAAAAACCGTCATTCCCTTGCCGGGCCCGCCGGTGCGGCGCTAACGTCGGACTGACCGGATGACCAGATAAGCAAATCTGGTCACGAAGTCAGAGACCGGGAGCGCATGTGCCAGAGAGTCCGGACCGCACCGCCGGCCGCGCCGATCGCATCCTCGACGCGGCCGGCGTCCTGCTGACCAGGCTGGGCTACCGCAAGGTGACCATCGAGGACATCGCGAACCATGCGGGAATCGGGAAGGGCACGATCTACCTGCACTGGCGTGCCAAGGAAAGCCTCTTTCACGCCCTGCTCCTGCGCGAATCCCTCCGTGCCGCCGAGGGTCTCCTCGAAAAGCTGGACGAGGATCCGGCGGAGGTACTCCCGCATCGGTTCCACCGGGCCGTCTTCCTGCAGACCCAACGGAATCCGCTGCTCGGCGCGCTCATCTCCGGCAACACGGAACTGCTGGGCCGGCTGAAGAAACACCCCTTGCAGGATCAGGACGCCGTCGTGACCGAGCGGTACCTCAAGACGATGACCGACCGGGGACTCCTTCGCGACGACCTCCCGCACCTGCCGTACTCCCTGCGCTCCTCGGCGCTGGGGTTCTACCTGATGGAAACCTTCACCACCGAGGGCTCCGACCTCACCTCCGAGGAGAAGGCCGACGCCCTCGCGCACATCATCCGGTCGGCGTTCGAGCCGCCGGAGAAACCGTCCCCCGCGAACTTGGCCGCCGCGGCGGCCGAGGTGAACCAGGCGTTCCGGGATCTGATCTCGACCTATCGCGCCTGGATCTACCGGCAGGACGGAACAGAGGAGCCCGTCTGATCCGAGCTCCTTCACCACCACAAGAAGGGGGCACGACATGACCACCCTCGCCGAAAGCTGGGGAGCGCACAAAGACCAGTTCTGGCTTCGGGACGAGTTCCCGGCAGAACCGGTCGGTTTCGACGAAGAAACCGGTATGTGGAACGTCTACGGCCACGCCGAGGCACTGAAGACCCTGAGTGATCCCAAGGTGTTCTCTTCCGACACCGCCCGCCTGATCCCGCCGGAGCTGGCGCCGGACAAGGACCTGTTCGTCGACGGCAACCTGCTCCAGATGGATCCGCCGGACCACAAGAAGCTCCGCACCCTGGTGAGCCACGCCTTCACCCCGAAGGTCGTGGCGGATCTGGAACCGCGGATCGCGGCGTTGACGAACGAACTCCTCGACGTCGTCGACGGCGGGGATTCGATGGAATTGGTGACCCATCTGGCTTATCCGCTGCCGGTCATCGTCATCGCCGAACTCCTCGGCATCCCGGCGAGCGACCGCGACCTGTTCAAGAAATGGGTCGACACACTGCTGAACAACAGCCAGCAGCGGTCGCTGGTCAAGCAGACCGAAGAGGACAAGCGGGCGTCCGACGAAACGGCCGAACAACTGAAGAACCTGGTGAACTACCTTTCCGAGCACGTCGACGACCGGCGGCGGAACCCGCGCGAGGACCTGCTGACGAAACTCGTCGAAGCCGAGGTCGACGGCGAGAAGCTCACTCAGAACGAAGTCGTCAACTTCGCGAACGTGCTGCTGCTCGCCGGGCACATCACCACCACGATGCTGCTCGGGAACACCGTGCTGTGCCTCGATTCCCATCCGGACGAGTACCGGCGTGTCCGCGAAGACCGCTCGCTGCTGCCGGCCACGATCGAGGAATCGCTGCGCTTCCTGAGTCCGTTCGCACTGGTCGCCCGCGCGACGACGACCGAGGTCGAATTGGGCGGCAAGACGATCCCGGCCGATCAGATGCTCGGTATCTGGGTCGCGGCGGCGAACCGGGATCCGCGCACGTTCACCGATCCCGGAACCTTCGATCCGGCCAGGGCGCACAATCCGCATCTGGCCTTCGGCCGCGGGATCCATTTCTGCATCGGGGCACCGCTGGCCAGGCTGGAAGGCAAGATCGCGCTCAACATCCTGCTGGACCGGTTCCCGGACCTGCGCACCGATCCGGGCACGCCGCCGGCGTTCATCCCCAGCCCGAACATGACCGGGGTGAACCGGCTCCAGCTCCTGCTGAAGCCCTAACGGTCCGCGAACCGGGAGGCGAGCGGGACGACGACCCGCGGAGTCCGCTTCCCGGGCGTGTACCGCAGCTCCGTGATGTTGCCGTTCGGCACGACGTAGGTGTCGGCGAACGTGCGGAATCCGCGCATCGCCTCGGCGTCCGGGATGGTGATCCCGGTCAGCAGAGACCACATGACCGCGCGGATGAAGAGCCCGTGCGTGAACACGGCGATCGGTCCGGGTTCGCGTTCTCCCAGCCGGGTCAGGAACTCCTGGGTCCGGGTGAAGAGACCGGCGAACGATTCCGCGCCGTTGACCGCGTGGTGCGGATCGGCCCGGTCCCAGTAGGCCTCGGTGTACGGCCTGCGGGTGGCGGTGGTGGTGACCTGTCCATGGAGTTCGCCGAGAAAGGTGAACTCCTGGACAGGCCACTCTTCGCGTTCCGCGTGGGGGAACCGCTCGATCGTCGGCTCCGCGGTCTGCCGCGCCCGCAGGAACGGCGACGTCACGATCAACCGAGGCGGTTCCGCCAGCGAATCCGCGATTTCGACGGCTTGCCGTCTGCCGAGTTCGGTCAGTGGCGAGACTCCCGGCTCACCACCGGGAAGGCCCGCGTTCGTCTCGCTTTCCCCATGCCTGATCAGCCACACCCTTGCCACGATCGCCTCCTAGACCCCGTGTGCACCGACGATCGCACCGAGCGGAGTTGATCGCGACTTCCAGGATGCCTTATCACCGGGAAGCGACGTGGTTCTCAGCAGTCGAACTGCCCCGGCTTGCGCCCCTCGCCCGCGGGCCCGCGGTACGCCTGCGCGATGTCCAGCCAGTGGTCGGCCAGCGCACCTTCGGCACGGACGTCGAGGTCGTCGCGGTGACGGCGCCGCGTGACCAGCAGGCAGAAGTCCTCCGCGCTGCCGGTGATCCGCTGCCGCGAGTCTTCGGGGCCGAACGTCCACAACTGCCCGGACGGCGAAGTGATCTCGAACCGGAACTCCTGCTCCGGCGGGGTCAGCCCGCGCGCCTCGTAGCCGAAGTCGCGGACCCGGACGGCGAAGCCCACCAGGTACGCGAGCCGATCGGTCCGCTCCGGCCGCACTCCGAGCGCGTCCGCGACGTCCTGGCCGTGCGCGAACAGTTCCATCATCCCGGCGCAGGCGAGGATGGCCGGCGGCAGCGGGTTGACCAGCCACGGCACGACCTGGTCCGCGGGGACGGCGGCGAGTGCCTTGATGCCCGCGTCGCGTTCGGCGCGCCACCGGGCCAGCACCACCTCGTCGGGGTCGCCGAGATAGTCGTCGAGCGCCGCGTTCACGGCCGCGTCGAACCCGCGCGCCATCGAGGTCTTCGCGAGTTCGACGAACTTCTGCGGCTCGGCCGCGGACAGCCCGGCGATCTTGAAGATGAACGAAAGGTGCGCGATCTGGTGCTTGACCGACCAGCCGACGGCGGGCGTGGGCGTCGCCCAGCCCGCGCCGTCCAGATCGGCCACCAGGGCGTCGACCTGTTCGCCTTCCGTGGTGAGGTCCTTGATCACGTTCCGGAAGTCAGTCACCGTGCCGTCCTCTCGCCGTTTGCACCCTTCCCGATGATGCGGACGCGCGACGCCTCCGTCTTCTCCTCGCGAGCCTCGTGGGATTCCGAGCTTGATTCTGGAGCCGGGTCCAGGTTCTACCCTCGGAACATGCGAACCGACACGACCGCGCCGGCGGCGTTGACGATGTCCCAGGTGACGTCCCGCGCCGGGGTACGGCCGGACACCGTGCGCTACTACGAGCGCATCGGCCTCCTGCCCGTCCCGGCGCGGACGACCGGGGCGCACCGGCGCTACGACGAAGCCGTCATCGACAGGCTGCGGTTCATCCGCGGCACCCAGCGGCTAGGGCTGACGCTGACCGAGATCGGCGATCTGCTGAGCGTCCGCGACACCGGCGTATGCCCGTGCGAGCCTGCCGAAACGATGCTGGGACGGCATCTCGCCGAGATCGACGCGGAGATGGCCCGGCTCGGCGCGCTGCGGGCCGAGCTCAGCTCCATGCTGTCGGGGATGTCCGGCGAGAAATGCGCCGATCCGCTCCCCGGCGCTTGGTGCCCTCCTGACTGCGAATCGACGGGAGGAGGTGGATGACCATGCGGATCGACGACTGCTGCGACTGCGACTGCTGCGACACCGGCTGCTGCTGACCGGCCCTCGCGGAACCGGCCGGGCTTGACGTCACCCGGCCGGCGCCTCGGACATCAGGCCTGCGGCAGCAGTACGGTCTTCCCGATCCGGTCTTTGCAGACTTCGGACGAATACGCCATCAACCCGCCCGCCTGCGCGTCCCGGAACAGCCTTTGGATCGGCGAAGTGCGCAGGAATCCCGAACCACCGCCGGCCTTCAGCGCGAGTTGGGCGACGTCGCGCGCGATGTCGTTCGCGAGCACCTTCGCCGTCATGGTCGCCGGCAGGAACTCCGGCGAGTTCTGATCCGCGAGCCACGCCATGTTCTGGGAGTACATGCGCGCGGCTTCGAGGCGGGTGTGGACATCCGCGACTTCGAACTGCAGCCATTGCATTTCGGAAAGGGGTTGCCCGGTCGCGGGGATGACGCGGTTCCTCGCGTGCGTGACGAGCGCTTCCGCCGCGGCGTCGGCGATCCCCAGGGACAGGAAGGCGAGTCCGGCCCCGATGTGATTCGGGCGCCGCACGGTCGAGGGCGGGCACCTGCGGTCTTCCCGCAGGACGGTGCCTTCGAACGAGACGAGCTGGCTGCGGCTCGCGCGCAGTCCCATCGTGTCCCAGATGGGCACGAAGCTCATCGAGTCGTCCGGCGAGACGCCGAAGAAGGTGGGCGCTCCGTCGACGAGCGCGTTGACCAGGAAATGGTCGGCGACCTCGCAGCCGGAAACGAACCGTTTGGCCCCGGTGAGCCGGAACCCGCCGTCGACCGGCTCGGCGACCTGTTGCGGCATCAGGAACATGTTGCCGCTGCTCGGTTCCGACAGCGCGTTGGCGAACCGCCGGCCGCCGATCACTTCGTCGGCGTACGAACGCGCGACTTCCGGGGCCGACATCTGCACCAAGCCGACGGCGGCGCCGATGTGCATGACCCAGATGCAAGCGGTCGACGAGCAGGCGGCACTGAGGATCCGGACGATCTCGCCATAGGTCCGGTAGCTGAGGTCCTCGCCGCCGTACTCCGCGGGCAAGGTCGCCCTGTCGAGTCCGGTCGCGTGCAGCGCGCGGAGGTTGGCGATGGGCAGCTCGGCCGTCTCGTCGAATTCGGCGGCTGTCGCGGCGAAGCCTTTCGACAGTTCCGTGACGGCTTCGATCCAGCGTCGTTCGTGGGCGGGCGGGGCGAACGGATGGGCGGACTCGGTCATATCCGCATCATGCCGGAGGCCGTCTTGGTCGAGACCACGAATCGCGTCCAGCTCGCGATCTTCGCCTACAAAGCGGGACTTGTCGCTCCCTGACGGCTTGTGGCGAGAAGCCCGGCCACCACGGTCGCCCAGAGGACCACGGCGCCGCCGAAGCCAGGCACGAGTTGCCAAGCCGCCGTCCAGCCCGCGACCGCGAGCACCACCGCGAGGACCGCGACCCCGCACAGCGAAGCGCTCAGCACCAGGAACCGTCTTGAGCCGAACAGCTTCGCGAACGGCAGGAAGTGCAAGCCGACCACGAAGAGCACCCACGCGGGCACGGCTTCAGGAAGTTCGAAGACCGCCGAAAGCACCCTCGCGCCGCCGAAGATCCCCACCAGCATCAGAAGCACGGCGATCCCGTACTGCTTGCCGAACGGGCTTTCCTCCCTGCCGCCACCGGCGGGCAAGCCGGCGCCTCGCCGCGCGGTCAGGACGAGCCAGCCGACCAGTCCCAAAACCACGACGACGCCCAAGACGATCAGCGGCGTCGCTCCACTGGGGACGGAGGAGGCACCGAAAAACCACCACCCGGCACCGAATCCCACCCCGATCGCGGAACTGATCAACAGCGTGATCAGGTGTCCCTTGGTGAACTGTTCGTCTGTCATCGCACTCGGTTCTCCTTCTCCCCCCGGCGGAACAGTACCCGGACGAACGCCGGCGTCAGGCGAGTCCGGCGAGAATGCCCGCGATCTCCTGCGGCCGCATGAGGAACCCGACATGGCTGCCCTCGACCGAGCGCACGTCGGTCGGGTTGTCCGGGGTGAGCGCGTCCGCCTCCTTGATGAAGCGGTCCTGCAACGCGATCGGCATGGACCGGTCCCGCGTGAGCCGGATGTAGGTTCGCTGGATCCGGCCCCAGGTGGCCGCGTCGGCGCGTTCGTCGCCGGCGTCGAGACTCTCGTCCGGCTCGATGGTGTTGAGGTAGGCGAGGAACTCCTGGTCGGTGCCGTCCTCGAGCATCGCGGTCTTCAACGCCGCCAGCATCGTGGGATCGGCGGTGCGCCAGTTCATCCGGAGCGCGCCGATCGCGCCCGGGTCGGCGACCAGGATTCCGCCGACGTCGTTGAGCGCGCTGCTCGCGTTCTCGGGCCCCTGCATGTATTCGCCGACCGACGCGTCTACGCAGCACCATGCGGAGATGTAGACGATACGGTCGATCAGGTCCGGGACCGCGTTGCCCACCCCGGTCAGCGTGATCCCGCCGCGGCTGTGTCCGATCAGGACGACCGGCCCGTGCTCGGCGGCCCTGCGCACGACGCCGGCCACGTGCTCGACGGCGTCCGCCAAGGTGACTCCGGCCATGTTAGACGGCGCGGTGGCGAGAGCGCCGAGGTCTTGCGGCGCTTGGTAAGCCGCCGGGAATCCGGCACCGAAGCCGTGACCGGGAAGGTCGACGGCGAGGGTGCGGTGGCCCAGCAGGGCGAGCTCGCGTTGCATCGGGGCCCAGGTGAACGAGTTCCCGTTGGAGCCGTGCACGAAAACGTAAGTGGGAGTCACGACTCCATCTTCACATGCCCACTTTGCCGGGCCGAGGCGCCGCTCAGTCCGCGATGAGCACCTTCCCCGCCCCGTCGAACCGGTAACCGACACCGCGCACGGTCGTGATCGGCGTCAGGACGGGTTCCAGCTTTCCGCGAATCTTGCGCACGTGGACGTCCACGGTCCGTCCGTTGCCACCGCTGAATCCCCACACCTGCGCCATCAGCGTGAAGCGATCGAAGACCCGGGCCGGATTCCTGGCCAGGAAAAGCAGGAGATCGAACTCCAGCCGCGTGAACTCCAGCACCTCGTCACGCAACAGCACGCGTCGCGAATCCGGCTCGATCCGCAGCGGCGTTCCGACCTGGCGGCGCTGCCGTCGCCCGGCGAGTTCGACGACCTGCGCGGAAGTCGTTTCACCGTCAGGGAAGGTCCGCGCTGTAAGTGTCACGCCGACAGTGTCCTCAAAGGACTCAAGCAGGCGGGCGGCGATCGCCGCGGCGTGCTCGGAATCGGTGCTGACCCGCAGCGCGAGGGTCAGCTCGACGGTCGGTTCCCCGCTCACCGCGACCGACTGCGTCATCTCACACCACCCGGACCGGATGCCGGACGATGGCACCGAACAGGTAGCCCTGGGTGTTGTACGGCGCGACGTCCGGTTGGGTGACACCGGTGATGTCAGTGGCTCGCGCCCGCACCGTGTAGGCACCGGAAACCTTGGGGCGCCATGGGATCTCCCATTGTTGCCAGCCGCGGTCCGCCGCCTGGCCCACCTGCCGCGCCGGCTTCCAGCCGTCGCCGGTATCGACCTCGACACGCCGGATCCGGCCGTTGCCCGACCACGACCGGCCGCGCAGCACATGCCTGCCGCCGGAGGCGAATTCGGCGTCCCACGGCAGTTCGAAGGCACTCTTCACGACCTGCCGGGTCACGACGGTGCCCTCCGCCGGGTAGTCCGGCCCGAGCAGCCGGTAATACTGCGTGTTCCACGGCGAGACCAGCGGCTTGTCCGAGACCTCGATGCGTCCCAGCCACTTGATCGACGAAATGCCCACCCAGGACGGCACCACTAGCCGGACCGGGTGCCCGTGATCCGGCGGGAGTGGCCGCCCGTTCATCTCGTAGGCCAGCAAGACGTCCTGCAACGCCTTCGCGACCGGCAGCGGACGGCGCACCTTCCCCAGGTTGACCCCGCCGGTGACGTAGTCGGCGTCGAGCCCTTCAGGCAGGACGTCCACCGCGTGCCGCGTCAGCCCGGCCCTGGCCAGCACGGTCGAAAGCCGGACGCCGCGCCAGCGCGCGACGCCGATCGCGCCGAGCTTCCACGCCGTACCGGACACCGTTTGCCCTTGCTGGCTGGCGAAGTAGCTTCGGCCGTTGCCCGCGCATTCGATGGCCGACGTGATCGTCTCCGACGGCAACCGCAGCAGGTCGCGGTAGGTGAACTCGACCGGCCTTTCCGCGGTCGGCTCACCGCGCAGCCCGGTGCCGAACAGCTTCAGCCGCCAGGTTCCGGCGTCGATCACCGGGGTGGCGGTGTGGTTCCGCACGAAGAACCTGTCGATCGGTGTCAGATAGCCCTGCCCGCTCAGCGCTTCCCAGCGGGTTTCCGCGTTGGTGCCGTAGACCTCGAAGAACTCCGGCGGCAACGGTTTCACGATCGGCGCGGCGGCCGACGCCGTCCCCGCCGGCAAGGAGCCGAACGCCGTCAGGGCGAGCGAGCCACCGGCCGTCAGCCGGAGCATCCCGCGCCGCGACAGCGCCTTCCCTGCCCGCCATTGCTCGATTCGCGTGCGGTCGTAGGTGGCTTCGTCGGTCAGGCCGCTTCCGGTCATGCGGTCATTGTCGGCAGCGGCCGTCCGCGCGGACCAGCACGTCCACAGAGCGGAACTGGTTGTGCCCCGGACGGGGATCGAACCCGCACTGGGTCGATTTTGGCACGGTAGCGCTTGACATTTGTCATCCGCTGCCGTGCCCATGCGTAACCTGCATGGTTCACAAACGCGAACGTCGGTTATCAACCACTGTTCGTCGTTCGTTGGCACCCATTTCCGGGGGAAAGCCAGGGATTTGATCTTCGGTCGGCCCCTAGAGGGAGCCTCCGCGTTCAACCGTTCGACCTGGCAGGACCTGAACCGAGAGGACCACCAAGAGGGGGCGCACCAGGTGCCCTACACCACTCTTCAGAGTGCACGTCAAGTCATTGCCATTTCGCGATCGTAATGTAGCGTAGACTACGCCAATCGGGTGCCCACTGGCTTAGGTTGATCAAAATGTATCCCTACGTAGCTGGAACATGTGCTTGGGTTATCGCCGTGACAGCACTGTTTCCGAGCGTGCACGCTTCAGGTGTGCCATACGGGCGCCTTCAGCCGAATCTGTGCAAGGAACAGATCAGCATTGCGTATACACACACGGTAGCCACCGCTGCTCGATGCAAGCTCCAGGATGTCACGATTGACGATCACGGGGTAGACGGGATTCTAATGCAGACCCCGCCTGATGAGCTACTTGGCAATGTTAAGATCGATGTGCAACTTAAATGCACGGCCAGTGATTCAATAAAAGATGATCACGTCGCATTCCAACTTCCTCGCTTTAATTACGACAACCTTCGTGGCGAACACAGGCTCGACCCGGCCATCTTGATAGTGATGGTTGTACCGCCGAATTTGGAGTCGTGGGTCGCGCAGGACGAAGATGCCCTTACCGTGGTTCGTTGTGCATACTGGGCCTCCCTGCGGGGTTTTCCTGCGATAAATCAGGATAGCAAAGTTGTACATTTGCCTCGTGAGAACATTTTCAACGTCGAAAGCCTGCTTGTCTTAATGGAGCGCGCTTCCAAAAGGGAGCCACTGTGAATAGCATTCTAGACGAGCTTCCCAGTGACCTTGCTCTCACGCCATCAGCGGTGTCGTCATATCTGGGTGTCAGCGGCTGGGTTCTTGAAGATACGCTCCCAGGTGCGGAGAGCTGGCTTCTCTATGAGGGCAGCCGGCCTCATGCTCGAATAATCCTTCCCACTGACGTCACGTTTATCGACTTTGGCAAGCGTTTCAATGAGGCTTTGCAGAGACTCCGGCGCGTATATGACTGGGACTCATTCCAATTAGCCAGTAGCATTCTAGCCGCACGCTCTGACTTCTTCTACATTAGAGCAGACCAGCTGATCCGCAATGACAGCATTCCACTCAAGCAAGCTGAGCAACTTATCAGCGGCACACTAAAGATGATGTCAGCAGCAGCCTTAGCAACTATCGAACCTCGTGCCTCTTTTCCTGGGAGGCGCCCGGATGCGGTGCGAAACTTCCTTGATGACGACGTTCGGATGGGGCACACGCAACGGGGGAGCTTCATCATAACGGTTCTTACTAACCTTGATGAAGATGACGTCCTCCCCCCTGAGCCCCAAGCGGATGAGAACACATCTAAAGATATTGAAATTCTTGAAGATGAGACCGCTCCAGATGCTCTCGCCAGCGAGTCTTTAATCATTCCACCGTTCCAACGCAGAGTCACCGCAACATTAGCAAACGCATTGCGCGAGACGTCGCGAATAACGTCTGCCGATCACCCCTTTGCTTCGAGCGATTCAATTAATGCAGGCGTAAGTTCCGAGCTATGCGAGTCAATTCTTTTGATGACCAAGTTCGAAGGACTTCGAGCATTGGACTTAAGTTTCCGATGGGCACCTGCTGAGCGTGTTCAGCCGCCATCAGTCGAGCAAGTTGTCTTTGACCGTGACCACTTGGAGCCACTCAAGAACGTCAGCTCAAAGCTGAAAGAGCGAGAAGATCCCGAAAGAATGTCGATTATAGGCAGGGTAATTAAGCTTCAGAGATCTGAAGAGTCTGATGATCCAAACGAGGCTACTGTTACCCTTCGAGGAGTTGTCGAGAGAAACAATCGTCGCCAGGTACGAGTTACATTGTCGGGCGCCGACCACGATCTGGCTATCGCCGCATATCGTGAGCAATTCCCTATCCAAGTTACCGGTGACATACACAGGACCGGCGGAGTGCTCGTTCTGCGCGGCGCCATCAGCGTTGAGGACCTGCGTTCCGTTACTCGCTCCCCCCAAGTGTGAGACCTCTCGGCATCTCGTCGACCTGGCGCAGCCCTCATCACGCCGTGTCAAGGGGGCACTGCCTGCTCACTGCCCCATCTGAGTGAACTCGCCCCCTTGACGCGGCGTGATAGCCCCTTGGGAGGTCGACGGGATGCCGTTAGGTCACACACGGACGCAACTTGCGCTCCCTGCCGGCCATCTCCGAGACCTGCCTGTCCGGCGAGGACATCTCTTCGTCTTTGCGTCGTCAACGGCCCCTCCGACGATCGGGCCGCTGGCTGGCTTTTCCACGGGCGACCGCCGGGGACCGGGCGCCAGCCCGCACGCCCCGGCGGGGCTTGCCCGTGGATCAAACTACCTGGCCAGCGGCCCCGGAGGGGCCGCCTTGAACAAGTAATGAAACTCTGAACACGCAATCGTCATGGCGGGCGACCGGATGGGAGTCATGCCTTGTCGATCAGCGCTCGTAGCAAAGTGTTGATCTCGGCTATGCCCTGATTGACCTCGGCGAAGCTCCGACGCGCCTCCGCATGATGCTTGGCTTGCATCTCCCGGAGGTCGTCGAGCGCGCGCGTGTAGGCGGTCAATGCCTCCTGATTCGTGGCCTGATTGGACTCGTTGCCGAACGTCGGTTCGGAGCGTGACCGGAGTTCGGCAGCCGGCAGCGCAAGATCTTGAGACTCGGCAACGAAGACACCTCGACGTCTGACGGACCGAATGAGACCTTGACTCTGCAAGAGCCCTAGGGCCTTCCGGACGACAATGTCTGATACCCCGTGCTCGCTCGCAATCTCCGTATAGCTTGGAAGCTGACTCCCCGGCTGAAGCTCTCCAGCGCGGATACGACGTGCGTATGCCTCCGCGATCGTGACGTATGCCGGTTCAACCACGAGCTTGCTCCCTTCATCGTGTGCCCGCATTACGTTTTCCGACCTCAGACCTCGTTTCCCCGAGTCATACGCGAAAGTGCCTGCGCCTGACGCGCCTCTGACGGAACCGACGGGTCTACAGCCGAATCGTCATCATCGATCGACCCCGGCAGGTACCGCGTTCGGTTGGCGTGGATGGCTTCTACGCGCATCTGAATGAGACGCCTGCGCGCCTCGTCTTCCTTCGGGTTCCAGTAGTCCGCAGAGGCAGTCGTCTGCGCGGAGTGCTTCCGATAGAGCATGCTCGGTTCGGCAATGAATTCGCCCGGAGTCACCGCTTCCGCCGCCAAGAGCGTGGCAATCGTCTCGGCCCCAGTGAGCGCCATCCACCCGCCCAATGACCAGATGAGGTCAGTGTGCATCGCGAGGTTCGCTGCGAGAACCGAGAGCCTGTCCTCTGCCTGCTCTCCATAGAAGCGACCAGGCTCAACTGGGCCATTCGGCGGGTCGTACGGGCCTGGCGTTGTGGTTCCGTCCTCATGCAGATCAAGGCCAGCCGACACGCACCAAGCGACGCGGTGCAACGCGTCAATGTCCCGTGATAGCGCACCGGGAAGTAGTACGTCATCTGCGTCAACGTTGCGAATCACGATCCCCTGCGCCTGCGACAGAGCCATATTTCGAGTGACAGCGGCACGACCGGCAAGGCCTGTGCCGTAGTGAACGCGCGGATCGTTGTCAGGAAGCTCTTGTTTTGGCGTTCCACTGTTGCCGTCTTCCTGCACGCACCACTCCCACGACCAGCCTTCGGGCATTTCCTGAGCGCACAGGGACTTGTAAAGATCCTTCAAATAGTGGTGTCCGCCATCAAAAACGGCTGTCACCACAGAAATCAAGCGCGGCGTTGCCATTGCTTACTCATCCCACTTTCGCAGTTCGGTGATGTAGGACAGTGAAATCCGGTCAGCCGGGGTCAAAAGTTCTGCTACATCAACCGCGCGTCCCGATGCGTCGTAGCTGATCTTCAAAATCGGAATTACGGGAACGTTAAAGGGGATGTCATAGAGCGCCACTTCCTCCTCCGTGGGCATGCGCGCGGAAACACGGTCCTCAATCGCGCAAACCTCCACTCCCGCTGTGTACAGCTGATGAAGCGTACCGCCAGGCCAAGGTTCATTTGACGAGTCCAAGAGGGGCGGATGATCTTTGACGAGCGCGTACGGTAAGTACGAAATCATTCTGCTGTAGCCTTCACCGTCACGGTACTGCCGCAAATATGTCCGACGAAGAACATATTCGCCTGACCCAAGAGCCAAGATCTTCGCCACTTCGTCAGGCGGCGAAATAACTTCATATGTTACCGAGTCGTCGTGGACCTCTTCAATTGAAACATTGGCGTCACGTTCAGCCGAACCGCGACGACGACGGACATCCTCGCTCGCCTTGACGAGATCCTTTTCCTCCTGATAGTTGACATTCGAGCGAGTCAGCTTCTGCGGAAGCGCGCGGACTCGCACCGGCTGCCCGCGTCCACCCGGAGCAAGGAGCCCCTCCCCCTTAAGAGTCTGCACAGCGGCGGACACGACGTTCTTGCCGACACCGAACCGCGTACGTAGTTGGTCAGTGTTCGGCAGCGTCTCCCCCGGCGCGAACTTGCCGTCATAGATGTCCGCGCGGAGCTCCGCAGCCACGGCCTTCGTGTCCATTCGTTCCATGACTCCATCCTTCCACATCATCCCGGGCAGTCAAACTGCATCCCGGGATGGGCTTGACAACGCCCCGATGGGCCTGGCAAGGTTCCAGGCATGCCATCCCGGGATGGAAGTTTTATACCGGGATGAAGCAACGGAACCGATCGACGGAGGCAGACATGAGGAACATCCCGGTGAACCTGTCGGGCTACCGGCTCACGGTCTCGGAGAACGTGGAGATGAAGATGCGCAAAGAGGACGGGGTGGAGAAGGTCGTGACCGATGGCGACGGCAACACCAAGTTCACGGTGGCGCTGATGGTGAAGGCCAAGGGACAGAAGGGCGAGGAGATCCGGGTAACCCTGGATACGGACCCCGGCGACGGCTTCTCGGAGGACGAGATGACCCGTGTCGAGCTGATCGACCCGCGCGTGACGCCGTACTCGTTCAAGAACGACCGGGGCGAGACGGTCTCAGGTGTCGCCTGGGGCGCGGCCGGCATGAAGTCGCTCTACTGATCACGCGTCGCGTGAATCCTGCCAACTCGGCAATTTGCCCACTCGGGCACTGAATTCTTCTGCTCATTGACAAATACATAGTGAGCCCAACTATGCCCAAAAACGCGTCAAATACGGCTACGTGCTTTGGTTCCTGACCTCATTTCGTCGGGAACTGGCGGGTGTATCCGTCCAAGACGAAATGAGGTCAGGAATGAGTGAGCACGAAATTTTGGCGGCCCAATTGAACGAGTGGCCGTGGCTGCACCTGACGGAGGGGGATGAGCTGTGAACGGCGCGACCAACGATGTACAGGCAGAATTCGCGGCGATACTGGAAGAGTTGCGGGTTCTTGCGACTCGGGCGTATCGCCTTGAGGCCGCCGGGTCGCTCCATGACGCTGCGCATTCTCGCGTGCGTCGCGTCGCGCGGGAGTTGATGAACTGTGTGGGCGATGTGCAGTCGGCTGCATTTATTCAGGCGGACTGGGCGAGTGAAGAGGAGGGGAACGCGTGATCACGGGACCGGTGAAAGCTGAGCTTCTGGAGGTGTTCGAGCAGGCTCTCAAGGATGTGCGTGACATCGTGCGCGCCTTGGAGGATGTCTCGTCTTTAGTTCAAGTCGCGGATCGCGACCTGCGCTTGGCGCTCAGTCTCGTGATCGGCGAACAGCTGGGTAACGCGTCGGCTGGGATAGACAGGATTCGTCGCCGAATCGAGGAAGTCGAGACTTACGAAGATCGAAGGAAGAAGGAGAAGTGAGCGAACGTGTGAGTCTTCTTCTCGGTGCTTACGAGAGCACCTATCGCGGTGTCCGCGAAGTGATCCGGGAACTGGACCAGGCCGTGAGTTTGGCGCTCGGAGTGGATTCCGATGCGCGGTCTCGGACTAACCGCGTGATCGAGGAACTGATCGGAATTAACCAGGAAATTCACGCGATCGGCAAAAGCGTGGAAGGAGTGAAGAGCAATGGGTAGGTCGGCTGCGGACGCTCCGCGGAGTGGTCTTTCGTCGTTCGATCCGAACGGCCCGAAGAGGGACGTGTGATGGGGAACCACGTGTGTTCGGCGAATTTTTGGCTGTCCCCCACCCGTATCGCGACCTGCAATGTCTGCGGTCGCCAGTGGCGAATGTGAGGTCGAGATGGAGACGAGTTTCGCGAAGGTGACGTTCTACCCGCTCTGGCTGCTGCTGGTCGGGGCGCTGGTGGTGGCGGTTCCGGTGGCCGGTGTGGCTGCTCTGGTTCTGGGGCTGCTGGTGCTGGCGGCGACGCGATGACGGGTGCCGTGGATCTCTTCGGGAACCCGGTGGATGAGCCGGTGAAGGCAATGCCGGCGTCCCCGCCGATCAACGACATGGACCTGATCGAGAAGGTACTTCAGATTGCGGAGAACACCGGGTATGTGCTGGTCGGGCCGTCGGAGCGGGTCTATCACCTGGTGGCCTCGAAGACGATCGAGGTCTCCCCCCGCTATCAGGAGGAGGCCGTGCACCAGCTCCTGGCCGCGAAGTGGTTGTCGAAGGGAGGTGTGCACGTCTACGCCCATCATGGGTACGAGGGGCCGGGGAATTCGGTCCTGGTGCCCAAGGCCACGAAGATGAAGGCACGGCAGTGGCGCAATCTGGCGCCGATTCCCTGTTCCCGTAAGCGAAAGGTCTCGTGATGGCCTCCCGGACGAGCAACCGGCACAACAAGACCCGATGAGTACTCGTCGGTTCGAGGCCGTGCACGAGTGGGACGGCTTCGGGAAGGTGATCGACACGTCGGTCAACGCGAATGGTGTCCCTGGAGTGCACGTCAGCACGCATGGCAGCTATTACGACGCGCTGAACGAAGCGGACAGGCTTAACAGGAAGAGATCTGGGAGAAGGCGGTCACGTCGAGGGGCTCGTTCTCCGCTCCGACAAACGAAAGGGAATGCGATGACTTCTCAGACGATCAACAACGTCAACAAGGCCCGGTTCGCTGAGTTCGAGTTCGCGCTGGATGAGGTGCGCAAAGCGTTCGATGAGGTCGGCAAGCTCGGGAAGTCCCTGGACGACAAGGGCGCCACGGCGGACCGGTTCGAGGGCTGGCAGGTCCCGAGCAAGTCCGAGGTTCAGGCCGATCTCCGTAAGGCGTCCGGGGCACTGGACGAGCTCCGGGAGGCCGCTCTGAAGCGGAAGGCGGAACTGATCTCGCGGGGCTGGCGAGTCTGATGGTCACCCGTGAGGAGGACCTGGTTCACATCGCCGTGGAGCAGTCGTTCTGGTCGGGGCAGATGATCGCCGCGTGCGGGATCACCGCGAACGTGTCGGAGGTCGAGACCTCGTGTTTCGGCTACGTGCTCGCGACCTACTGCCCGGAATGCAAACGGCTGGCCAAGAAGACGTGGTTCTGAAATCAAGCAGCGAGGAGAAACCGATGAGCACCAACCAGATCGACGGCAAGCTGACCGAGCTGGACAACGCGATGAAGAAGCTCCGGACGGCGATGACCCGGCTGTCCAACCGGGTCGCCGGGTGCGGCAAGCAGCACACGGAAGCCGCCCGCAAGGTCGCGACCGCGATCACCACCGTGGAGGCCGCGAAACCGCTGTTCGCGGGCGGAGCAAAGAAGAAGCCCGCCGCACGGCGACGCTGACCGGCCCGATGTAGTACCGACAACCGCATACCGCGCATGACTAATCCGTCTGGACGTAGTGAGGGCCGTAGACCCCGCGTCCAGCAGATCGGGGCTCTGCGGCCCTCCTGTGTCCACCAGCACAGGAGATCTACCGATGAAGAGCCCCAAGTCCAAGACCCGCCGTTCGAGCGGGAAGACCCCGATCCCGGCCCGGTGCGCGGGCTGGATGGTCCGCCACCCCGCCCTCACGACAATGCCGGCCGCACTCGGCACCGGCGTGGTCGAGCTCGGTCCGGTCACCACCGGCACCGCCGTGGCCAGCCTGTTCGGCGCCGGGCTGTCCTGGCGCTACCTGCACAAAGACTCGTTCACCGCGCTGGCCTCACCGCGGCTTCGTGCCGTCCGGCGACGCTGGACCCGCTACATCGGCAAGTCCTGGAAGGAGTCCCTGGACTTCTGCAATCTGGTCGTCCAGGACCGACGCACCGGGGAACTGCGGGTGCCTCGTCTGCGCAAGGTCACTGCACCCACTCCGTCAATCGACGTGCTGACCGTCCAGATCGTCAAAGGACAGTCGCTGCGCACCTTCCAAGACGTCCAGGACGAACTCGCGGCCGCACTCGGTGCCGACGTGATCGCGATCGAGAAGACCAAGCCCCGCGTCCTGACGATCACCCTGGTGCACGGCAACCCGTTCGACGACGTGATCCCTCCGGCCGACATCCCCGGCGACGTCGATGAGGTCGACCTGAAGGCGATCGAGCTGGGCGACACCGAACAGGGCGAGGTCTGGACCGAACCTCTGCTCGGTCACCACTGGCTGATCTCGGGCGCAACCGGCTCGGGTAAGGGATCGCTGTTGTGGAACCCGCTCCGGGCGATGGGGCCGATGATCCGGGACCAGATCGCCCGTATCTGGATGATCGACCCCAAGGGCGGTATGGAGACCGAGCGCGGAAAGCCACTGTTCTACCGCCACGCCACCTCCGCCGATGAGGACGTCGAGTACGACGACGGCACCGGCCCGGACGACATCGACCCGATGCTCGCGGTACTGCTGGAGTTCCGCGACCGGATGAAGGAACGCCAGGAATACCTCCGGGCACAGAAGCTCCGCAAGGTCACGCCGTCGGCCGAGACGCCGTTCGAAATCCTGATGATCGACGAACTCGCCATGCTCACCGCTCTCGGTGGGAGCCGGGCGACGATCAGCCAAGTCAACAGGATCCTCGCGGAAATCCTCACACAGGGCCGCGCGGCCGGCTTCTCGGTCGTCGCCTACGTCCAGGAACCGACGAAGGACATCGTGCCGGTACGGGACCTGTTCACCCGCCGGATCTCGCTACGCACCGGCTCAGCCTCCTACGTCGACATGGTGCTCGGAGAGGACGCCCGGCTCCGTGGCGCCCTCGCCGACGAGATCCCGGAAGAAGGCTGCGAGGGCATCGGCTACCGCACCTCGGAGAAGTCCCGCACCCCGATCCGGGTCCGCGCCGGCTACAGCACCGACGACGACATCGACGAACTCGTCCGCCTGTGCACACCGCACTTCGACGACGACCAGACGGGCGTCGTGGTCCCGTTCGCCGCCTGACCGGCCAGAAAGGACACGAGTATGACTACGGCACTCGTTCCGCTCGAAGGCATCGCCAAACTCGCGGCGATCGCCACACGTCTCGTCAATGAGACCCCGGCACCCGAACCGGCGTCGGTCTGCCTGACACCGGGCTCGTCCAGCATCAGCATTCAGCCGGACGCCGGAACCGACCCGGTGAGCGTGATCGGCTCACTGCTGATCTGGACTCACTGCTTGACCGGGCTGCAGTGCGAGTGGTGGCACACCAGTTCCGGCCAGCTTCACATGACGCTCCGGGGCCGGGGGCCGGCCGGCTCGCGTGTCTGCGTTTACGACGCGTTCCCGTACAGCCTCGCCCGAAAGCACCTCGCCCTTCGTAAAGGGGACCACGAGTCCGTCACGCCGGATGAGCTGTACCTCTTCGCACTCGAAATCGCCACACAGAAGGGAACCGACCAGTGATCACCCTCAAGCTTCTCGGGCTCTGGCTCAAAATCACCTGCCTCACCGTCCTCGCCGTCATCCTCGAAGGGGTTCTCGTCCGGGGATTCTGGTGGACCTTCCTCACTGTCGGCGTGACGGTGTTGGTCTACATCGGACTGACGGCAGGAATCTGGAAGGAATGGCGCGCGGAACGGAACGGCGCTGGGACTTACCAGATCATCCACTACACCCGCGACTGACCAGAAAGGACGCTGGCAATGTCGTATGGAGACTCGTGCGCCGATGTTTCCGAGACTAGCCCGGAGCCGGTAGCGGGACCGGACTCGGACCTGTGGCACTCGGCAGTGTCCACACTGGAGGACGGCCTGGCGATCTACCCGCTCCGCTCGATTAAGGGGGTGCGCTTCGAACAGGCCACAGTCACGAACACGGCCGTCACCGGAACCGCGTCCACTGTCCTGCTCCGGGTGAGCCAGTCCCCACCGGGCAAGCCCGATCGAGCCTGGGAACTGGCGATGCCCCCGGAGTTCGCCCGCTACCTCGCGGCCCAGCTCGACGCCCAAGCCCGCTACATCCAGACCGCTCCACCGGCATGCACGGAGTCCTCGTGACGCTCGCCGAACGAGATCTCGGTCATGCCACACGCAGGGCCTGTGTGTCCTCACATGTCACATAGTTGAAGGGAGAAAGTCATGGCACGCAAGCGAATACTCGATGCCTGCTGTTGCGCCGGCGGCGCCGGAAAGGGATATCACAATGCCGGTTTCGACGTGGTCGGAGTGGACATCGAGCCGCAACCCAACTACCCGTACGACTTCCATCAGGGCGACGCGATCGAGTTCATCCGCGACCACGGCCACGAGTTCGACGCCGTCCACATCTCACCGCCGTGCCAGAACGCCTGTGCTCTCACCGCCGGCAATCGGCGACGGGAAGGCTGGACGGATTCCCACATGGACCTGATCCCGGCCGCTCGCGCGGTACTCGCCGACCTCCATACCCGCACCGGCATCCCGACCGTGATGGAGAACGTCCAGGGCTCCCGCCTTCGTCGGGACCTCGTGCTCTGCGGACTCACCTTCGGCTTGCGGGTGTTCCGTCACCGCTACTTCGAGATCAACGGCATCACCGTGCACCAGCCGACGCATCCCACCCATCGCGGACATCGCGTGGCCGGCTGGCGTCACGGCGTCCGCCACGAGGGCGACATGGTCGCGGTCTACGGAGACGGGGGCGGCAAGGGCTCGATCGCCGACTGGCAGAACGCCATGGGCATCCACCACACCGACGTCCGCCGCGAGATCGCCGAAGCCATCCCGCCCGCCTACACCCACCACATCGGCGAGGCCCTGCATACCCACCTCACGTCCGCCGCACTCCCGATCGCAGCCTGATCAATCCGTCGAAACCTCCGCCAGGTCGAACGTCACCGCCCATCGAAAGGAGGCATCAATCATGTTCGGCAAAACCAAGTCCGACCACGAGGGCACGCCGGCGCCCTCCCGTCGGGTCCGCGCGCTGGCCGATCAGCTTAACGAAGCCCGCGACGTGCACCGTCTCTCCACCGACCCGATGCTGGGCGCGGTGACAGCGGACCGGTTCCGGGTCTCGATCACCCGCACCATGTGGGTGTTCCTCGCGATCGGGCTCGGGTTCACCACCACCGGCGTGCACGACTTCCTCGCCGGGGACCGCCCGATCACTTCGCCGCGAGATCGCCCGCGCGGCCGGCATCAAGGTCAGCGCGTTCGCCGACCACGCCCGGCTCTCATACGCCAAGGTCGCCGAATACCAGAAGCGCGGCCTGATCCACTTCCACGCAGTGATCCGGCTCGACGGCCCCGACGGCGCCCACGACCCCGCACCCGCCTGGGCCGACACCGACCTGATGGAACACGCCGTCCGCGCGGCCGTCGAGACCACGCACGTCTCCCGCGAACTCATGCTCGACGGCGAGATCCGCGAGCACGCGTTCACATGGGGCCAGCAAATCGACGTCCGGCCCATCCGGCCCGCGCACGCCGAACAGATCGAGGGTTCCGACGGCGAGATCAGCGACCGAGCGCTTGCCGGATATATCGCCAAATACGCCACCAAGGGCACCAGCACGAGCGAAGTCCCCGACCGTCCAATCAGGTCAGAACGAGCGATCGAGCACCTGGACGTCCTGCCGCACCACCGGCGGATGATCGCGACCGCATGGGAACTCGGAGCGAACGGGGATCTCGCGTTCCTCCGCAAGTGGGCGCACATGCTCGGCTTCCGGGGCCACTTCCTCACCAAGTCACAGCGCTACTCGATCACCTTCACCACCATCCGGGGTGATCGTCGCGCCCACCAGCACCTGGCGAACCTCGACACGCTCGGGGCCACGCCGGACAGCGTGATCGTCGTCAACCACTGGAACTACACCGGAAACGGCCACAACAACCCGGATGAACGCGAGATCGCCGAAGCGATCTACGAAGGAAAACGCCAGCAACGTAAGGACAAACTAACAAAGGAGAACCAGCCATGAAACAGCCCCTCATGACCGTCGATGAGGTCTCGAACTTCCTCCGCGTCCCCGTGCACACGCTCTACCGGTGGCGCGGCAACGGCTACGGCCCGGCGGGCAAGAAGATCGGCAAGCACCTCCGCTACCGCCCCGAAGACGTCGACGCCTGGGTCGCCGAACAAGGGGGTGTGTGATGGCACGACCACCTCTCGATGTTGGGACGCACGGGAAGATCCGTTTCAGCGATACGGCTACCGGCGTCCGGGCTCGTGCGAGCTACCGGGGCTTTGACGGGAAAGTGCACGACATTGAGCGCACTGGCCCGACTCGCCCGAAGGCGGAACGGCTGCTGAAGAAGGCGATCAGCGAAGCCCTGAAAGCGCCGGGCGGAGGCGATATCGACCACAACACCAAGTTCGGTGTCGTTGCTGATAGGTGGCTTGCACGGCAGGCTGAGCGCGTCGAGGCAGGAGAACGAGCGCACGGGACACTCGACAACTATCGGAGCATGCTCAAGAACCACGTGCTTCCCGCGCTCGGTGATCTCCGGCTCCACGAAGTGACCGTGCCACGGCTGGACGCGTTCCTCCCTGGTGTTAAGGCGAAAACGAGCGCATCCCATGCCCGGACGGCTCGCGCTGTCGTGAGCGGGATTCTCGGCTATGCCGTGCGCCAGGGAGCGTTGGGTATGAACCCGGTCCGAGAGCTTGAGCGGATCGAAGGCGGGAAGCGCAAGAAGCCCCGTGCGCTGTCCTCGCTTGAGCGTCGAAGGTGGCTCGAACAGCTCGAAGCCGATTCGAAGGCAGCAGCAAGGGACCTGCCGGACCTGACGCGCTTCATGTTGGCGACCGGTGTGCGGATCGGCGAGGCGCTCGCGGTCTTCTGGGAAGACGTCGATCTGGATGCCGGCACGGTCGCGGTCGACTGGAAGGTGATCCGCATCCGGAAGGTCGGGCTACGCCGGGTGAAGAAGCTCAAGTCCGAATCCGGCGATCGGACGCTCCCGCTTCCGTCGTGGGCGGTGTCGGTGCTTCGGGAACGTCGACGCCTCGCGGAAGAGGCTGGGCGTGGCCCGGCTACTCCTGTGTTCCCGGACACCATCGGCGGGTTGCGCGACCCCTCGAACACCCGGCGGGATCTCCGCGAGGCACGGGGAACCGAGGACTTCGCGTGGGTCAAGTCGCACGTCTTCCGCAAGACGGCGGCTACGGTGCTGGATGATGCCAAGCTCAGTCCCCGACAAATCGCCGATCAGCTCGGCCACGCACGGCCGTCGATCACCCAAGACGTCTACATGGGCAGGACAACGGTCTCCCGGGACAACGCGATCGCCCTGGAAAACATGTGGAGTGACGACGATCCGACCAATTCCGGGGGTAAACCGGGGGCCGGTCAGGACGAGCAAGACCAGGAAGCGCCCTGACCTGCGTGAATGGTGCCCCGGACGGGGATCGAACCCGCACTGGGTCGATTTTAAGTCGACTGCCTCTGCCAGTTGGGCTACCGGGGCATCGGACAGCCTAAGCGATGCCGCAACCCGGCGATGACCTAGTTCGCCTTGTCGGCTTGGCGATACTTCAGCCAGTTGTTGCCGACGAGGTCCCAGATGGCCTGGTACTCGTCGAACCTCTCGCGCAGCACGGCCTGGTCGAGTTCGTCCGGCGGCGTCGAAGCGATGTAGTAGGTCAGCTCGTCACGCAGCCGGTAGAACTTGTACTGCCCCTCCTCCATCAGCACCCACAACGAGCGCCAGGCGAAGAACGGTTCGAGCACGTTCACCACGGTGACGACGGCGACCAGCGCGAACGCCGTCCCCGTCCAGGGGTTCAGGTTCTGCAGGCCGAGGATGATCGTGGAGGTCGCGGACAGCAGCAGCGCCAGGATCCGGAGCACGACCGACCTGGTGCGGAAACGGCGTTTGCGGACCCGCGCGTATTTCGTCCCCTGTTCGATCCGCTCGACGAGGTCGTGCGCGAGTTCGAGCGGGGTCAGCCCCGGTTTGGGGAGGGCGGACTGGATGGGCGGCTTCAGCTTCCGGAATGCCTGCACCGGGCCACCCTAAACGCCGTGAAAGCCTCCTTCCCTACCTTGAGAGTAGGGAAGGAGGCCTTCACGGAGCTACGAACTCAGGACTTCGACAGCCTGTCGAACTCCTCGCGCGGGTTGTTGATCTGACCCAGCGAGATGACCTCGCGCCGGAACAGCCCGCCGAGCATCCAGTCGAACAGGATGCGGATCTTGCGGTTCCACGTCGGCATCGCCTTGAGGTGGTACGCGCGGTGGAAGAGCCAGGCCGGGAAACCCTTGATCTTCAGGTTCAGCGCGTCGGCGACACCCTTGTGCAGGCCGAGGCTGGCCACCGCACCCAGGTTCTTGTGGTAGTAGTCCTTCGGCTTGCCGCCGCGGATCACCTTGATGATGTTCTTCGACAGCAGACGCGCCTGGCGAACGGCGTGCTGCGCGTTCGGCGGGCAGGTCGCGGTCGGGTCCTGCTCGGTCCGCGAGAGGTCCGGCACGGCGGCGTTGTCACCGGCGGTCCAGACGTCGGGGTGACCGACGACCTGCATCGCGGCGGTGGCCTCGACGCGGCCGCGCTTGTCCAGCGGCAGGTCCGAGCTGGCGAGCACCGGGTTCGCCTTGACGCCGGCGGTCCAGATGATCGTGTCGGTGTCGAACTCGGTGCCGTCCGAAAGCACGACGTGGCCGTTCTCGAACGACTTCGCCGCTGTCGACAAATAGACTTCGATGCCGCGCTTCTCGAGCTGCTCGACGGTGTAGACACCGAGCGTCTCGCGCACCTCGGGCAGGATCCGCCCGGCGGCCTCGACCAGCACCCAGCGGATGTCCTCGACCTTGAGGTTCGGGTAGTAGTTCTCCACCGCGAACCGGGTCATGTCCTCGAGTTCGGCGAGCGCCTCGATACCGGCGAACCCGCCACCGACGACGGTGAACGTCAGCAGGCGCTTGCGCTGCTCGGGATCGAGCGTGCTGGCGGCCTCGTCCAGCTTCGTCATGACGTGGTTGCGCAGGTAGATCGCCTCGCCGATGGTCTTGAAGGCGATACCTTCCTCGACCAGGCCGGGGATCGGCAGGATGCGCGCGACGGCTCCGAGCGCGACCACGAGCACGTCGTAGTTCAGCTGCTCGACGTGACCGTCGGCGGCCTCGACCGTGACGGCCTTGCGGTCGTGCTCGATCTTCGTGACACGCGCGGTGAGCACGTGGCAGCGCTTGAGCACGCGCCGCAGCGGCACGACCACGTGCCGCGGTTCGATCGCACCGGCCGCCGCCTCGGGCAGGAAGGGGGCATAGGTCATGTGCGGCTGCGGATCAACGACCGTCACGGACGCTTCGTTGGCCCGGAGCATCTTCTGAAGCCCGTACGCCGTGTAGAGCCCGACGTACCCACCACCAAGGACGAGGATCCGTGTCGGTTCCGACTTAACACCAGCCATATTCCTATAGTCGCACCCATGAGCTGAGATCGCTCGTGTACCCCATCCCGCTGTGACCAGCGTCGCCACGGTTTCCGCACCGATTCAGTTCAGGCCCGCCACCGAGGTCGCGGAGGCCAGCACGTCGCACACCATGTCAAGCGTCAGACGGCCGGTCTGGACATTGCGCTGCGACACGTGGTAACAGCCGAAAAGGCGCAGGTCGCCGAGTCCTGCTTCGGCACCGTGCCCGAACTTCGGGCGTGGCGTCGGCACCGGCCAGCCCGCCTCGGCGAGCACCGGCAGCAGTGCCTGCCAGCCGAACGCGCCGAGCACCACGACGGCCTTCAGGGTCGGTCTCAGCAAGCCGAGCTCCTCGGCGAGCCAGGATCGGCAGGTATCCCGTTCCTCAGGTGTCGGTTTGTTGGCGGGTGGCGCGCATCTCACCGGCGAGACCATGCGGGTCCCCCGCAGTTCGAGACCGTCGCCGATACGGGTCGACGTCGGCTGCGAGGCCACACCGACCCGGTGAAGCGCCTTGAAGAGAACGTCACCGGACGGGTCACCGGTGAACATGCGGCCGGTCCGGTTCGCGCCGTGCGCGGACGGCGCGAGGCCGACGATCGCCAGTGACGCGTCCGGCGGCCCGAAGCCGGGCACCGGCCGCGCCCAGTAGGTGTCGCCGGCGAAGGCGGCGCGCTTGACCGCGGCGACCTCCTCTCGCCACGCGACCAACCGAGGGCAGGCGCGGCAGCCGACGACCTCGGCGTCGAGTTCGGCGATGGAACGGAACCTCATAGCGCTTCTTTCAACGCGTCGCGGCAGAGGCGGTCGGCGTGCCTGGTCGTCTCCGGCTGCCGGAACGCGGGACACAGCCGCAGCACCTGGCGGCACGCGTTGTCCAGGGAGATCTTGTGGCCGACGGAGACGTAAACGGGTTTCACGCCGTCCTGGGTGCGCAGAACCGCGCCGACGACCTCGTCATCGTCCACCAGCGGTTCCCTGGCGCCGCGCTCCCGGCCGAGCTCGCCGTGCTCTCCGATGAAGCGGGTCTTGCCGACGCCGAGGGTCGGCAGGCCGGTCACGACGCCCACGTGGCAAGCCAGCCCGAACCGGCGCGGATGGGCCAGCCCGTGCCCGTCGCAGACCAGGAGATCCGGCGTGTGGTCGAGCGCGCGCAAGGCATCGAGCAGCGGCGGCAGCTCGCGGAAGGCGAAAAGGCCCGGTTCGTACGGGAACGAAACCTCGGAAACGACGGTTCGCTTTTCCACGACGCGGAAATCCGTGATGTCGAGGGTGACCGCGGCGGCGGCGATCAGGTCGCTGCCCTCGTCGTAGGCGACGTCCAGCCCGGTGACCGTGACGATCTCTTGTGGACAGCGATCCTCGAGCTCGACCAGGCCACGCAGGGTCTCCTGGATTTCGATCGCTTCGGCGGTCGTGTTCGGGCGATCATGCGCCGTGACGATGTCCACCGGTACAGACTGCCAGTAAGTTGGGATCATGCCGGACACGAATCCCGATGCGAACACCGCCGACGAGAAGGACACCCCGTCGACGGAAACCAAGGTCGAGCCGATCGACGACCTGGTCACCACGAAGCACACGCTGACGCTGAAGCGCAAGAAGCTCGCGTACACGGCCCAGACCGGGCGGATCGTGCTGCGGAAGGAGGTCATCACCGACGGCAAGTCCGAGGGCCACAAGGCCAAGGCCGAGGTGTTCCTGACCTCGTACACCCTGGACGACGCGGAGCCCGGCACGCGCCCGGTGACGTTCGCGTTCAACGGCGGGCCCGGCTCGGCGAGCGTCTGGCTGCACATGGGCCTGCTCGGCCCGCGCCGCGTGCTGTCCGGCGACGTCGACGACCCGGTCGCGCCGCCCTACGGGCTGACCGACAACCAGGAAACCCTGCTGGCGCACAGCGACCTGGTGTTCATCGATCCGGTGTCGACCGGCTACTCGCGCGCCGTCGACGGTGAGAAGGCCAAGGAGTACCACGGGTACACGGCCGACATCGAGTCCATCGGCGAGGTCATCCGCCTGTGGGTCTCGCGCAAGCAGCGCTGGCTGTCACCGAAGTTCCTGGCCGGCGAGTCGTACGGCACGCTGCGGGCGGCCGGGCTGGCGTCGCATCTGCAGGAACGTCACGGGATGTACCTGAACGGGCTACTGCTGATCTCGTCCGTACTGGACCTGGGCACGCTGCGATTCACCGAGGGCAACGACCTGCCCTACACGCTCTACGTGCCCACGTATGCCGCGATCGCGCATTACCATGGCCTGCACGGCGACCGCCCACTCGACGACGTCCTCGCGGACGCCGAGGACTTCGCGGCCAAGGAACTCCCCTGGGCCCTCGCCCGCGGTGCCCGACTGTCCACACAGGACCGAGCCGAAGCCGTCGCGACGCTCGCTTCCCTGACCGGACTGAGCGAGTCCTATGTGGACCGCGTCAACCTCCGGATCGAACACGTCCGATACTTCACCGAGCTGCTGCGGGACAAGGGCCTCGTCGTCGGCCGGATGGACGGCCGGTTCACCACCTGGGAACCGGACGGCGGCCGCGAGCACATGAGCGACGACCCGTCGATCTCGCGGATCATCGGCGCCTACGCCGGCGGCCTCAACCACTACGTGCGCGCCGAACTGGGCTACGAGAACGACCTTCCTTACGAGGTCCTTTCGATGGACGTCTTCAAGGCTTGGTCGTACTCCGACTTCGAGGGTCGCTCGGTGTCCTCCGTGGATTCTCTTGCTTCGGCCATGCGCGCCAATCCGCACTTGAAGGTGCACGTGGCGTTCGGTCACTACGATGGAGCGACACCTTACTTCGCTTCGGAGCACGTTCTGGCGCGACTGCAGATCCCTGAGGAGCTGCGGGAGAACATCGACACGGCTTACTACCCGGCCGGGCACATGATGTACGTGCACGAGGAGTCCCGGGTGCGGCAGTCAAAGGATCTGGCGAAGTTCATCAAGGCCGCTTCGGAGAAGTAGCTCGCTTCGACCTCCCTCGCGGTCGCTACCGATGCTATGAACGGCCCGTTACTTGCAAATTTTGCAAGTAACGGGCCGTTCATAGCACGCGGGTGGCGAGTTCTGTCGGTCCTTCCGCCCACCATGGGGGCATGTACCTATCTAGAGCTCCATTCGAAGACTCACACCTACGTCAACACAGCCGGCACGGCGTAATACGTGTGGCGACCCTGGAGAAGCTCGGGGTGCCGCAAAGCACGTCGTACCGAAGATGCCAGCCCGGCGGCAGGTGGACCCACCTACTGCCGGGCATCGTCCTTCTCTCGAAGGAACATCCGACCGCGCGGCAGCGAGTCGAGGCCGCGCTCTTGCACACCGCCGGCGTAGGCGTCGTTTCCGGCTTCGAGGCCGCGCGGCGCTACGGTTTACGACAGGCCGAGCCACACGGAACCGTCCACGTACTGATCCCCGAAGGCCACCACATCCGAAGTTCCAAGTTCACGATCGTCGAAAGGACGATCTCCATGCCGGCACATCGCGTGCTCGCGGGAGTTCCACTGGCGGCTCCTGCTCGCGCGGTCTTGGACGGTGTGCGACGCATCCGCGAAGTCGATCCGGTACGCGCCCTTCTGATCGAGACCGTCGAGACAGGACTGTGCTCGGTCACTGAACTGAGCACCGAGCTGGAGACCGGCAGCAGACGAGGAACAGCCCTTCCACGTGCTGTTCTCCGAGAGCTCGAAGCCGACGTCAAGTCCGTCCCTGAAGCTGCCGCATTGGCGATCTGGAACCGCGCCGGGTTACCTCCGGCGAAGCAGAACGTCAGAATTTACGACGCTCACGGAAACTACGTGGGCAAGCCGGACTCCTGGTGCGACGAACTCGCCATGGCCTGGGAGGTCGACTCGTACGCATTCCATTTCGGCCGGGAGGCGTTCAGGAAGACGCTCCATCGGAACAACCGATACGCGGCCGCCGGGATCATAGTGGTGCAGACCTTGCCATCCCGGATACGCGATGAGCCCGACAAGGTCATCGCGGAACTCCGTGCCGCTGCGGAAGCCGCAGCACTGCGCCCCCGGCCGAATGTTTCAATGGAAGACGAGATGCGAGCGGCCTGAGAGTTCGACCCGAGATGCTATGAACGGCCCGTTACTTGCAAATTTTGCAAGTAACGGGCCGTTCATAACACTTACGGAACCTGAGAAGCCGGATCAGCCTCGCAGGTATTGGGCACCGTGCTTCACGGCCGACCAGGCGTCGACGGCGCCGTGACCGTAGAAGCCGTTGAACGAAGCGTCACCGGTGCAGGTCGCGGTGAACGTGTCGTTCCGGCCTTCGTCCAGGTAGTCGACGGTCCGCGGCACGGGGCAGGCGATGTCGGAGGCCGTGCCTTCGAGCACTCGCTGTACCGCGTCCGGGTTCATCCCGAAGTCGCGCGATCCCTTGCCGTACTGCGAAACGATCAGCGCGGCGACACCGGTCGCGTGCGGGGACGCCATCGACGTGCCCTGCAGCCACTGGTAGTAGCCGACGCGGCCGTCGGCGGCGGTCGCCTTCTGGACACCGGCGGTGACACCCTCGGGCGTGATGTTCCCGGAGGCGTCGATGTTGCCTTCGGCGACGCCGACGTTCCGCGGGTACGTCGAGAGGATCTGGTTCTCGACGGTACGGAACCAAGGGGTGCCGAAGTAGTCACGGAAGTATCCGCCGGGCGCGGAGACCGAGATCTGCTCGACGCCGTAGTTCGAGTAGTCCGCCTTCGCCTGCGACGGCCCGAAGGCCGAGACGCCGATCGTGTGCGGGCCCTCGACGGGCAGCGAGAGGCAGCTCGCGTTGTCGATCGGCCGCGGGTGGATGCTGTTCGACGGGTAGCCGGGGCTCGCCACGTCCTCCTGCGGCGCGCCGAGGTCGCTGTGCTGGTTGCCCAGCGAGACGACCTGAGTGACGCCCTTGCGGTGCGCGTAGTTCAGCGCGCGGGTCGTCGCCTCGATGATGGTACGCTGCTCGGCCTGCTGCGCGGGGGTGTCCGCGGCGTTCGCGGCACAGTTGTACAGCCACGGGTCGGTGTAGAAGCTCATGTTGACGACGTCCACACCGGCGTCGCCGGCGTAGGTGATGGCGTCCACAGTGGACTGAAGGAAGAAGAAGCCCGAGTCCTGCCCGGCCCGGATGTTCACCAGCGTCACGTTCGGCGCGACACCGGAGACGCCGAAACCGTTCGCGGCGGCGCCGATGGTGCCGGCGACGTGCGTGCCGTGGCCGTTGTCGTCGACGTCGGCAGGGTCGACGCAGCTGCGGTACTCACACGGTCCGTCGACGACGGCGCCGTTGACGTCGGCGACGATGTCCTTGGTGAAGTTCCGCGAGGCGGCGCGGTCGAAGTTCGGCGCGATGTCCGGGTGACTCGCGTCGACACCGGTGTCGATGATGCCGACCTTCACCCGCTTGTCGCCGGGCTGCACGGTGCGCGAAAGGTCCGAACGGACGGACTTGAGGCCCCAGAGCTGATCGTCGAGCGGGTCCATGCCGACGGCCTTCGGCTGCGCCGGCTTCTTGGCCGTCGCGGCGCCGCGGCTCTCCTTCTCGACGACGCTCGGCTTGACCTTCGCCTTGCCGCCCTTCGGCGCGCTACCGATCGGCTTCGCCTTGGCCGCACCGAAAACGGAACGGTCCGAGGAGACGCGCTCGGCGAAACCGTTGGCGGGCGCGGTCGCGGTGATCAGACCGACGGCGGCGTTGCTGGTCACCACGGTGCCGCCGGCGGCGCGGATCGCCCGCTCCACCGAAACGACACTTTGCCCTTCACGGGCCAGAACGGAGAATTCGGTCGTCTCACCGGAAAGCTGCGGCTGCGCGGACGCCGCCGGAGCCGCCACGATTGCACCGAACAGCGGTACCGCCAGTGCGAGGACGAGAGATCTGGGTCTTTTCACTTCCTGCCTCCAAAAGAAAACGATTCGTGCAAACTACGTCAGCGTTCAGTGCTTATCAACGAAGTCCCTACGAAAGTCAGGGGACGACCGTTTTTTCCTCCGCGAAATGACAGGCCGACAAATGGCCACCGGTTCGCGTGATCAATTCGGGTTCCTGGTCCGCGCAAATGTCCTGCGCCTTCCAGCACCGGGTCCGGAACCGGCAGCCGGACGGCGGATCCAGCGGACTCGGCACGTCCCCTTCCAGGCGGATCACCTGGCGCTGACCACGCAAAGCCGGGTCTGCGACCGGGACCGCGGACAGCAGGGCCTGCGTGTACGGATGCGACGGATGTTCGTAGATCTCCTCTTCCGTCCCCATTTCCACGATCTTGCCGAGATACATCACCGCGACCCGGGTGGAAAGGTGACGAACAACGGAGAGGTCGTGTGCGATGAACACATAGGAAAGGCCGAATTCCTTCTGCAGTTCACCGAGCAGGTTCATCACCTGCGCCTGGATCGAAACGTCCAGCGCGGAAACCGGTTCATCGCAGATGATGACCTTCGGCCGCAAGGCCAGCGCCCGCGCGATCCCGATGCGCTGACGCTGCCCGCCGGAGAACTGGTGCGGATAGCGGTTGATGTGTTCGGGGTTGAGCCCGACGACGTCGAGCAGTTCCCGCACCTTCGCCGCCCGCGATCCCTTCGGCGCCACCTCGGTATGGATCTCGAAGGGTTCGCCGATGATGTCGCCGACGGTCATCCGCGGGTTCAGCGACGTGTACGGGTCCTGCAACACGATCTGGATCTCGCGCCGCAGCTTCCGCAGCCCCGCGCCTCGCAGCGCGAAGATGTCGCGGCCTTCGAACGTCGCGAGCCCGCCCGTCGGTTCCTCCAGCCGCATCAGCACCTGGGCCAGAGTGGACTTGCCACAGCCGGATTCTCCCACCACGCCAAGGGTTTCCCCCGGCATGAGGTCGAACGAAACACCGTCCACGGCCTTCACGTGGCCGATCGTGCGTTTGAACAGGACCCCGGCCCGCACCGGGAAGTACTTCACCAGATCCTGGACGCGCAGAATGGGTTCAGGCACGGCCGCTCACCACCTCGTCGGCGAAATGACACGCGCTGACCCGGCCGAATCCCAGGCTGTGCAGGGCCGGGCGCTCGGACTCGCACCGGGAATCCGCGCGCTTGCACCGCGGATGGAACGGGCAGCCGGGTGGGATGTTGAGCAGGCTCGGCGGCAGGCCCTTGATGGTTTCCAGTGTCTGTCCTTTGAGGTCCAAGCGCGGCAGCGAAGCCATCAGGGCCTCGGTGTAGGGATGCCCCGGGGACCGGAACAGCTCGGAGACGTCGGCCTGTTCGACGATCCGGCCCGCGTACATCACCGCGATCCGATCGGCGACCTCGGCGACCACGGCCAGGTCGTGGGTGATCAGGATCAGTCCCATCTGGCGTTCGGCCTGGATCTCCGCCAGCAGGTCCATGATCTGGGCCTGCACGGTGACGTCGAGCGCGGTCGTCGGCTCGTCCGCGATCAGCAGATCCGGGTCGAGCGCGAGCGACATCGCGATCATCGCGCGCTGCCGCATCCCACCGGAGAATTGGTGCGGATACTCGCGGATCCGCCGGGAGGCGGCCGGGATACGGACGATGTCGAGGAGTTCGATCGCCCGCTTTCGGGCGTCCTTTTTGGACATCCCGAGCCGGACGGTCAGCTGTTCCTCGATCTGGAACCCCACGGTGAAGACGGGGTTCAGCGCGGAAAGCGCGTCCTGGAAGATCATCGCGATCCCGGCGCCCCGGATCTCGCGCCGCCGTTCCTCGGTGGCGGTGAGCAGATCCTCACCGCGGTACCGGACGGCGCCCCCGGTGACGACGGCGGGCGGGCTGTCGAGGATCCCCATCACCGTCTGCGCGGTGACGCTCTTGCCCGAACCCGATTCTCCGAGCACGGCGAGGGTTTCCCCGGCGTGCACGGAATAGTCGACGCCGTTGAGCACGGTCGCGACGCCGTCCGAAGTGCGGAATTCGACGTGCAGGTCCTCGACTTCGAGGAGCAGTTCGTTGGACACAGCCGATCACCGGGCCTTCGGGTCGAGCGCGTCGCGGATCCCGTCACCGAGCATGACGAACGCGAGCACGGTGACGGTGACGAACCCGGCGGGGAACAACAGCATGTGCGGGTTCACCCGGAAGTAGTCCCGCGCGTCGCTGATCATCACGCCCCAGGAGACGACCGGAGGCCGTACGCCCACGCCGAGGTATGCCAGCGTCGCTTCCGCGCCGATGAACGCGCCGAGCGCGATGGTCCCGTAGACCAGCACCGGCGCGACCGTGTTCGGCAGCAGATGCCGGAACACGATGCGCGGGGTGCTCGCGCCGAGCCCGCGCGCGGCCTTGACGTAGTCGAGCTGCTTGGCCACCAGCGTCGCCGACCGCATGATGCGCATCGCCACCGGCCAGCTCAGCGCCGCGATCGAGAACACCACCTGCACGATGATGGTGACCGCGCCGGGATTCGTACCGGGGGCGTTGAACGTGGTCAGGATGACGATCGCGCCGAGCACGAACGGCAGCGCCGCGAAGATGTCGCCGATCCGGGAGAACAGGCTGTCGACGAGACGGCCGTAGTACCCGGCGATGATCCCGACGATCGAACCGATCAGGATCGTCAGCACCGTCGCGAACACGCCGACCAGCAGCGACGCCCGCGCGCCGTGGATGGTCCGCGCGTAGACGTCGTAACCCTGGTTGTCGTAACCGAACCAGGCGTCCGCGGACGGACCCTCGTTGGCGTGGGTCAGATCGCTGAACCCGGCCGGACGCGAACTGAACAGATCGGGCGCGATCGCGATGAGCACGACGAGCGCGATGATGGCGGCGGAAATGATGAAGGAAGGCCTGCGGCGCAGCATCCGCCAGGCGTCGCCACCGAGACTGCGTGGCTTGTGCGCCAGCGCGGAATCGTCGGCGACGCCGGCGGCCGCGACGTCCACGGAGGACAC
This sequence comes from Amycolatopsis pittospori, assembly GCF_013870525.1. Taxonomy (GTDB): domain Bacteria; phylum Actinomycetota; class Actinomycetes; order Mycobacteriales; family Pseudonocardiaceae; genus Amycolatopsis; species Amycolatopsis pittospori. The sequence continues at coordinate 64,624 of NZ_JACBXD010000001.1, forward strand.
GCCGCCGGCCACATTGGGGTCAGTCATAACGGATCCTCGGGTCGAGAACGGCGTAGAGCAGGTCGACGATGAGACTCACCAGCAGGTAGACCACCACCAGCAGGACGACGACGCCGGTGACGGTGGCGCCCTCCCGGTTCTGGATACCGCGGAAGATGAGCCCGCCGATGCCGTTGATGTTGAACACGCCTTCGGTGACGATGGCCCCGCCCATGAGCGCACCGATGTCGGTGCCGATGAAGGTCAGCACCGGGATCACCGAGTTGCGGAGCAGGTGCACCCCGACGACGCGGCTGCGCGGCTGCCCTTTCGCGACGGCCGTGCGGACGTAGTCGGCGTGCCGGTTCTCGGCGATGCTCGTTCTGGTCAACCGGGCGATATAGGCCATCGACAAACTGCCCAGCGCGATTCCGGGCACGATCAGTTCGCCGATCGTGGCGTCCTCGGAGACGCTCGCGTCGATGAGGCCCAGTTCCGAACCCAGGATGATCTGCAGCACGATCGCGGTGACGAACACCGGGATCGAGATCAGGAACGTGGTGGACATCAGCACGAGGTTGTCGAGGAAACCCTTGCCGCGCAGGCCGGTCAGGATGCCGGCGGAGAGGCCGATGATCGCTTCGATGGCCACCGCGATGAGGGCCAGCCGGACGGTCACCGGATAGGCGTTCCCGATCAGCTCGCCGACCGAGACACCGTTGAAGGTCTCGCCCCAGTCGCCGGTGAACAGGTTGCCGAGGTATTTGAAGTACTGGACGAAGATCGAATCGTCGAGATTGAACTTCGCGGTCATCATCTCGATGTACGCGGGCGGGCAGGCGACCTGACCGCATTTGCCGGCGAACGGGTCGCCGGGCACCGCCCACACGAGGGCGTAGATGAGGAAAGTGGTGCCGAAGAAGACCGGGATCAGTTGGAGCAGCCGACGGAGGATGTACTGGGACATGGGCGTGCCGTCCTGAGATCGCGTGGTGGGAGCTGGGGGTCCGGCCGGCCGTGAGCGGTGTTCCTCCCGCTCACGGCCGGCTCAACCACGCGATTACTTGGCGGCGACCTCGATGGACGAGTAGTCCGCGAGACGACCGAAGTCGAGCTTCGCCACCTTCAAGCGGTTCGACTTGCCGCCGACACCCTTCTCCTCCCACACCGGGATCTGCGGGAGGTCCTTCGCGATCAGGTCCTCGGCCTGCTGGTACAGCTTGATCGCGGCCGCCTTGTCGGCGGTCTGGTCAGCCTGGTTCAGCAGCGCGTCGACGGCCGGGTTGTTGTACGTCGAGTCGTTCGACGAACCGGAGCTCTTGTAGCGCGGGTTCAGGTAGTTCTCGATCGACGGGTAGTCGGCCGACCAGTCCGAGCGGCCCATGCCGGTCAGCTGCCTGCCGTTGACGATGCTGCGCCACTGGCCGAAGTCGGTCGCCGGGACGAAGTCGCATTCGACGCCGAGCGCGTTCTTGATGCTGTTGCACGCCGCGACCAGCGGTTCCTTACGGCCGCCGTCCGCGTTCGACGCGATGGTCAGCTTGCCGGTGTAACCGGACTTCGCCCAGAACTCCTTGGCCTTCACCGGGTCGAACTTGCAGAATTCGCAGACACCGGGCCGGTAGCCCTCGATACCGCGCGAAACGTACCCGTCGGCGGGCGAATAGGTGTCGTTCATGACGGTCTTGACGATCTGCTCGCGGTCGATGGCCAGCGAAATCGCCTTACGCAGGTCCAGGTTGTTGTAACCCGGGACGTAGTACGGGATCGCGAGCGCGCTGATGCCGAGGAGGTTTCCTTCGACCAGCCGCTCACCGAGGTCGGTCTTGTACTTGCCACCGGCCTTCGCCGCCGGCGGGAGCGCCTCCATGAAGTCGAGGCGGTTGCTCAGCAGGTCCTGGTACGCGGTCTCCTGGCTGGTGTAGATGCGGACTTCCAGGTCCTTGAACTTGACCTTGTCCTCGCCCTGGTACTCGTCGAACCGGGTGAGCTTCATGTTCTGGTTGGGCGTGCGCGAGACGAACTTCAGCGGGCCGTTCCCGATCGGGTTCTTGGCGAACGCCTCCGGGTCGGCGAAGAACTTGTCGGGCAGCGGCGCGAAGGCGAGGTAGCCGATCTTGGTGGCGAACACCGAGAACGGGCCCTTGAGGGTGACCTGGAACTCGTAGTCGCCCACGACCTTGAGCCCGGACATCTCCTTGACCGTGGGCTCCTTGGCGCTGATCTCGTCGTAGCCCTGGATCTGCTCGAAGAACGACGCGTTCTGCATGCCGTTCTTGCCGTTCGCGCTGTAGTTCCACGCGTCGACGAAGTTCTTCGCCTTGACCTCGGTCCCGTCGTGGAACTTCCAGCCCTTTTTGATCTTGATGTCGAAGACCTTGGAATCGGTCGTGGTGATCGATTCGGCCATCAGGTTGTACGGCTCGGCGGTGTCGGATTTGTAGCCGACCAGCGCCGAGAAGACCGGCTTGAGGGCCTTGGACCCACCGAGTTCGTTGGTGTTCGCGGGAATCAGCGAGTTCTCCGGCTCGGTGCCGTAGACCGAAACCGCCGCGTTGGCGTCGGTGGCGCCGGATCCCTTGTCCTCGCTGGATCCACCACCTCCACAGGCCGTCAGCAGCAGGGCCGCCGTGGCCACCACCGCCGTCGCTCCCCAGAACCCGCGTGAAGCCCGCATGTCCCCTCCAACTCTCGTCGTCGGATAGTCCGGCGGGCGCTGGTCGCGCCCTACCGCCCAGAAGGTGAGACGACGCTATGGGACACGTGAAGGCGATCACAGTGCGTTGGTGTTGCAAATGTGTGACGGTCTCCCGGACCACCCGGTTAGAGCACAACGTTGGTAGGAACAACGCTGCGCCGAATGGTCTAACCCGGACAGGAGGTCACCAAGTGATCACCGACAGAAATGGCTTCCTGTAAGAGAAAACGGCGTTCTCAGGCCAGTGACAGCGCGATCCCGTCGAGGATGTCGTGTTCACTGATCACGAGCTCGTCAGGACCACCGCGAGTGGCGAACTGCTCGGCCAGTACCTGCACGATCACCGAGCCGCCGCCGATGACGTCGACCCGTCCGGGGTGGATCACCGGGTTCGCGGCGCGGGTCGCGTGGTCGGCGGTGAGCAGCGACCGCGCGACGCGGTCGATGTCGGCGTGCGAGAGCTTCGAGAGGTGGGTGCGCTCGGAGTCGTACTCGGACAGGCCCTGCGCCACGGCGGTCAGCGTCGTGACCGTCCCGGCGACGCCGATCCAGGTCTTCGCGGCCGAGACGTCCACGACGTCGAAAGCCTCGGTGAGCACCTTCGCGGCCAGCTCGCGGGCTTCGGCGATCTCGGCGGCGGTCGGCGGGTCGGACTTCAACGCGCGTTCGGTGATCCGCACGCAGCCGATGTCGACCGACTTCGCCGCGATGACCTCGGCCTTGCGGCCGTCCCAGGTGCCGACGACGAGTTCGGTCGAGCCGCCGCCGACGTCGACGACCACGAAGGGACCGTCGTCCGGGTCCTGCTCGCCGACGGCGCCGGTGAACGACAACCGCGCCTCTTCGTCGCCGCTGATGACCTCGGCCTCGGTACCGAGCACCTCGCGCGTCATCGCGAAGAACTCGTCGCGGTTGCTCGCGTCACGGGTCGCCGACGTCGCGACCATGCGGACCTTCTCGACGCCTTTGCGACGCGCGGCGATCGTGTAGTCGGCCAGCGCCTTGCGGGTGCGTTCGAGCGCCTCGGGCGCCAGCTTGCCGGTGGCGTCCACGCCCTGGCCGAGGCGGACGATCCGCATCTCGCGGTGCAGGTCGCGCAGGTCGACCGTCCCGTCGTGACGCGGGGTCAGCTCGGCGACGAGCAGGCGGATGGAGTTCGTTCCACAGTCGATCGCGGCAACACGAGGCATGCCCAGGAGATTACAGCGGAGCGAAGCTTCTCCGTCGAGGGTGGCGGTGGGGGCCCGGGCGGCTTGGACAGTGCCGATCAGGTGGGTGGGGTGCTGCCGCTCGTCGACGGCACCGTCGTTGTCGTTGTGGTCGTCGTCGGCGACGAACAGGTCGTCGGCGGCGCCGAGGGCGAGGTAGACGTCGACGGGTTGGTGGTCGGAGTCGGGATCGTCTCCGTCACGGTGGCCGTCGGGCACTGCGGCGGCTTCGAGCTGGTCGTCGGTGGTTTCGACGACGAGGACGAACTATTCGACGGCGGCAGCGAACTCGACGGCGGCGGTGTCACCGAACCCGGCGGTGTCGACGGCACCGGAGGCGGCGGAACCGAGGCGGGCGGCGGAGCGGCCGCGGCGTTCGGCGCGCCGATGGGCACCTTGCTGTCCGGCGTCGGCAGCACTCCCGTGCGATAGGCCTCGGCCCAGATCAGCACGGTGTTCACGTAGGTGTCGGAGTTGTTGTAGCGGAACACCGCCGCGCGCAACTGGTCCGGTTTGGACAGATCCAGGCCACCCGAGCACAGGTAGCGGCCGGTGCCCAGCGCGGCATCGAAGATGTTGTTCGGATTGGACTCGCCGTCGCCGTTCCCGTCGGAGGCGTAGCCGGCCCAGGTCGACGGGATGAACTGCGTCGGGCCGACGGCGCGGTCCCAGACCGTGTCGCCGTCGAATTTGCCGCCGTCGGTGTCCGGGATGGCCGCGAACGGCCCGGCGCCGTTGAGCTGCGGGCCCAGGATGGGTTCCAGGGTGTTGCCCTTGGCGTCGACGAAACCGCCGCGCGCGTGGTTGGACTCGATCCGGCCGATACTCGCGATCAGTGCCCAGTCGATATGGCAACCGGGCTGTTCGGCGATGAGGATGTCGGCGGCCTTGCGGTACGCGGCGAGCGCGGTGACCGGGATGCCGAGCGGACCGTTGGGGAGTTCGTCCGCGGGGAGCGGGGACGGGGTCGGCGCGTTCGGCAAGCTGCCGTCGACGCCGATCTGCTGGACGAGCGGGTTCTTCGGGTCGTAGCCGCCGACGAGGGCGACGTTGTCGGAATGGATCGTGCTCGCCGTCGCCGCCCAGCTACCGGCACCGATGACCGCGGCGCAGGCCGGGACGATGGCGAGGACACCTCCGGTCACCGCGGCCAGCGTGCGATGCCGGAGACAGAGTCTGCGGACATGACCTGTCGCCGCGCCTGGCACGTGCCTCACGCGCATACCTCAGAACCCTCCCGGCGGATCACGCCCCGGCGATCCGTTACTGGTCCACCCCGAAAACCCAAACCTGGTGCACAGCCTGCCGCATGCGGTGACCGGTTTCACCCCATCGGGGAGACCAGTTGGTCGATAACGGGTGAATTAACCCACCTGGAGGAACTATCTGTGCAGCGGGGGTAGGTGTTACCCCTGGCAGTCGCCCGACGGCCAACCGTTCGCCTTGAGCAGCGCGAGGGTCTCGTCCCCGAACGGGTTCACGCCGGGTCCGGCGGCGAGCGTGTGCGCGAGGTGGACGTGGAGGCATTTGACGCGTCCGGGCATCCCGCCGGCGCTGACCTGGTGGCCGAGCGAGTCGATGGCGTCGCGTTCGGCGAGGTAGCTCTCGTGGGTCCGCTGGTAGGCCGCGGCCAGATCGGGGTCCTCCGCGAGCCGGTCGGTCATCTCCTTCATCACCCCGGTCGCCTCGAGCGTGCCCACCAGCGAAGTGAGCTTCGAGCACGTCAAGTAATAGAGCGTCGGGAAGGGTGTGCCGTCCTCGAGGCGAGGGCTGGTCTGCACGACCGACGGGTGACCGCTCGGGCAGCGCGCCGCGACGGCACGCAGCGCACGGGGTGCCCGGCCGAGCTGTTCCGCGATGATTTCGCGGTCGGCGTCGGTCACAGGCTCATAAGAAGACTTTTCCGCGCTGTTCACGCCGTCAAGGCTAACCGGGGAGCTTCAGCCGCCCGCGACCTGATCCCACAGCTTCTCGTACCAGGAGCCTTCGGGCACCGGCTGCTGACCTTGCGGCTGTCCCTGCTCGGGCGCCTTGTCCTCGGGCAACTGCACGATGTATGGCGTCTCGCCGGGCTTCACGAAACCGAAGCGTTTGCGGGCTTCGGCCTCGATCTGGGCGGGGTCGCTCAGCTCGGCCTTGCGCCCTTCGAGGTTGGCGACGCTCCGCTGCAGTTCGGACTGCAACTGCTGCTGTTCGGTCACCTCGGACTTCTGGGTGAGGTACGTGCGCAGCGGGACGGCGATGGTGAACGCGAGCGCGCACACCACGATCGCCACCACCGCGGCCCGGCGGGTGGTGGACATGCCGAGCACCTTCGCGGCGCCCGATGCCCGCTTCGCCGCCAGGCTGCGGCGAAGCCGGGTTCGGGCGCGAACCTCCGTCGTCGTGGTACGCCGGGCGCGCTCCGGTCGGCGGCCCCTGCTGGAGCCACCGCCGTCCGCGCGCCCGCTACGACGGGTCCGCGCCCTCCCCCGGTCCGCCATAGCCGGTTACGCCTCCGGGCTGAACCGCGGGAAGGCGAGGTCGCCGGCGTAGCGTGCGGCGTCGGCGAGAGTCTCCTCGATCCGCAGCAGCTGGTTGTACTTGGCGATCCGCTCACCGCGCGCCGGGGCACCGGTCTTGATCTGGCCGACGCCGGTGGCGACGGCGAGGTCGGCGATGAAGGTGTCCTCGGTCTCGCCGGACCGGTGGCTCATCATCGACTTGTAGCCGTACGAGGTGGCCAGCGAGATCGCGTCGAGGGTCTCCGACAGCGTGCCGATCTGGTTGACCTTCACCAGCAGCGCGTTGGCGGCGCGGCGGGTGATGCCCTCTTCGAGGCGGTCCGGGTTGGTGACGAACAGGTCGTCGCCGACGATCTGGACCTTCTCGCCGACCTCGGCGGTCAGCTGGACCCAGCCGTCCCAGTCGTCCTCGCTCAGCGGGTCCTCGATGGACACGAGCGGGTAGTCGCGCAGCAGTTCGGCGTAGTAAGCCGACATCTGCTCGGCGCTCTTCTTCGCGCCTTCGAAGGTGTACGCGCCGTCGGAGAAGAACTCCGTCGCGGCGACGTCGAGCGCGAGCGCGACGTCGCGGCCCGGGGCGTACCCGGCCTTCTCGATCGCCTGAAGGATCAGGTCGAGCGCTTCGCGGTTGTTCTTCAGGCTGGGTGCGAAGCCGCCTTCGTCGCCGAGGCCGGTCGCCAGGCCGCGGCCCTTCAGAACCGACTTCAGCGAGTGGTAGACCTCGGTGCCCCAGCGCAGGGCCTCGCGGAACGACTCGGCGCCGATCGGCGCGATCATGAACTCCTGGATGTCCACATCGGTGTCGGCGTGCGCGCCACCGTTGAGGATGTTGAGCATCGGCACCGGGAGAACGTGCGCGTTCGGCCCGCCCAGGTAGCGGAACAGCTCCAGCTCGGCCGACTCCGCGGCTGCCTTCGCGACGGCGAGCGAAACGCCGAGGATGGCGTTCGCGCCGAGGCGGGACTTCGCCGGCGTGCCGTCGAGGTCGACCAGCTTCTGGTCGACGATGCGCTGGTCCACCGCGTCGGTGCCGACCAGATCCGGGCCGATCTCGTCCAGGACGGCCGCGACCGCGCGCTCGACACCCTTGCCGTTGTACCGGCCGGTGTCGCCGTCACGCAGCTCGACGGCTTCGTGTTCGCCGGTGGACGCACCCGAGGGGACCGCGGCCCGCGCCAGCGTGCCGTCGTCGAGAGCCACCTCCACTTCGACCGTCGGGTTGCCTCGCGAGTCCAGAATCTCGCGAGCGCCTACCTGCTCGATGAGCGCCACGCCATGCTCCTCATGTGGGTTGTGCCTGCGGTGACGGGCCCCAGCCTAGCCGTCGGCGTCGTTCACCCGTTGGAGGCACGCGCCACATGCGCGCCGATGCGGACCTACTCGGTGGGTGGTTCACCTGCACGGACTTCACGCCAGCCCGACGGAAGCTCGACGGTGTCGGAAAACTGCTGCCAGAAAGTCCAGCTGTTGCCGCCGATGTCCGACACCGTGAACACGCGGGCGCCGTAGGGCTGGTCCTGGGGCGCGTCGAGGTCGGCGTCGTCGCCGAGGGCGGCCCGGACCCGCTCGTACTGCGCGTCGGCGTCCGGGACGTAGACGATGTTCAGCTGGCCGACCGGACCGTCGACACCCTTCGCGTCCCAGTACTCGGGGCCGACCCCGGCCAGCTGGATCTTGGCGGGTCCGGCGCACACCGTGGCCTGGAACACCTCGCCGGAAGCGTCGGCGAAGCGGACCTCCTCGGTGAACCCGAACACCCTGACCAGCCACGCGACCGCTTCGGTCGCGTCGGCGTAGTAGAGGTACGGCGCGAGTCCGAGATAGCCCGGCTCGGGGCTGTCGGTGTCGGGGTGATCGGCGCTGTCGGCACTGCTCATGGCAGGACAGTCCACCATGACCGTTTCAGCAGTCGAGAAACGGCCCTCTCCCGGCGTAAAGTGGAGCGGACCATGATGGATGCCGAACCCGCCCCAGAACCCGGTCCGGAACCGTCCGGCGAAGCCCGGTTTCACGCCTTCCGGCAGGCCGAGGCACTGGTCGAAAAACGCAGACCGCTCGACGCGCTGAAAGCCCTCGAGCCGCTGCTGGAGCACGAAACCGACAAACCGAGCGTGCAGCTGCTGGCGGGCCGCGCGTACTTCCACTCCGCGCAGTTGCGGCGGGCCGAGCGCGCCTTCACCCGGGTGTTGGAACTGGACCCCACCGATCATTACGCGCGGTTCGTGCTCGGGCGGACGCTGCAGCGCCTCGGCCGGTTCACCGAGGCGCTCGCCCAGTTGCGCATCGCCTCCGCGATGCATCCGATCCCGGAGTATCTGGAAGCGATCAGCGAGGTCAACGCGCGTATCGCGCTGAGTGACTAGCGTCGAAGAGAGCAAGGGACCTTTGCTGTCACTTCGACTTGGCCCGCATATGCGCGCGCTCGCCCTGCTTCCCGAACAGCACCAGCAGTTCCACCGGCCCCGGCCCCGCGCTGCCGAACCAGTGCGGCACCCGGGTGTCGAACTCGGCCGCTTCGCCCGGCCCCATCGTGAAGTCGCGGTCGCCGAGCACCGCGCGTAGCCGTCCACTGAGGACGTACATCCATTCGTAGCCTTCGTGCGTCCGTTGCACCGGCTCGATGTCCTCGACCGGGATCAGCAGTTTGAACGCCTGCGGCTGGCCCGGCTGCGCGCTCAGCGACCAGGCGGTGAAGCGGCCGAACCTCTGCGGTTTCATCCGGACCCTCGGGTCGGACGGTTCGGGCTCGCCGACCAGTTCGTCGAGCGGGACCTTGTGTGCCTCGGACAACGTCAGCAGCAATTCCAAAGTGGCCTTCCGCGTGCCCGATTCGAGCCGCGAGAGCGTGCTGGCGGAGATCCCCGTCGCTTCCGAGAGCGCGGAGAGGGTGGTGCCGCGTTCCTTGCGGAGCTGCTTGAGCCTCGGGCCGACCTCGGCGAGCCGCCGTTCGATGTCCTCCATTTCTCCAGTTTGCCAAACCGGCAATGAACTTTGCCAGATCTCCGCCGGAACCGGATGCTCGTCACCATGAGCAACGAATTCGACGTGGTGATCATCGGTGGCGGTGTCGCGGGTCTCAGCGCGGCCCTGGTCCTCGGCCGGGCGCGGCGCAAGGTCGTCGTGATCGACGCGGGCACCCCTCGCAACACGCCCGCCGCGCACGCGCAGGGATTCCTGACCAGGGACGGCATTCCACCTAAAGAACTACTCGCGCTGGGCCGCGACGAAATCCGCGGCTACGGCGTCGAGATCATCGACGACGTCGTCCACCGGTTGCGGCGCGACAAGGCGGTGGAGCTGGGGAGCGGACGCGTCGTCACCGGGCGCCGGATCCTGATGGCGACCGGGCTGGCCGACGAACTGCCGGACGTCCCCGGCGTCGCGGAACGCTTCGGCACCGACGTGCTGCACTGCCCGTACTGCCACGGCTGGGAAGTGCGCGACAAGCGCTTCGGCGTCCTCGCAACTTCCGACAAGTCGGTGCACCAGGCGCTGATCGTCTGGCAGTGGAGCAAGGACCTGACGTTCTTCACGCATACACAGGAGATCTCGGCCGAAGACCGGGCGAAGCTGACCGGGCTGGGCATCCGGATCGTCGACGGGAAGGTGTCCGAGCTCGCCGTCGAGAACGACAGGCTGACCGGCGTCCGGCTCGTGAACGGCGAACTCGTCGAACGCGATGTCGTGTTCGTCGGCCCGAAGTTCGTCCCGCACGACAAGCTCCTCGACCAGATCGGCTGCGAACGCACCGAAACCGGTTTCGTCGCGGTGGACGAGCAGGGCCGCACGAGCGTGGACGGCGTCTGGGCGGCCGGGAACGTCGTCGATCCGATGGCGCAGCTCGTCGTCGCGGCCGGCGAGGCCTACAAGCTGGCGACGGTCCTCAACTTCGATCTGGTCACCGAGGATCAGGGCGCGACGCTGGCGTCCGCGTAGGCGTCGGCCGCGCTGAAGACCTCCTGGACGTACGGGACGGCCGGGTTGAACACCCGCATCGACTTCCACCAGCCCGCCGGGGTCGCGACGTCGTCGCCGTCGGCGCACAGATAGCGGGCGGTGGCGAACGCGGTGTCACTGAGGTTCTTCGGATCCGGTTGCTTCCCGTCGCCGCTGGCGCGCACGGCCTGCTTGGCCCAGACGTCGGCCGGCAGGGTGATCGGGCCGGGCCTGCCCTGAGCCGCCTCGACGCGGGAGATCCCGGCGAGGGTCGCCCACGAAAGGTGACAACCCGGCTTCTGCCGCCGGAGCCACATCTCGGCGCGGCCGTAGGCGGAGACATCGGCGACGGCGATCCGCGTCTTGCCTGCCACGCGCCGCGCCCAAGTGTCGAGTTCGGCTTCGTCGGAGACCGTGGGCCGGTCGGGCGGCGCGGCGAGCCCGGCTCGCGGCGTCGCCACCCCCGGCTGCGGTTTCTGATCCGGAACCGGGAGCGCGGGCTGGGGTTCCGTCGGCTTGGGCGGCTCTTCCCCGCCCGGCCGGTTCACCCCGACGGTCATGATCAGCACCACGCAGGTGACGACGAGCCCGCCCGCCAGGGCCAGCCTCGGGACGAACGGGCGCACCGGCGGACGCGGGAACTCTTCAGGGGCATCGACACTCGACTGGGTGGTTTCGGCCACCCGGTCACCCTACTTCGCCACACTGCCGGGTGATGACCCATTCGGAGGACAGTGCAAGCAGACGGTAAACCTTCCCGCGCACCTGTCGATTCGTTATGTGATTTCCGCAGGCCACGCTGACCTGCGGATCAGTTCCGCGACCACGTCCGATCAAGGTCTCCCAGGGCGTTTCATCCCTATTTCGAATCGCTCACTTCACCTGGACTTTCAGGCAAGCCTTACCTAAAACCATGAGGTTCTGTCACAACAGCCAGGGAGACGACGGTGTGGTTCGCGAGTGCGCTCATCGGCCTGCGTGAAGGCTTGGAAGCCGCTCTCGTCGTCAGCATCCTCGTCGCTTTCCTGGTCAAGACCGAGCGGCAGCACGCGCTGCGGTGGGTCTGGCTGGGTGTCGGCGTCGCGATCGCGCTGTCGGTCGGAGTCGGCGCGATCCTCACCTACTCCACCGCGCAGCTTTCGTTCGAACAGCAAGAACTGCTGGGCGGTGCGCTGTCGATCGTCGCGGTCGCGTTCGTGACGGCGATGATCTTCTGGATGCGCAAGGCGTCGCGGACCATCGCCGCCGAACTGCGCGGGAAGATGGACGAGGCACTCGACGTCGGGCCTCTGGCCGTCCTGATCCTGTCGTTCTTCGCCGTCGGCCGCGAAGGCCTGGAGACGGCGGTGTTCTTCTACTCCACCGTCCAGACCGCGCAGACCGGCACGACCGAACCGCTGATCGGCTTCACCGCCGGAATCCTCGTCGCGGTGGCGCTGGCGTACCTGCTCTATCGCGGCGCCGTCCGATTCGACCTCGGCAAGTTCTTCACGATCACCGGCGTCCTGCTCGTGTTCGTCGCCGCGGGAGTGCTCGGCTACGGCCTGCACGACCTGCAGGAAGCCGCCTTCCTCCCCGGCCTGAACACGCTCGCGTTCGACGCCTCGGCCGTCCTGCCGGAGACCAGCTGGTACGGCGCCCTGCTCAAGGGGATCTTCAACTATTCGCAGCAGACCACGGTCCTGCAGGCCGTCGCGTGGGTCGCGTACGTGGCCATCGTGCTGCCCCTCTTCCTCAGGCCCAAGAACAAGGCCACGGCGGATCCCGCCGCGGCCGCGGTTAAGGAGTGACCCCCGTGTCTCGTCGATTCCCGCTCGCCGCGCTCGCCGGCGTCGGCGCCTTGGTCCTCACCGCTTGCGGTGGCGGCGAGGAGACCCCCGCCGCGGCGGGTGGCCCGATCAAGGTCGAAGCGTCGGACAGCGCCTGCGCCGTCGCGGTCACCACCGCGAACGCCGGCAACCTGACCTTCGAGATCACCAACAAGGGCAGCAAGGTCACCGAGTTCTACCTCTACGCCGACGGCGACCGGATCATGGGCGAGGTCGAAAACATCGCGCCGGGGCTGAACCGGCGGCTCATCGTCGAGGTCGCCGAAGCGGGCAAGTACCAGACCGCGTGCAAACCGGGCATGACCGGCGCCGGCATCCGGGGCGATTTCACCGTCACCGGCGGCGCCGCGAAGCAGACCGACCCGAACTCGCAGAAGGCGCAGGCGGTCAAGAGCTACGCGGAATACGTCGCGAACAACACGAAGGCGCTCGAAGAGGAGACGACCAAGTTCGTCGACCTGGTGAAGGCGAAGAAGGTCGACGAGGCGAAGGCCGCGTACGCCCGCACCCGCGTTTACTTCGAACGTGTCGAGCCGGTGGCCGAGAAGTTCGGCGATCTCGACCCGAAGATCGACGCGCGCGAGGCCGACCTCGAAGCGGGCCAGAAGTTCACCGGGTTCCACCGGCTGGAGAAGGACCTCTGGGTCACCGGCCTGCAGGCGGACGCCCCGCAGATCGCCGACCAGCTGCTGGCCGACGTCAAGGAACTGGTCGCCAAATCGGCCGCGATCGAGTTGAACGCGCTCGACCTGGCCAACGGTGCCAAGGAACTGCTCGACGAGATCGCCACCGGCAAGATCACCGGCGAGGAAGAAGCGTTCTCGCACACCGACCTCTCGGACTTCCAGGGAAACCTCGACGGCTCGAAGGCCGCCATCAACTCGCTGCGCCCGCTGCTGCAGGCCAAGGACCCGGCCCTGGTGTCCACTTTGGACAAGGAATTCGGCACCGTGCAGGCGCTGCTGGACAAGCAGCGCGAAGGCGACGGCTTCAAGCTGTACACCGCGCTGAGCCAGGACCAGATCAAGGAGTTCGCGTCGGCCGTGGACGCGCTGAGCGAGCCGCTGAGCAAGGTCGCGGAGGTCGCGGCGCAATGACCGATACCGAGCACACCCGGGTCTCCCGCCGGAAGCTGTTCGGCATGGCGGGAGCGGGTGCCGCTCTGGTCGGCACCGGCGCGGCGGCCGGGATCGGCGCCGAACGGCTCTTCGGCGAGGGCGATCCGGCGCAGGCGGCACAGCAGGTCGTCGCGTTCCACGGCGAGCACCAGGCCGGGATCGTCACGCCGGTGCAGGAGAACCTGCACTTCGTGGCGCTCGACGTGACGACGAAGGATCGCGAGAAGCTGGTCAAACTGCTGCGCACCTGGACGGACGCGGCCCGGCGGATGACCGCGGGCCAGGAGGTCGGGACGGGCGGCGCCGTCGGTGGCGCCCCCGCCGCCCCGCCGAGCGACACCGGCGAGGCGCTCGATCTCGCGGCGTCGTCACTGACGCTCACCATCGGTTTCGGCCCTTCGCTGTTCGACGACCGGTTCGGCCTGGCTGCGAAGCGCCCGGCCGCGCTGATCGATCTCCCTCTCTTCCCGGCGGACAAGCTCGACCCCGCGCGCAGCGGCGGCGACATCTGTATCCAGGCGTGCGCCGACGATCCGCAGGTCGCGGTGCACGCGATCCGGAACCTGGTGCGGCTGGGCTTCGGCGTCACCGAGGTGCGCTGGTCGCAACTCGGATTCGGCCGGAGCTCGTCGACGTCGCGGGCGCAGGCCACGCCGCGGAACCTGTTCGGTTTCAAGGACGGCACGCGCAACATCAAGGCCGAAGAGGCCGACCTGCTCCGCGACCAGGTGTGGACGACCGCCGAGGACGGCCAGCCGTGGATGGCGGGCGGGACGTTCCTGGTGGCGCGCCGGATCCGGATGCATATCGAGACCTGGGACCGGGAATCGTTGCAGGGCCAGGAAGGCATCGTCGGCCGTACCAAGGGCACGGGCGCGCCGCTGGGCCAGGCCGCCGAGTTCGACGAACCCGATTTCACCGTGGGCGGTGCCGGCGGGGAGAAACTGATCGCGGCAGACTCGCACGTCCGGCTGGCCTCGCACGAGAACCTGAACGGCGCACGCATCCTGCGGCGCGGTTACAACTTCGTCGACGGCTCCGACGGCGTCGGACACCTGGAGGCCGGGTTGTTCTTCCTCGCCTTCAACCGGGACTCGCGCAAACAGTTCGTGCCGATGCAGCAGGCGCTGTCGTCGAAGGACGCCATGATGGAGTACCTGCAGCACACCGGATCCGCCCATTTCGCCGTACCTCCGGGCGTACGCGAAGGCGGTTTCTGGGGTGAAGGACTGTTCGCTTGACCTCCAGCTAACTGGAGGTCGCACACTCGCATCATGTTCAGTGAAGCGGAAATCGACTACCTCGCCACGCAAGGCCTCGGACGGCTGGCCACGGCGCAGCCGGACGGCACGCTGCAGATCAGCCCGGTCGGCTACACCTACAACACCGAGACCCGGACGATCGACATCGCCGGCTACGAACTGGCGAAGAGCAAGAAGTTCCGGAACGTGGCCGAGAACGGGCGCGCCGCGTTCGTGGTGGACGACATGCCGTCGCAGGACCCGCCGAGGGTTCGCTGCCTGGAGATCCGCGGTCGCGCCGAGGCGCTGACCGGGGTCCTGACCCCCGACGGCCATCTCGACGGCGCGGTGATCAGGATCCACCCGTCCCGGATCATCAGCCTCGGCGTCGACGACCCGGACCACGACCCGCTGGACCTCGTTCCGCACAACCGGAACGTCTGAACGCGTGTCATGAACGGACCTTTCATAACAGGTTTTGTTATGAAAGGTCCGTTCATGACACAAGTTAGGTCAGCGACGAGTGCCGAAGACCGCGTAGGAACCGAAGCCGACCACAGCGAACCCCACCGCGGTCCACGTGGCCGCGGCGACGTCCACGGGCTGGAAGAGCCAGGTCGCGATCTGCGTGACCGTCTCGCTGTCCCGATCGAACGGCGTGAAGAACGCGACCGTGAACGCGAACAGCGGCAACGTCCAGCCGAAGGCGCCACCGAACAGGACCGCGGCGAGTCCGACGAGCCCGAGCAGGCCGGCCGCGTCCCGCACGATGATCCCCACCGGGACCTGCGCCGTCTCCCACAGTCGCGGCAGCAGAACGGCCCCGAGGGCGAGGCCGCCGATCAGCAGCAGATGCAGGCCGCGCCGAGGTAGCCAGCGGATGGCGGCGGATCGGTCGAGGTCGGCGTCCTGCCCGCTCAGGCCGGTGGCGGTCACCGCGATCCCCACCGTGAGCGCGAGGGAGACCGGCAGCAGCGACCAGTGGTCCCGCGCCAGGAACCACAGCACCGCCATGCTCACCACCAGCGCCGAGAGCGACGCCGGTACCGACCGCGAACGCGCGTAGAGCACCGCCCACCTCATCGGGCCTGCCCGCCGGTCAGGATCTCGAGCTGGTCGCCCTGGCAGGTCAGCCCGGCCTGCCGCTGCGCGATGATCCGCGTGCGCTGAACGTCCGGCGGCAACGCCCGGAACGCCTCCCAGGCCTGGGTGATCTCTCCCTTGGTCTCCTCGCTCGTCCACAGCGTGGTTCCCCGCAACGGCTTCCATTCGCCGAGGAACCAGCTCGCGGCGATCGTCCGCGCGGTGAGCTCGTTCAGATAGAGCCGGCCGCCGCCCCGGACCGAGTGGCACGACGGCGTGCCCACTCCGGCGACCAGTGCGCGCGTCACGTCTTTCGGCTCGGTGGACAGCCGCAGTGACCAATCCAGGAGATCGATCAGCATGGTGTCGGCGGCACGCGGCGGCACTTCATCGTAACCGAGGCGCCGGTCCAGTTCCACGATCTTGGTCGGGGCTCCGGGCAGCGTTCCCAGCAACCGCAACGCTTCCTTGCCCGGGCCAGCGACGCGGGCGAGGTCGGCCTCGTGCATTTTGGTCAGGCACACCGGTCCGTCGCAGACCATCGCCGTGGCCAGCGGGTCGACGACCTTGGCCTCGGCCGTGGTGGCGGGCAGCACGGGCACCGCGATCGCGACCGCCACCAGCGCCGGGACGGCGGCGAGTGCCTTCGCCCGCTTGGTTCCGGCGGCCAGTAACAGGAACCCTGTCGCGGCCAAGCCGGCGAGCCAGACCGCCTGCCCGATGTCCATCCGGCCCGCGGTGGTCATGAAGGGATCGTTGAAGACATCCATCGCGGGAGAAAGCAGGGTGAGCCGGATCGGCAGCGCCCCTTCGAACGCGCTGCCTTCCGAGGGGACGACCTGGAAGACGACCACGGCCACGAAGGCGGTGATGGCCACGGCGGGCGCTGTCAGCGGATGCGGCAACAGCCTGCCGATCCCGAGCCCGATCCAGGCGCCCGCGACCATCGCGAGCGCGCCGACCACGACGATCGGCAGCCAGCCGATCGTGAAGAACCCTCCGTGGAAGAGGACTTGGATCGCGCCGACGGCGAAGACCAGCAGGTAGCCCAGCGTCAGCAGCCCACCGAGGGCGCCGGCGAGTTTCGCGGCCCGATGCCGGCCCGGACGCGGCATCGTGGCCAGGAGTTCGACCATTCCCGATCGGCTGTCGCGCATGCCCTGGAGGACGCCGGCACCGATCGCGATCGGCCACAGGAACACCAGCAGGAACCGGCTCCACTCGGCGGCGAAGGTCCAGTGCTCGTTCCAGGCCAGCGGAAACCTCGTCCACGGCCCGGTGAACGAGAACAAGAATCCGAACGCGACGACGACCGCCGCGAGCGCGGCCCAAGGGGCGATGGTGCGGCGGAGTTCGATCCGCAGAATCCGCGCGTTCACCAGTTCCCCTTTCCCGGCTCGTGACCCAGCAGCGCGGAATAGCCGCGCTCGATCGCGCTGTCGCCGACGTACTCGTGGCTCCCGGCCGCGGCCAGTTCGTCCGGCGTGCCCTGGAAGACGAGCTTCCCGTCTTCGAACAGGACGACGTCGGTGCAGGCGGTGGCGACGTCCTCGACGAGGTGCGTCGAGACGACGACGCAGGCGTCGCGCCCCAACTCCTGCATGAGGTCCCGGAACCGCACGCGCTGCGCCGGGTCGAGCCCGGCGGTCGGCTCGTCCAGCAGGAGGATGTCCGGGTCGTTCACGATCGCCTGCGCGATCCCGACCCGCCGCACCATCCCGCCCGACAGCGTCTTCATCTTGTCGTCGGCACGGTCGGCGAGGCCGACCCGTTCGATCGAACGCTGCACCGCACCAGGAATGTCCTCTTTGGACATTTCCTTGAGCCAGGCGATGTACTCGACGAACTCGCGGACGGTGAACCGCTTGTAGTAGCCGAAGTTCTGCGGCAGGTAGCCGATCCGGCGGCGCAGGCGGCGCTGATCGGTGAATCCCCCGACGGAATCACCGAGCAGCGCCAACCCGCCCTCCGCCGGCCGGAGCACCGTCGCCAGTGCCCGGATCAGCGTGGTCTTCCCGGCCCCGTTCGGGCCGAGCAGACCGTGCACCCCCGTGCCCAGTTCCAGGTCGAGCCCGTTGACGGCGAACTTTCGCTTACCGACCCGGACCTTCAGTCCTTCCGCCTTGATCTGCCACGCGTAGGTCGTTGGAGCGACCTCCGCGGCCCCGACAGCACGCATCATGTTCTCCCCTTCGTTCATCGTTCGGATCCGCCGAGCAGGCCGAAGGCGCCCCGGCGGAGCACCACCACGACCGTGGTCAGCGCGAAGATCGCACCCCAGACGGGGAGCATTCGTGGTTCGAGAGCGGCGGCCCGTCCTTCCTCGGCCACCGCGGGCGCCAGGATCACCGCCACCCAGATCCCGGCCAGGACGTACGCGGCCCGCGTCACCCCGATCAGCCCGCCGAGCGCGAGCGTCCCGGTGGTGAAGGCCAGGCTCGGCAGCAGCCCGAGCCCGAATCCGCCGCCGCCGAGCCAGCCCGCGACGGCCTGCACCGGAAGCACGACCGCGAGCACGGCGGTCGTCCGGCGCAG
Source organism: Amycolatopsis pittospori (assembly GCF_013870525.1). Classification (GTDB taxonomy): domain Bacteria; phylum Actinomycetota; class Actinomycetes; order Mycobacteriales; family Pseudonocardiaceae; genus Amycolatopsis; species Amycolatopsis pittospori. Next base: position 82,755 of record NZ_JACBXD010000001.1, read on the forward strand.
GACCAGGTAGAGGCCGCCCCTCGGCGCGGAGGTGACTAGTTCGTAAGCGGGATCGAGGCCCTTGGACCAGGACACGGCGACCCCGAGGACCGGCAGCACCGGCGAGAACAGCTGCACGAACGAGAAGCTTTCGCTCCGGGTGAACCCGACCCAGTCCAGGACGAATCCGAGTCCAGGGATCAGCAGGATCATCACCAGCCACGGCAGCATCACCGGCGTCACCCAGGTGTGCAGCCGCCCGGTCCACCGGCTCCGCAACGGTTGCGGCCCGGCTTCGGCCAGCCTCGGGCCGAGTCCGGCCCAGACGTCGTCCACCAGGGTCGTCACCGAAGGCGCGCTGATCACGGCCAGCCGTCCCCGGCATTCCGCGCACGACTCCAGATGGGCTTCGACCGCCCAAACCGCGTCGCCCGCCAGGCCGTCGTCCCCGCGGACGTAGCCGGTGAGGAGCCGTTCGGACACGTGTTCCTTGTTCACGACAGCGCCTCCCGCATCGCGATCCGAGCCCGCCTGGCGCGGGTCTTGACGGTTCCTTCGGGCAGGCCGAGCAGGACCGCGGTCTCGCGGACGGTCAGCCCGTCGAGGACCATGGCCCGCAGGACCTGCTGTAGTTCGGGAGCCAGGCGGCGCAGCGCGTCCCCGACGTGGTCACCGACCGCCCCGGCCAACGCCTCTTCCTCGGCGGCCGGCGCGACGGTGGTTTCCGCGACCGGAAGTGGCTGCGCGTGGCGAGCCCGGCGGCGGAAGGCGTCGACGAGCCGCCGCGCGGCGATCGTCCACAACCAGCCGACCGCGCTACCGCCGACGGCCGAACCGGCGAACGCCCCCGCCGCACGCCACACCGCGAGGTAGGTCTCCTGCATCACTTCGGCGACGATCTGCTCGTCTGCGCAGCGGCGGCGCAGACGCACGGCCAGCCACGGCGACGTGCGGCGGTAGAGCTCCTCGAACGCCGCACGGTCCCCTTTGGCCGTGCGGCGGACGAGCTGCTCTTCGTCCGGTTCCGTTCCCTTCACACCCGGCAAGACGCCGTGATCGCGGAAACGGTTCTCACCCGATTGTGTGCCGCGTCACAGCGACTTCGCCGTTTCGACGGCTTTCTCGTCGTAGGCGGTGCGCGCGGCGAAGATCTGGTCGACGTTCTCGACCGCCCACTCGGCGACGGCGTTCGTCAGCCGGCCGACGTCGACGCCGAGCGGAGTGAGGCCGTACTCGACCCTCGGCGGAACGGTCGGATAGACGTCCCGCCGGATCAGCCCGTCCCGTTCCAATGACCGCAAGGTCTGGGTCAGCATCTTCTGCGTGATCCCGTCGAGCAAACGGCGAAGTTCGCTGAACCGCATCGGCCGCTCATAGCGCCGGATCGCGCCGAGGACGTACAGCGCCCATTTGTTCGCGAGGACTTCGATGACCGTGCGAGATGGGCAGTCGCGCCCGTGCACAGCCACCCATTCTTCGAACATCCGCCGCTCAGCGAAGGTACCCATAAGGTACCTAGATACCATTCAAGTGCCTACTTCACAACGGGTACCAAGGGCCTGAATGCTCGTTTCATGCGAATGATCAGGCAGATTTCCTTCGGCGGACCCGACGTGCTCGACATCGTCGAAGCCGAGAAGCCCGTCCCCGGTCCGGGTCAGGTCCTCGTGCGCGTCCACGCCGCGGGGGTGAACCCGGCGGATTGGAAGATCCGGAACGGGCTGGTGACCGGGGACCTTCCGCTGACCGTCGGGCTCGATCTCTCGGGCGTCGTCGAGTCGGCGGGTCCCGGGGCGACCGGCTTCCGGCCTGGCGACGAGGTCTACGGCGTCACTTTCCCACCGAACGGCTCGTACGCCGAGTACGTCGCGGTCAGCGCGGACTTCCTCGCGTCGAAACCGCGAAGTTTGGATCACGTCCACGCGGCGGCCCTGCCGATCGCGGCACTGACCGCTTGGCAGCCGTTGACCCGGGTCTCCCCGGTCGACCCCGGGCACCGGGTTCTCGTTCACGCGGCGGCGGGCGGAGTCGGTCACCTCGCCGTCCAGATCGCGAAGGCGCGCGGTGCGTACGTCATCGCGACCGCCCGGGAGGCGAAACACGACTTCCTGCGCGAGCTGGGCGCGGACGAACTGATCGACTACACGACCAGCGATTTCGCGAAATCGCGGGACGTCGACCTCGTGCTGGATCCGATCTCCGGTGACTACGGGCCCCGGTCCCTGGACACCCTCAAACCGGACGGTTCCCTGGTGGACATCGTCGGGCACGGTCCGGATCGGGCCGAGGTCCGCCGGAAGGCGGACGAACTCGGCCTGCGTTTCGCCGAGTTCTACGTCACCCCGTCCGGAGCGGACCTGGCCGAAATCGCGAAATCGGCCGACGCGGGTTCACTGCGGGTCTCGGTCGCCGGCGTCCTGCCGCTCGAAGAAGCGGCGAAGGCCCACGAACTCAGTGAATCCGGACGCGTTCGCGGCAAACTCGTACTGACGATCTAGCTGGGCCAGAACTTGCGCCAGCCGTCGGCCTCCAGCGTCGTCGGTTCGAGCCCGGCGTCGCGGGCCGCCCGTTCGGCTTCGCGGATGTCGCGAGCGAACTGCTTCGCGACGGCTCGGAGTTCGTCTTCGGGGTCGACTCCGGCCCGGCGTGCGGTGGCGGCGACCCGGAACAACTGGGCCGCCGCTTCGGAACCTTCGGGGAACAGGTCGAGCGGAATCCCGGCTCGGCCGCTGCGCTGTCCGAGTTTCCCGGCCAGCGCCACGGCGGGCTGACCGAGCGCGACGCCATCCACAATGGACTGGCGGCTCTTCTCGGCCTGCTTCAGTTCTTCCCATTTGAGGTTCTGGTGTTCGACCGTGTCCACGCGCGGCGCGTCGGTGAATACGTGTGGGTGACGTCCGACGAGCTTCGCGACCAGGTCGGAGGCGACCTCGTCGATTCCGAACGGATCGCCCGCGTCCTCGGCGGCGACGCGCGAGTGGAAGAGGACCTGAAGCAGGACGTCGCCGAGTTCCTCGCGAAGCGCGCCCCGATCGCCCTCTTCGATCGCGTCGAGGAGTTCGTAGGTCTCCTCGACCAGATATTGCCGCAGCGACTCGTGGGTCTGGACGGCGTCCCACGGGCATCCGCCCGGCGAGCGGAGCCGGTCCATCACCTCGGCGGCCTCGACCAGCGGCGGAACGGGTGCTTCGATCACCCGGGCGCCTGCCCTGATCAGCGACGCGGCCTTCGGTTCCTTGCGCGAACCCGCGATGAGCACGAGATCGCGGACCCTCTCGTCACCGAAGGCGGGTACACCGAAAACGGCGGGATCGACGTCCGATGCCGCGTACACAGCGTCGCTGCTTCGCAAGATCGGGAGGGCCGCGGCGGGCAGTGTCGCCCCGCGGGCGATCACGACGACAGGGGTCACCGTTGCTGCGGGGTGGCACCGTGCACGGTCAGCACGATGCCCTTCTTCGACGATTCGTTGGCGGCGAGGTCCATGCCCACAACGTCCCACACGCCATAACGCGGGTTCACCGTGAAGTCGACCTGGTCCAGGTACGGCTGGAGAAAACGGACACCGACCTTGGCGAGCTGCTGAGCGGTCGGCTGAGCCTCCTGGTCGACCGAAACCGGCTTGTCGGCGACTCGCTCGCGCACGGCGACCACGAGCCACTCCGGCCGCTCCGGCGTCGGCTGGAAGGCCGTGACGGAGTTGACCGGGCTGCCGAACATGACGGTCGACGCGAACGCGGGCGACTGCGCGGCCGCCGCCTTGTCCCCGAGACCCGCGCGCTGCGAGTCGCCCTGCGCCTCCTGGGCCACGGCCTGCGCGGCGGCGTCGGGCGAAGCAGCGAACTGACGGGCCTTCTCGAACGCTTGCTCACGCAGTTCGTTCGCGTTGGGCGTGGTGCCTTCGGGTGCGGAGATCGCGAGATGGTCGACGGTCACGACCAGCTTGTCGACGTACTTCAGCGCGAGCTGGGTCTGCAGCGCGGCGTCGACCAGGGCGTCACGGTGATCCCGTACGCGCGCGACCAGCTGCTGGACGTTGGTCTCGGTGTCGCCCTGCTGTGTCGCCTCCATCGGCGTCGCCAGCGGGTCCTTCTGCAACGCGGCCACGGCGAGGGACTCGTCGACCCGGACACCCTCACGCTGGGCGGCTCGCTCGGTGAGCTCGTGGAGGATCTCCTGGCGCACGATCTCGCGGCCGACCAGATCGAGCTTGTGCTCCTTGGCGAGCTTCTGTCCGTACGGATGTTCCCGGACGGCCTTGTCGATCATCTGCTGCACGCGATCCACCGAAACGGACTTGCCGTCGATGAGCACCGCCGCACCGACCTGCCCGGGTCCGGCGTTGCAGCCGGCGAGGAGGAGAGAACCGGCAAGAACCCCGACCAGCGCACGACGGCGCCTCATGATCCGCATCACAGCGCATACCCTCTCACACCGGCCCCGGCGAGAGAACCAGGTCGTAAGTCGCGTTTCGGCTTCCTCACGCGACGGGTGCCGGCGACTTCATCAGATTCGTCAGCAGTTTCGCGCACCAGTCCAGCAGTTCCTCGTCTCGCAAAGGCGGTGCGCCGATGCGGCCGCCGGCCGCGCCCTCGGTCGGCTTCGGCACCGAAACCGTGTTCGTCACGGCCTTGTAGAGAGCCTTGGGGTACAGGCGCTTCAGCCGCACCATCTGCGAATCCGCCAGCGGCAACGGCGCGAACCGGATCGACGTGCCCTGGACGGCGACCTCGGTGACACCGGCCGCGCGGCAGGTGTGCCGGAAGGCCGCGACCGAGAGCAGACGACGGACCGGCGCAGGCGGCTGGCCGTAGCGGTCCACGAGTTCTTCGCGCACCGCGTCGAGCCCGGCTTGGTCCGGCGCGGCCGCGATCTTGCGATACGCCTCCAGCCGCAGCCGCTCGCCCGGCACGTAGTCGTGCGGGATATGCGCGTCCACCGGGAGATCGACGCGGACATCGGCGAGCTCTTCCTCTTCCGCCGTGTCCGCGCCCGCGTGCCGCCGGAACGCGTCGACCGCTTCCCCGACAAGCCGCACGTACAGGTCGAAACCGACGCCCGCGATGTGCCCGGACTGCTCCGCGCCGAGGATGTTGCCCGCGCCGCGGATCTCCAGGTCCTTCATCGCGACGGCCATACCCGCGCCCAATTCGGTGTTCTGCGCGATCGTCGCGAGCCTGTCGTGCGCCGTCTCGGTGAGCGGAGCCTCCGGCGGATACAGGAAGTACGCGTACCCGCGCTCGCGCCCGCGGCCGACGCGGCCGCGAAGCTGGTGCAGCTGCGCGAGACCCAGCAGGTCACCGCGTTCCACCAGCAGCGTGTTGGCGTTCGAGATGTCCAGCCCGGTTTCGACGATCGTGGTGCAGACGAGCACGTCGTACTCGTTCTCCCAGAAACCCTGGATGATCTTTTCGAGTTTGTCCTCGTTCATCTGCCCGTGCGCGGTGACGACGCGCGCCTCCGGCACGAGTTCGCGAATGCGCTTCGCGGCCTTCTCGATGGAGGAAACCCTGTTGTGCACGTAGAAGACCTGGCCGTCGCGCAGCAGCTCGCGCCGGATCGCGGCGCCGACCTGCTTGTCGTCGTACGCGCCGACGTAGGTCAGGATCGGATGCCTGTCCTCGGGCGGGGTCAGGATCGTGGACATCTCGCGGATCCCGGCGAGCGACATCTCCAGCGTCCGCGGGATCGGCGTCGCCGACATCGTCAGGACGTCGACGTGCGTCCGCAGCGCCTTGATGTGCTCCTTGTGCTCGACGCCGAACCGCTGCTCCTCGTCGACGATCACCAGGCCGAGGTCCTTGTAGCGGATCCCGGTCTGCAGCAGGCGATGCGTGCCGATCACGATGTCGACGTCACCGGAGGACAGCTGCTCCAGGATCGCGTCGGACTCGACCTTGTTCGTGAACCGGGAGAGTCCCTTGATCTTCACCGGGAACGAACTCATCCGCTCGACGAAGGTGTTGAGATGCTGCTGTGCGAGCAGCGTGGTCGGCACCAGCACCGCGACCTGCTTGCCGTCCTGCACCGCCTTGAACGCCGCGCGCACCGCGATCTCGGTCTTCCCGTAGCCGACGTCGCCGCAGATGACGCGGTCCATCGGGACACCGCGTTCCATATCCGACTTGACCTCGTCGATCGCGGCGAGCTGGTCGTTGGTCTCGGTGAACGGGAAGGCGTCCTCGAGTTCGCCCTGCCACGGCGTGTCCTGCCCGAAAGCGTGCCCCGGGGCGGCCTGCCGCGCGGCATAGAGCTGCACCAGCTCCGCGGCGATCTCCTTGACCGCCTTCTTCGCCTTGGCCTTGGTGTTCTTCCAGTCGGATCCGCCGAGTTTGTTCAGCGTCGGCAGCTCGCCGCCGACGTAGCGGGAGACCTCGTCGAGCTGGTCGGTCGGCACGAACAGCCTGTCCCCCGGATGCCCTCGCTTGGAGGAGGCGTACTCCAGCAACAGGTATTCGCGGGTGGCGCCGGCGACGGTGCGCTGCACCATTTCGACGAATCGCCCGATGCCGTGCTGATCGTGCACGACGTAGTCGCCCGTCTTCAGCGCGAGCGGGTCCACGGCGTTACGGCGCCGCGACGGCATCTTGGTGCTGAAGTCCTTTGTGGACGTTCCGGCGCCGGAGCCCCGCCCGGTCAGATCCGACTCGGACAGCACCACCAGGGCGCGTTCGGGCGAGACGAAGCCGTCCGAAAGGCCGCCACAGGTCACTGTCACGACGCCGGCCGTCAGCGGCCCGGTGATGCCTTCCGCGAGCGACGCGGGCACGTCGCCCGCCGACAGCTGCTCCACGGCGCGCGCCGCGGTGCCGTGGCCGGCGACGACGAGTACGGCCGTCCCGCCCGCGGCGGTGTGGGCGCGCAGGTCGGTCGTCGCGCGCTCCACCTCTCCCCGGTAGTTGGGCGCGGCTTCGATGGCGACGCGGTAGACGTCGGGATCGTCGCTGGCGAGCTGTGTCAGCGTCCACCAGGGGCGCTTCGTCTCCTGAGAGTGCTTCGCGATCTCCGCGAGGTCCCGGTACGCCGACGCGCCGAGGTCGATCGGCGCCTGCCCGCCCGCCGCGGCCGTGGTCCAGGACGCTTCGAGGAACTCCTGCCCGGTGCGGACCAGGTCGGCCGCGCGGGCGCGGATCTTCTCCGGATCGGCCACCAGCACGTGCGTACCCTCGGGCATCGCGTCGGTCAGCAGGTCCAGCTCGCCCTCGCAAAGCACGGGGATGAGCGCTTCCATCCCCTCGACGGGGATCCCGCCGGACAGCTTGGTGAGCATCTCGGTGAGCTGCGCGTCCGCCTCGTACGTCGTCGCCAGCTCGGCGGCCTTCGCGCGCACCGGCTCGGTGAGCAGCAGTTCACGGCACGGCGGCGCGCTGACGTGCTGGATCTCCCCCGGCAGCGACCGCTGGTCGGACACCGCGAACGCGCGGATCTCGCTGACCTCGTCGCCCCAGAACTCGACGCGCACCGGATGCTGCGCCGTCGGCCCGAACAGGTCGAGGATGCCGCCGCGCACGGCGAACTCGCCGCGCTTCTCGACCATGTCCACCCGCGTGTACGCCAGCTCGACGAGCTGGTCCAGCAGCCCTTCGAAGCTCTGTTCCTCGCCGACGACCAGGTCGATCGGCGCCAGTGAACCGAGCCCCGGGGCCATCGGCTGGATGAGGCTGCGCACGGTCGCGACGACGACGCGCAGGTCGTCGTCGCCGGTCTTGAGCCGGTGCAGGACCTCCAGCCGCCGACCGACGGTGTCCGCACGCGGGGACAGCCGCTCGTGCGGCAGCGTCTCCCAGGACGGGAAGTCGGCGACGGCGCCTTCGCCGAGGAACGACGTCAGTGAAGCTGTCAGCTCGTCGGCCTCGCGGCCGGTGGCGGTCACCGCGAGCACGGGGCGACCGGCGCCCTCGTCCGCGGCGAGAGCGGCCGCGACCAGCTGCCGGGTCGCGATCGCCCCCTGCAGTTCGAGCAACGGGGCGCCGGCCCGCTCGACGACCCCGCGAAGGGCCGGATCGGGAAGTATGGAATGAAGGAGTCCGGACAATGGAGCGTTTGTCACCGTCCCAGCCTACGTGGGGTCACCGACAGTCCGCCGCGCCATTACCTGGGCAAGGCCTCGACCACCTTCGGAAGCTGCTCGTCGAACTCGGCCGGTTCCTGCGTGGCGATGCGGATCAGCACGTGTTCGGCACCCGCCCGGGCGAATTCGCGCAAGCGGTCGGCGACCTGCTCGCGGCTACCCGCGATCTGCACTTGGATCTTCTCGACGAAGTCCAGCGGAACACCGTAATTGCGCTGCGCGTAGTCCTCCAGTCGCTCGCGGGCCCGGATCGGGTCGTCCTCGATGAGCACTGTCGCGAACAACGCGGGCGTCACCGGCCGCACGGCTGCTTCGCGGATCTTCGCGAGACCTTCGGCGTAGTCCGCGACGTCGGGCGGGTAGGGCAGCCAGCCGTCGTAAAGCCGTCCCGCGCGCTCCAACGCCCCGGGGGTGAACGCGGCGAGCCACACCGGCGGGCCTCCGGGACGATGCGGCTCCGCGTACTCCGGAAGCGTGTCGTAATGCAGGACTTCGCCGTGGAACGGGCCGCTCTTCCCGCTCCAGACGTGCCGCCACAACGCGACGATGTCGTCGAGCCGGGCGCGACGGCGTGCCCACGGGACGCGGGTGAAGGCGAATTCCGGTTCGCTGCGGCCCGCGAATCCCGCGCCGACACCGAGCGTGATCCGGCCTCGGCTGAGCAGGTCGAGCGAAAGGATCGTGTTCGCGGAAAGAAGCGGATCGCGTAGCGCCGGAAGCAACGCGGCGGTGCCGAGGGTGACGCGCTCGGTTCTGGCGGCGAACGCGCCGAGCAAGGTCAGCGGATCGACGGGCGCCTTCGCGAGGGTGTCGCCGACCCAGACCGAATCGAGGCCGAGGCGTTCGGCTTCGACCGCGATGGCGACCATTTCCGGCGCGGTGCGCCCGGCGTCGAGGATGGACCGATAGGTGGGGACGACCAGACCGAATTTCATGCCGGAAGCATCTCCGCGTCCGGGAATCGTCTCAATTCCTTCGAGGGAATGGCGGCGCCGTCGACGCCTCGGCCAAGATGACGACCATGGTTTCCGGATTCGGCCCCGCGCTCCGGGGCTGGCGTGAGCGGCGGCGGTTGTCCCAACTGGAACTGGCGCTCCGGGCCGGAACCACCCAACGGCACGTGAGTTTCCTGGAAGGCGGCCGGTCGATTCCCGGCCGTGGCCTGGTGCTGCGTGTCGCCGAGTCGCTCGAACTCCCTCTCCGCGAACGCAACGGTTTGCTGCTCGCGGCCGGTTTCGCCCCCGGGTTCCCGGAAACGTCGCTGGACGATCCCCGGCTGCTGCCGGTCCTCGAAGGCATGCGGCGGCTGCTCGAAGGCCATCGGCCGTACCCGGCGATCGTGGTCGACCGCTACGGCGTGCTCGTCGCGCACAACGAGGTGGTCGACCTGCTCTTCGAAGACGTCGCACCGGAACTGCTCGAAGAGCCGGTCAACACGCTGCGGCTCGCGCTGCATCCGAAGGGGATGGCGCCACGTGTGCGGAACCTCGCCGACTGGGCCCGGCACATCCTGGAGCGGCTGACGCAGGAGATCGCGCACGCCCCTGACGAGCGGCTCACCGCGTTGCTGGCCGAACTCGAAGGTTACGTTCCGGAGCCCGGCCCGCCCGGGCCCGATCACCTCGGGTTCGCCGTCCCGATGAGGCTGTCCACTTCGGCCGGTGAGCTGCGGCTGATCACGGCGATCACGACGTTCGCGACCGCCGCCGACGTCACCGTTTCGGAACTGAAACTGGAGACGTTCCTGCCCGCCGACGCCGAAACGGCGAAGATCCTGACCGGATGACCGGTTCGTTCCTCGCGGGCGATTGGGCACGATGGCATGCTGATGCCATGCGCACTACCGCCGTCGTCGCGATCGCATCCCTGTCCTTGCTGGTCACGGCCTGTTCCGGGGCGTCGAGTGAGCCGGTGCAGAGCGCGCCACCGGTCACCTCGAAGCCCGCCGTGACGTCACTGAAGGTCGAGCAGGTGACGGCCGGTCTCGAACACGGCTGGGACGTCGGCTTCCTTCCGGACGGGAAGATCCTCGTCACCCAGCGGCCCGGGAAGCTGGCCCTGATCGACAACGGCGCGAAGCGCGACGTCACCGCTAACTTCTCCGACGTCCACGTACGCGGCGAAGGCGGCCTGATGGGGATGGTGATCAGCAAGGACTTCGCGACGTCGCGCGAGTTCATCACGTGCCAGACCCACAAGGAGGGCGACAACGCCGTCGACATCCGGCTGGTCACCTGGCGCCTTTCCGAGGACGGCGCGAGCGCCACGAAGGTCAAGGACCTGCTGACCGGACTGCCGGTGAACCCGAGCGGCAGGCATTCCGGCTGCCGTCCGGCCTTCGGCGCGGACGGCGCGCTGCTCGTCGGCACCGGCGACACCGCACGCCCGGCCTTCCCGCAGGACCGCACGAGCCTCGGCGGGAAGGTGCTGCGCATTGACGCGAAGACCGGGAGCCCGTTGCCGGACAACCCCTTCATCTCCTCGGCGAACCCGAACGAGCAGCGCGTGTTCACTTACGGACACCGCAACGTCCAGGGCGTCACGGTGCGGCCGGGCTCCGGGCAGGTCTTCACCGCCGAACACGGGCCGACCATCGACGACGAGGTCAACCTGGAGCGCGCGGGCGCGAACTACGGCTGGGACCCGTCCAAGGGCGGCACCGAAACCAGTTACGACGAAAGCGTCCCGATGACGGACACGCAACGGTTCCCGGACGCCGTCCGTCCTTTGTGGACAACCGGAGAGATCACCGAAGCGATCTGTGGCGCCGAGTTCCTCACCGGATCGCAGTGGGGCGCGCTCGAAGGCTCGCTCGCCGTGACCGCGTTGAAGGGGCAGAAGCTGTTGCTGTTCCGCCTCGACGACGCCGGTGCCGTCACCGAAGTGACACTGCCGCCCGAGTTCGACGACAAGTTCGGCAGGCTGCGCGCCGTCCGCAGCGCGCCGGACGGCTCTCTCTACGTGACGACCTCGGAAGGCAAGGACGACAAGCTGCTGCGCGTCACGCCGGGCGGCTAGCGCGTGTCCTGTGAGTCTGTTCGATGGGCTTCGTGATCCAGACGGTTCCTGACGGCGCGGGCGGTTCACCCTCGTACCGGGGTTGTACTCGGGTGATCCGCCCATGCCGTCAGGGGCCGTCTGGGCGTGGAGACCGCGAACTCGACTCGCCGGACACGGCCTAGCGGCCGAGGTGCGCGCCGCCGTTGACGTGGACGACCTGGCCGGTGACGTGCCGCGCGGCCGGGCTCGCCAGGAAGGCCACGACTTCGGCGACGTCCGCGGGCTCGCCGGCGCGTTTGGTCAGCGTGTTGCCGACGAGCATCGCGCGGCGCTCGTCGGAGAGCTTGCCGTGGAAGAACTCGGTGTCCCCGACCAGCCCGGGCGCGACGATGTTCGCGGTGATCCCGCGCGGTCCGAATTCCCTGGCCACGTCGATGTTCCAGGCTTCCAGCGCGGCTTTGGCGGCACCATAGGAACCGGCCCCGGTGTGGGCGGCGATCGAGCCGATGGTGACGATCCGCGCGTCGTCGGCGAGCCTGTCCCGCAGGGCGCGGGTGACCAGCACGGCGCTGAACACGTTCGCGTCCAGATTGGCCTGCCAGTTCGCGGCGAACGCTTTCAGATCGCCGGCGGGCCCGGTCTGGAAGTCGGTGTTGCCGCCGGCGTTGTTGACCAGGACGTCGACCCGCTCCGGCAGATCCGCCAGCGCCCGCTCCACCGCGTCCGGATCGGCCGCGTCGAACGGAACCGGATTCGCGCCGAGCAAAGTGGCCGCTTCGGTGAGGACCTGCTCGCGGCGGCCGGTGATCGTCACCCGCTCGCCTTGCGCGGCGAACGCCGCCGCGACCGCGTAACCGATCCCTGTCCCGCCGCCGGTGATCACGATTTCCCTGTGCTGCCCCATACGGCCAGCATAGGCAACACTAGGCTTCCCGCATGACGAAGATCGACCCGGCGACGACCGCGCTCGTCCTGATCGACCTCCAGACGCGGATCGTCGCGCTGGAGACCGTCCCCCTCGAAGGCACCGAAGTCGTTTCGAACGCCGTCTTGCTGCGAGACGCCTTCAGCGCGGCCGGCTCGCCGATCATCCACGTGCGGGCACACCGCCCGGGCGTGGATGAACAGCCGCCCGGCAGCGAACTGGTGGCCGAGCTGACCCCGCGCGACGGCGAGCACCTGATCACCAAGCACACGATCGGCGCGTTCTACGGCACCGGTCTCGACGAACTCCTGCGCGGACTCGGCGTGAAGACGCTGGTGCTCGGCGGGATCGCGACGGAGTACGGCGTCGAATCGACGCTGCGCGCCGCGATCGACCACGATTACGAGACCATCGCCGTTTCCGACGCGATGGCCGGGATCGCCGCGATCTCCCACGAATCCGCGATCACGAAGGTGTTCCCGCGGCTGGGCGAGGTGCTCACGACGGTCGAGACCGCCGCGGCGCTGGGCTGAACCATGATCGACAAGATCGCGTGGCTCCACCTTCGGGACGGCCGGATCCTGAGCACCCGCTCGCAGGGGAAGTCCGTGTTCTACCTGCCCGGCGGGAAACGCGAACCCGGCGAATCCGACACGGAAACACTCGTCCGCGAGGTCCGCGAGGAACTGACCGTGGAGATCGCCCCGGCGAGCATCGCGCCCGCCGGGATCTTCGAAGCCCGAGCCGACGGGCACGCGTCGGACGTCGTGGTGCGGATGACCTGCTACACCGCCGAGTTCAGCGGAACGCTCGCGACCAGCAGCGAGATCGAGGAAATCGCGTGGCTGGGCTACGAGGACAGGGACCGGGTCTCCGCGGTGGACAAGATCATCTTCGACCACCTGTTGGAGACCGGCCTCCTGCGCTGACGAGTTACTTCAGTTCGTCGAGACACAGCACCCGGTCGCGCGGGATCAGCCCTCCCGTGCCCGAGTGCGAGGTGAGCTTCATGTCCGTCGACGGCACCGAGGCGCAAGCCGAGCTCTCCAGAGCGAGCCCGGACTGCCTTTCGATGGCGAGCACCTTGAAGTGCGCTCCCGCGCAGTCCACCGTCTCGAGTTTCTTCGCCGCGAAGGCATCCCCGGGGAGGCAGTCACCGACGGCGGGCAGTCGAGCGCCCGGGTTCTTGAGATTTTCCAGGCAAAGCAGGATGCCGTCGGTAGCCGTCTTCTTGCCCTGGAAGTAGTAGAGGTCTGCGGTGGGGTACTCGTCGCATTCGGCTGCGCCCGAAAGCTGGAGCCCGATTTCGGACTTTCCGCCCTGTTTCCCGACGACCTTGAAGTTCGCGTCGGGCGTCCCGCAATCGACGTTCTTGATACTTTCCGCGTTGTCGACGTCACCCTTGAGACAGGCGCCGACCTCGGTACGCGACGCCGTCAACGGATTCTCGACGAAGATCCCGAGCACGACGATGGCGGCTAAAATACCCAGGCAGATGACAGGCTTCAGCCACGTTCTCTTCTGCGGCACCATCTGTTCCACGGCGGGCGCGGGATGGTTCTCCACGGTGCTTCCCCCAGTTTGATGATCTCTGTGGGGGACACAGCGCTCACCGATCGGCAAACGTTACTGCCACGCGACGCAGATCTCAGTACAGCCGAAGCTTCGGCTTGTGCTCCAAATTGGACAAACCGTTCCAGGCCAGGTTGACCAGATGCGCGGCGACCTCGTCGCGTTTCGGTTTGCGGGCGTCGAGCCACCACTGCCCGGTCAGCGCGACCATGCCGACGAGCGCCTGCGCGTAGAGCGCGGCCAGCTTCTCGTCGTAACCCCTCGCGGCGAACTGCTGCGCGAGGATGTGCTCGACCTGGCTGGCGATGTCGTTCAGCACCGTGGAGAAAGTGCCCGTCGAACTCGCGACCGGCGAATCCCGCACGAGAATGCGGAAGCCGTCATGCGAATCTTCGACGTAGGAGAGCAACGCGATCGCCGCCTGCTCCAGCATCACCCGCGGATGTCCACCGTGGAGGGTGGAGACCATGCGGTCGAGCAGTAACTGCGTCTCGCGGTCGACGACGACCGCGTAGATGCCTTCCTTGCCGCCGAAGTGCTCGTACACCACCGGTTTGGAGACGTTCGCCCGATGCGCGATCTCCTCGATGGAAGTGCCTTCGAAACCCTTCTCCGCGAAAAGGGCTCTGGCGACATTGAGAAGTTGCTGCCTGCGCTCGGTCCCCGTCATCCGCACCCGGGCCACCGGAGCGACTGGACGTGCCCCGGTGACCGCTTCACGTTTGGTTCGCCGTCTCCCCGCCATTGCAGAAGACTAACGTGACCTCGCTATTTGCTTTCAGCGGCGATGCGCGCGAGGCGCTGAGGAGTCGGCCAGCGCACGTCATAGGCCCAGCCGAACTTCTCGAAGATCCAAATGAGACGCGCGGAAAGATCGATCTGGCCGCGCTGCACACCGTGCCGGGCCGAGGTCGGGTCGGCGTGGTGCAGATTGTGCCAAGACTCGCCGAAGGAGAAGATCGCCAGCGGCCAGAAGTTGGCCGACTTGTCGCGGGCGGCGAACGGGCGCTCACCGATCATGTGGCACACCGAGTTGACCGACCAGGTCACGTGGTGCAGCACGCAGACGCGCACCAGCCCGGCCCAGAAGAACGCGGTCACCGCGCCCCAGAACGACCAGGTGATCAGCCCGCCCAGTACAGCGGGCAGGACCAGGGTGAGCAGGCTCCACAGCCAGAACAGGTCGTCGACCTTCTTGATGGCCGGGTCCTTCACCAGATCCGGCGCGAACCGCTCCGCGTTGGTCTGGTCGCGTTCGAACAGCCAGCCCATGTGGGCGTGCCAGAAACCCTTGGCGATGGCGAGCGGCGAGGTGCCGAACAGCCAAGGCGAGTGCGGGTCGCCGTCGCGGTCGGAGAAGGCGTGGTGACGCCGGTGGTCGGCGACCCAGGTGATCACGGGGCCCTGGACTGCCATGCTGCCGGCGATCGCCATCGCGACGCGCAGCCACGGCTTGGCCTTGAACGAGCCGTGCGTGAAGTAACGGTGGTACGAGACGGTGATACCGAGCCCGCTGATCGCGTAGAAGAAGACGAACAGACCGACGTCGACCCAGGTCAGTCCCCAGCCCCAGGCGAACGGGACGGCCGCGAGCAGCGCGGCGAGCGGAAAGACGACCCCGAGGTAGACCGAGAGCTGCACGCCGCTCGATCGATGTCCTTCTAGTACCGGCTTGGGGCCCTTCGCGGGCGTCTGGGAACGGTCGAGGGTAGCCGTCATGCAGTCACTTCTTTTCTCCGTGCAGCCCTGAGGCAAGCCTAAGGGTGTCCTTACCTACGATGCCGTAAGTTACGGTACAGGAGGTTTCGTCCCCTGTGGAGTGCCCGCGACCGTGAGGGAACCCCCGGTCGCGCGAGGACGTCTCCGGCATGGCTATCCTGACCAGGATCGATCCGCCGTAGTGTAATCGGCAGCACTTCAGATTTTGGTTCTGACAGTTCAGGTTCGAATCCTGGCGGCGGAGCAGACGAACAGATGACCAGCGGCGTTTTCAACGGTGGGGGTGTGTGCGGCTGACCGAGGACGCGATCGACCCGACGACCAGTGGCAGGCGGCCGGCGCTTGCGGAGATGTCCGACGCCTGGCTTTACGGTCGCGCGCGCGAACTCGGTGCGGCCATCCAGCGCGTCAGCTTCAACGAGCAGCTGGACATCATCACCAGCCTCGACGAACTCCTCGACGAGACACAGCGCCGCGGCGAACCCCTGCTGGTCGCCCAATTGCTGCGCTACTCCGCGGTGGCCAGGCTGATCACCCGAGGCCTCGCCCCCGAAGCCGAACCCAGGCTCGACGAGATGCTCGCGCACACCCGGCGCCACGGTCTCGCGCTGATGCGCGCCGACGCGCACGCGCTGCGCGGTCGTCGTCTCGTGATCGCGAAGCAGGAGGACGCCGCCCTCACCGAGATCGCCAGGGCGCTCGCCATCCTCGACGACTCCGCGGTCCCGGACCGCCAGGTCGGCAGGCGCAGCTGGGACCGGATGCTGTCCACGACCCTGGTCGACTGCTGGCTGGTCCTGAACCAGCTCGGCGTCTACGAAGCGGCAGAGGAGGCGATCGCCCGCGCCGCGCAGGCGATCCGCGACAGCGCGAGCCCGCACGAAATCGCACTTCAGCTGATCAACCGGGTCAAGATGCTGCTCGGCTGGGGCCTACGGCTCGAACGCATCGAGCGCTACGACGAAGGGGCGGACAAGTTCCGCACCGCCGCGTCGATGGCTCAGGCCGCCGAAGGCCCGTTCACCGAGTCGTTGTTCCCGCGCAAGAAGGACATGGCCGCGATCGACCAGGTCGGCGTACTCGCCGCGGCGGCCGCGCTGGCCTCGCCCGATACGTCGCATATCGATCGACTGTCCTCGCTGCTGCGACCGGAACTGGCGTTCCCGCACGAACGCGAGATCATCGCCATTTCGCTCGCCCGCTGTCTCGACAACGCCGGCCGTCGCGAAGACGCGCTGCAAGTCCTCAAAGAGGTCCGCGAGGACAACGAGGAAGGCTCGCTGCCGTCGATGCGGCTGAACCTGGCCCGCGAGCTGGCCAGGCTCGACACCAGCCCGGACTACGCGTCCGGGGCGAGCCAGTCGCTGATCGACTACGCGACCATCCTGGAATCGGAGATGTGGTCGCTGCGGGAATCGCAGATCGCCACCTTGAACGCGCGCCGCGAACACGAACGCCTGTCCGCCGAGCACGGCGCGATCACCCAGCAGGCCCTGCAGGACCCGCTCACCGGGCTGCCGAACCGGCGCGCGCTCGACGAAAAGCTGCGTTCGCTGGCGTCGTCCGCGGATGCCCAGCCGCTCGCGGTCGCACTGGTCGACCTCGACGGGTTCAAGGACGTCAACGACAAGCAGTCGCACGCCGAGGGTGACAACGTGCTCCGTGTCATCGCGAGCACGCTGCGCGACGCCCTGCGCGGCGACGACGTCGTCGCCCGGTACGGCGGCGACGAGTTCATCGTGCTTCTACCTGGGGCTCCGGCCTCCGCGGCGAAGCAGGCGCTCGGTCGTTCTGTGAATGCCGTCGCATCTTTGCCGCACCACCTTTCGCACGGCGTCACCCTCTCCGTCGGGCTCGTTTCGCTCCGGCCGCAGGAGCGCGCCGAACAGGTCCTCGCACGTGCCGATGCGGCCATGTACCAGGCGAAACGTGGCGGCGGGAACCAGGTGTCGTCGGTGAACTCGATGGCCATCGATCCGGTGACCGGATGGCCCGGTGAGGATGCTCCGACCGACCCCGCGTGGGACGCCGAGCAGCCCACGTAGGATCAATGCCCGACAACCACCGTTGGTGAAATGTTGGGAGCGCCGTGACCGGCCCGCTGAGCACGTTGATCCTCGCCGCGGGTGAGGGCACCCGCATGCGTTCGTCCACTCCGAAGGTTCTGCACCCGATCGCCGGCCGCTCTCTGGTCGAGCACGCGGTCCGCGCCGCCGCGGGGCTGAGCCCGGAACACCTGGTCGTGGTCATCGGCCATGGTCGCGACTCCGTCGGCGCGCAGCTGGCGAAGGTCGGCGAGGCGCTCGGCCGCGACGTCGTCACCGCCGTCCAGGAGGAGCAGAAGGGCACCGGGCACGCCGTTTCGTGCGCGCTCTCGGCGCTGCCGGGCGGGCTGACCGGAACCGTCGTCGTCAGCTACGGCGACGTCCCGCTGCTCGATACCGAAACCCTCGCTTCCCTGGTCGCGGAGCACAACTCCACCGGCAACGCGGTCACCGTGCTGACCGCGGTCGTCGCGAACCCGACCGGTTACGGCCGGATCGTCCGCGACGAAAACGGCGTCGTCACCTCGATCGTCGAGCAGAAGGACGCCACCCCCGAACAGCACGAAATCTCCGAAATCAACTCCGGCGTCTACGCGTTCGACGCTTCGGTGCTGGTCGACGGGCTCTCGAAGCTTTCGACGGACAACGCACAGGGCGAGCTCTACCTCACCGACGTCCTCGGCATCGCCCGCGGCGACGGCAAGGGCGTCGGCGCACTGGTCATCGACGACCCGTGGGTGACCGAAGGCGTCAACGACCGCGTGCAGCTCTCGGTGCTCGGCGCCGAACTGAACCGGCGCATCGTCCGCGGCTGGCAGCGGGCGGGCGTCACCGTCGTCGACCCGTCGAACACCTGGATCGACGCGGGCGTGACCCTGTCGCGCGACGTCGTCATCGAACCGGGCGTGCAGCTGAAGGGTTCGACGTCGGTCGGCGAGGGCGCGCAGATCGGTCCGGACAGCACCCTGGAGAACGTCTCGGTCGGCGCGGGCGCGTCGGTCGTGCGGACGCACGGTTCCGATTCGGAACTGGGCGACGGCGTCAAGGTCGGCCCGTTCACCTACCTGCGTCCTGGCACGAAGCTGGGGACCAAGGGCAAACTCGGCGCGTTCGTCGAGACGAAGAACGCGGACATCGGCGCCGGGACCAAGGTGCCGCACCTGACCTACGTCGGCGACGCGACCATCGGCGAGAACAGCAACATCGGTTGTTCCAGCGTGTTCGTCAACTACGACGGCGTGAACAAGCACCACACCACGATCGGCTCCCATGTACGGCTCGGCGCGGACAACACGTTCGTCGCCCCGGTGACCATCGGCGATGGCGCTTACAGTGGGGCGGGCACCGTGATCAGGCAAGACGTGCCCCCGGGCGCGCTCGCCGTGTCGACCGGGCCGCAGCGCAACATCGAAGACTGGGTGTCCCGGCGCAGGCCGGGCACACCCGCGGCGGAAGCAGCTTCCGCCGCGAAGCAGGACACAACCGCCGTGTCCGATTCAAATAAGGGAAACGACGGGGAGTCGCCAGCATGAGTTCGAAGTCCGGCACACCGAAGAAGAACCTGATGCTCTTCTCCGGGCGCGCACACCCGGAGCTCGCGGAGGAGGTGGCCAAGCACCTCAACGTGACGGTCGTACCGCAGACCGCCCACAACTTCGCCAACGGGGAGATCTTCGTCCGGTTCAACGAATCTGTGCGCGGGACCGACGCGTTCGTGATCCAGAGCCACCCGGCGCCCATCAACGAGTGGGTGATGGAGCAGCTGATCATGGTGGACGCCCTCAAGCGGGCGAGCGCCAAGCGGATCACCGTGATCATGCCGTTCTACCCGTACGCGCGGCAGGACAAGAAGCACAAGGGCCGCGAGCCGATCTCCGCGCGCCTGATCGCGGACCTGTTCAAGACCGCCGGCGCCGACCGGATCATGACCGTCGACCTGCACACCGCGCAGATCCAGGGTTTCTTCGACGGCCCCGTCGACCACCTGCTCGCCCAGAACGTGCTGGCCGCACACATCAACAAGACCTACCAGGGCGAGAACATCACCGTTGTTTCGCCGGACTCGGGCCGCGTGCGGCTGGCCGAGAAGTGGGCGGCGCAGCTGGGTGACCGGCCGATCGCCTTCATCCACAAGACCCGCGACCCCGACAAGCCGAACCAGGCCGTCGCCAACCGCGTCGTCGGCAAGGTCCGCGGTCAGCTGTGCGTGCTGATCGACGACATGATCGACACCGGCGGCACGATCGTGAAGGCCACCGAGGCCCTGCTCGACGAAGGCGCGTCCGACGTCGTCATCGCCTCGACCCACGGCATCCTGTCCGACCCCGCCACCGAGCGGCTGTCGAACTGCAAGGCGCGCGAGGTCATCGTCACCAACACGCTGCCGATCCCGGAAGAGAAGCGCTTCCCGGGCCTGACCGTGCTGTCCATCGCGCCGCTGCTGGCGCAGGCGATCCAGCAGGTCTTCGAGGACGGGTCGGTCACGTCCCTCTTCGACGGCAACGCCTGATCAACGGAGCAAGGGACCTTTGCTACCGCTCTCTTTCGGAGAGTGATAGCAAAGGTCCCTTGCTGCGTTTTCGGCTCCTCGCGAAACGGGGCGCGCCGGTGTGCCCCGCCTGGCTAGGTTGCCGTTCATGGGGAAATTCAAGTTCGGTGTGAACCTGTGGGGCGCCGAGAACCGTGCCGACTGGACCGCGAAATGCCTCCGCGTCGAGGCCCTCGGGTACGACGTCATCTCCGTGCCCGACCACCTCGGGCTAGGACGGAACTCGCCATTTCCGGCGTTGACGATGGCCGCCGCAGTGACCCAGCGGCCCCGCGTAGGCACCCTCGTGTCCAACGTGCCCTTCTACAACTTCGCGCTCTTCGCCCGCGACGTCGCCACGACGGTGAAGATGACCGGTGACCGTCTCGATCTCGGCCTCGGCTCCGGCCACATGAAGTCGGAATTCGATGGCGCCGGCCTACCCTGGACTCCGGCCAAGGCGCGCATCGAATACCTCGCCGACAGCCTTGACCACCTGCGCGAACACTTCACCGAGGAAGGTGTCACGCCTCCACCGCTGCTCCTCGCGGGCAACAGCGACGGCGTGCTCTCCCTCGCCGCTCGTCACGCCGACATCGTCGGTTTCGCGGGCCTGCGCCAGGCCCCCGGGAAACCACCCGGCACCTTCCTACTCGACGACGCCGAGCGGATGGACGAACGTGTCGCGTTCTTCCGTTCGGGCGCGAACGGCAGGGATCCCGAACTGAACATGCTCGTCCAGCGGGTCGTCGTCACCGACGACCGGCGCGCCGCCGCCGAGTCCTGGTATGAAGAGGACCCGGACGGCCTGAATGTGGACACCCTGCTCGAAACGCCTCAGTTGCTGTTCGGAACCGTCGACGAAATCGTCCGGCAACTGCAGGAGCGTCGCGAGCGATACGGGTTCTCCTACATCACGGTGTTCCAACCGATGCTGGAAACGTTCGCGCCGGTCGTGAAGGCATTGTCCGGTCAGTAAGCGACGCAGAAGCGCTGACGGCGGTGTGCCGGCTTGTCGATCTCGTCGACGAACGCGATCGCGTAGTCCGCACCGCCGACCTTCGACGCACCGTTCTCGTCGGTCAGGAGGACGTCGCCGCCGAGCCGGTACTGCCCGGTCCGCTCTCCCTCGGCCCACGCGCCGAACTCCGCGGCCGGGCTGACGTAGAACCAGTCGATGTCCTCAGGAAGCTCGCGGAACGCTTCCAGAACCTTGGCGTGAGACCCCGCTTCGCCCTTGTACTCGTCGGGGAACTCGGGGGTGTCGATCAGGCGAGGCCCGCCCTCGGCCACGTGCAGGCTCCCGGCCCCACCGACCACGCCGATCCGTGCGCCGTTGTCCTTCGCGACCTGGGCGATCGAGGGCACCGCGTCGAGCAGCCCACCCTGCCCGTGAACCGCGATGACCAGGACGTCGGCGCCCTTGGCGACCTCGGCGAGG
The DNA here is from genome assembly GCF_013870525.1 of Amycolatopsis pittospori. Lineage (GTDB taxonomy): Bacteria > Actinomycetota > Actinomycetes > Mycobacteriales > Pseudonocardiaceae > Amycolatopsis > Amycolatopsis pittospori. Next base: position 104,034 of record NZ_JACBXD010000001.1, read on the forward strand.
AATGCCTCGTCGTACAGCGACCCCGCCCGGGACCCTTCTCCTTCGGCGTTCCTCGACACCACCACGACCTCATGACCGCGGCTCCGCGCCTCGGCGGTGATCTTGCCGCCCGCGTATCCGGTGCCTCCGAAAACAACCAGCTTCGCCATCGCGTCTCTCCTCATCATCGGCTAGAACGCCGATGGTAAGAACGCAAGATCGGCTACTTCAACGTACGCAACGCACCCCGAGGTGAGTGTGCAGGTCAGCCGCCCAGCGTGGCGAACTCGGACTTGAGCTTTTCACGCACACCGTTGACATCGACCGGGGCCCGGACCTCACCACGAGCCGATGGCTTCGCCAGAACCTGATAGCTGGCGTTCCGATTCGGCAGTTTGAACTTGACCTCACAGGTCATGCTCGTCGTCGTGTCCGGGGCCGCGTTGGCGTCCGCCGTGCAGCTTTGGGCGCCGAGGGACTGGGCGGTGAACTCGACGGTCAGCATCAAGTGCACGGGCGTCCCTTTCGCGCCGCCGATGACCGTGTTGGCGACGTCGATGGTCGCCCGGCAGTTCCCGACGAAATCCGTGCAGTCCAGTTTGTCGTTGACCACGCTGACACTGACCTGGGTGAGCGCGTCGAACGGCTGCCCGACCCCACCGATCGCGCCGTCCAGATCGGTCTGCAGCTTTTTGAGCGATTCCCCGGCGAGCGGTTCGACCCGCATCTCTGCACCGAGCGTCTTCCCGCCCGCCGCGTCGACGAGGGAAGGCGCGAAACTGATCACGCGATGCGGCGCCGCGGTGGTCACCCGCAATGTCCCGAGCCCGCTCCCGACGTCGTAGACCTCGGTCCCGTCAGGCAACTTCGACTTGACCGGATCGGTCAGCCGGTTCATCGCGGACACCGCGGCCCGGAGCGTCGAAGCCGCTTTGCGCGGGTTCAGCACCTCGACGGCGTTCACCGGCAGATCCGTGCTGTCCGTCCGGACCCAGTTGGTGCCGTACTGGTCGCTGTTGCCGAGCCCGTGCGCCTTCCAGTACTCAGGCGTCGCCGAGAGGTACAGCTGGTTGTCGGCCGAAACGACCTGGATGGTCTGGCCGTCGACCGGCAGCGCACCGTGCGCGCTGCCGTTGCGCGTGATCCGGAACAGCAATTCGGCGGGTTTGCCCGCGGCATCCTTGATGGTCGACTTGTAGACAACCGCCGGAGCCTGTTCGAGCGCCTTCAACGCACTCTCGACAGCGCCACGTTGCTCCGTGCGCCTGTCGACCCGCTGCTGCTCGGCGGGCGAGATCCCCGCCGCGCCGTCGATCGCGACGTCACAGCCGGCCACGAGGCAGCACAAGACGGCGACCGCGCCGATCCTCAACCGTCGTGCCGGCATGCCCGCTCCCTGGGTTTGGCTTGCAAGAGATCACACCTTAGAAAAGGGGTCGCGCACCACCGCATCCGCGGGTTCCCGAAGCAGCTGTCACCGACTTGTCACCTGAACGAGCCACCCGGCGGGACCCCCGTCCAACTGGTTGGTCTACACTTTCCCGGTCTCGGCGAGGCGGGTTCCGTGAGCACCTGGTGCCCGACGTGATCGACGCGGCGGCTTGAGTGGCCACACGCGATCGAGCACGCCTGTGGAATTCGCCGCCGAACACCCGAACCGCCCCGAACCATCCCCACCTCAGCATGATTTCGCTGAACATGTTGGTGAATTGAAGGAGTGCTACACCGTGTCCGAGGTACGCCTGTCCGTCGAGCCCCGCACCGAATTCGGCAAGGGTGCCGCGCGTCGTACGCGTCGCGCCGGCAAGATCCCCGCGGTGCTGTACGGGCACGGCTCGGACCCCCGCCACTACGCCCTGCCCGCCATCGAGTTCGCCCGCGTCGTGCGTGAGAACGGCAGCAACGCCGTCATCACCCTCGACCTCGAGGGCAAGAGCGAGCTGGCGCTGACGAAGACCATCGTCGTCCACCCGCTGAAGAACTACATCGAGCACGTCGACCTGCTGGTCGTCATCCGCGGCGAGAAGGTCACCGTCGACATCCCGGTCGTCGTCACCGGCACCGCGGGCCCGGGCACCCTGGTCACCACCGACCTCGACACCCTCCAGATCGAGGTCGAGGCGCTGCACATCCCGGAGCAGGTCGAGCTCTCGGTCGAAGGCGTCCCCGCCGGCACCCAGATCCTCGCCTCGCAGGTCACCCTGCCGAAGGGCGCCACTCTGGTCACCGACCCCGAGGCGCTGGTCGTCGCCGTCAACGAGGCGCCGTCCGAGGCCGCGCTCGAGGGCGAAGAGCCCGCTGCCGAGGCGGAGGAGACCCCCGCCGAGGACGCCGAATAAAGTCACTCGTGTGACAGAAGCAGTACTTCCCGGGGCCGGCGAGCAGATTCTGCTCGCCGGCCTCGGCAATCCCGGGCCCCAGTACGCAGGCAACCGGCACAACGTCGGCTTCATGGTGCTCGACGAGCTCGCCGGCCGCGTCGGCGGCAAGTTCAAAGCCCACAAGAGCGGCGCCGAGATCCTCGAAGGCAGGCTCGCCGGGCATCGAGTGGTCCTGGCCAAGCCTCGGTCGTACATGAACCTCTCGGGCGGCCCGGTCGTCGGCGCCGCCAGGTTCTACAAGATCCCCCCGGCCGGTGTCGTAGTCGTCCATGATGAGCTCGACGTCGATTTCGGCGCGCTCAAGATGAAGCTGGGCGGTGGCGACAACGGCCACAACGGTCTCCGCTCGATTACCAAATCACTCGGCACCAAGGACTACTACCGCGTCCGTTTCGGTGTCGGCCGTCCTCCAGGACGGCAGGATCCGGCGGATTTCGTGCTGAAGGACTTCTCGACGGTCGAACGCAAAGAGCTCGCGTTCGAAATCGATCGTTGCGCGGACGCAGTCGAAGCGCTCATCAGCACCGGCCTCGCGGCGGCCCAGAACACCTTCCACGCCGGGTGAACCGGCTCACATGGCGGTGCGTTACAACCCGTCACTCGAAGGCGTTTCACCACGCCCCTGATCGAGTCGTGGAATAGCGGGAGCCCTTCCGGGGAACTCTCAAACCAGTTAGGACGGAATGCGGAGATCGCATTCCCCACCGAAACCGGAGAGAGTTTCATGTCGTTTACGGCCGAAGACATCACCGGCGCCACCTTTCCGAACGCCCCGATCGGGCGGCGCGGATACGCCAAGCACGAGGTCGACGCGTTCCTGGAGCGGATCGCGGACACGATCTCGGACCGGGACGACCTGACGGCGGCCGAGGTCCACCACGTCATGTTCTCGCGGCCTTTGATCGGGAAGCGCGGCTACGACGAACGCGAAGTCGACGATTTCCTCGACAAGATCGAAGAGCAACTCGCCCACCGGACCGGCCAGCACGTGCTCGGCGTCCCCGGTGCGCGTGAAGAGGACCAAGCCACCGCCGAACGCGCCGTCCCGGACCGCGGTCCTGTCGACTTCATGCAGGAGCGCTAGTGCCCGTTTCCGCGTTCGAGGCGAGAACCCGGCAGTTCGACCGGGCGCCGATCGGCGCCCGGGGCTACTACGAACCCGCGGTCGACGCCTTTCTCGAACGGGTCGCGGCGACGCTCGACGGCGACGACGACTTGTCGGTTTCGGACGTCCACAATGTGGCGTTCGCCAAAGCACCACTTTCGAAACGCGGCTACGACCCATCCGAAGTCGATGCGTTCCTCCGGGACGTCGAAAGCACGCTGGCCGGTATCTCGCAATCAGCGAGCTACTACATAGCCCCGGCCTTGGAACACACCCACACCCGTAAACCGCTCTGGCGGCGCCGCTGACCCACGGGAGGTGCTGCGAGAGGGCTGGACCCGCGACTTCGCGAGTCCAGCCCTCTCGTGTCAGGTGGTCGCGGCGTTCTTGGCGATCTTGTCCGCGAACTGAGTGGCGGTAGCGGCCCGCTTCACCTTGCCCGAGGGTGTCTTGGGCAAGCTCCCGGCAGGAAGCACCACGACCGCGAACGGACGCATATCGACAGCGTCGCGGACCTTGGCCGCGACCTCCTTCGCCAGCGCCTTCTCGGTGTCGGGGTCTCCAGCCAGTTTCGATTCGACGACCACGGCGAAGCGCTCCCGGCGGCTGCCGGCGTCGATCCGCACGGCCACGGCGTTCCCCGCCCGAACGCCCTCGACCGACGTCGCCGCCCGCTCGATATCGGTCGGGTACAGATTCCGGCCGCCCATGATGATGACGTCCTTGCGACGGCCACAGATCACGATCATGCCGTCGACCAGGTAGCCGAGGTCGCCAGTGAGCAGCCAGCCGTTCTCGTCCTGTGTCGCGAGCGGGCCATCCATGGTCAGGTACCCCGGTGTCACGGCCTCGCCACGCAGGCGGATCTCCCCGACCTGGCGGTCTCCGAGCACAGTGCCCTTGTCGTCGACGATCTCGGCCTCGAGCCCGTCGAGCGGCGGCCCGAGAATCGCGAACGAGCGAACGCCATCGGATCCGCGCCGCGAGTCGCCCTCAGGCACCGGCACCGCGCGGTTGTCCGACTCGAGCGCCTCGGCTTCGACGACATCCAGGGTCAGCCCGGTGAACAACGGCGCGAACGAAACCGCGAGAGTCGCCTCAGCCATGCCGTATGCGGGAAAAACGCACTCGGCGGCCATCTTGAACCGCGCCCCGGCGTCCACGAAAGTCTGCACAGCCGTCTCGTCGATCGGCTCGGCACCGTTCAGCGCGATCCGAAGCTTCGACAGGTCGTAGGCGTTGTCGTCATCGACACGGGCCATCCGCCTGCCGACAATTGCGTAGGCGAAGTTCGGAGCGGCCGTGGTCGTCCCGTTGTACTTGCTGATCAGCTGCGGCCAGATCAACGGTCCCGAGAGGAACTCGAGCGGCGTGATCTTGACCAGCTCGACGCCGAATGTCATCGGAACCGTCAGGAAACCGACCATCCCCATGTCGTGGAAGGTGGGCAGCCACGAAACCATCACATCGACGTCGAAGTCGAACTCGGCGCGGTCCACCATCGCCTTGACGTTCGTGTACAGGTTTCCGTAGGTGATCTGCACGGCCTTCGGATCGGCTGTCGACCCGCTGGTCAGCTGCAGGAGCGCGGTGTCGGCTTCGGCCGTCGGCACGGCCTCCGCCAGCGGCTCGGCTTCGAGCAGCTCGGTGATCACCTGGAACGCGATGCCGTGCTCGGTGAGGACTGGCGCCAGTTGGTCGAACGGTTCACCGAGCAGAACCAGGCCGGACCCGATCATCCGCAGCACGCGGACGGTGTCCTCGGCCCATTCCGCGAGGTCGGTGCGCTGGGTCGGCTGGTGCAACATCGTCACGCTGCCGCCGGCAAGCCAAACGGCCTGCACCGTCGGCGCGATCAGCGACGGCGCCGCCGCCAGGACCGCCACCGCCTTGCCCGGCTCCAGACCACCGGCTACCAGTCCTCCGGCGACCCGCTTGGCCTGCTCGTGAATCTCGGCCCAGGTACGCCGAACCGGCTCCTTGGGCTCCCCGGTGACCATTCCCCGCTGCTGACCTCGCCCCGCCGCGGTGGCGACGAGCGTGTCCACGAACCGACTCATGCGCGTCACATTACTGTCCGCCCTGGAACGCCCGCTCACCGTCGAGTGAACTCACTCAATCGCTTCGGAGGTCTCGAGCCATTGGGCCTCGACCTCCTCCTTCTCCGTTTCGACGGACTTCAGTTCGGTGTTGAGCTCGATGAGCTTCGTCGGATCGGTCGCCGCCGCGAGCAACGCTGCGTGCAGCTTCTCCTCCTTGGAGTGCAACTGGTCGAGTTTGCGCTCAAGCCGGGACAGTTCCTTCTGCGCCGCCCGCTGCTCAGCAGCGCTCTTCTTGGGCTCGGCCGCCTGCCCGCCTGCCGCTTTCCGGTCGCTGCCTGCCTTCTCCAGGCTCTTGGTCCGGCGTTCGAGGTACTCCTCGATACCGCCCGGCAGGTGGGTCACACGCCCATCCCCGAAGAGGGCGACGATCGTGTCGCAAACGCGCTCCACCAGGTACCGATCGTGCGAAACGACGACGAGACTGCCCGGCCACGAATCGAGCAGATCCTCCAGCTGCTGCAACGTGTCGATGTCCAGGTCGTTCGTCGGCTCGTCGAGCAGCAGGACGTTCGGCTCGGCCATCAGGAGCCGGCACAGCTGCAGGCGACGCCGTTCACCACCGGACAGGTCCTCGACCGGGGTCCACTGCCGTGAGGCCGGGAACCCCAGCTTTTCAGCCAACTGCGACGCGGATAGCTCCTGTTTGCCGAACACGACCCGTCCGGCGACTTCCTCGATCGCCTGCAGGACGCGCAGGTCGCCCGGCAAGTCGTCGAGTTCCTGCCGAAGATGCGCGAGGCTGACCGTCTTCCCTTGGATACGGCGACCCGTCACAGGTTCCGTGTCACCGCCGAGCAGCTTGAGCAATGTCGTCTTGCCCGACCCGTTGACGCCGACCAGTCCGATCCGGTCGCCGGGTCCGATCCGCCAGGTGACGTGATCGAGCAGTGTGCGATCGCCGGCGGTCAGGCTGGCGTCCTCGACCTCCAGGACGGTCTTCCCCAGCCGTCGCCGGGCGAACGCCTGCAGTTCGACTGAATCACGCGGCTCCGGCACGTCCGAGATCAGCGCCTCGGCTGCCTCGACGCGGTAGCGCGGCTTCGAGGTCCTGGCCTGCGGGCCGCGACGCAGCCATGCGAGTTCCTTGCGCGCCAGGTTCTGCCGCTTCTCTTCGGCCGTGGCCGCCAACCTCGCCCGTTCGGCGCGCGCGAAGATCCAGTCCGCGTAGCCACCTTCGTACTGCTCTACGCGACCGTTGGAGACCTCCCAAGTCAGACTCGCGACCGTGTCGAGGAACCACCGGTCGTGAGTGACGACCACGACCGCGATCCTGCGGTTGAGCAGGTGATCCGCCAGCCAGCGCACACCTTCGACGTCAAGGTGGTTGGTCGGCTCGTCGAGGACCACGAGATCGAGTTCGCCGGTGAGAGCCGCAGCCAGTGCGACGCGGCGGCGTTCACCACCGGACAGGTTCGCCGTCGGCGTTTCGACCCCGAGCGCGGTGATCCCCAGACCGTCCATAATGGACCTGACTCGCGCGTCAGCGGCCCACTCGTGCTCCGCGCCGTATCGCTCCAGCACGACGTCACCGATGGTGCTCCCACCAGGGAGTTCGGTCCGCTGAGTGACGACGGCCATCCGCAGGCCGCGGACTTGACTCACGCGTCCCGTATCCGGCTCGCTGATCCCCGCGAGGACCTCCAGCAGCGTCGTCTTCCCGCCCCCGTTGAGACCGACGACGCCGATGCGCTGCCCCTCCGCCACACCGAGCGAAACACCGTCGAGCAGCGGGCGCACCCCGTAGGACTTGCTCACCGACTCCAGGTTGACCAAGTTGGCCATGCCTCAGCCGATCCTTTCCAAAATGCTTGCACCACAACGAATTAGTCGATGTCCATTGCGGACACCCTCATGCGTGCACCCGAGGCGGCGCCGGCTTCGGCGCGTCGTCCCCACCGACCAGCCGGGCACCGGGAACCGGCCCATGTGCGACTCGCACAGTGCGGCACACTCCCGCGCCGGACAATTCCGCGGCGACCTCGACCGCGGACTGGGCATCCGCGCACAAGAAGGCGCAGGTCGGTCCGGATCCCGACACGGTCCCCGCGAGCGCACCCGCGTTGACTCCCGCTCGCAACGTGCGGCGCAGTCCAGGACGCAGCGAGACGGCGGCCGCCTGCAGGTCATTGCCCAACAGCAGCGCCAGCTGCCGCGGGTCACCGGACGCCAGCGCTTCGACCACCGGCGTATGCGAACCGATTCGCGGCGGGCTGCCCTCTTCACGCAACCTGTCCAGTTCGCCGAACACCCGCGGGGTCGAAAGACCACGCTGGTCGAACGCGAGAACCCAGTGGAACGTGTGCCTCGACAAGACCGGCACCAGTTGCTCGCCGCGACCGGTACCCAGTGCCGTCCCGCCGTAGAGCGCGAACGGAACGTCGCTACCGAGCTTGGCGGCGATGCCGGCGAGTTCGTCGCGAGAGATGTCGAGCTTCCAAAGCGACGCCAGCCCGACCAGGGTCGCGGCCGCGTCAGCGCTCCCCCCGGCCATCCCGCCGGCCACCGGGATGCCTTTGCGAAGCACCACACGGACCTTGGATTCGCCGTCCGCCTTGCCGACGTGGGCAGCCAGTGCCTGCGCCGCCTTCCACGCGAGGTTGTTGGCCCCGGTCGGTACGGAACCTTCGCCCTCGCCGTAGACCTCGACGCCGGGGTCCTCGGTGACGGCGACCGTCACCTCATCGGTCAGCGACAGCGCCTGGAACACGGTCACCAGCTCGTGATAGCCGTCCGGACGTGCGTCACCGACCGATAGGTGAAGGTTGACCTTGGCGGGAACCCTGACGGTGACTGGGGGCGGTACGACGGCGAGCACGACTCAAGCCTACGTGGCCGCTCCACTTGTGCTGCCACCAGGAGAAAAGAGAACAGGACGAGTCAGACACGAACGGGCCGTCCGGGACGGATTTCGTCCTGGACGGCCCGTTCGCTAGGAAGTCAGGCTGCGACGCCCTGCGGCCCACGAACCGGGTGAGTCACGTGGCCACCGCGTTCGGCGATCCACGCGAGCGCGGCATCCGCGTGCTCACCGCGCACGCCGAGCCGGAAGCGGCCGACCGGGGTGTCACCGATCCGAGTCAAACCGCCGCCGATGGTGGCGAGCTCGACGTCGAAACGACCGGCGGCCTCAGGCAGCAACGCACCAACCGACGCGAAGCCGACCAGCACGACATCCACAGCGCGGTCGTACTTCGATGCCTGCGCCCGGCTGGTCTCGATCGAGGGCAGCAGCGCCTGCGCGGTCCGGCTGCTCGGGTCGGAGACCAGGTCGAGCACGGTTCCGCGTTCGATGATCGCACCGGCCTCGAGAACGGCGACGTCGTCGCAGACCCGGCGAACCACGCCGGCGTCAGGGGTGGTGAGCAACACCGTGACCCCGAGCTCGGCACGCGCACGGTCGAGCACGGTCAAAACCGACCCGGACTCCTCAGGCCGCACACCCGCGGTCGGGTCGTCGGCCAGGAGCACGGACGGTCCGGCGGCCAGAGCCTTGGCGATGGCCACCCGACGCAGCTGCCCCTCGGACAGTTCGCCCGGTCGCTGACCCGCGCGCTGCGTGAGTCCGACCAGGTCGAGGAGGTTGCCGACCCGGTTCCGGCGCTGCGGTCCGTCCAGCCCGAGCTGCTCGAGCGGCGACGCGATGTTGCCGGCGATGGTGCGCTCGGCGAGCAGCTCCGGCTTGGTGCTCACGACACCGACCTGCCTGCGGATCTCCCGCAGACGGCGGCCGTCGAGAGTGCCCGTGTTGAGGCCGTCGAGGCGGACGACGCCACGGTCAGGACGCTCCTGAAGGCCGATGCAACGCGCGAGGGTGGATTTGCCGGAGCCGGCCGGACCGACGACCCCGAAGAGGGAGCCCGCCTGGATGTCCACGCTGACGTCGCGGAGGGCGACGACGGGATTTCCATTGAGGGGGAAGGATTTGGACAAGTTTTCGACAGTGATCACGAAGGGCTCCATGCGAATGGGGCGCTGCTTCTTTCGAGCGCGCCGACCGTCACCGAGTAACCGTCCAGAGCGGACGGTATTCAGAAAGAAGAGGAAGGACTCAGGCAGTAACGGTGGAGCGTCGACACGCACTTACCGAACGGCGACCTTCATCGACGACACGTCGTTTGGTCAGCAGGAGCGGGTGGGTGACCCTGTTCATTAGGCACAGCCTCCATCGGTCCTGGCGGTAGCACCTGCCCTGTGGAGGGTGGTTGCTGCGACTTCGGCGAGCCAGGTCTCTCAGTCGCTCGGGATGGCTCACTGAGTAAAACCGATCCCACTGGATGAAAGCAAGCGCGTAGTCGCAGATCACACGTCTGGTCGCGTCCATAATACAGGATTGTCTGTCCATATTATGGGAAATTGCCGTCATCTCAAATTCACATCAAGGCTGCTGCCTGCGCAGACAGGTTTGGATCATGAACGTCGAGAAGGGGCTTACGCCGTCGTGCTGACCTCGGACGATGCCGCGTCCGTGCGACGCCGACCACAGCTGTCGCGGTATTCAGTCGGTCGCGGCGGCGATACGGGCGAACTGATGAACGTCCAGTTGCTCCCCACGAGTCTTGGGGTCGATGCCCGCCTTCTCGAGCAACTCGCCCGCACGCTCGGCCGAACCAGCCCATGAAGCCAACGCCGCTCGCAACGTCTTTCGCCGCTGCGAGAAGGCCGCATCGACGACCGCGAACAGGCGCTCACGGCTGACAGACGACAGAACCTCACCACGTTCGAAACCGACCAACGCAGAATCCACGTTCGGCACTGGCCAGAACACCGACCGGGGCACCGCGGCGACCTTGCGGGCCTTCCCGTACCACGCGAGCTTGACGCTGGGGACGCCGTAGGTCCTGCTCCCCGGCCCGGCCGCCATGCGGTCGGCAACCTCGGTCTGGACCATCACGAGCCCGCTGATCAGCGACGGCAGCTCGGCGAGCAGGTGAAGCACGACTGGAACGGCGACGTTGTACGGCAGATTCGCGACCAACGCCGTCGGTTGTTCAGGCAAGTCCGCCTCGGTCACTCGCAGAGCGTCCGCACCGACGACCGTCAACCTTTCGGCTCCGCCACGCTCGGCAGCAGTGTCCGGTAGTCGGCCGGCCAGCACGGGATCGATCTCGACCGCGACGACCTTGGCACCCGTCGCGAGCAACCCGAGCGTCAGCGAACCGAGCCCTGGCCCGACTTCCAGCACCACGTCGCCTTCGCCGACTCCGGAGAGATCGACAATACGGCGCACAGTGTTGGGATCGTGCACGAAGTTCTGGCCGAGTTTCTTGGTCGGACGGACGTCCAGCTCGGCCGCCAGCGCCCTGATCTCCGCAGGCCCGAGCAGTTCAGTCACCCAACGATCGTAGCCAGCCCCGGTAAGCCACGATTGGCCGGTGGATGGTGTCGACCTCAAAGGGCACAAGGTCTGGCTGCGAGACTGGCGCCCAGTCGACCTCGAGCCTCTCCGTGACCTGCTCGATCCCGCACGACCGTGGCATGAAACGAACGGCCCGTACTTCGGTCGCCCAACCGCCGCAGATGCCGATTCCAAGGCTCTGAAGCTCGTAGCACCCTCGACCGACCTGCCCGATCCCCGCACCAGCCTCGCGGTTACCGACCTGAACAACGGCCGGTTGATCGGCCAGGTCAGCTGGTACTGGGAAAGTGCGCAGACCGACTGGCGACGGCTGGGACTCGTCATCTACGACGAACGGTACTGGGGCGGCGGATTCGGCACCGAAGCGTTGCGCCTCCGGACGACCTACTTGTTCTCCCGCACCGATGCGCTCCGCCTGGATTTCGCCACGTTCTCAGGTAACCCGGGGATGATCGCCATCGGACGCCGCCTGGGTTTCGTCGAAGAAGCCAGATTCCGGCGCGCCAGGCGCTGGGCTGGCGGCGTGCACGATGCCGTTGTCTACGGAGTGCTTCGCGAGGAGTGGGAGCAGTTGAACGCTCCGAGAGCTAGCCGGCACCGCTGAGCGAAGGACACCTGTGTTCAGGTGGCCGCACCGCCCTGCCTGCCCCATTGATCACGTTGGCTCCCGACAGCCCTGACCTGACCGCACCATCCCTACGGCGTCTCCGGTCCGGCGCGTATCCCACTCCGGAGTGATCGGATCAAGTTGGCGCCGCCAGAGCGTGATCATGATTCACCTGATCGATACCGTGCATAGGTTCGATCATTTCTCGACAATCGAGGGATGACCAGCAAAAACACCTCCAAGGCCTTTCCGCTGAACCTGCAGGAAGGCGACTCCGATCTGCTACTCGACGAGTTGCAGACACGGCTACGCGAAGGGCGACGCCTGTTCGCCGAAGTCGGCCAGATCCTGGCCGAGATCGAGTCACGTGGTGTCCGAGAACTCTTCGGGTACAACTCGATCGCCGTCTTCTACGAGCATGTGGCCCGGGTCTCCCGGGCCGAGGCACAGAAGGTGACCGGTCGAGCCCTGGCACTCAATTCGAGACGCACGCGCGACGGCACCTCGACTCCACCCGTCGCGCCCTTGACCGGAGTCGCAGCCGCCAAGGGCGTGCTGGCCGACGGCGGCATCGACCGGATCGTCACGGTCATGAAGAGGCTGCCAGAACACGTCGCGGCAAGTGCCCGGGCTGACGCCGAGAAGACTCTGGTCGACCTCGCCAGCGTCGCGAGACCTCGCGACGTCACGATTGCCGGAACCGACCTGATCGGACGTCTCGACCCTGATGGGAACAGCACCGATGACTCGACGCCGAAAAGCCCACGACGTGAGTTCTGGTTACGCCAGAAACGCACCGGCCGCTGGGACATGCGCGGCGACCTCGATTCCGAGACGGGCGCTCGCCTGAACGCGCTTCTGGTGCCCCTTGCACACCCAGTCCCGAGCGGGGACCTCGATCAACGAACACCGGCAGAGAGACGCGGCGATGCTTTCGCGGAGATAGTCGACCTTGCGGAAGGTAGTCCGAACATTCCGCTGCCCCGCCAAAGCTCAGAGCGGGCTACAGCGGAGTCCAGACCGGCGGAGTCGGCTGAGAAGGCGACGGCCTCCTCAGCGGCCGTCCAACCGCAGGCTCGGGACGACCGAGGTAGGCAAAGCGGCACCGTCGGCACGAAAGCGGACAATGCCACCGGACGATCTCGGGACGTGGCACATATACGTTCCCCGCGGTGGTGGACACGACTGTCGAGATCGAGATCCGATGCAGAAGCCGCATCGACAACGCGAAACCGCGCACCGGCTCAGCTCTCCGAGGAAGACGCTAAGGCCCCTGACCTGCCCAGAACGGCCTGAAGGCCACCATGCGGGCGCAAACCCGCACGATGACCTTCAGGAAGGGAGTGTGATCTGGCGTCAGGCCTTCTTGCCACAGTGCGGCCAAGCGCCGTAGCCACCGCGGTCGTCGCGGAGCTTTTCAGCGACAGCGATCTGCTGGGCTTTGCTGGCCTGGTGAGGGTAAGCGGCGTACTGCGCGCCACCGTAAGCGTCCCAGGTGCTCTTGTTGAACTGCAGACCACCGTAGTAGCCGTTGCCGGTGTTGGCGGCCCAGTTACCGGTCGACTCGCACTGTGCGATGCGGTCCCAAGCCCCGGCGTCACCGATGGGCGGGTCCGCCGGCTTCTTCGTGCCGACCTTGACGATCTTGGGCTTGGCCTCGGTGATGACCTCTTCGGAGACCTTCTCGCGCCCGACCTCTTTGCCGTTGCGCTTGGTGACCTTGTAGGTCACGGTCTTCTGACCGGGAGTGCCCGGGTCTTCGACCTTGGTCTTGCCCTTCTCGAGCTCCGGGTCGTCGACCTTCTGCTCGGGCGGGGCGATCTCCTCGTTCTGCTTGACCATGGTGACGCCGGTCCGGCTGATGTGGACCTCGGCACCATCGACCAGCTTGACGTCGAGTCCACCGATGGCCTCGTCGTCCGGACCGAGGGTCATCCGCAGCTCACCAAGGAACTCCTTGGTGGTGACGGAGTTGGTCTGAACCTTGCGAGGCTCGTTCGCACCGTCGTAAACGGTGACGTTCTTGAGAGTCTTGACCTCGACGGTGGCGCCTTCGAGCGGGAGCTCACCGTTCTGCGGGATCGAGGTCCAGGTGCCGGACTTCGCGAGATCGGAGCGGCCGAGCTGGTTCAGGGCCTCGTTGAGGTTCGTCGCACGAACCCAGGACTCCTGCGCTACGCCGTCGACGACAAGGTTCAGCTTGCGGCCACGCTCCAGCTTGATGACGCCGCCGTCGCCGACTTCGGCTTGCGGGGAGGGCGAGAGCGAGTCGTGGGCACCGACCGAAAGGCCGGCGTCTTCGAGGACCTCACCGACCGTGTCACCGAAACTGTGAACGGTCTGCTGCTTGCCGTCGATGTCGAGCGTGACGCTCTTGTTCATCGCCATCGCGGCCGCGCCGCCACCCCCGAGGGTGAGCAGGACTGCCATGACGGTGCCCTTGAGGAAGCGCTTCTTCCAAACGCGGGTCGCGCTCGAGATGACCTCGTCCTTGGTCGCGGCCTTCATCGGCGCGCCCGCGGTGCGGTCCTCGGCCATCTCGTCCGGAATGACGATCGGCGGAAGCATGGTGGTCTCGGCGCTGATGAGGCGGATCAGCTCGTCGACGTCGACGTCGATCTCGGCCATCAAGGTGTCGGCGTCGGGGCCGAGCGCAGCCAGGACGTCCTGGTGCGTGATGCGCGGATCGTCGGAGTAGTCAAGCTCGCCGTAGTGAGTGTCGCGGTCGAGCACGGCCACCGAACCGGTGGAAGCGAAGGTGTTCGTCTCAACGCCAAGGCGCGAGGCATCCTGCCTACTGCTACCAGTCACTGGGTCGTTCCCTTTCCCAAGACGTCTAGGAGCTCGACAACCGCTCCACAACGTCCTTCGTCTCGATGCGCACTTCGGCGCATCTCTAGAAGTCCGACACCCGCAGCCAGCGCCATCGTCACGGTTCCAGGCCGTACCGCTCCCGGTTCCGCTTCCCCGACGTGCACTGACGTGACTGTGGGCGTAACAGCCGGCAACCGCATTTGCGGGTACCGACCGGCACGATCACGGGACAGTAACGAACCTCGCCGGGTTGCGCAAACACCGCCCGGAGTGCCGTGACGTTGGTCACTCATCAAAGTGGACCATTGCTGATCACTAATGTCGCAGTCCGTTCAACTCGATGTGACTGTCGGCAATCGGAAGACCCGCTCGGCGGTCACACGGACCGATTCGGCCACCTCGTGGACCGCCTCGCCCCTGAACGCCGCGAGGTGTCGAACGGTGTAGGCCGCGCAGTAGGGCTCGTTCGGCCGTCCACGGAACGGATGAGGGGTCAGAAACGGCGCGTCCGTCTCGACGAGGTACTGATCCGCCGGAACTATCCGTGCCGCCTCATGAAGCCCGCGGGCGTTGCGGAAGCTGACCGTTCCGGCGAACGAAAGCACATATCCCGCGTCGATGCAGCGGCGAGCGATGTGCTCGTCCCCCGAGAAACAGTGGAAGACGACCTGCTCGGGTGCGCCCTCTTCCTCGAGGATGCGGAGGACGTCTTCGTGAGCCTCTCGATCATGAATCATCAGCGGCTTGCCGATCCGCTTGGCTAGATCGATGTGCCACCGAAACGCGTCCTGCTGGGCGTCGTGGGGCGAGTAGTCCCAGTAGTAGTCGAGGCCGGTCTCGCCGACCGCGACCACTCTGGACTCTTTCGCGAGACGCTCCACTTCGGATTTCTCGGATTCACCGAAATCCTTGGTACGCGTGGGATGGATCGCGACGGCCGCCCAGACCCTGGCGTCCCAAGTAGACGCTTGAGCCGCCCACCGGGCGGCCGCGAGATCGTCGGCGACGGTGATCACCCGCGAGACACCCGCACGCTCGGCGCGATCGACCATGGCAGTCACATCCGCCGCGGTGACCGCGCCGCACGCGTCGAGGTGGGTGTGCGCGTCCACCACCGAAACCGGCAGCCTGTCCGGAATCGGCGGGAGTTCCTTCTTCTCCGCACCCATCAGCTGATCACTTCGAAATCGGGGCCCATTCGGGACCTGTCTCGCCGAGTTCCGGGTCCAGCTTGGCGAACAACGGGGTCGGCTTTTCCAGCGGCTTGCCGACCTCGATCGGCACGGACTTCCAGCGCGCCTGCTCGGTCTTGTAGTCCCCGGTGATGATGGGGTTGATCCGACCTGGGATGTCGAGGTCCTCGACTTCCTGCAGTTCGGGCTGAGCCGCCCAGACCCCGGAGCCGCCGAGGGCCTCGTGCACCTTCTGAGCCGAATGAGGCAAGAAGGGGGTCAGCAGC
Organism: Amycolatopsis pittospori; assembly: GCF_013870525.1. Taxonomy (GTDB): domain Bacteria; phylum Actinomycetota; class Actinomycetes; order Mycobacteriales; family Pseudonocardiaceae; genus Amycolatopsis; species Amycolatopsis pittospori. The sequence continues at coordinate 119,837 of NZ_JACBXD010000001.1, forward strand.
GTGTTGGCGTCCGAGACGACCTGCAGCGCGGTGTGCAGGACGCTGTCGCGGCGAGCGGGGTCGTCCTTGAGCTTCCAGGGCTCCTGGTCGGACAGGTACCTGTTCGCGGCGGTGACGACACGCATCGCTTCGCTCGCCGCTGCCTTGAAGCGGGACCGCTGAAGGTGGGCGCCGGCGGTGTCGAAGGCCTTGCGCGACAGTGCCTTGAGTTCCTCGTCGGCCGCCGTGGGGGCCTCCGGGCGCGGGATCGCGCCGACGTTCTTGTGGGCCATCGAAATGGACCGGTTGACGAGGTTGCCCCACTCGTTGGCCAGCTCGAAGTTGGTCCGACGGACGAATTCGTCCCAGGTGAAGTCGGTGTCCTGGGTTTCGGGCCCCGCGACGGAGATGAAGTAGCGCAGGGTGTCCGGGCCGAAGTCGCGCAGGAAGTCGTGCACATAGATGACCGTGCCGCGCGAGGTCGAGAACTTCGAGCCGCTCATCGTGAGGAACTCGCTGGAGACGATCTCGTCGGGCAGGTGCAGCTTCCCGTACTTGCCTGGCTCGCCGCCGCGGTCGCCCTCGCCGTTGTGACCGAACAACAGAGCCGGCCAGATCTGGGCGTGGAAGGTGATGTTGTCCTTGCCCATGAAGTAGTAGGAGCGGGCGTCAGGGTTGTTCCACCACTCCTGCCAGGCGTCCGGGTTACCGGAACGGCGCGCCCATTCGACGCTCGCGGAGAAGTAGCCGATGACCGCGTCGAACCAGACGTAGAAGCGCTTCATCGGCTGGTCACGCCAGCCGTCCAGCGGGATCTTCACGCCCCAGTCGAGGTCACGGGTGATCGGCCGCGGCCGCATGTCGTCGATCAGGTTCTTGGTGAAGTTGAGGACGTTCGGGCGCCAGTCGGTCTTGCTGGACAGCCACTTGCCGAGGGTGTCGATGAACGCGGTCAGGTCGAGGAAGTAGTGCTCGGTCTCGACGAACTTCGGTGTTTCACCGTTGATCCGCGACTTCGGGTTGATCAGCTCGGCGGCGTCGAGCTGGTTGCCGCAGTTGTCGCACTGGTCGCCGCGCGCGCCGTCGTAACCGCAGATCGGGCAGGTGCCCTCGATGTAGCGGTCGGGCAGGGTGCGGCCGGTCGAGGGGCTGATCGCGCCCCGCGTGGTCTTGGGCACCACGTAGCCGTTGCGGTGCAGCGCGAGGAAGATCTGCTGCGTGACGTCGGCGTGGTTACCCGTGGTGGTGCGGGTGAACAGGTCGTAGGTGAGACCGAGCCCCTGCAGGTCCTGGCCGATCTGTCGGGTGTACTTGTCGGCCGTCTGCTGTGAGGTCAGGCCTTCGTTGTCGGCCTGGACGGTGATCGGGGTGCCGTGTTCGTCGGTGCCGGACACCATGAGCACCCGGTTGCCGGCCATTCGCTGGTAGCGGGAGAAGACGTCGGACGGGACGCCGAATCCGGACACGTGGCCGATGTGGCGGGGGCCGTTGGCGTAGGGCCAGGCCACCGCAGTCAACACTGGGGTGCTCATGCTTGTTTAGCCTACGGACGTCGTCTAAGGCATTGTTGTCCGGGAGAGGATCGGAGGCCTCGGTGTCCGCCACGCGTCTGCTGGTGCTGGGTGTCGTGCGCATGCACGGGAAGGCACACGGCTACCAGGTCCGGCGCGAACTCCTCTCGTGGGCGGCCGACAAATGGGGCAATGTCCAGCCTGGTTCGATCTATCACGCGTTGAAGAAGATGACCGCCGAAGGTCTCCTTGAACAGGTCGAAGACACCGAAGTCGGTGGCGGACCCGACCGGGTCGCGTACAGGCTGACCGAAGACGGGGAGACCGAGTTCCTCGTGCAACTCGGCAGGGCGCTGGCGAGCGACGACGTGACCGGTTACGCGCTCTCGGCCGCGGTCACGTTGATGCCGAGCCTGCCTCGCGCGCAGGTGCTGGCCCTGCTGAAACAGCAACTGGCGAATATGGAAGCGCACGCGCAATCGACCCATTACGCCCGCGAGCACGCGGTCGATCTGGGGAAACCGCAGCACGTCAGCGAGCTGTACCGGTTGTGGAGCGCTCACGCCGAGGCGAACGTGTCCTGGATGCGAGATCTGATCGGCCGCCTCGAAGCGGGCGAATACGTGATGTCGGGCGAAGGGGACGCCGCGTTCGGCGAGCCACCCCGGTAATCAAATTTGACTACGGAACGACTCCTGAGGCACAGTGCAGCTTCCAACTAGTCAAGTTTGACTAGCTGGATCCAGAAAGGGGTACTCATGATCAAGGCACGCGGCCTTGAGCGGCGGTTCCGCCGGAAGGGCCGCAATGGGGGCGAGGTCCACGCCGTCAAGGGCGTCGACCTCGACGTATCGGCCGGAGAACTGGTCGGCTTCCTCGGACCGAACGGCGCGGGCAAGACCACGACCCTGCGGATGCTGACCACGCTGCTCAAGCCCACCGCGGGCGAGGCGACGGTCGGCGGCTGCGATCTGCTCGCCGACCCGCTGGGGGTGCGCCGGCGAATCGGCTACGTCGCCCAGGGCGGTGGCACCGCACCGGAAAGCAAGGTCGTCGAGGAGATCGAGTTCCAGGGACGGCTGTACCGGATGAGCAAGGCGGACGCGCTCGCGCGTGGGGCCACGCTCGCCGAGCAGCTCGACCTCGCCGGACTCGACCAGCGGGCGACCAAGACGCTGTCGGGCGGGCAGCGCCGTCGTCTCGACATCGCCCTCGGGCTGATCCACTCGCCTGGGCTCGTCTTCCTCGACGAGCCGTCGACGGGGCTCGACCCGCAGAGCCGCGCGAACCTGTGGGACCACATCCGCAGGCTCCGCGACGAGCAGGGAGTCACGGTCTTCCTGACCACGCATTACCTGGACGAGGCGGACGCGCTTTCCGACCGGCTGATCGTCATCGACGACGGGAAGATCGTCGCCGAGGGCACGCCGGATTCACTGAAGGCACGGGTGTCCGGCGACAGCGTCGTCATCGGGGTTCCACCGGAGTCGGCAGCGGAGACCGCGGAGGTCGCGGGCAGACTCAAGGGCGCGCACGAAATGGCCGTCACCGACGGCATGGTGCGTTTCCGGGTGCCGCGCGGGGACACCGCGATGCCCGAGTTGCTGCGCGCGCTGGACGCGCGTGGCATCACGATGACGTCCATGCAGGTGCACCGTCCGACGCTCGACGACGTCTTCCTGACATTGACGGGGCGAAGCCTGCGCGACGCCGAAGAGGGCGCGCCGCTCGACGACGCTCCGGAAAAGGAGACGACGCATGTTGCATGACACCTGGTTGATCTTCCGGCGGGACATGCTCGCGGCGATGCGCAACCCGACCTGGATCATGATCGGCATCATGCAGCCGTTGCTGTATCTGTTCTTCTTCGGGCCACTCCTGGTGAAGGCGCTCAACGCACAGGGGCTGTCCGATGTGGACGGATGGATGATCTTCACTCCGGCGATCATCGCGCAGCTCGCCCTGTTCGGCAGTTCCTTCGTCGGGTTCGGGCTCCTCGCGGAATTCCGTTCCGGCGTGGTCGAGCGAATGCGGGTCACGCCGGTGAGCCGGGTGGCTCTGTTGCTGGGCAAGGTGCTCGCCAACGCGCTGCAGACGGTCGTGCAGGCGTTGATCATCATCGCGTTGGCGTATCTGGTCTTCGACCTGAACGCCCCATTCGGCGGCGTCGTGCTCAGCCTGGTGATCGTCTTCCTTCTGTCGGTCACGCTGGCGTCATGCTCCTACGCCCTCGCCCTGACCCTCAAGAGCGAGGACGCGTTCCCGGCTTTGCTCAACGCGGTTCTCATGCCGTTGCTGCTGCTTTCCGGAATCCTCATCCCGATCACCGCGGGGTCGGCGCCGGATTGGCTGTACACGATTTCCCGCATCAATCCCTTCCGGCATGTGGTGGATGTCGAGCGGAACAGTTTCCGCGGCGACTTCTCGATGGACGCACTGTTCACCGGCAGCGTCGTGGTGCTGGTGATGGCGGTTCTGGCCATCTGGTGGGGCTCACGGACCTTCCAACGCGAGAACGCCTGAGACACGCTGAACCGAAAGGTCACCTTGCGGCCGCTCCGCGGACGTAGGGTGACCTTTCGGGCGTACTGGGGCGAAATTCGAGGGCGAGTGACTTTGATCGATCCGGAAGGTGAACACGGCGTCACCCTGTCCCACCGGGAGACGGTGACGGACTGGGCGGCGGTGCGTGGCGCCGACATCCGGTTCGCCTCGGTCACCGTCAGCGAGAACACCAACTGGCGTGACGTCGCCGCGGAACGCAATCTGGCGGGCGCGCAGCACGCCGGCATCCACACCGGCGCCCGGCACTACGCCCGTCCCGGCGCCGTCCACGATCAGGCCGACCATTTCGTCCGGACCGCAAGCGCGCTCGGCGCCTTCGCGCCCGGTTCGCTCGCGCCGGCGCTCGAAGTCGAGGCGCCCAGCGTCGACGACCGGTTCATCAAGGCGTGGATCAAACACGTCAGGCACGCGGCCCGCGTCGAACGCGTCCTGGTGTACGCCGGGCTCGACTGCTGGACGAACCGCCTGCACCCGGACAAATGGGCGGACAGCGAAGTGGTGTTGTGGCTGGTCAGGCACAACGAGATCCCGGGTCGGCCGGGGTGGTTCCACTCCCGGCTGGGTCTGCATCAACACGGTTTCGGCACGGGACTGCCCGGAGTCGAAGGACCGATCGCGCAGGACGCCGTGGTCTATCCCTTCACGCTCGCGGACTTCCTCTTGTAGGGATCCACCCGTGACGACGGGTGTGCGGCACGTCACCGAACCCCTCGCCCGTGGTCGCGGTTGTCACTTTCCGGGCGGCGCGGGTTGCCTTTTCGCCCGGCCGGGCAGCGACAATGTCGCGTGCGGTTGATGTGCCGGAAACTGCGGACGGACGTCACGCCCGAGCGGGCGCTGGCGGCCCTCGGCGTCCGCGCCCGAGCACTCGGGCTCGCCCCGCCGGCGGCGCTTTGCGGAGATTGGTTCTCGTCACGCGCGGTCATCGCGTTGAGCGCTTCGCTGACCCCCGTTCACGACGTGACCGAGGCGTTCGCCGTCCCCACTCGTCTTCCGCGAGTCCGCGACGCGGTGCCCGGCGCAGTCGGGGGCGGCTGGTTCGGGTACCTCGGATATGACCTGACCGACCCATCGGGCCGTTCGGGCAGTCTTCCTCCGTCGGCCTGGGGCTGGGTCGACCGGGTGCTCCGGCTGGACACGGACGGTTCGTGGTGGTTCGAGGCGCTGCTTCCCGACCGCGATCCGGATCCGGCGGACGAGGTGTCCGAACTGGAAACGTTGCTGACCGGACTTCCCGAAACGAAACCGTGGAGTTCAGGTCCGTTGTCGCGTCCGCTTCCGTCGGAGCACTACGACGCGGTCAAGGCATGTGTGCACGCGATCGAGGCCGGCGAGTTGTTCCAAGCGAACATCTGCGCTCGCTTCACCGGAGGGTTCGACGGCGATCCAGTCTCGTTGTTCGCCGAAGGTGTGCGCCTGCTGCGTGCCCGGCGGGCCGCCTTCCTTGCCGGCGAATGGGGCTCTGTCGTCTCGTTCTCCCCCGAGCTTTTCCTTGCCAGGCAAGGACGGCAGGTGCGGTCGACGCCGATCAAGGGCACACTTCCGCGCCGGAACGCCGCCGACGAACATCTCGCGCGGCGCCTGCGGGAATCCACCAAGGACGTCGCCGAGAACGTGATGATCACCGATCTCGTCCGCAACGACCTCGGCCGGGTGTGCGCCACCGGCAGTGTTCGCGTTCCGGAACTGCTCAAGGTCCGGCCGGCGCCCGGGGTTTGGCATCTCGAGTCCACTGTGGAGGGCCTGCTCGCCGACGGGGTCGACGACGCGGACCTGCTCGCGGCCACGTTCCCGCCGGGTTCGGTGACCGGCGCGCCGAAGATCCGGGCGCTGGACCTGATCGCCGAACTCGAACCCACGGGGCGTGGCGTCTACACAGGTGCGATCGGGCTGGCTTCACCGATCGCCGGACTGGAACTGAACGTCGCGATCAGAACCTTCGAAATCCACGACGGCACGATCGCGCTGGGAGTCGGCGGCGGGATCACCGCCGACTCCGACAGCGAAGCGGAATGGCAGGAATGCCTGCACAAGTCCGCTCCGCTGGAGCGACTTCTCGGCTGAATTACTTGGTGGGGTCCAGAAGGAGCTTGCCCGTCGTACCACGCGAACGCAGGGCCTCGTGGGCTGTGCGTGCGTCGGACAGGGCGTATTCGCCACCGGCGATGGCGCGGATCTGGCCCGCGAGTGCCAGTGAGAAGAGTTCGTCGAGCGCGTGGCCGAACACGTTTCCGGGAAGTTTGAAGGCGTGCGGCAGCCACATCCCGGACACGGTGGTGCTGTGCCCGAGGAGGTTGCGGGCTTCGATCGGCTTCGGCTGCTTGCGGCTGGCCATGCCGTAGAACGCGAGCCGCCCGAACGGCGCGAGCGCGGCGATGCTCTGGTCCGTGACCGTGCCGCCGGTCATGTCGAGGACGATGTCGACGCGCTTGCCGCCGTTCGCCTCACGAAGCGCGTCGGTCATGTTCTCGGCACGGGAGTCGATGGCGACGTCCGCGCCGAGTTCGAGGGCGAGGGCGCGCTTCTCGTCGCTGCTGGCGGTCGCGATGACGCGGCCCGCTCCCCATGCCTTCGCGAGCTGGACGGCGATGGAGCCGACCCCGCCCGCCGCGGCGTGCACGACGACGGATTCGCCGGCTTCGAGGTGCGCGTTCTTGCGCAGCAGCAGGTGGGCGGTGGTGCCCTGGACGATGAAGGACAGCGCGGTCAGATCGTCGATGCCGTCGGGCACGTCGAAGCTGGTGACCTGGTCCGCCACCGCGCGCTCGGCGTAACCGCCGCCGCCGTTGAGCAGTGCGACGACCCGCTTGCCCTCGTCAGTGCGTCCGACGACCTCGCCACCGGGCACGAGCGGAAGCTTGCTGGGCGCGAGATAGGAGTTCTCGGCCTGGTGCGTGTCGGCGTAGTTGACGCCGATCCGGTCGACCTCGATGAGCAGCTGACCGGGGCCGGGCACGGGGTCGGGCAGATCGACGAGGTTGAGCACCTCGGGTCCACCGAATTCGGTCACCTGTACTGCGCGCATTCGTATCCTCCTCGTCGAGATGAGACATTCTTGCATATGTCTCATCCGTGAGACGTACCGTGATATGTTTCACTCATCGGAACCGCACTTGAACGCCAGCTGACTTCGCCGCGCCCGGACCCCGTACGGGCGTTCACGATCGCGCGCGCCTGGTTTCTCGACGGACGCCGGGTGGACATGCGTGAGCTCGCGGGAGAACTGGGGATCAGCCGCGCCACGCTGCATCGCTGGGTCGGCGGCCGGGACCAGTTGCTCGGCGAGATCCTGTGGTCGATGACCATGGAGGTCTTCGAGGCGCGCGCTTCCGGCAGGCTAGGGCGCGGCGCGGAGGGGATCGCCGACCTGATCGGCACGTTCGTCCGGACCGTGAACGGTTCGAAGCCGTTCCGGGAGTTCCTGCGCAACGAGCCAGAGCGGGCGCTGCGGATCCTGACGACGAAGGCCAGCGTGGTGCAGAGCCGGGCGATCGCGAAGATGTGCGGCTTCCTGGACGAGGAGGTCGCGGCTGGGCTGCTCACCCCGCCGTTGCCGGTCGAAGACCTGGCCTACCTGCTGGTGCGGATCGGCGAGTCCTTCATCTACACGGATGTCATCACCGGCGCCGAGCCCGATGCCGAAAAGGCACACGCGGCGGCGACGGCCCTGCTTTCCTGACCGATCACTTGCGCGAAGCGAGAACGGCGTCGTAGAGCTCCTTCTTGGACACTCCCGTGGCCTCGGCGACCTCGGCGGCGGCCGACTTGAGGCGTTCGCCGGAGGCGACCCGCGACGAGACTTCCGAAACCAGATCCGCGACGCTCACCGAACGCGGGGGCGCGCCCGAGAGAACGACGGTGATCTCGCCCTTGACCCCCTCGGCGGCCCAAGCGGCCAGGTCGGGGAGGGTGCCGCGCTTGACTTCTTCGTACGTTTTCGTCAGTTCGCGGCAGACGGCGGCACGGCGCTCGGAGCCCAGGACCTCGGCAGCGTCGGCGAGGGTGCTCGCCAGACGGTGGGGCGACTCGAAGAACACGGCGGTCCGGGGCTCGTCCTTCAGCGAACCGAGCCACTTCGCGCGTTCGCCGGGCTTGCGCGGGGCGAATCCTTCGAAACAGAACCGGTCGCACGGTAGGCCGGACAACGCGAGGGCCGTGGTCACCGCGGATGGGCCAGGCAGGCAGGTTACCGGTACTTCCGCCTCGACGCAGGCCGCCACCAGACGGAAGCCGGGGTCCGAGACGCTAGGCATCCCGGCGTCGGTCACCAACACGACCGTCTCGCCCGCTCGCAGCGATTCCAGCAACTTCGGCAGGCGGGCGGTCTCGACGTCTTCATAGAAGCTGACGACGCGCCCCGTCGGCGACACGTCGAGGGCGGAGGTGAGCGAACGGAGGCGCCGGGTGTCCTCGGCGGCGATCACGTCGGCCGTCGCGAGGGCTTCGGAAAGGCGTGGCGAAGCGTCACGGACGTCTCCGAGCGGGGTGGCTGCCAGCACGAGGCGTCCTTCGGTCATTCCCGAAGGTTAACCGGTTCCCAGATCCGGACACCGAGTTCACTCTCGCGCCCGTAGGATCAGCCCCCGTGACCGCGCTCCTGACCCGTGACGACGAGAGCATGCGGCCTGATCCGGTCGACACGCTCCGGCCACCGAGCGACCGGGAGGCCACCCTCCTCGGCCGAGGCATGCCGACCGACCGCCTACGCGGCTGGGTCGTCACGCTGGTGCTGACGCTCATCGGCGGCATCGTACGAATCCAGAACCTGGGCACGCCCACCGACAAGGGCACCCCCGTCTTCGACGAGAAGCACTACGTCCCGCAGGCCTGGCAGATGCTGCGCAACGGCGGTTACGAAGACAACTACGGCTACGAGCTGATCGTGCACCCGCCGCTGGCGAAGCACCTCATCGCGATCGGCGAATGGTTCTTCGGTTACAACGCCTGGGGCTGGCGGATCATGCCGGCGCTGGCGGGCACGCTGATCGTTTTCCTCACCATCCGGGTCGCCCGCCGTCTCACCCGCTCGACGCTGCTCGGTGCGGTCGCCGGGATCCTGGTGATCAGCGACGGCGTGCTGCATCTGCAGTCGCGGATGGGCATGCTCGACATCTTCATCGCGGTGTTCGTGCTCGCCGCGTTCGCCTGCGTGCTGTGCGACCGCGACCAGGTGCGGCGGCGGCTGGCCGTCGCCGTCCGCGAGGGCTGGGTCAACGAGTCCCGGTTCGGCCCGAAGCTGGGCTTCCGCTGGTGGCGGTTCGCCGGCGGCCTGATGATCGGCCTCACCTTCGGCGTCAAATGGTCGGCGCTGTACTACATCGCCGCGTTCGGACTGCTCACCGTGTTCTTCGACGTCGCGGCCCGCCGCGCCGCCGGGGTGCAGCGGCCGTGGGTCGGCACGCTGCGCCGCGACGTGCTGCCCGCGCTGTGGGCGATCGTCGTGATCCCGATCCTGGTGTACCTAGCCTGCTATTGGGCCTGGTTCGCGAGCGAGACCGCCACCGACCGCAACTACGTGGCGATCAAGGACATCGACCCCGGTATGTGGGCGTGGTTGCCGCCCGCGCTGCGGTCGCTCGGCGACTACTCGATGAACGTCCTCGACTTCCACGCCAACCTGGTCACCCCCAAGGACAAACCACATCCCTGGGAATCCAAGCCGTGGACCTGGCCGATGGGGCTGCGGCCGATGCTCTACGCCTACGCGGGCGGTTCCGAAGCGACCGGCTGCGGCGAGTCGACCTGCGTGCGGGCGACGATGCTGATCGGGACACCGGCGATGTGGTGGCTGGCCCTGCCGATGCTGGGCTGGAGCCTGTGGCGGTCGTTCTTCCGCATGGACTGGCGGTACGCGGCCGTGCTCGTCGGCTACTTCGCCGGCTACCTGCCCTGGTTCACCAACCTCGACCGCCAGATGTACTACTTCTACGCGACGCCGCTCTCGCCGTTCTTGATCCTCGGGTTGACCTTGGTCCTGGGTCAGATCCTCGGCAGCGCGAAACGCGGATTCGAACGGCGGGGAACAGGCATGCTCGTCGTCGCCCTCTACGTGGGGCTCGTCGTGGCCAACTTCGCCTGGCTGTGGCCGATCCTCAACGGCAACGCGATCACCAACGAACACTGGAACGCGGAGCTGTGGCTTCCGTCCTGGAAGTGACCCCGATCGGTTGACGCAAGACCCAGCGAGACGCCGTAAAGCGGCTTAGACTCCTGTCCGAATTAAGGATCTGGGGGTCCATCATGTCTCGTTGGCCGTATTTCGTGGCCATTGCCTTGCTGCTCACCGGGTGCTCGAGCGCCATCGACGGGAAGGCCTTCCGCGAAGGCGCCGCACCCGCCGCGAGCAGTGACGGCGAATCGAAGTATCCGCAGTACAAACCGCCCGCCGACGGGTCGGGTTTCAGCGCTCAAGTGCTCGACCAGCCGCTCGCCCTGCCCGTCGTTCAGAGTGACGAGGGCTGCGCGTGGCAGGATTCGATCAAGGCGGAGCTGCAACCGCTCGGTCTCGTGAGCACCAAGGCCTCGCTCAGCGGTTGCCAGTTCGTGTTCCCGAACAACAAGGGCGCACAAGTGCACGCCTATCACCCGTACGGCTGGGTCACGCAGGACTCACCGGTGATGGAGCCGGTGGAGATCGCCGGGTTCAAGGGGCGGACCTACGCCTTCGACCCGGAACCGGCGACGTTCTGTTCCGTGAACATGGACGTCCGCGCCTACGCCTCGATCGCCGTCGACGCTTACGACATCGGGAGCGACGAAGGAGGCGTTCGCGCCGAGCACTGCGAACTGGCGAAGAAAGTCGCCGAAGTGGTGCTGAAGAAGTTCGTGCCGCTCGCCGGCGGGAAGCCGGCACCGGGCACCGTTCAGGAGCCGCCCGCGGAGGCACTGAAGGACGCGGACGTCTGCGAGGTCGTCAAGTTCACTCACGCGAACTACGCCGGCGTCAACGCGGGCCGCGAAGGCGCGCAGAAGGGCGAGAGCCCGCTGGGGCCGACCTGTACTCACGAAGTCGCCTACGCGAAGGTCGTCGGGATGTATACGACCGGCACCGGCGGCCTCGAAGCCGTGCCACCGAAAGCGGGCGCGGACGTGCGAAACGGAAAGTTCGGCACACTCAAGGCCCGGTTCGAGCAGACCGAGGAGACCTGTGCCCTGAGTGTCCAGCTCGGCAACGGTCAGGTCGTGCAGGTCGACTTCGTCGGCAAGAAGAAGGAAGCGATGAGCCGGACCTGCGTCTCCGCCCAGCTCGTCCTGTCGGTGTCGGTGCTGTCACTGATCACCGGAGAATCTTGAGGCGAGCACGGGCGAAGACCCCGGCCGCGACCAGCGCGGTGATCGCGACGATGCAGACGAGTGACACCGCCGACGGCCGCAGCCGGGGATCCGGCAGCTGAAGGAGCAGCGCGAACACCGGCGACAGGGTCGTGATCAGTGCCGCGGTGATCGGTTCGGTGTGCCGTACGCCGACCTGGAACAGGTACATCGGCAAGGCCACCCCGATCACCGCGAGCACGGCCGACGGCAAGAACGCTTCACCGAGCCGGGGCGTTTCGTCGAGAGCGGTGAAGGTCCAGCCGATCGCGATGATCAACCAGAACCGGGTGGCGAGCACGGAGCGCGGACTGGCACCGGCGTCGCTGAGGCGCTTCGAGAACATCACGTTGCCGGTGGACGCTAGTCCGCACACGAGGGTGAGAACGATGCCGAGGACGACTTCGGCGGCGGGGCGCTCGCCGACACCGCTGTGCCCGGCGAGGGACGCCCAGACCAGCACGACGAGCAGACCGCAGATACCGACAGCCGTGGCGATCTCCGCGCGCAGGACCACGCTGCCTCGGCGGAGGAACGACCCCAGCAGCACCGTCAGCACGGGGCCGATCGCCAGACTGATCACGTTGACGATGGCGGGCTCGAGGAACTTGAGCGCGTACAACATGCTCAGCCAGGTGACCGCGGTGGTGACGTTGATGGCGAGGACGTCGGTGCGCTGCTCACGGAACGGGCTCAAAGCGGACGGCAGCCCTCGCCTCACGACTTCGGTGCCGAAGAAGAACGCCGCCGCGAGACTGAGCGAAATCGCCGCGACGCTGAGCGGACTGAAAGTCTGGACTTGGTTCCCGGCGTAAACGTCGAGCGTCGCGGTGAACACTGCGAAAGCCACCAAAGGCATCAACCCCGCACGCGCGTCCGTCGTCATCTCTCCCCCAGTTTGCATGTACGTACATCTAATGTAGATGCATGCAGATATTTTCAGCGGGCGGACTACCCGTCAAGGTCGGATTTCCCGATTCGACTGTGACACTTGGGGTCTAGTTGTTACTCTCCCCTGGTCAGTAGCAATACGACAGGGGGCATGATGACGATCCGACCGCTCGGGGCGGCCTGCGCGGCCGCGGCGCTGTTCTTGATCGCGGGCTGCGAGGAGCAGACGCCGGGGACCGCGGCGCCGCAGTCTTCGGCCGTTCCGGGCAGCTCGGCGGCGCCGAGTAGCAGTTCGAGCGAACCTACGCCGACAACGAGTGCTTCGCGTCCTTCGGCGACGTCCGCCACCGTGGCCAGCACACCGGCGGCAGGCGGCGCGGTGGCGCACACTCCGGACGGGGCCGCCGGTGTGATGGAGGACTACCACCACGCACTGGGCGCGAAGGATCTGGATACGGTCTGCCGGATCACCGGGCCGGCCTTCGACGGCGGGGACAAGGAGTGCCGCAGCCTCACGCCGATCCAGTTCGGGATGTTCTCCTCAGGCGACCTGCAGAAGCTGAAGCTCACCAAGGTCGACCGCGCGAAGGTGCAGAGTAAGGGCCCGGACAAGGTCACCGTCCCGCCGGCGGCGATCTCGCCGAAGGCGTCGATCATGGAGAGCGACCCCAAGACGTTCACCATGGCGTGGCGCGACGGGACCTGGGTCATCATCGGCTGAAAGAGAGCAAGGGACCTTTGCTATCACTCTCTCCGGGAGAGCGATAGCAAAGGTCCCTTGCTCACTTTTCGCAGGTCAGCGCGGGTGACGCTGCGGCTGCTGGTGCTGAGGTTGCTGTTGCTGCGGAGGCCGCCGCGGCACGATCTGGGTGACCGGGCCGTCCGGCGACTTGCCGGCGCGGGCCAGCCAGCCTTCGACGTCGCGCCGTACGGCGGTGAGCGTCGGACGGCGGCGGGGCTCCTGATCGAGCGACGCGATGAGGATCCGGGCGTGGGCGCTGCGGTTCGGCAGCTTCGACACCGGTTCGGCGCGGGCGGCGGCCATGAGCGCGGCCATCGGGGTTTCCCGGGTGCCGCGCGGCGGCTGGCCCGACAGCGCGTAGCTCACCGTCGCGGCGAGCTGCCAGGCGTCCGACGCCGGGCTCGCGGTAGCGCCCATCGCCTGCTCGGGGGCGACGAAGTCCGGCGTGCCGATCATCATCCCGGTCGCGGTCATCTTCGAGTCGCCCTGGCTGCGGGCGATGCCGAAGTCGATGAGGTGGGCGAGCCCGTTGCGGTCGAGGATGATGTTCGACGGCTTGAGGTCGCGGTGCAGCACACCCTTCTCGTGCGCCGCGGCGAGCGCGCCCGCCATGGTCGACCAGAGTCGTCCGGCGGCGATGTCGTCCAGCGGGCCCTGCGAGTCGACGATCTCGGCCAGCGAGCGCCCTTCGAGGTACTCCATGACCAGCGCGAGCCCGTCGGGTTCCTCGACGAGGTCGTACACCTTGACGCAGTTGGGGTGGTTCACCACGGCCAGCGCCCGGGCCTCGCGTTGCATGCGCTCTTCGGTGTCCCGGTCCGGCGCGTGCGCGATCTTCAGCGCGACCGTGCGGTTGAGCTGTGTATCGACCGCTTCCCACACGGTGCCGAAGCCACCGTGACCGAGCCGCCGGACGCGCTTGTAGCGGCTGCCGCCGGAATTACGGGAACCCGGGGGCGCCGGGACCGGGCCGGGCACCGCGGCCAAAGCAGGTGGTTCGGGGGCTTGCGCCAGCGCGGTCGCCGGGTACTGCTTGGGCGGCGCGGGCGGCGGCGGAAGCTGCTGCTGCGGCTTCGGGGCGGGCGGCTCCGGACGGTAGGGCTCGATCTTCTGCCGGGGCTGCGGGTCGGGCCGGTTGATCACCGACCACGGCGGCGGGCCGACCAGCGCGACCGGGATCAGGCCCAGCACGCTGAGCGGCAGGAAGCCGAGCCAGAAGTGCACGGCGGTGTTCGCGCCCATGCCGACGCTGGCCAGCACCATCAGCACGAACGGGATCCAGAAGAACCGCGAAGGCCACTTCGGGCCGCGACGGAACGCGGTGCGTGCCTGCAGCATCACGAAGAGCAGCGAAAGCGCGGGCAGGCCGACCAGCAGGATCAGGTAGAAGATGTAGCTCAGCTGCATCCCGTTCGGATAGAACAGGACCTCGTACACGTTCTGGCCTTGCCCCAGGTACGCGCTCTGCTTGCCGACCAGCGGGCTGTAGTCGGTGTTGAACGTCGACAGATCACTGCTGGAGAAGCCGGAGTCACCGCCCTTCGGCGAAGCTGCCTCCTGGTAGACCTGTGAGGCACCGGTGGCCAGCAGCCACGGAAGCAGGAAGACGGCGACGACGCCGATCCCGCCGAAGATGGACAGGGTCACCACGTCGTAGCGGTTGCCGGTGCCTTTGCGGATGATCGCGACGATCATCGCCCCCAGTGCGGGCAGCAGCGCGACCAGCGCTCCCGCGGTGCTCGTCGCCCACACCCAGTCACCAGGCCAGATACCTGGCCCGAACAGGCCGTGTGCGAACGAAAGCAGCGCGCTCGCTAGTCCCATGGACCCTGCTCCCCTCGCTGGTTTGGCCGTTTCCGGCCGGTTTTTCCCTTGGTTCAGCTTAGGACGCTATACGTCCTCGCAGGGTTGCCGGGTTGTCGTCGGCGTCTCCCGGCCGTTACCACCAGGCATTCATCTCGTGGCCGGTCCATGATGGGTCCGTACCCGAGGGCGAAGGAGCATTCGATGTACGCCGAGTCGTACCAGCGGAGTCTCGAAGACCCGGAGGGCTTCTGGCTCGAAGCCGCTCGGGCGATCGATTGGACCAGCCCGCCGACGCGGGCCCTCGACTCCTCGAAGGCGCCCTTCTACCGCTGGTTCCCGGACGGAGAGCTGAACACGGCGTTCAACGCGCTCGACCGGCACGTGCGGGACGGCCGCGGCGAACAGACCGCGCTGATCTGGGATTCGCCGGTGACCGATTCCGTTCGCCGGTTCACCTACGCGGAACTGCTGGACGACGTCGCCAGGTTCGCCGGAGCGCTCGCCTCGCTCGGCGTCGGAAAGGGCGACCGCGTCATCGTCTACATGCCGATGGTGCCCGAGGCGGCGATCGCAATGCTCGCCTGTGCCCGGCTCGGCGCGGTGCACTCGGTGGTGTTCGGCGGGTTCGCGCCCAAGGAACTCGCGGCGCGGATCGAAGACGCGAAACCCAAGGTCGTCGTGGCCGCGTCGTGCGGGATAGAGCCGGCGCGAGTCGTCGAGTACCTGCCGATCATCGACGAGGCACTCGCGGGAACGGCCCACCAGCCGGACAAGGTCGTCGTGCTGCAGCGGGAGCGGGCCCGCGCCGAACTGGGCGAACGCGACGTCGACTGGGACGAACTGGTCGCGAAGGCCTCCCCCGCCGATCCGGTGCCGGTCGCGGCGACCGATCCGCTGTACATCCTGTACACCTCGGGCACGACCGGGAAGCCGAAGGGCGTCGTGCGCGACACCGGCGGTCACGCGGTCGCGCTGGCCTGGTCGATGGGCGCGATCTACGACGTCCGTCCCGGCGACGTGTGGTGGACGGCGTCGGACGTCGGCTGGGTCGTCGGCCACTCCTACATCGTGTACGCGCCGCTGCTCATCGGGGCGACGTCCGTGATGTACGAAGGCAAGCCCGTCGGAACCCCTGACGCGGGCGCGTTCTGGCGGGTCATCGCCGATCACGGGGTGAAGGCGCTGTTCACCGCGCCGACGGCGTTGCGGGCGATCAAGAAGGTCGACCCGGACGCGAACGAACTCGTGAAATACGATTTAGGCCGGTTCGAGACGTTGTTCATGGCAGGTGAACGGCTCGATCCGGAGACGTATCACTGGGCGCACGAGAAGCTCGGTACGCCGGTGATCGATCACTGGTGGCAGACCGAGACCGGCTGGCCGATCGCGGCGAATCCGCGCGGACTGGAACCGATGCCGGTCAAACCCGGTTCCGCGACGAAGCCGGTGCCGGGCTGGGACGTGCGGATCCTGGACCAGGCGGGCGAGCCGCTTCCGGCCGGGAAAGAGGGGGCGATCTCCATCAAGTTGCCTCTGCCGCCGGGTTCGCTGCCGACGCTGTGGGAGGACGACGAGCGGTATCGAGAGGCGTACCTTTCGCGGTACGACGGCTACTACCTGACGGGTGACTCCGGGTACGTCGACGAAGACGGCTACCTGTTCGTCATGGGCCGCACCGACGACGTCATCAACGTCGCGGGCCACCGGCTTTCGACAGGTTCGATGGAGGCCGTGCTGGCCTCGCACCCCGCCGTCGCGGAATGCGCGGTGATCGGGGTGAGGGACCAGCTCAAGGGGCAGTTGCCGCGGGGGTTCGTGGTGCTGAAGTCGGGTGTCGAAACCGACGCCGACGTCCTCAAGACCGAACTGGTCGCGCTGGTGCGCCGCGACATCGGCCCGGTGGCGGCGTTCCGCGACGTGTCCATTGTGGACGCGCTGCCGAAGACGCGGTCCGGGAAGATCCTGCGCAAGACCATGCGCGGGATCGCCGACGGCCGTGACGAAGCGGCGCCCTCGACCATCGAAGACGCGAGTGTTCTCGATGCTCTGAAAGCGGTGCTTCGTGGGGAGTGAACCGGTGATCGGTACGCACACCTAGTCCGATCGGGTGTTGTCGGCTTTGCCCTATTGGTCTATACCTCTAAGAGCAGAGAGTCTCCAGTTCCCCGACCGGAGGTGCTCCATGAGTAAACGCCTGTCCAGAACCGTGCTCGGCGTGGCCGTCCTGAGTCTCGTGACTCTCGGACTGCCCGCGACGGCGAGCGCGGACACCGCGGCGGCGCAGCACGCGAAGGCCGAGCGGACCGTCACCGACGTCGTCCCCGCACCGGTCGCCGCGAAGGCCGACCCCCGCGCGAACTTCCGGCTCAGCCCCGCGACCGTCATCCGCGCCGACCGCGAAGGCAAACAGGTCGCCGAATACCTGGCCGGCCTGCTGCGGCCCGCCACCGGCTACCGGCTGCCCGTCGTCACCGGCCACCGCGGCGGAGGCCCCGCCATCTCCCTGGAAACCGGTCACGCGGATCACCGCGTGGGCACCGAGGGCTACCAGCTCAAGGTGTCGTCCTCCGGCGTGACCCTGAAGGCGAACACCGACGAGGGCCTGTTCCTCGGCGTCCAGACCCTGCGCCAGCTGTTCCCGTCGGCGATCGACGCGAAGACCGTCCAGCACCGCTCGTGGGTGGTTTCGGGCGGCACCGTGCTCGACTACCCGCGCTTCGGCTACCGCAGCGCGATGCTCGACGTCGCGCGGCACTTCTTCACCCCCGCGCAGGTCAAGCTCTACATCGACCAGATCGCGCAGTACAAGATCAACACGCTCCACCTGCACCTGAGCGACGACCAGGGCTGGCGGATCGAGATCAAGAGCTGGCCGAAGCTGGCGACCGTGGGCGGGCAGACGGCCGTCGGCGGCGCACCCGGCGGGTACTACACGCAGGAGCAGTACAAGGATCTGGTGCGCTACGCGGCTTCGCGGCACATCACGGTCGTTCCCGAGATCGACATGCCGGGGCACACCAACGCGGCACAGCACTCCTACGCCGAACTGAACTGCGACGGCGTCGCGGTGCCGCCGCGCACGGACATCGAGGTGGGCTACAGCTCGCTGTGCATCGGCAAGGACATCACCTACAAGTTCGTCGACGACGTCGTCCGCGAACTGGCCGCGATCACTCCGGGGAAGTACATCAACATCGGTGGCGACGAGGCGCACTCGACCACCCCGGAGGATTACCAGACCTTCGCCAAGAAGGTGCATCCGATCGTCGCGAAGCACGGCAAGCTGATCACAGGCTGGCATGACATCGCGAAGACGAACCCGCCGGTTTCGGCCGTCCCCCAGTTCTGGGGCACGACCGGCACCGACGCCAACGTCGCCGCCGCGGCGGCCCGGGGCAACAAGATCCTGATGTCGCCGGCGAACAAGGCGTACCTCGACATGAAGTACAACCCGCAGACGCCGCTCGGCCTGGACTGGGCCGCGTTGATCGAGGTCAAGGACGGCTACGACTGGGATCCGGCCACGTATCTGCAGGGCGTGACGGAGAAGAACGTGCTCGGTGTCGAAGCGCCGCTGTGGTCGGAAACGCTGATCACCAGTGACAACATCGAGTTCATGGCGTTCCCGAGGCTGCCGGGACACGCGGAGATCGGCTGGTCGCCGAAGGCTTCCCGCAGCTGGGACGCCTACCGGCTCCGGCTGGCGAAGCAGGGTCCGCGCTGGGTTCAGCAGGGCATCGACTTCTACCGATCGACCCAGGTCGACTGGAAGTAGCAGTCCCGCGCGCGTGCAATGAACGGCCCGTTACTTGCGAAATTTGCAAGTAACGGGCCGTTCATGTCACTTCGCGGCGGCGTCGAGGCGAGCGGTGATGGCGGCCCGGGCGAGCGTGTAGGGCTTCGCGCCGCCGAACATGACCGAGTCCGCGTTCGCGGCCCGGCCGAGGGCGTGGAGTTCGAACGCCAGCCGGTCCACGTCGACGGACTCGCGAAGATGACCCGCTTTTCTCGCCGCGATGACGGTGGTCCGGATGAACTCGGCGAACGAGCGGCTCGCGTGCGCCACGGCGTCGTGGACGCGGCCGGTCCTCGCGTCGTACTCGGCGCCGGTGTTGAAGAAGAAGCAGCCGCCCGGGAACACGCGGCGTTCCGAATAATCCAGCCAGTTCACGCAAAGGGCACGCAGCCGGTCGATACCCGGCTCGACCTCCAGGGTCGGGCCGACGACGTTCTCGGTGAAGATCGCGCTCGCCGTTTCGACCGCCGCGAGCTGCAGTTCCTCCTTGGAACCGAACAACGCGAACACACCCGATTTGCTCAGTTCGAGTTCGGTGGCGAGCCTGCCGAGCGACAACCCGTCGAGCCCCTCGACGGAAGCGATGTCGACGGCGCGCCGCAGCACGATCCGCCTCGTCGCGTCGCCTCGGGCCACCCGGCCGTCAACCGGCATTCCGTTCCTCCCACCGCCGTTTCGCCGTTTCCAGGCCGTCACGGTACTGCCGGGAGAGCGCCGGCGCCGCCAGGACCCGGTCCAGCAGCGCCCAGTACTCGGCCCGCCTGTCCTCGCCCAGCTGGGCGACGTTGGCGAACGACGCGACGTACACCTCCGCGATCGTCGGATTCACCGGATCGCGTTCTTCCAGCGTCAGGAGACCGGACGTGGGGACCTCACCCGTCCGAAGTACGCGCAGGTACCAGCCACTGCGACCGGAGTCGATCATCGCCGGGATGACGTCCTTGCGCCCGGTCTTCATCGCGAGTTTGAAGCACGGTGTCCGCGGCTGCGAGACCTGGACCAGCGCTTCTCCCCAGGACCAGACGTCGCCGATGCGCACGTCGTACTCGTCGGCCCCCGCCACCGACAGGTTCTCCCCGAAATCGCCCGCGGCCACTGCGAAACCCTGCTCGGACCACACCGCGTAATGCGCCGCCGGATAGACGTAGACCGCTTTGTCGACCCCGCCGTGGACGGTGCGATCCGCCTGGTCGTCGCCCGCCAGGTTGATCTCGTCCAGTTTCAGGAACGACGACTCGACGCGCGACTTCGCGATGGCGCTGTACACCGGGACGTCGCGCTTCACCCCCAGCACGGACGGCCGACCGACGAAGACCTCGTTCAGTTCGAGAGTGCTCACCCCTAGAAGATAGCACGATCGTTCGTATAGCTTAGCCGGATGGACTTCCTCGCCTTGACGACCAGAGCCCATCACGACACCGGGACGACGATCGCCGGAATCGGCACGGACGACTGGGGCCGCTCGACCCCCTGCGCCGAGTGGACCGTCCGCGACATCGTGAAACACCTGATCGACAACTACGAGCGCGGTGCGGCCCAAGCCGCGGGACGGCCACGCGAAACCCATCCGACCTCGGACGACGACCTCACCGACGCCTACGAAAAGAGTTCCTCCGAGTTTCTCGCGGCCTTCGGCACGCAAGCCCTGGAAAAGATCTTCGATTTCGGCGGCTTCGGTCCGCTGCCGGGCAAGAACGTCCTGGCCGTGCTCTTCGTCGACACCCTCGTCCACGGCTGGGACCTCGACGCCGCACTCGGCCGCGAGCATCACTGGGACGACGAACTCGCCACCGCCGCGTTGCGCGTGGCGAGCCGCTACCCCGACGTCATGCCGGTGCGCGGACCCGGCGGCGCCTTCGACCACGCTGTCGAGGCACCGCCGGACGCCGGCCCGGGTGAGCGGCTCATCGCGTTGCTGGGCCGTTCAATTCCGCCGATTCCTCGTCGCTGAACAACCGGGAGCGGGTCAGGAAACGGACCCCTTCGGGCGCCTCCAAGGAGAATCCGCTGCCCCGGCCGGGAACGACGTCGATCGTCAGATGCGTGTGCTTCCAGTACTCGAACTGCGGGCCCGACATCCACACCGGGACGTCTTCGATCCCTTCGACGACCAGGTCGCCGAGGTGGACGTCCGAGACGCCGGTGCGGAATTCGCCCGCCGGGTAACACATCGGCGCGCTTCCGTCGCAGCATCCGCCCGACTGATGGAACATCACCTGCCCGTGGAGCGACACCAGCCGCCGCAGCAGATCCGCGGCGGCCGGTGTCAAGCCGACCCGTCGCGCCATCAGAAGAACCCGAGCGCACTGTCCGAATAGGACACCAGCATGTTCTTGGTCTGCTGGTAGTGGTCCAGCATCATCTTGTGGTTCTCGCGTCCGATGCCGGACGCCTTGTAGCCGCCGAAGGCCGCGTGCGCGGGGTAGGCGTGGTAGTTGTTGACCCACACCCGGCCGGCCTGGATGTCGCGGCCGGCGCGGTAGGCGGTGTTGCCGTCGCGGGACCAGACACCGGCGCCGAGGCCGTACAGCGTGTCGTTGGCGATCTTGAGCGCGTCGGCGTAGTCGTCGAACTTCGCCACCGAGACGACCGGGCCGAAGATCTCCTCCTGGAAGATCCGCATCTTGTTGTCGCCCTCGAACACCGTCGGCTGCACGTAGTACCCGCCGGACAGTTCTCCGCCGAGGTCGCTGCGCTCGCCGCCGGTGAGGACCTTCGCGCCTTCCTTCACGCCGATGTCGATGTAGGAAAGGATCTTCTCCAGCTGGTCGTTGGAGGCCTGCGCGCCGATCTGCGTCTCGGTGTCGAGCGGGTGGCCCTGCTTGATCTTCTTGACCCGTTCGACGGCGTCGCCGAGGAACCGGTCGTAGATGCCGGACTGGATCAGCGCCCGCGACGGGCAAGTGCAGACCTCGCCTTGATTCAGCGCGAAGAGCGCGAAGCCCTCCTGCGCCTTGTCGTAGAAGGCGTCGTTGGCCGCGGCGACGTCGTCGAAGAAGATGTTCGGGCTCTTCCCGCCGAGTTCGACGGTGACCGGGATGATGTTCTCGCTGGCGTACTGCAGGATCAGGCGCCCGGTGGTGGTCTCGCCGGTGAACGCGACCTTCCGTACCCGGTTGCTCGACGCGAGCGGTTTGCCCGCCTCGACGCCGAACCCGTTGACGATGTTCAGCACGCCCGGCGGGATCAGATCGCCGATGAGCGACATCAGCAGGTGGATCGACGCCGGGGTCTGTTCGGCCGGTTTGAGCACGATCGCGTTGCCGGCGGCAAGCGCGGGCGCGAGTTTCCAGACCGCCATCAGCAGCGGGAAGTTCCACGGGATGATCTGGCCGACGACGCCGAGCGGCTCGTGGAAGTGGTATGCCACGGTGTTGTCGTCGATCTGCGAAATGCCGCCTTCTTGGGCGCGCAGGGCGCCGGCGAAGTAGCGGAAGTGGTCGATCGCGAGCGGAATGTCGGCGGCGAGGGTTTCGCGGACCGGCTTGCCGTTCTCCCAAGACTCGGCGACGGCGATCGCTTCGAGGCTCTGTTCCATCCGGTCGGCGATCCTGAGCAGCACATTCGACCGCTCGTCCACCGACGTCCGGCCCCATGCCGCGGCCGCGCCCTCGGCCGCGTCGAGCGCGCGGTCGACGTCGGCGGCGGTGCCGCGGGCGATCTCGGTGAACACCTGTCCGGTCACCGGGGTCGGGTTTTCGAAGTACCGACCGCTCGCGGGCGGTACGTACTCGCCTCCGATGTAGTGGTCGTAGCGCGATTCGTAGCTGACGACGCTGCCTTCGGTGTTCGGTGCCGCGTACTTGGCCATCTGTCCTGCCTCATCGCTAGGGGTGACGGATGGCGGCGAAGGTAGGCCGGGCGACGTTGCACGCACGTTGCAGGGAAGTGAGCGCGGTCACCTATCCTCGAAAACGTGGCGGAGCGGCCCGATGGTGAGGCGTCGCCGCGTGACCCTCAGGAGTACGCGCGGCTGCTGAAGGACGTCCACGACGCCGTCCTCTCCGGGGTTCCCGCGCCACGTTCTCCCAGGTCGATCGTGTCGGCGTCATGGGATCGCTCGCTCGCCGCGCGGGTCGATCCGGACACCGGTGTCGCCCCGCTGGTCTACGACTCCAGCGAGCTGAGCGGCCTGCGTGAAGAACATCCGCTGGCCCCGGTGCTGCCGATCCTGCGCCAGACGCTGGTGAGCATCGCGGACGACGCCGAGCACATGATGATCGTGACCGACGCGGCCGGGCACATCCTGTGGCGCGAGGGCGCGGCGGGCGTGCTGCGGCGTGCGGACGGCGTGATGCTCGCCGAGGGCACGCGGTGGAGCGAGGACGTCATCGGCACCAATGCGATGGGCACGACGCTCGCCACCGGGGAGCCGGTGCAGATCTACTCGGCCGAGCATCTCGTGCGGACCTATCACGGTTGGACCTGCGCGGCGGCGCCCGTACGTGATCCGGAGACCGGCGCACTGCTCGGGTCGATCGACGTCAGCGGGCCGCTGCGGACCGTCCATCCCGCAATGCTCGCGCTGGTCACGGCCGCCGCCCAGCTCGCCGAAGGACAGTTGCGGGCACGGCTCGCGCTGCGCGACGAACGGCTGCGGATCATGAACATGACCCATCTGGAGTCGCTCCGCGGCGCGCCGGGCGCGTTGCTTTCCGCGCAGGGCCGCGTGCTCGCGGCGGAATCCTGTGGCGATCTTCCCTCCACTGTGGACATCCGGCGCGGCGGCGGCGCGGTCACCCTGCCCGACGGACGGCTCGGCACGGTGGAGCCGTTGAGCGAGGGTTACCTGCTGCGACTGCGGAACCGGGGCCCGTCGAGGCGCCCCCGGCTCGCGCTGGAGTTCCTCACCGACGGCCCGCCGTCGACCACTGTGGACGGACGAGAGATCCCGTTCACCTTGCGGCACGCGGAGATCCTCACGCTGCTTGCCCTGAACCCCGGCGGACTCTCGGCGGAACGGCTGGCGCTGCTGCTCTACGGCGAGAGCGGCAACCCGGTGACGGTGCGCGCCGAGATCCACCGGCTGCGGACGCAACTCGGGTCGGACATCGTGCGGACGCGGCCGTACCGGCTGTCGGCCGACGTCGACGCCGACTTCCTGCGGGTCCGCGCGGCGCTCAGGCGGGGCGACGTCGCCGGTGCGGCCGACGCGTTCCACGGTCCGCTTCTGGCCGAGTCGGAATCCCCCGCCGTGCGCGAGGAACGCGAGTCCGTCACCGCGTCGGTCCGCCGGGTCGTGCTCGGCGGCAAGGACGCGGCGGCGCTCTGGTCGTACTGGGAGACGTCGTGCGGTGCCGACGACTTGGAGATCGTCGACGCGCTGTGCCGGGTGCTGCCCGACGGCGACCCGCGACGTGCCGTGGCCTTCACCCATCGGGCCCGGCTGGGTCGCTGACGAAAGTGATAGCAAAGGTCCCTTGCTCCGCCGGGGTGCCGAAAATGGGGTGAGGGACGCACGGCCGCGGGCGTAGCGTCGGCGACCATGATCGGTGAAGCGAACGCGGGAGACGACCCGGCGGACGGCTGGTTCCCCGAGAGCGTGGCCGCGAGTTACGACGCACCGGGCGGCGTGAACTCACCCGACGTGGTGACAACCGCCGTGGACGTCCTCGAAGACCTCGCCGACGGCCCGGTCCTCGAATTCGCCGTCGGCACCGGGCGGATCGCCGCGCCGCTGGCCGCTCGCGGCGTACCGGTGAGCGGCATCGAACTGAGCCGGGCGATGGCGGCGCGGCTCGTGGACAAGCCGGGCGGCGACGCCGTCGAGGTCACGATCGGCGACATGACGACGACGCGGGTGGACGGCCGGTTCTCGTTGGTCTATCTGGTGTTCAACACGATCAGCAACGTGACCACCCAGGACGGGCAGGTCGACGTCTTCCGCAACGCGGCCGCGCACCTGCGGCCGGGCGGACTGTTCCTCGTCGAGGTGGGCCTCCCGGACCTGCGCCGACTGCCACCCGGACAGGACACCGTCCCGTTCACGGTGACCCCCGGCTACGTCGGGTTCGACCAGTACGACGTCGTCACGCAGGAGTTCACGTCGAACCACGTCACGGTGTCACCCGACGGGACGGGGCGGTTCCGCCGTATCCCCTTCCGGTATGCCTGGCCTGCCGAGATGGACCTCATGGCGCGTATCGCCGGGATGAGGCCGAAGTACCGCTGGGCGGATTGGGACCGCTCGGAGTTCACCGCCGAGAGCACCAAGCACGTGTCCGTCTGGGAGGCAGACCCCGGCATGTTGTCCGTTCCGTTCGAAGATGGCGGGATTTCGGGCGGCTGACCTGCGGTTCGCCAAATAGGTATGGACATCACGGCGGTGATCTGTCCGGACCTTCTTGGCGGATTCGGTGCGCAGGACGGGCTCGACAGCATCGGAAGCAACGGCGTCGCCGCGTGACAATGCAGAGTACGGAGACGCGAACCACACTGCCCCCGCAGGCAACGACCCGCCATGTACCCCCGAACTCCGCCACTACCTCCGCCATCGAGGTCCGAACACCGCCACCTTCGTCCGGACAGGACAGCATGTTGTCCCGTCCGGCTGAGCCTTTCGGGTCTGTGTGCCGCTGAGCTGCGGCACGAAAACTAGGTCCGGACAGTTGGTCGCCGAGTTGTCCGGACTTACCTTGCGGAATCGGTGACTGCGGTTCGGCTTCGAGCATGCGCACCGTTGATCACGCGGCCCGTCGTCGAGCCGAACGACGGGTGCCTGTATCCCGTCCGCCTTCCACTCCGGAAGCTTCACCCACCGGAGGAGGGGCCAGCAGCGCTCAGCCCGATTAGCTCTGGTCGCTTGTCGTGAGCGCCCCAGGCGAGAATCTCGCGGAGCCGTCCGGACAGAACCACGTCATCAGTACGTGAGCCGCTCAGGTCTGCCTCCACGGCAATCGGGACGTCCAGGATCGCGGCGTCCTCGGCCGTGAACTCCAGGGTGAGCTGTGCACCGGTCAATCGCACACCACGCAGGCAGCCATACACCGTGACACCTCGTTCGGTGGAGACGCAGTAAGAGTCCATCCCTGACCGGACTTCTTGCTCGTCGGGCTCGTAGGTGGATCGCTGGATAGAGAACGACCTCCGGACACCGGCACCATCGACTCCGGCGATCCCGACCTCCACGGTCTCATCGTCCTCGTAGTCCTCGAAGTACCCGACCTCCACTGCGGTCAGCCTCATCATCGGCAGCACCCTTCCCACAGCCCATGTCCCTGAGCGCTTGACCACCGGGGCCAGACCAGGCTTCGGTGGATGTGCCCCATTCTCCTGACCGCTACCCGCCGCGGATCAGCACCCGCAGATTCCCCGAACCCGCCCGACCGCGCACGGAAGCCGCTGCTCACCGTCCTCGTCAGTGAACACGACCTCGAACCGTTCACTCGATACGGACCCGCCACCAGAGACAAGATCAAGGCTCTGCACGGGCGGCATTGTGCCGAACCCGCCCCAGCTCACCAGCCACCGCCCCGAAAACTAGGCCCGGACACCGAAAGGATCAGCCGGACAGGACACATGCGAGCGCGCCCAGAAGTAGACAGCGTCTACACGAGTTTGATAGACAGTGTCTACAAGGTGAACTCGCGGTTACGGAGATCTGGATGGGCTACCAACGTTTCGTCGCGCTCGGCGACAGCTGCGCCGAAGGGCTGGCGGACCCGCATCCGGACGGCGGCCACTACCGCGGCTGGGCCGACTTCGTCGCCGGACGCCTCGCCGAGGACGAGCCCGGTTTCCGGTACGCCAACCTCGCGGTCCGCGGGCGACGCCTCGACCAGATCCACGCCGAACAGACCCCGGCCGCGAGCAGGCTCGCCCCCGATCTGATCGCGCTGTTCGGCGGCGGCAACGACGTGATGAGCCGCGGCTGGGACGCGCGCACGGTGGCCCGCCGCGTCGACACCGCCATCCGCGTCTGCACCGAGATCGCGCCCACCGTCGTCACCTTCACTCTCAGCGACATCTCCCACCGCATGCCGATGGGGCACCGTATGCGCCCGCGCATCACCGCGCTGAACGACGCCGTCCGCGAAGCGTCCGTCAGCTACGGCGCGACGCTCGTCGACCTCTGGCCGGATCACGCCGCGCACGATTCCCGCTATTTCGGGCCGGACCGGCTGCACCTTTCCGAACAGGGACACCGGCGGCTCGCCGGGCACGTCCTCGGCAAACTCGGCGTCGGCCACGACCCGGCCTGGCTCGAACCGCTTCCCGGCTCGGCCGGCCGCCCCGGTCTGCGGGCGGATCTGCGCTGGGTGACGCGGGAGGTCCTGCCGGTCGCGGTCACCCGCTTCCGCAACCGGCTCATCGGCCGCCAGCCGGGGGACGGCTTCCTGCCGAAGCGCCCCGATCTCCTGCCGGTCCTCGGGGAAAACCAGGCATGGGCGCCCGAACCCGCCTGATCGACACGGCGGCGAATCTGCTGGCCGAAGAGGGCGTCGGCGCCGTCACGCTGCGCGGGATCGCCAAGGCGGCAGGTGTCTCGCACGGGGCTCCACTGCGGCATTTCTCCGGCCGCGCGGCCTTGCTCTCGGCCGTCGCCACCCGCGGTCACGCCGAACTGCTCGACCGCGGCGCCGGCCTGCCGGACGGGACCCCGCGCGAACGCCTGATCGCGGCCTGCCACGGCTATCTCGACTTCGCGCTGGCCAATCCGGCGATGTTCGAGTTGATGTTCCGCCGCGACCTCGTCGATCCTGACGATCCCGAACTCACCCGGGTCAGCAGCGCGGTGTTCGACTACTTCGCCGCGTTGGTCGCCGCCGTCCAGGACGGCGACTGGCATCCCACGACCGATCCGCGGCTGCTCGCGTCGTCACTGTGGGCATCGCTGCACGGCCTCGCCCAGCTGTGGCTTTGGGGCGGACTGGCGGGTGCGAGCTTCGCGCCTTCACCGGAGAGGGCACTGGCCGTCACGCTGGACGCGTATCTCGGATGATCAGGCTCGGCGAAGAGGCGCCCCGCTTCGGGTATCCCCTCCCAAAAGGCCCTCTTACCCAGAGTGGGTCATCCTCTTCGCCGAGTTGGGGGAATGGAATGTCCATCCTGTTCCGACGGTATCCGGGTGGATCACCGAGCGGAATCACCCCGAGTCGGAAGCCGGGGTAAACCTTCGCGGTACATACTCCGGACGAATACCGCGGAAGTTGCATGAATTGAGCCCCTTAACGCTCCGGCGGTAGCTTTCGGTCGTGCCGTCCCTCGCCCAGCCGTTTCAACTCCTTCGCGAGCGGCCTCTGCTGATCGACTGCCTGATCGCGGCGGCCGCGGCGATCCTCCTCGCACTGGGCGCGGCACCTCGCGGCGGCTCGTTCGGCGATCCGGTGCCACCCGGGGCCGTCGCCCTCGCCGTACTCATCGCGGTCCCGCTGGTCGTACGCCGCCGTCATCCGATCGCGGTCCTGCTCGCCTCGGTTTCGATCATGACCGTTTACACCGCTCTGGGTTACCGTGCCGCGCTGGGCGAGCCCGCGGCCTTCATCGCGGCATACACGGTGTGGGCGCGCTACCCGCCCGCGAAGGCCGCGGCGCCGACCATCGCCTGGGTCGTCCTTTTCGAATTGGGCCTCGTGCTCGGGCACGCACCGTCCTTCGTGGTCGAGACGACGCGCCTGCTCGCCCAGTGCGCCGGCACGGTCATCGTCGGACGCCTCGGCTACCTCCGCGCGGACAGGATGGTGGAACGCGCGGTCCGCGCGGAACGGGAAATCCGGCTCGAAGCGGAGCAGGCGGTCGTCGAGGAACGCATCCGCATCGCCCATGAACTGCACGACGTGGTGTCCCACCACATCTCGGTGATCTCGGTGCAGGCCAACCTCGCGCGCTACGTCTTCGAGTCCTCCCCCGACACCGCGCGCGCCGCGCTGGACACCATCACCGGGACGACGACGGAGGCGCTCGACGAACTGCGGCGCCTGCTCGGGGTCCTGCGCCCACCGCAGCGCGAAACCCACGAATACCGTCCGCAACCCGGCCTCGCCGACCTTCCCGCGCTGGTCGCGCGCGTGCGCGAAGCCGGATTATCGGTGGAGACGCGGACCATCGGCGAACCGCGGCGGCTTCCTCCCGGCCAGCAGCTGTGCACCTACCGCATCGCGCAGGAAGCGCTTACCAACGTGCTCAAACACGCCAGTGCGGCAAAGGCGGAACTCACCCTCGAATACGGCGAGGAAGCACTCGTACTGGGTGTGCGCAATTCCGCGTCCGAAAGGACGACACCGCCCGATCCGGCGGGGCAAGGGCTCATCGGAATGCGTGAACGCGCGAGAATGTACGGTGGCCATATCGAAATGGGACCGGCCGGATCCGGCGGTTACTCGATCGAACTGACCCTTCCCTATCTGCCGCAGGAGCGAGCCCGGTGACCAGTGTGCTGGTGGTCGACGACCAGGATCTCGTCCGGGCGGGCTTCGCCGCTCTGCTCGAAGCCGTTCCCGACGTGCGCGTCGTGGGCGAAGCGCGAGACGGGCTCGAAGCCGTCGAGAAGGCTCTCGAACTGCGTCCGGACGTGATCCTGATGGACATCCGGCTGCCCGGACTCGACGGCGTCAAGGCGACGGAACGGATCCTCGCGCAGGCCGGACCCGAAAAACCGAGTGTGCTCATGCTGACGGTGTTCGACCTCGACGAGTACGTCTACACCGCGTTGCGCGCGGGCGCGGCGGGTTTCCTGCTCAAGGACAGCCCACCGGAGACGCTGATCGCCGGCATCCACGCCGTCGCGCGGGGCGACATGCTGTTCGGTCCGACCATCACCCGGCGGCTGGTCGAGGCCTTCACCCAGGGTCCGCCCGGACAACCGGCGGCGCCGCCCGCGCTGGCCGGGCTGACCGAACGCGAACTCGAGGTACTGCGGTTCGTCGGCACCGGCACGACGAACGCCGACATCGCGCGGAGCCTGCTGGTCAGTGAGGCCACGGTGAAGACGCATCTGAACCGCGTGATGACGAAACTCGGGATCTCCAGCCGCGCGCAGGCCGTGGTGGTGGCCTACGAAACGGGCCTCGTGCGGCCTCGCGGCTCCTGAATCAGTCGTTCGAAGTCCTTGCCCAGCACGGATTTCGCGGCATGCCAGCCGCCCATCCCGTGCACGCCGGGTCCCGGCGCCGTCGCCGCCGAGCAGAGGAAGACGCCGCCGAGCGGGGTCCGATGCGGATTCCAGCGCGGCACGGGCCGTCCCAGTACCTGCCGCAGGTTCACCGCTCCCGCGGCGACGTCACCGCCGGGGTAGTTCGCGTTGTAGGTCTCCAGTTCCGGCGCGGTGAGACACCGGCTCGCCAGGATCGTGTCGGAGAAACCCGGCGCGAACCGTTCGATCCGACGACGGACGATCTCGGTGACGTCGCGCGGATCGCCGTTGGGCACATGGCAATACGCCCACACGGGCCGCTTCCCCGGCAGCCCACGCGAGGGGTCGAGCGTCATCGGATCGGAGACGAGCACGTAGCGGTCGTCCGGATCTTCCCCCCGCGCGATCGCGTTTTCCGCCGCGAACACCGCGTCGCGGGTGCCGCCGAGGTGGACGGTGCCCGCCTTGCCGACCTCCGGCATCGCCCACGGAACCGGTTCGGACACCAGGAAATCGACCTTCGCGACGCCGGGACCGTACCGGTAGGACTCCAGCGCCTTGCGGTACCTCGGCGGCATCAGGTCGCGGGCGATTTCGAGGAAGCCGCGCGGGGCGATGTCGAGGATCACCGCCGGCGACTTCGCCAGTTGCCGCAGGTCCGTGACCCGGCTGCCGGTGTGGATCCGCCCGCCGTGCGCGCGGACGTCGGCCGCGAGCGCGTCGGTGATGGTCCGGCTGCCGCCGCGGGCGATCGGCCAGCCCGACGAATGCGCGAGATGGCCGAGCAGCAGGGTCGCGCCGGCGGCGGCGAGCGAAGGCTGACGTCCCATCACATGCGCGGCGACGCCGGAGAGCAGCGCGGGCGCCTCGGGGCCGATGAACAGACGACGCTCCAACCCGGAGGCGAGCGTCAGCATCCGCGGGGGCAGGAGCGCGGCCGCCCGTGGGTCTCGCGGTGGATGGCGAAGGTCGCCCAGCAGGAGATCGGCCACTTCGCGGCTGCGCTCGGCGAGCGGGCCCATCAGGCGGCGCCAGCGGGGCCCGTCCGCGCCGAGGGCGTCACAGGTCCGGTCAAGGTCCTCGTACGCGAGTCCGGCGCGGCCACCGTCGAGCGGATGCGCGTACGCGATCTCCGGGCGCAGGAGTTCGACACCGTGCCCGGCGAGGCCGAACCAGCGGAAGAACGGGGACGCCGCGGCCATCGGATGCCCGGTGGCGCAGATGTCGTGGCGGACGTCGTCGTCGAACAGCGGGGTGGTGCGCGTTCCGCCGCCGATCTCGTCCGCCGCCTCGTGGACCTCGACCGACAGACCCGCCCTGGCCAGGAGCACCGCCGCCGCGAGGCCGTTCGGGCCGGAACCGACCACCGAAACTTCGGCCGACATGCCACCCCCTTGCCGGGGTCCGAACATCTGATCGAATATTGTCGGACCCCTCTCCTAGATTGACCCGCACCAACCCAATCAGGAAGGGGGGCCATGCCCGACCACGACACGCTGCTCGCGCGCGTCCGGAAACTCCTCGCCAAGGCGGAGGACCCGGCGGTCACCGAGGCCGAAGCCGAGTCGTACAACACCAAGGCCGCCGAACTGATCGCCCGGTACGGCATCGACCAGGCGCTGCTGGCCGCCTCCGGCGCGACCACCGACGAGATCACCCAGGTCACGATCCCACTCGACAACCCGTACAGCCGGGACAAGGCGGGGCTGCTCACGAACATCGCGCATCCGCTGCGGTGCCGGGCGCTGCTGCACCGGCTCGGCCAGTCGGTCACCGCGGTGACCGTCTTCGGCTTCCGCTCCGATCTGGAGCGCGTCGAACTGCTATACACGAGCCTGCTGCTGCAGGCGACCACCCAGCTGACCAGGGTCCGCCCGGAGAACCGCGTGTTCGCGGGCGAATCGCTGGCCGCGTACCGGCGCACCTGGCTGCACGGGTTCTCCGGCGCGGTCTACGAACGGCTCCGCAACAGTGAGGACACCGCGGCCCGCACGCATACCGCCGCCGCGGGTCAGCGTTCGGCCGCGCTGGTGGTCCAGGACCGGACGGCGATGGTCAAGCAGGCGTACGACGAGCAGTACGGTGACCTGCGCTCGGCACCGCCGAGGCGACTGTCCGGCAGCGGCTACCTCGACGGGCATTCCGCCGGGGAGCGTGCCAACCTCAACACCACCGGCCTCACCGGAAGGCGCCGCGCGCTCCCGGTCCGCTAGCCGGACCCCTTCGACGTGAACCGGTTCCAACCGTGAAATCCCCTCGTGAGACCGCGTGCCCTCGGTTCTACTGAGGGCATGATCGTGATCGAAGACCTGTCCACGCGGCCCGATCTGCGCGTGCCCGCGCTCGGCCTCGGTGGCGTCGGCGGCGAGTTCCTCCAGCACGACCAGACGGGCCTGCTGGCGAAGTCGTCCCATCTGGCCGCCCGCTGGCCGGAGTACTTCCTCGTCCTGCTGGAAGACGGCGTACCGGTGGCCAGAGCCGCCGCCGTCCCGGTCGCTTTCCCGACCGCCGAGCGTCCGGAACTGCCGGACCACGGCTGGGACGCCGCCCTGATCTGGGCGGCCGAAGACCTGATGGACGACCGTGAGACGAATACGCTGATCGCCCTCGAAGTGATGGTCGCGCCAGGCCGCCGTGGCGGCGGTCTGGCCACCAAAGCCTTGGAAGCACTGAAGAAACGCGCCTCGGAGACGGCGAAGCACACCCTCGTCGTGCCGGTCCGTCCGGCCGGGAAGGAAACCGAACCCGGACTGTCCTTTGAGGACTACATCGCCCGTCGTCGTCCGGATGGGCTGCCCGAGGGTCCCTGGCTGCGCACGCATGAACGACTCGGCGCCCGGTTCGTCAAGGTGGCGCCGTTCGCGATGACGGTCACGGGCACCTTCGCGCAGTGGCGGACGTGGACCGGCGTCGAACTCCAGGACGGCTTGACGGTCGTGCCGGGCGGGATCGCGCCGGTGCTCGCCTCGGCGTCCCTGGACGTCGGTGTCTACGTGGAGCCGAACGTCTGGCTGGAGCACCTGGTAGTCCGAGCGAGCACCTGCTAGATTTCTTTGGCATGTGCAGGTCGCCGCTATGAACGCCACCGGGCCCTCCGGCGACGAGTTGCTGCGGCTGCTGGGGACGCTGGCGAACCCGCACCGGCTGCGGATCGTCGCGGCGCTCCGCGCGGAGCGCGCCTACGTGAGTCAGCTGGCGCGAGAGCTCGGCATCAGCCGGGCGCTACTGCAGCTCCACCTGCGCAAACTGGAGGCGGCCGGGCTCGTGTCGGCCACCCTCGAGCTGTCGGAGGACGGGAAGGCGATGAAGTTCTACGAGGTGGAACCGTTCCTGGTCGAACTGAGCCCGGACGCCATCGCCGCCGCGGCGCCGACACTGAGTACTCCGGGCTTATCGGACGTCGAACAGGGGGAACGACCGTGAAGTGGCATCAATGGCAGGAGGTCGCCGGGGTGATCGGCATCTTCGTGTTCCTGACCGTGGTGATCACGGTGGTCGTCTGGCAGTTCGGCGCGACCATCCGGGCCAGGGGCGCGCTCGCTCGCGAGCAGGAATACCGGAGGCTCGCCGAAAAAGCCGTCCAGGCGCAGGAAGAGACCGAACGCAAACTCACCGAACTCGACGGCCGCCTCGCCGATCTCCGGAAGAGCGTGGGCTCGGTCGAGCGGATCCTCAAGGAGGTCGACTGACCGGCCGGTGAAAGACCCTGGGCCGCCGAGCGGCAACTCGACGGCCCAGGAAAGAAGAAGCAAAAAACCTCGCCCGAGGCATCTCACTCCTTCACGCAAAGGACTGTAGTTCATGCTGCCCGAAAACAACTCGCGCGCTCCGGTGACCGAGCGGATCGCCGCCTGGTCCGTCCGGCATCGCGCGCTCACCCTCCTCGGCTGGGTCGCCCTGGTGGTCCTCGCCCTGTTGTCGGGAACCCTGCTGGACGGCGAAAGCCGGCGCAGCACCGATCCCGGCGAGTCCGGCCGCGCGCAGACCGCGTTGAACGCCCAAAGCACCTTCGATCCGTTGCGCGAGAACGTTCTCGTCCAGGCGAAGGAGCCCGGCTCGCCGCCTTTCGCCGCGAGCGGCGAACTCCGGCGGGCGACCGACGACCTGGTCACCACACTCACCCGGTCCGGCGCCGTCGCCGACATCCGGTCCCCGCTGGCCGCCGGGGGTGCCGAGCGGATCTCGGCCGATGGCCGCTCCGGTCTCGTCGGCTTCACGATCGCCGGCGGGGAGAAGGAACTCCGGCCGAACTTCGAGGCCGCGACGGCGCAGGTCGAGCAGGTGGCGGCGCGGCATCCGTCGGTCCGGTTGGGTCTGTCCGGCGATCTCAGCCTCTCGACCGTCGTCGACAAGGGCATCCGCGAGGACGTCAAGCGGTCGGAGTTCCTCTCCCTGCCGATGACCCTGGTGATCCTGCTGATCGTCTTCGG
Source organism: Amycolatopsis pittospori (assembly GCF_013870525.1). Taxonomy (GTDB): domain Bacteria; phylum Actinomycetota; class Actinomycetes; order Mycobacteriales; family Pseudonocardiaceae; genus Amycolatopsis; species Amycolatopsis pittospori. The sequence continues at coordinate 153,939 of NZ_JACBXD010000001.1, forward strand.
CTCGCTGGTCGCCGCGTCGGTCCCGTTGCTGCTGGCGGGGACGAGTGTCGCGGCGACCTTCGGTTTCCTGTCCGTCGTCGACGACCTGACCCCGATCAACAGCGCGACGACGGTGATCACCCTGCTCATCGGCATGGCGGTCGGCGTCGACTACTCGCTGTTCTTCCTGCGGCGCCAACGGGAAGAACGCGCGCGAGGGCACGGCGTCGACGACGCGATCCGCGTCTCGGCGAGGACGTCCGGGCATGTCGTGGTCGTCTCCGGCGTGACGGTCGTGCTGTGCGTGAGCGGGCTGGTGATCACCGGCCTCGACAACTTCCGCGGCCTGGCGATCAGCACCGCGTTCGTGGTGGGACTCGCCGTACTCGGCGCCATCACCGTCCTGCCCGCGCTGCTCTCGCTTCTGGGCGACAAGGTCGACCGCGGTCGGATCCCCCGGCTGGGCGAACGACGCACGGCCGCGGAGAACTCGCGGTTCTGGACCGCGACCGCCCGCGTGGTCACCCGACGGCCGGCACTGTGGGGCGGGCTCGCGACGGCGTTGCTGATCCTGCTCACGTTGCCCGCGCTCGGTCTGCGGCTGCAGGATCCGACGCCGGCGGAAAGCCTGCCGCGGTCGATGCCGACGATCGACGCCGCGGTCCGCACCCAGGAGGCGTTCCCCGGGATCGCCTACCCCGCGACCGTGGTGCTGACGGCCGAAAACGGCGGCCCGGTCGACAGTCCCGCACTGCGGTCGGCGATCACCGACCTGGACCGAAGGATCGGTGAAACCGGCGGGGTGCTGAACAAACCCCTCGCGGTCGCGAACGTCGACGACGCCGTGGTCGTCCGGGTCCCGCTGTCCGGCTCGGGCCGCGATCCGGCCTCCGACGCCGCCCTGGCGAAACTGCGCACCGAGGTCCTGCCCGCGACGATCGGCGAGGTGGACGGCGTCGAGTACGCGGTGTCCGGCCGCACGGCGAACGCGCGCGACTTCGCCGACCGGGTCATCGAACGGATGCCACTGGTGTTCGGCTTCGTCCTGCTGGCGGCGTTCGTGTTGCTACTGCTGGCTTTCCGGGCCGTCGCGGTGTCACTCGTGTCGATCGCGCTCAACCTGCTGTCGATCGGCGCGGCCTATGGAGTGCTCACCTGGATCTTCCAGGACGGCCATTTCGCGTCCCTGCTGGGTTTCACCCCGTACGGCGGGATCGTCGGCTGGCTGCCGATGTTCATGTTCGTCCTGCTTCTCGGGCTGAGCATGGACTATCACATCTTCATCCTCAGCCGGATCCGCGAACGCCGGGCCGAGGGCGCCGTCGCCGCGATCGTCCACGGCACCGGCACCAGCGCGGGGGTGGTGAGCAGCGCGGCGGTGATCATGGTCGGTGTGTTCAGCGTCTTCGTCACGTTGAGCGCGATCGAGTACAAGATGATGGGTGTCGGGATGGCGGTCGCCGTGCTGATCGACGCGACGCTCGTCCGAGGCGTGCTGCTGCCGGCCTTCCTGGCCCTGCTGGGCGAACGGGTCTGGCGAACCGGGCATAAATCCGTGGCTACCGAACGGGTCCCGGAACTATCGTCGCCGAATGCCTGACGCGCTCTTCGCCCATGCCCGGCTCGCACCCATCTACGACGCGTTCGATGGCCCTCGTGACGATCTGGACCACTACGTCGCCATCATCGGCGAAGTCGGGGCGAAGAAGGTCCTCGACGTCGGTTGTGGCACCGGCTGTCTGGGGGTCCTGCTGGCCGAACGTGGTCTCGAAGTCGTGGGGGTCGACCCCGCCACGGCGTCGCTGGAGGTCGCGAAGGCCAAGGATCCGGAAGGGAAGGTCACCTGGATCCACGGTGACGCGAAGACGGTGGGCGAGATCGGCGCCGACATCGCCGTGATGACCGCCAACGTGGCCCAGGTCTTCCTGACCGACGACGAATGGAACCGGACGCTCGAAGGCATCCACACCGCGCTGGCGCCCGGCGGGTACCTGGTCTTCGAGATCCGGCGCCCCGATCGTCGCGCGTGGGAGGACTGGGCCGCCGACACCGCGCACGACACCATCGACGTACCCGGCGTCGGCGAGGTCGAACAGTGGCGAGAGGTCACCGAGGTGGACCTTCCGTTCGTCTCGTTCCGGTACAGCTACCGGTTCTCCGACGGCGAGGTCGTCACCTCGGACTCGAAGCTGTGGTTCCGCGAACGCGACGAACTGGAGTCCTTGCTGGCGGAACACGGATTTCGCGTCCTGGACGTCCGGGACGCCCCTGACCGTCCAGGACGCGAGTACGTGTTCATCGCCCAGCGGGACTAGGGCGTGTTTCACAAGTCGGGTTCGCGGTCTTCGCGCCCAGGCGGCCCCTGACGGCACGGGCGGATGCGCCCGAGTACGACCCGGTACGAGGGCGATCCGCCCGCACCGCCAGGAACCACCTGGATCACGAAGCCCATCGAACAGACTTATGAAACACGCCCTAGAGGACTTCGCCGTCCGGAACGGTCTTCGGACCGGCGATCTTCACATCGCCCCGGACGACGACGTTCTTCCCGAAAGTGACGTCGCCGTCGACTTCGAGGCTCGTGCACTCCTTGAGCGAAGGGGCGACGGGGATACGCGCGTCGAAGTCCGGGAGGAGCTTGTAGAACTCCTTGCTCAGCGACACGACCGGCGGGGTGGTGGTGAACTCGGGGATCATCTCCCCGCCGGGGTCGAGCACGTAGGCGTCGGAGCGGACGACGAGCAGGTCGTCGGTGGTCTTCACCGGCGCGAACCGGGTCCGCGGGATCTCGATGGCCCGCGCGCCCTCGACCGAACCGATCGCCGCGCCCATCGCCGTTTCGAGCTGGATCACCGGCGTGCTGGACGAATCCGCCGGGTCGACGGTCTTCCGGTTCACGATCAGCGGCAGCGCCGGCGCGGCCGGGTCGGCGTCCTGCAGTTCCTTCAGGCGTTCGAGGTCGAACCAGATGTTGTTGGTGTTGAAGAAGCGCCACTTGGCGACGTCACCGAAGGAATCGTCGCCGTCGGGCACCTGGGCGGACTCGCGCAGGACGATCCGGCCCGCACGCCGCGCCAGGTGACCGCCCTTGCGGTCGGCCGCGGTGCCGAGCACGGTCTCCATCGCGAACGGGACGCCCTCCTTCGCGAGCCAGGCGGCGATCCGCGCGTCCGGCAGCGCGCCGAGGTTGTCGGCGTTGGACACGAAACACCAGCGGATGCCTTCCGCCAGCAGGGTTTCGAGCATGCCGCTCACCGCGAGCGCGATGTAGATGTCGCCGTGCCCCGGCGGGCACCATTCGAGTTCCGGATTCGCGGGCCACTCGGCGGGGCGGCCGTCCGCGGTGATCTTCGGTTCGCGGCCCTGCAGGAAGTCGGCCGGGATGACCTCGTCGGCGAGGTCGGGATACTTCTTCAGCAGCTCCAGAGACGGCTCGCGGGTGCCCGCCGAATTCATCAGGATCAGCGGCAACCGGGCGTTGTACTTCTCACGGGTGGAGAGCACCTGCATCGCGATGACGTCGAGGAACGTCTTGCCCGGTTTGATTTCCAGCAGCGATTTCGGCCCGGTGAGCCCCATGCTGGTGCCGAGTCCGCCGTTGAGCTTGAGAACGGCCGTGCGATCCAGGACCCGACGCGCCTCTTCGGCGTCCGGCTCGGGCAGATCCACCAAGCGGCTGATGTCACCCAGCGGTTCGAGTTCGTTCCCCGGCAATTCACCCGCGCCGGGTTCGGAGAGCTGCTCGAGTCGCCTTCGCAGGGCCGCCAGCTCCATGGCGTGTGCCCCCGCGGAACGCATTTTCGACAGCGTTTCGGCGAATCGATCGGACAGGTGCGCGTCAGAGCTCATTGTGCCCTTTCTGAACCACTGCGTCGGGGCGTCAGTGTATTACCGGCCGCGGCGCCGTCCCCTGGTCCGGGGTCAGCACGCCGGTCATCCGGACGTCGTGCGGTTCCGCGGGCAGCGAGCGGACGAGTTCGGCGTCGCGGACGACGGCGATCAGCGCGGTGCCCGGCGAGGCGAACCCGAGCGACCGGTCGTAGTACCCGGCGCCCCGGCCGAGCCGGACGCCTTCGTCGTCGACGGCGAGCGCGGGGACGAGGACCAGATCGGCCGTCCCCAGCGTGTCGGGACCGAGCCGGCGGCCCATCGGTTCGAGCAGTCCGCGCAGGCGGCCCGGCCCGAGGGTCGGCGGGCCTTCGTACGCCGCCCAGTCCAGCGGTCCCGGCGCGTCGGGGACGATCGGCAGGAGCACACGTTTGCCCTGGTCGATCAGTTGATCAAGGAGCAGCGTCGAGCCCGGTTCGGTGCCGAACGGGACGTACGCGCAGATGATCTCGCCCGGCAGCGAGGCGGCCGCGGCGGCCAGCGATACCGCCTCCCGAGCCCGCTCCTCCGACACCTGTGAACGCCGTTCGGCGGTTATCCGAGAACGCCACTCCGCTTTGCTCAGGTGCTCATTGCCGGGCTTGCCCACGTGGTCAGGTTAGGCTTCACGCCTATGACAGGCGCAGCGACCACCCCGGCGGCACGGACCACGAGGAGCTTGCCCGATCGGGCGATTTCCGCGGCTTCGGACCGCATCACTCCTGGTAACGGTGGTGAACTTCAGTTCACCGACGGGCCTTCATCGCGTGCCTGGTCGAACGAACGGATCGAGATCCCCCAGTCATGACGGAGCCCATCGCCGAGGCGGCAGAGACCGAAGACGCGGGACAGTTCCGTTCCGTCGAGGAGCAGATCGCGCTGACCCTGGACGCCGCGGTTCGCCCGCGGCCGGTCCGGGTCGCCATCTCCGAGGCCCAAGGCCTCCTGTGCGCCGAAGAGGTCGTCGCCGAACACGCCCTGCCCGGTTTCGACCAGGCCGCCGTCGACGGTTACGCGGTGCGAAGCGTCGACGTCCGCACCGCCGGCCAAGATCCGGTGCAGCTACCCGTGGTCGGTGAGATCGCCGCCGGTTCCCGCCAGCCGCGACGGCTGCAGCCGGGACAGGCCGTGCGGGTCGACACCGGTGCGCCACTGCCGACTCTGGCCGACGCAGTCGTCCCGACCGCCTACACCGACGGCCACCAGGCCAAGGTCACCGTGCACAAATCCGTACCGTCCGCCGGATACGTCCGCCGGACCGGTGAGGACGTGCAGATCGGGGACGTCGCCGTGCGCAAGGGCGACACCATCGGCTCGGCCCAGGTCGGCCTGCTGGCCGCGGTCGGCCGGGCGAAGGTCCTCGTCTACCCGCGACCGCGGGTTTCCATCGTTTCCGTCGGCGACGAACTGGTCGACATCGACCGCACCCCGTCGGTCGGGCAGGTCTACGACGTCAACTCCTACGCGCTGTCCGCGGCCGCTCGCGACGCGGGCGCCGAGGTGAGCCGAGTCGGCATCGTGCCCGGCGACCCGAAACGGCTGCGCGAGATCGTCGAAGGCCGCCTGCTGATGTCGGAGATCGTCGTCGTCGCGGGCGGTGCCGGCGGCAGCGCGGGCGACGAGGTGCACGCGGCGCTGTCCGATCTCGGCCACATCGACATGACCCGGGTCGGCATGCACCCCGGTTCGGTGCAGGGTTTCGGCAGGCTCGGCCCCGATTCCGTGCCGACCTTCCTGATCCCCGGCAACCCGATGAGCGCGCTCGTCGTGTTCGAGGTCCTGGTCCGCCCGCTGATCCGCGCCGCGCGCGGCACCCGGAACCCGCACCGCCGCATCGTCGGCGCGCGGCTGCTCTCCCCCATCACCTCGACCAAGGGCCGCAAGGGCTTCCTGCGCGGGCAACTGCTGCGCGACGAGGGCAACGGCGAGTACCTGGTGCAGCCGCTCGGCACCTCCGGCGCGCATCTGCTCGCGTCGCTGGCGGAAGCGAACTGCCTGATCAACATCGACGAGGACCTCACCGAGGTCGCCGCGGGCGAGCAGGTCAAGGTGACCTTCCTGGCCCAGCGCGCGTAATGGGCGCACCGATTTCCGGCGTCGCGTATCCCATCGAGAGCAGGCATCCGGGCTGGCCCGCGAAACTCGGGCCGATCCGGGTGCCCGCCGGGATCCTCGCCGTCCGGCCGGTCCGGCTGCGGGACGCCGGCGAGTGGAGTCGCGTCCGGCTGCGCGATCGCGAGCACCTCGAGATGTGGGAACCGACCGGCGTCGGGCCGTGGCCCGACCGCAACGCGTTCTGGTCTTGGCCCTCGCAGTGGCTCGCCCTGCGCGGCCTCGCCCGGCGCGGGCAATGCCTCGCGTTCACCATCACGGTCGATGGACGCTTCGCCGGACAGATCACTGTGGGTAATGTCATCCGGGCGTCGCTCCGGTCGGCCTGGATCGGCTACTGGGTGTCATCGGACATCGTCCGCGGCGGCGTCGCGACCGGCGCCGTCGCCCTCGTCACCGATCACGTCTTCGATTTCGCCGGACTGCACCGGCTCGAAGCCACCGTCCGCCCCGAAAACACCGCCAGCCTGCGGGTTCTCACCAAAGCCGGGTTCCGGCAAGAGGGCCTTTTCGAGCGCTACCTCGACGTCGCGGGCGGCTGGCGGGACCACTTCTGTTACGCCGTGACCAAGGAAGAGACCGGTGACGGACTGGTCTCCCGGCTCGTCGCGAGGGGCCTCGCGGAGCGGGTCTGACCCCGGTTACCGGACGGTTCCGGTGACCGCGTTACCACAAGCTGTGAGATTCACCTAATTTGGTGATGCATTTTCCGTGATCGAAACCGGCGAGTCTGCGCGGCGTGTGTGACTGTTGTGGCTAGCGTGACTACAGCAGTGGATCGGGGGAGGTGACGGGAGATGCCCAGTTCGGTGATCATCGTCGCGCTCGCAGCGGCATGGCTCGTCGTTCTCGTGCCCATGGTCGCCCGCAAGCGCCAACAGGTCGCGCGGACGGCGGACTCGGCCCTAGCGGCGCGAGTAGTGCGGAGCGGGAGCACACGCCACGAGGGACCGGAGGAGTTCGCCATGGCGGAGAACACGGAACCATCGGTAGAAGACGACCTGGCCGAGCTCGAGGCAGAACTCGACGCCGACCTCGAAGACGAGGAAACGGAAGCCGAACCGCTCCCGCAACCCTCGCGAGCGACCCGCGCGGAAAGCGAGCGCCAAGGCGCCGGCTACCGACCGGGCAGAGGAGGCTTCGACCCCGAAGCCGCCGACATCGCCGCGCGCGCCAAGTACTCGTTCCGGCAACGGGTCGTCATCGCGCTCCTGGTGTTCGCGGTCGCGACCGCGCTCATCGCCGGCTTCCTGACCCCGATGGTCTGGTGGGCCCACGGTGCCGCCGATGCCGTCCTCATCGGCTACCTCGCCTACCTGCGCCGCCAGGTCCGCATCGAAAACGAGATCCGGCAGCGCCGCCTCGCCCGCTTCAACAACACCCGCGCCCCGCGCCGCCCGGCGGTCGACGACTCGGACGAATCCCACGATTCCCGTGAGGACGTCGAGGTCGTCGCCGCCGAACGCCCGGAGGTCGTGGAGCGCAAGCCGTCCCCGATGTCACGCATCCGCCGGCAGGCCGTCGTCGTCGACCTCGACGACGAGGACCCGGCCTTCCACGAGCTCGACGAGCCCGGGACCAGGCCATTCCGCCGGGCCTCCGGAGAGTGACCCCCGGATTTTGGGGCTCCATGAGCCACTGATAGGCTCATGGAGCTTCAAACAAGGGGCCAGGCTTCACCGAGGTCTCAAGCTTCACCAGGGGCTGTAGCGCAGTTGGTAGCGCGTCTCGTTCGCATCGAGAAGGTCAGGGGTTCGATTCCCCTCAGCTCCACAACATCAAAGGTCCGTATCCGCAGAGGATGCGGACCTTTTGCTTTGCCCTCTAAGCCAGCCCTCGGTAGCGATGCAACAGGCTGGTGAACATCCGTAGCTTGTCGACCGTGTCCTCCGGGACGGGGTCGGGATGGAAGTGCATGACCTGGTTGCGGATGAGCCGAATCTCCTCGAGCCGGGAGATAAAGGCGGAACGGTCGACCGGCCAGCCCAGCCTCTCCCAGACCTCCTTGTTCTCCAGAACACGCTTGCAGTGGCCCATCGTAAGCTGATCGAAGCTCTCTATCGGCCTCGAGCAGATCGTCTGAACGGTCTCCATGTCGGCGGTACGGCTCACGACCCAGCGGAGGGTTTGATCCAGCTCGCCCAGCTGGAAGAACGGTGTCGCCATCTCGCCATAGCGGTGCGCCACGTCCGCCGTCGTGACGATGCCCTTGACCGCCTTGGTTTCATCCTGCACGAACACGAACTCACGTTGCTGCAGGATGGGAAGCACTTGGAAGAGGTCGCGATCATAGGGAACGACTTCGGCCTGAGGGTCGATCGCGTCGGCAACACTCGCGACGGACTTCTGTTGCATCGCCTGCGCGACCGAGCGCCAAGTCACCGCGCCACGCAGGCCACGGGGGCCGCTTAGTACGGCGAGCTGAGAATAGTCATTGAGGAGCATTTTCGTGGTCGCTTCCTCCAACGGGCTGTTGGGGCCGACGGATTCCACTCCTGCCAGAGGAGACAGGTTTCCCACTGTGAGACGGACATTCAAGTCATCGTCTCCCTCGTCGTTCTCGACGACCCGGATGTCGCCGATTTCGGTGTCGCCCGTCGTCGCGCTCCGCTCCGCCTCGTCGGATGGAGTGGTCAGCGAGACAACCGTGTCGAGCGTTACCGCTCGGAAGCTGGGCGAGGTCAACAGCCCATGATTGGCCAAGTCCGCTTCGATCTGGCTCACCTGATCTCCACGATCCGCTGCCTCCCACAGCTTCAAGAGTTCGCGAACTGAAATACGTTCAGGGTCGTGTGCTTCAGCGCGTCGACGCGCCTGCTTCAGGCGCTCGTAGACGCGTTGCCGTTTGATGTCCTCATTCCGCTGATGGGTCGCGGCCGCGACTTTCGAGATCGTGCGGTCGAGCAGATCTTGGCGAACCGCGTCCAGGAACCGCTCCTGGTCGACCACTAGCCAAGCTCGCCAGCCATCGACTGCCCGCATCCCGGCCGCCACCATGGCAGCCCGGGAGGGCGAACGGAATTCTTCGCCCTCGGGCTCGAGTCGGATGCGCCCTTTCTCGGTCACCGTCGCGTCATAGGCAACACCGATTCGACTGCGGTGGAACCGGAGCTTCGCTCCGGCCTGCAGCAAGCCGGCTTGCAGCAAGTCGAGAACTGTGACCCGCCGACCGCCGATAAGGTACATCGTGCGACCACCGGTCTCACTTTCGCGCCCTCCGGTCTCACTGTCCATGGACTGTCACCATTTCCGGAGGCCTTCGAACTTGCGCCGGGCGCCGATCGCCTGTTTGAGGACTCTTCTCGTGAGCTCCTTCTGACTCAATCGCTCCACGCGAGTAAGCTTCAATTCCGCGGCGACAGCGAGCAGGTCATCCCGGTCCAGCTGGCGGGCTTCGAGATAGGCGGCCCCTTCTTCCTCAGTGCCGGTTTCCCTCAGGTGCGCAGCGACGGCCGCCGCGTCGACGTTCGATTTCGGTGAAGCCGTGGACGGTGCAGCCCCTCGCCGAGTGGTTCCTGAGCTACGTCCATCCTGCTCAACAATTTTACGACTGACAATAAGACTTATGATCTCATCTCGGCGAAGATGACTGTATTTTGGCAATTCGCAATTCTTGGCTATCCTCCTTAACTCATTCATATTCCGTTTTACCGCGGTCAAGTAGCTTCGACGCTCGTCTTCCGAGGTCAGCTTCCTGAGGTCCTGGGCCGCCTGCAGCGGATCGCCGGAGGGTGCCACCGGGAGAACAGCCGCCACTGGCTGCGCCGCTGCCAGGTGGTCGGACTCAGGTGAGCCATCACCGCGCAGCAAGGAAAGCCGCGCGGCGCCAGTGGCAATCGCTTGCAGCGTGGCCTCGTCCTGCTTCTCCAGAAACTCGAAGACCCGGGCCTGCAAGACAACGAAATCCCTGAGGTCACTCATCGGTCGCCGCCGGGCGACAGCGCCAGCGCACCCAGCACCTCATCGACCAGCTGCTCGAATTCCCTGACGACCTCGTCCCTCCCGGTGGCACGCAGCATTGCCGGAACGCCGCTCTCCCCCGCGTCCCCGAAATGGCGAGGGCTGTTACGGATCTTGCTCGTCAGCACAGGCACCCGCGAGTTCAGATTCGTCTCTTCTATGTAGGCGTGCTGGGCGGCCGTCACCTGCTGCGAGTAGATCTGCACCATGGTGAACACCACGCCGAGCATGCCGGGATCGATCCGGCGATACCCCGCGACGCCTCCCTTGTGATCGACATATTCGTTGAACTGCCGCACCAGGCTGTCGCAATTGCCGACAAGGTACTCCAGCCCCAGGGTGGACAGATAGTCCGCCTTGGCAGGCACGAGAATCTTTTGGCTGGCCACGATCGCTGTCTTGGTCACGAGGCCGAAGTTCGGGGCGCAGTCGATGAGTGCCAGGTCGTACTGGCCGAAGTCGCTGTCCTCCAGTCCTCGGCGCAGACAGCTGTGCAGATCGAGGAACTTTCGTTTCGATCCGTCCAAGGTGGTGGTCCCGCCGAGCCGGGCGGCGAGTTCGAGATCGATGTCGATGAGACCGAGATGAGAAGAGATCAAATCGAGCCGTCCATCTGCGGTCTCGAGCGCGTCGTTGACCCGCTCCGGCGTGAGAACCAGGTCGGACAACGAGATATCCCGCCCCGGCATCTCGGCGTCGTACCACTGCTTGATCGTCCGTTTGTCCTTGATTCGATCATGCCATTCGTCGATCGAGAAGAAGGAGAAGGTCAAATTCGTCTGCGGATCCAGGTCGATGAGCAACACACGCAGGCCGAGGTTTGCGGCGATCGCGCCGAGATTCGCCGTGATGGTCGTCTTCCCCACCCCGCCCTTGTAGTTCATGACCGCCACGACCCGCATACACTCTCCCCGTCCACTCGGCTCGACGACACTCGCAGAACATGTACGCAAAGGGCAACCGACAAGCAGCCACAACGACACGAATGTGCGCTGCGCGTTAGCCCGTTCGCCGTATCGGGCAAAATCGAACAGGAGACCGAAAGACCCACGGATTCGGTACATCATCGCGGATATGATTTAGCCTTTTCGAAGTTTCGATCGGCGATGATCAACGGAATCGTCAACAACGCCAGTGCGGCACCGATCCACGACACCGCGGTCACCGGAGCGTCCAGATTCAGGGCCACGGCGGCAAAGACCGGCGTAAGGCTGATCCCCAGCTGGAAGGCCGAGACCGTCGTGGCGCCGGCCAGAGTCGGGGCCGAACCGGCGATCGCGAAAACCCGCCCATAGAGAGCCGGGTTCAGCACGAAGGCCGCGATTCCCAGCAGGAACACCAAAGGCACGACAACCCAGACGGAAGCAGCAAAAAGAGCCAACAGTCCGGAAAGTACGGCGATGCCGAGCGCACCGCCGAGCAGCGCATGATGCGGCCGCTGGTCGGAGATCCGGCCGCCGACGGACAGGCCGACGAAGGCGCCGATCCCGAAAAGTGCCAGGACAGCGGGGATCCACACGACGGGAACACGCGTGACGTCGGCGAGGACGGCCGCCAGGTAGTTGAACGAAACCATGTACGCGGCCGTGCTCAGGATCGTGACCGCGTAGACGCCCCAGAGGCGCGGAGAACGCATCGCGCGCAGTTCCCCGGAAACGCTCACGGCACCAGACGAGGTGGCGGGCAGGCCGAAGGCGCAGGCGACGGTGCCCAAGAGGGTCAGCGCGACGACGCCCCAGAAGCCGCCGGTCCAGTCCGTGAGGTGGCTGAGCAGGGTGCCCGCCGGTCCCCCGGCCACCATGGCGACGCTGAGTCCGGAGACGACGACGCCCGAAGCGCGGGCATTGCGGTCGGGGGTCACGAGGCTGATCGCGGTCACCGAGGCGACGGCGAAGAAGCCCGCGTAGGCGAGGCCTGCGACGAATCTGGTGAGCAGGAGGACCAGGTGGTCGTCGGCGATCAGGCCGGCCGCGATCGCGGCGGCGAACAGCAGCTGGGTGACCATCAGGGCGGTTCGGCGTGGCCATTTCAGGCTGAGGACGGCGAACGGGGGGCCGCCCAGGACAACTCCTAGCGCGAACGCGGTGATGAGCGCGCCCGCGGCAGAGAGGGAGACGTCGAGGTCGGCGGCGACGGCGGGGAGGACCCCGGCGAGCAGGAACTCGGCGGTTCCCATCGCGAAGAGGCTGAAGGCGAGGAGATAGACGCCGGCGGGGAGGCGCTTGGTTTCGATCATGGCGCCAGCATCCGCAGCGGTTGGCTGTTTCGGCAAAGTTCTTTGCCGGAATCGGGACGAGATGCTGTGCTGACCTTATGGAGAGTCAACCCGCCGTCGCCGCGGCGATCGAGCTGATCGCGCCCCGGCTGCGCCGCGCCCGGGAGAAGAAGGGGACGACGCTGGTGGAGCTCGGCCGCGCCACCGGCATCTCCACCAGCACCCTGTCCCGCCTCGAATCCGGGCAGCGCAAGCCGAGCCTCGAACTGCTGCTGCCGGTCATCGCCGCGCTGGGCCTGCGCGTCGACGAGATCGTCCCCTCGCCGAGGGTGCTCGACGCACCCCGGGACGGCCGGGCGCTCATCCCGCTCACCCGGCATCAAGGTGGGCCCCGCGCCTACAAGATGACGATCCCGCCTGGCGACGACGAACCCCGGCCGCGGACGCACACCGGGCACGAGTGGCTCTACGTGCTCCGGGGCAGGCTACGGCTCGTGCTCGGCGACCAGGACGTCGTCTTGGGTCCCGGCGAGGCCGCCGAGTTCGACTGCCGGACGCCGCATTGGTTCGGCGCCGCCGGACGCGAACGGGTCGAGGTGCTCAGCCTCTTCGGCGGAGAGGGCGAGCGGATCCACGTCCGCGCCCGCACCCGGTAGCGCTCAGGCGCGCTGCTGGATACGGACCATGTTGCCGGCGGGGTCGCGGACGGCGCCGTCGCGCACGCCCCACGGCTGGTCGGTCGGCTCCTGGACGACGTCGGCCTTCGCCTCCGTGAGGTGCTTGAAGAGGCCGTCGAGGTCGTCGGACGCGAGCTGAATGCTCGCGTACGTGCCTTTCGCCATCATTTCGCTGATGACGCGACGCTCGTCCTCGGTGACACCGGGGTCGGCGGCGGGCGGGTGCAGCACGATCGACACGTCGGGCTGCCCGGGCGGGCCGATGGTGAGCCACCGCATGCCGTCGTAGCCGACGTCGTTGCGCAGTTCGAAGCCCAGGGTGTCGCGGTAGAAGGCGAGGGCCGCCTCGGGGTCGTCCTGGGGGAGGAAGCTCGCGTGAATGTTGATGTCCATGGTGGTCACGCTAGGTGAGATCGATATCGGTCGCTTCTCGATTCCTGATCGGTCCGGCAATACGGGAGTTCTCGCGACCGCCGCGCCGGTGCGACGCTGGGCGGATGTGCGGCATCGCCGGTTGGGTGGATTTCGGACGGGATCTGACACGCGAGCGTGACACGGTCCAGGCCATGACCGACACCATGCGGAACAGGGGGCCCGACGCCGGCGGGATCTGGCTGTCACCGCACGCGGCGCTCGGGCACCGTCGGCTTTCGATCATCGACCTCGACGGCGGCCGCCAGCCGATGGCGGACGGCGCGGCCGTCCTCACCTACAGCGGCGAGGTCTACAACTTCCGGGAACTGCGCGAGGAACTGGCCGGCCTCGGCCACCGCTTCGAAACGCGCAGCGACACCGAGGTCGTCCTGCGCGCGTACCTCGAATGGGGTGAAGCGTTCGTCGACCGGCTCAACGGCATGTACGCCTTCGCCATCTGGGACGACGACGAGCTCCTGCTGGTCCGTGACCGCATGGGCGTCAAACCGCTCTACTACTACCCCACCCCGGACGGTGTCCTGTTCGGTTCGGAGCCCAAGGCGATCCTCGCCAACCCGCTCGCCGAACGCGTCCTCGACGCCGACGGTCTGCGCGATCTGCTTTCGGTGGCGAAGAACCCGGGGCACGCCGTATTCCGCGGGATGCGTGAGCTGCCACCGGGGCACACCCTGCGGGCCGGTCGCGACGGTCTCCGGCTCCGTGAGTACTGGTCGCTCCAGGTCCGTGAGCACCCCGACGACCTCGCCACCACGATCGGCACGGTCCGGGAGCTGCTCGAAGACACCGTCGCCCGCCAGCTGGTGGCGGACGTGCCGCTGTGCACGCTGCTTTCCGGCGGGCTCGATTCCAGCACACTGACCGCGCTCGCGGCACGCACGACCGACGTCCGGTCCTATTCGGTGAAGGTGACCGACCAGCCGGGCGACAATCTCGATCACGTGCACGCGAGGCTGGTCGCGGACCACGTCGGCGCCCGGTACGAAGAGATCCTGCACACCACCGTCGATCTCCTCGCGCCTTCGGTGAAATCCGCCGTGCTGGCCGCATACGACCTGCCCATCGCCAAGGGCGACGAACACGCGTCGCTGCACGAGCTGTTCAGGCTGGTCCGGGAACGTTCGACGGTGGCACTGTCCGGTGAATGCGGCGACGAGGTCTTCGGCGGTTACCGCTGGTACCGGAATCTCGACGCCGTATGGTCGGGCACGTTCCCCTGGGTCCATTCAGGACGGAGCCGCCACGAGGGGCTCGACCTGCTCTTCGCACCGGACCTGATGACGAAGCTCGCCCTGCGGGACCACGAGCGCGACAGCCACGATTCCGCCGTCTCACATCTGTCCGCTGTGGCCGGTGAGGATCCGCTGGAAACCCGGATGCGTGAGGTGACCTATCTCGGCCTGACGCGGCACGCGCAGGTGCTCTTCGACCGGAAGGACCGGATGAGCATGGCGTCCGGCCTGGAGGTGCGGGTGCCGTTCACCGATCACCGCCTGGTCGAGTACACCTTCAACGTTCCGTGGTCGATGAAGAACTTCGACGGCCGGGAGAAGAGCCTGCTGCGCGCGGCGGGCAAGGATCTGCTCCCCGCCGAGGTACTGAGCCGCGCCAAGACGCCCTATCCGTCCATTGAGGACGATTCCTACGACCGTATCCTGCGCGACAGGCTGCGGAAGCTGATCCTGGCGAAGGACGAGCCGCTTTCGCCGTTGCTGAACGACGAGTTCCCCGAAGGGCGGCTCACCCGGCCGGCGCTGGAGACCACGTTGCAGCTCAACGACTGGCTCAAGGACCACCGCGTCCGGCTCGTGCTCTGAGCCGGACGCGGCGAACCCTTACAGAGCCACGACGTGCGCCTCGTGCGGAACGGCTCCCCGCGTGTCCAGCAGCAGCCGGGCGCGGGCGGCGAGTTCGTCGACGTCGTAGGCGGAATGCTTCTGCAGCAAGATCGTCAGGTCGGCCGACGCGAGTTCCGCCGCCAGATCCGTCACTCTCGGGATCGGATCGCCGTGCACACGCCAGCCCGCGACGTGCGGGTCGTGGTAGACGACGTCGGCCCCCAGCGAACGCAACCGGGCCGCGACCGGCTGGGCGGGCGACTCGCGCTGGTCGGCGATGTCGGGTTTGTAGGTCACGCCGAGCAGGAGCACCCGCGAACCGCGCAACGCCATCCCGGATCCGTTCAGCATGTCCTGCGCCCGCTCGACGACGTAACGCGGCATACGCGTGTTGATCTCCTGTGCCAGTTCGACGAACCGGAACGGGTAGCCGAGCGTGCGCACCTTGTAGGACAGGTAGTTCGGGTCGATCGGGATGCAGTGCCCGCCGACGCCGGGACCGGGCTTGAACGACTGGAAGCCGAACGGTTTCGTGGCCGCGCAGGAGATGACGTCCCACAGATCGATGCCGAGTTCGTGGCAGAACACCGCCATCTCGTTGACCAGCGCGATGTTCACGTGCCGATAGGTGTTCTCCAGCAGCTTCGCCATCTCGGCCTCGCGTGTTCCCTTCGCGGGCACGACGTCGTCGACGAACCGGCCGTAGAACCTCGCCACCGCCTCCGCGCACGCCGGCGTCATCCCGCCGACGACCTTCGGCGTGTTGCGGATGCCGTAGACCGCGTTGCCGGGGTCGACACGCTCAGGTGAGAACGCCAGGCAGAAGTCTTCACCCGCGCGGAGCCCCGACCACTCCAGGATCGGCGAGACGACCTCTTCGGTGGTCCCGGGATAGGTGGTCGATTCCAGCACCACCAGCGTTCCCGGCTTCAGCTGACGGCTGACCGCCTCGGCCGCGGCCTTGACGGCGCCGAGATCCGGACCGCCATCGGAGGCGAGTGGGGTCGGCACGCAGATCACGATGACGTCGGCCGAGGCCAGCACGCCTTCGTCGGTGGTGGCGGTGAACCCCGCTTCGGTCATCGTCGCCACATCGGCGTCCGGGATGTCGTCCACATGCGACAGTCCGGAGTTGAGCGCGGCGACGACGCGCTCGTCCTGGTCCAGCCCGGCCACGGTGAGCCCGGCCCGGACGGCTTCCCTGGCCAACGGCAGCCCTACATACCCCAGACCGATGACCGCGAGATCCTTCTGCACGAGTACCTCCTATATGCGGGTCCTCAGCGCCAAAAGGCACGCCGGGAGCGCGACGAGTGTTACGAAGGCGAAAACCACCCCGTAGACGAGAGCGCCGGGATAACCGACTGCGGTTCCGACGTTGAAGAGCGCGCCCGCCGCGCCGATCATCACGACGCTGCCGAGCCCTTGGGAGACCTGCATGGCCGCCGAATAGCGGCCCTGGTCCTCGGGCGGGCAATGGTCGAAGGCGAGCACCGTGAGGCTCGGCAAGACCAGCCCCATACCGAAACCGGCGACGATCAGCGCGGCGCTCGCGGTCATCGGCGGCGCGATGCCGAGTACGCCGAACACCGCGATCACGCTGGAGCCGGCGATCACGACCGAACCGAGCAGCACCAGTTTGTGCCGCGGCACCTCGGACCACGGATGGCCCTGGAGCCACGCCGCGCCCGCCCACAACAGGGTGGCGCCGGTGAAGGAGATACCGGCCGCGGTGACCGAGATCTGCCGCTGGTTGATGAGCATCAGCGGGATGTAGGACTCGAGCGCGAAGTAGATGCCCGAAGCCAGACCCCGCAACAGGATGGCCGCGGGAATGCCCCGGGCCGCGCGCAGCGTCCCTTCCGGCAGCAGCCGGGGCACACTGATCATCAGCGCGATCACCCCGACCGCGGCGAAGGCGAGGTGCAGGAAGTCCAGGCCCGAAGCGCCGAAGTGCAGGATCCCCGCCGCCACCGCGACGATGGCGGCGGCCCGCACGAGCCCGGGCGGCGTCGAGCGCTCCTCGTCCGCGACCGGGCTGAGCCGCCGCAGGAACCCGAGCGGGATCAGCGACGCGACCGACACCAGGATCGCGAGCCCGAAGAACACCCACCGCCACGACAGCAGTTCCGTGACGGTTCCGGCGATCGCCGGGCCGATCATCGACGGCACGATCCAGCAGGTGCTCATCAGCGAGAGCGCCTTCGGCCGCAGCTTCGACGGATACGACTGCGCGATGGTGACGTTGAGGCCGACCACCACGACGCTGCTCGCGAAACCCTGCACACAGCGTCCGGCGATCAGTTGCCACACCGTCGTCGCGGTCCCCGCCAGCAGCAGGCCGGCCAGGAACAGGCCCAGCCCGAGCATCAGCAGCAACCGTGGTCCCCGTTTGTCGGCGATCTCGCCCGCGAGCACGCTGCCGAACAGGCTCATCGTGACGAACCCGCCCAGCGCCAAGGCGTACACGGTGAGGCCGTCGAGCTGGCCGACGGCCACCGGGAGGGTGGTGACCAGGGCCAGCGCGGCGAAACCTTCGAGGAACATGACGCAGGCGAAGCCGATCGTGCTCGCCCGGTACTCCTTGGAGAAGATGCTCGCCTTCGCCGGAGTGACGTCCTCTTCCGTCAGCGGCGCGGCGGTCATTCGATCGAGGTCATGATCGTCATGGTCAGGGACTCCAGCGTGCCTTGGACGCCCTCGGCCGAGTTCCGCACGGCTTCCAGGAAACGTTCCAGCTGTTCGGGGCTGAATCCCGCCAGCGGGGCCAGCGACGGATCGATGTTCACAGCGCACCTCGGGCTTCGACGGACTTGATCTGCGGTTTGGCGGCCGGGACGAGGAACTCCCTCATCCGCGCGAGGAGCGCCACGGCGTCCTCGCGTTTCGTGTCGGGGGCCCCGCCGGCGAAGAAGGCGGAGATCCTGGCGTGCTCGTCCTCCGGGATCTCCCGGCGCAGCAACATCAGCACGGTCCGGTTGACGCGCTGCGGGAAGTAGAGTTCCTTGGCGATTTCGAGGAACCGCTCCCCCGTCTTCGGGGCGAACGCGCCTTCCTCGATCCCGGCGGCGATGGCGAACCGCATGTTGACCATCGGTTCGGACAGCGCCGAAAGGTTCTCTTCGTCGTAGGTGACGGCGACCTCGTCGTCGGCGTCGATCCGCCCGGAGAAGTACTCCTCGTAGATCTTGCCGACGCCGATCATGCCGAACGGCGAGCATTCCGCCGCGCGCAAGGCGCCCATACTCGACGAACCGAACAGCGTGACGCCGCGGTCCATCGCTTCGAGCACCTCCTTCGGCGAGATGCACAGGCTCTGCAGGAAACGGCCGTCCACGATGCCGATGGCCTCCGGCGGAACCGGGCGGGCCAGCAGTTCGGCGAGGTCGCCCCGTTTGACCGGAGGCAGGAACTCGACGTCGAGTTCGGCCGAAGCCGACTCCAGGTCGATGCTCGGGCCGATGAAAACGACTGCGCGCATGACGGATCTCCTAGGCAGGCTTGGAAAGTTCGGCGGCGCGCTTGCGGGCCGACAGTTCGACCAGCGCGTTGTTCCAGACCGTCGCCCCGCGCGGGCCGATCTTGCAGTGGTCGACGGCCCACGATTCGAGCCGCGGCACGATCACGCGCACGACGCTGACCGGGATCCCCGGCGGCGAGAGGTCGACGGCGAGGGCGCGTTCGATCCCGGCGGCGCGGATCCGGTCCAGGATGAGCTGGATGTCGGTCATCACGTCGTCGGTGGTCCACGACGGGATCTCGTCGAAGGCGACCTGTTTGCGCATCGGCTGCCAGGCCCACGCGCCCTTGTCGATCGTCGCCGACCGCTGGACGTGGTTCTGGTACTTGGACACGTTCTCGGTCGGGAGCCGGATGTCCTCGCGCATCGCCTGGATGTCGACGGCGCGGCCCTGCGCGCATTCGGTGATGGCGCGGATCAGCGCGACGTTGGCGTCGGGATGCGTGCCGAAGCCACCGTGTCCCTGCGACGTCGTCGGGCCGAGGTCCTCCGAAGTGGCGGCAAGGAAGCTCGGGATCTCCAGATCCGAGGTGATGTGCACGATCCGCATCTTGAGGCCGGCGTCGTGGAACTTGTCCACGAGGGACTTCGCCAGCGGCGGCAGTGTTTCGAGGTCCACGTGCGGGTGCAGCTCACGCAGGTACGACGTGACGTGCTCCGGCTGCGGATCGACGAAGATGCCCTTCTCCAGCACCTGCGCGAGCTGGCTGCTCACGAGTTCGGCGTTGGTCATCGAATCGCGTTCGATGAGCTCGGTGAGCGCGTGGCAGATCGCCTCTTCGACGCTGTTGCCGGACGCCAGGCCGTTGGTGGAGAGCACCTTGTAGCAAGGAGGTTCGTGGAACTTCAGCCCGTAGACGGCGGACGCCTGCGGGATGAGGATCGTCTCGTCGTTCATCAGGTCGTACGCCTCGACCCAGGAGATCGGGAGGTCGTCGCGGTAGTGCCCGGAAAGCTCCGCGTTGTTCTCGCGCGGGTCCAGCACCGTGCGGCCTTCGGCGACCAGTTCGTCGTAGGACGCGATGACCTGCGGCCGGACCGGAAGCGCGGCGGAGAAACGCTCGATAGCCTCCATCGCCGCGGACGTCTTCGCGTCGATGTTCCGCAGGCCTTTGCCGTTGTAGACCGAGATGATGTCGTTGGAGCGTGGCGCGATGGCGTTGTACACCGGGATGCCGACCCGGTCCAGCCAGGTGATCTCCGCGACCCGGGTGACCCCGGCGCGCCGCAGATGCGGCTCGATCCGCGCGTAGGTCTGCTCGGCGGTGAACTCCCGGTGCACCCCGCCGCCGCCGACCTTCGGAACGCTCTTCCTGAGTTTCATCGCACTCCCTCGTATCGGGCCGTCACGGGGACCGCTTCGGCGAGCAGTCGTTCCCAGGCCTCGGTTTCGCGCCCCGGATCCACCGAGGCACGGCGGGCGGCGCACTGCCGCCGCAACTGCGTGTAAAGCCCGCCGCGGTCGTGTTCGGCGGCGTGGAGCACGGCGGCCAGCGCGGCCGCGTCGCCGACGGGGAAATAGCCCGCGTAGTCCTCGCCGAGAAGCCCGACCGAACCCGGGATGTGGGTGGACACGATCGGCACCCCGGCGGCGAGTGCTTCGGTGACCACGTTCGCGCCGCCTTCGTGCCGCGACGTCAGTACCAGCAGACGGCTGCGGGCGAGTACGGCGAGCGCCTCGGGCCGCGGCAACGGACCGAGCCACGAATAACGCGGGCCGCCTGCCGATTCGGCACGCAGCCGGTCGCCGATGTCGTCCTCGCGTACCCCGCCGACGTGGGAGACGGCGATCCGGGACGACGACGGCAGCAGGCGCACCGCCTCACTCAGCAACAGCGGATCCTTGACCGGCCTGGCATGCGCGAGGAACGCGATCTCGAAGCGGTCTTCGGCCGGTGCCTCGCCCGAGATCGGCGGCATGGACTGGGTGATCACCCTGGTGCGGTTTCGCAGTTCCAACGGAACCTGGAAAAGTCCTTGCGGTTGCAGGACGACGATCCGCACCGCGCCGGCGAGCAGCGTCAGGTCGACACCGCCGGAGATCAGATCCGGATAGAGATCCGTACCGGTCAGCGCGATCACGATCGGCGCGTCCGGGCAGGCGGCGCCGAACGCCCGGATCGCCGCCTCGCTCTTGCGCGCGTGCAACGCGACGAGCAGGTCGTACCGCCCGCCGTCGTAGTCCTGGACCACCCGGACCTCGTGGCCGAGGTCACGGAGCAGATTCGCCCAGCGGCGCGCGGTGACCCCGTTGCCGTAGTCGCTGGCTTCGGGGACGGGGCCCGCGACGAGAATCCTCATCGGACCCATTCCACGTCGTAGGCCAGCCACTTTCCGAAGTTCCGGACCGATTCGTCGGCCGGGATCGTCGCCGTCCACCCGAGTTCGGCCGCGGCGAGACCCAGCTTCATGACGGGTGTCTCCGACGACGAGGTCACCGTCTCGGTCGGTACGGCACGGACCGACGCGCAGACGACCTTCGCCAGCTCGTTCCCGGTGAGCGTGGCCGTCGCGATGTCGTACACCGGCGAAACCGGGCCGCCGCACAGCACCGCGTCGACAGCGCTCGCCATGTCGCGCACGTCGGTGAACTGGTGGACGCGATCGGGATCGACCGGCAGGGCCTTACGCGTCCAGGCCAGCTGGACCCACCGCGCCACCAAGGAATCCGTCCGCGTATGCGGGCCGATCGGCGTCGCGAACCGCAGGACGTGCTCGCGTGCGCCGGTGTCGACGATGGCGCAGAAGACCTCGCCCGGATCCGTTTCGTCACCGAGGTGAATGAGCCGTGTCGAAGCGGAAGCGCCTTCCTGGCCGACGATCTCGTGGCCGAGTTCGGCCAGCAACCCGGACAGGTGCTCGGCGAGGGGGCCGCCGGGGCCGGTGATCGCGACCTGGACACCGCTTCCCGCGCGAGTCCGCCGCGGACGGCCCGCCCGGTCGCGTCCCGCCGCGAAACCCTTGACCGCGACTTCGTTGTGCGAAGCCGTGATCGCCTCGATCTCGGTGGCGGTGAGCTGGTCGCAGAGACCGCCCGGGCCGATGCTCGCGAGCGCGAGATCCAAGGACTCGTTCTCAACCGCGTCCACAGAGGACAGTCCCATCGCGAACGCCGTCAGCCAGGTCTGCCATGCCCCTTCGGAAAGTTCCTCGCCCCGTTCGAATTCCGTTCTGCACTCCTGCGGCGAAATCCCCGATCGCCGCAGGAGCCGTTCTGTTCCGAGGTAGTCCCAGTAGCCGTCCCCGCGCACCGCGCATTCGGACGTCACGTGCTTGTGAAAGGGAATCACCTCGTGCTCGGCGATCTCGGTGCCGACGTCCGATGGCGCGACACCGGAGAAGCACGAGGAACGCCGGAGACCGTGGGCGTCGTTGCCCGCGACACTGGGCAGACCGGAATGTTCGACGGTGTTCGGCACGGCGATGCGAATCTTCACTCCGACGGATTGGAGATACCGGAACATGAGCACGTCGCACGGCCAGCCGTCCTGATGCGCGTCGGAGAAAGGCGCGTAACCCCGCGCGATCTCCGCGGGCAGCATCATCGCGACACAGGGCGCGTATTCGTTGACGGCGGTCGCCCAATCCGCGCCGGCCGCCGCGGCCATCCGCACGGCCGCACCGTTGCGGGAGTTCCAATTCGCATAGAAGGCGATCGCTTCTTCCGGCAGCCGCTCGGCGGCCTTGCGCGCGTGTTCGAAGAAGCCGTCGGCCAGTTGGACGTCGTCCTGCAGTACGAGGAAGTGCGTGGCCCCCTCGGGAACACTGCTCCAGGCCAGTTTCGCCGTGCGCAACGCCGTCGGCGGCCCGTCCGGCTCGGGATCCAGCACCACGCGCAGCTCCCCGGCGGGATCGAGGCGCGCGAGTCCTTCCGCCGCTTCCCGTCGTCTGGGATGCGCCATGACGGCGCCGCTGAGCCGTATCTCGGTCATCGATAACCCCCACCGTCATTTACGGGCACCGGAAAAGTGTGGCAGTGCTCATAAACCATGCTCATCTCCGAGGGTGCGAGTGGGACGAATCGGTGAAGTTCTCCTCGATTGCCACCCTTTTCCTCATGGCGGATGGATGAGGTTTTCACGGGTAACCTCGGTATGAGGCCACAAACCGAGGAGAATGGGCGGGAAGATGACGGATATCCTGTTCGTATGCGTGCACAACGCCAGCCGGTCGCAGATGGCGGCCGCGCTGCTGAAGCACCACGGATTCGGCCGGGTGACCGTGCGATCCGCGGGCTGCGACCCGGCGGAGAAGATCAACCCGCTCGTGGCCGGCGCACTGGCGGAATGGGACGTCGACATTTCGGGCGAGGTCCCGAGTCAGGTCACCTATGACGACGTCGCGGCGGCGGACATCGTGATCACCATGGGGTGCAAGACCTATCCGGTCGCGGAAGGGACTCGGTACGTCGAGTGGATCGTCCCCGACCCGGATACCGACGGCGTCGTCGGAATCCGGCCGCTGCGCGACGACATGGACCGGCGGGTCCGCGAACTCCTCGCGTCCCTTGTGGACAGTCCGGTGCACGTCTAGCGGGAACACGAAAAAGGCCGAAGGTTTCCCTTCGCCGCACCTGATGCGACAAAGGGAACCTTCGGCCTGGCGCCCGGTCAGGGAGGCGGTGTTGCGAAAGCCACTTTCGCAACGTTGAAGGTTGTGAAAGTGGCTTTCGCAACGCCCTGGTGTCAGAGCCGGGCGGCTTGTCCGTGACTAGGCTTTGACGCCCTGGACGATCAGTCGCTTCGCGCGCTTGTCGTACGGCGCGCCATCGAAACCGCCGTAGGCCTCGATGTCGGTGAAGCCGGCGTCTTCGAAAAGGCGACGCAATTCGGCGGCACTGTAGATGTAGGACTGGATGTGCGCGGAGCGGGCGTTGTCGCCGTCGACCAGCGTCCAGTCGGTGCGCAGCTTCGTCCAGTCGTCGAGGACGCTGTGCCGCATGTACGCGATGCCTTCGGGCTGCGGGAAAGCGTGCGTGCGCCCGATGTTCTTCGCGACGATCTCCTTGCCGTAAACCTCGAGCAGCAGTTTGCCGCCCGGCGCCAGGCTGGTGTGCGCGTTGCGCAGCACCTGGAGGTTCTTTTCGGCGTCGTCGAAATAGCCGAACGACGTGTACATGTTCAGCACGACGTCGAAACCGCCGGGACGGACGAATTCGAGCATGTCGCCCTGCACCAGTTCGGCCGGGACACCCGCGTCGGCGGCGGCCTGCTTGGCGCGGTCCAGGACGGGAGCGTTGAGGTCGACCCCGGTCACCTGGTATCCCTTACGGGCGAGCGGGACGACGAACCGGCCCGGCCCGCAGCACAGGTCCAGAACCCGCGAGCCCGCGGGGAAGGCCAGCAACGGCGATTCCCGTACGAGTTCGTCCGCCTCCACCGTCAGCCGCTGCGGCCACATCAGCTCGGAGAAGCCCGACCACAGGCCATCGTCGGAGTACCAGGTCATTTTCGTCCTCCCTAGGGCGCCAGCAGGCAATGCTCCGATTGTGTGCCGACCCGGATGCGAAGCCTCTCCTCGACTGCGCGCGGGAAAAGGAACAGCACGACGGGAGAAGATTCCGGGCCCGCGATGAGCGACCATGAAGTCTTCACGTCGCGGTCGTGGCCTGATCACTGTTCGTGGTGATCCGCCGGCGACACAATGAAGGGCAAACGGACCATCCGGACCCTGTGGGTCCGTCGGCGAAGGCGCCAGGCCGCCCCAGAGATGTCCGGCGCGAAACCAGAAAGGTTCAATCATGGCAAAGGTCCGCGACGGGGATCCAGCGATCGAAGCGTCCGGGTTGACGAAGATCTACGGCGAGAAACGAGCACTCGACGGTCTCGACCTCACCGTGCCCGCGGGCACGGTTTACGGCGTCCTCGGCCCGAACGGCGCGGGGAAGACCACGTCGGTCAAGGTGCTGGCGACGCTGCTGCGTCCCGACGGAGGACAGGCCAAGGTCTTCGGTCACGACGTCGTACGTGAAGCGGACGCGGTCCGTGCGCGCGTGAGCCTGACCGGCCAGTACGCCTCTGTGGACGACGACCTGACCGGCGTGGAGAACCTGATCCTCCTGTGCCGTCTGCTCGGCCACGGCAAGGCCGCCTCGAAGGCGCGCACCGAACAGCTTCTCGACGCCTTCGGGCTGACCGAGGCCGCCGGCCGTCAGGTGAAGAACTACTCCGGCGGTATGCGGCGGCGGCTCGACATCGCGGCCAGCATCGTGAACACGCCGGATCTGCTCTTCCTGGACGAGCCGACCACGGGTCTCGACCCCCGTAGCCGCAACCAAGTCTGGGACATCGTGCGCGCGGTCGTCAAACGCGGCACCACGGTCCTGCTGACCACCCAGTACCTCGACGAGGCCGACCAGCTCGCCAGCCGCATCGCGGTCGTCGACAACGGCAAGGTCATCGCCGAAGGAACGCCGGGCAAGCTGAAGGCGTCGATCGGCGTGGGTGCGATCCACCTGCGCCTGCGTCACGCGGACCAGCGGTCCGACGCGCAGAACGTGCTTTCGCGGTTCCTGGAGCAGCCCACGCTTTCGGAGCACGACGAGGTCCTGGTCAGCGCCCGCATCCCGGGTGTGGACGGCGACGCCGGTATGGCCGAGTGGGCTTCCAAGGCCCTGCACGAGCTTTCACTGCGGGACATCGTCGTCGACGAATTCTCGCTCGGACAGCCGAGCCTCGATGAAGTGTTCCTCGCCTTGACCGATCGCCCAGCGGGATCGGCCTCGGAGCACGCCGCCAAGGAGGGGGCGAACCGATGACTTCCACCATCAAACCGACCGAAACGACCGAAGCGGACGAGGAAACTCGGCCCGCCGACGTCCACGCGCTCGACGCGGTGCTGGCGTCGGTCGACCGGCCCAAGCGCCCCAGCGCGCTGTCCGCCTCGCTCACCTTCGGGTGGCGGGCCGCGCTGAAGATCAAGCACCTGCCCGAGCAGCTGTTCGACGTCACGGGCTTCCCGATCATCATGACCGTGATGTTCACGTACCTCTTCGGTGGCGCCATCGGCGGTTCGACCGAGGCGTACCTGGACTACCTGCTCCCGGGCATCCTCGCGATCACCGTCGTGATGATCACGATGTACACCGGTGTCGCGGTGAACAGCGACATCGCGAAGGGCGTCTTCGACCGGTTCCGGACGCTGCCGATCTGGCGCCCCGCCACGATCGTCGGCTATCTGCTCGGTGACTTCCTGCGCTACCTGATCGGCTGCGTCGTCATCATCGGCGTCGGCCTGATCATGGGATACAACCTGGGAAGCGTCGCCGGCACCGTCGGGGCCGTGGCCCTGCTGCTGGTGTTCTCGTTCTCGCTCTCGTGGATCTGGACGTTCCTCGGCCTGTCCATGCGGTCCGAGAAGACCGTGATGAGCGTCAGCATGGTCGCGCTGTTCCCGCTGACCTTCCTGTCCAACGTCTTCGTGCAGCCCTCCACCATGCCGGGCTGGCTCGAAGCCGCGGTCAACTGGAACCCGATCACCCACCTGGTCACCGCGATGCGCGGCCTGATGAGCGGCAGCCCGAACGCCGGCGAGATCATCTGGGTGCTGGTCGCCAGTGCCCTGCTGATCGCCGGCTTCGGCTCGGCCACGATGTGGGCGTACAAGCGGAAGTAATACTCGGCCGTGAATACCGATGACCGTGTGGGCGACCCGATTTCCCGAGTCGCCCACACGGTCGTGACGTCAAGGAGAGAATGAATGAAGTACATGGTCCTGCTCTACTCGCACCCGGAGCCGTGGGGACACCCGGTGGAGGAATTCACCCCCGAGTTCTCCGGCCTTTCCGCGGACGAGCGCAAGAAACACTTCGAGAATTTCGAAGCCCTGCTCGGCCGTTTGCACGAAAACGGTGAGCTGGTCGGCGGAGAAGCGCTCGGTGACCCGGCCAAGGCGAGCCTCTACGCCGTCGAGGCGGGCGAGACGAAGAAGAGCGAAGGCCCGTATTCGTCGACGAAGGACCACCTCGCCGGCTTCTTCCTGATCGAGGCCAAGGACCAGGCGCGGGCCGACGAGATCGCCGAGGAGTTCGCCGCTCCCGGCCAGAGCGTCGAGCTGCGGCCGATCTGGACCGGCGGCGAATGACCGACGCGAAAGGGCCGGACCGAGTTCGCTCGGTCCGGCCCTTTCGCGTTGCCCTGTCAGGAAATCCGCTTGGTCAGGTGCACGGTGACCTTGTCGCCGATCTCCTTCTGGATGACCTTCCGGAACGGCTTGCGCAGCGGCATCATGTGGACGCCGCCGCCGATCGGCAGCATGCTCGCCTCGTAGTCGTGGCCGTCCACGGTGCCACTGACCTTGACGGCCTTGCCGGTGCCGAAGAACTCGGCGGAGTCCGGCATGTTCACACACGGCCAGCCGCTGTTGCCGTCGGGAATGACCTCGGCCGTGAAAGTCACGTCGATCGCGTGCGGTGCGGTCTTGTCAGCCATAATCTCAGATCTTCCTCGTCGTAGTTCATGCGGTCAGTGCGGTTCCGCGCTCGAGTGGAGAATCAAATCCGCAGCCTTTTCGGCGATGGCGATGACCGGGGCGTTGGTATTGCCCCGCACGATCGTCGGCATGACGGATGCGTCCACGACACGAAGTGATTCTATTCCAAGAACCCGCAATTGCGCATCCACGACGCGGCCCATGCCACAGGTACCCACCGGATGGTGGCCGGTGAGCACGTTGCGACGGGTGAAAGCGAGCAGATCCGCCTCGGTGTCGGAGGCGGGGGCGGCGATGGCGTCGAGCGTGTACGGCTTGAGCGCGACCTGCCGGGAGAGTTCGAGGCTGATCCGCACCCCCTCGATCGCCATCGCGAGATCGGCCGGATCGGCGAGATAGTTCTGGACGATCTTCGGTTTGGCCGTGGGTTCGGGACTGAACAAGGTCACGTTCCCGCGGGTCCGGGGCTTCGCCACGGAGGCACCGAACGAAAGCGCGTGACGGGACGGCGGCGAGAGGAAGCCGTCGGAGATCATCAACGGCATGCAGATGAACTGCAGATCCGGCGCGTCGCCGGTGGTCGTCACGAACCCGCCGGTCTCCGGGCCACCTGAGGTGAGGAAGCCGGACGCGTCACGTTCGTACTGTTCCGCGTGCCGAGGCTCGCCGGCGGCGAGCAGGCTCACCGGCTGGTCGTGGCCGAAACTCAACCAGACGTGCGGGTGGTCCTGGAGATGCCGCCCGACGTCGGGCAGGTCGAGGACGACCGGGAGCCCGAACGCGCGCAGGTGGTCGGCCGGGCCGATCCCGGAGTGCATCAGGATCTTCGGCGAGTTGTAGGTGCCGGCGCTGACGATGACCTCACGCTCGGCGCGGATCTCGACGATCTCGTCCAGCCGGTTGCCGACGACCCCGACCGCCCGGCCGTTCTCGACGAGCACCCGGTGCACTTCGAGGTCGGTCTCGACGGTGAGGTTCGGACGGTCCAGCGCGGGACGCAGGAACTCCGACGCGGTACTGGCCCGGCGGCCGTCCCGCTGCGTGACCTGGAACGCGCCGAAACCTTCCTGCGTGGCGCCGTTGAAATCGGGGTTGTGCCGATAGCCTGCCTCGAGCGCGGCGGCGGTGAACGCGGCGGAACTGGGGTTGCCCGTGCGCCCGTCGCTGACCCGCAGCGGGCCACCGACGCCGTGGAACTCGTCCTCGCCCCGCTCGTTGTCCTCGGAACGCCGGAAATACGGGAGTATGCCGTCGAAATCCCAGCCCGGCAGACCCCATTCGTCGAAATCGACGCGGTTCCCGCGGACGTAGGCGCCACCGTTGACCGAGCTGCCGCCACCGACCACCCGGGCCTGCGGCAGGTACACGCGCCGCCCTTCGCAGTGCGGCTCCTGGTGGGTATCGAAATCCCAGTCGTAGCGGGTCTTGAAGAACTTCCCACCGGCGACCGGGATCCGGAAGTTCGGATGGGCGTCGGACGACCCGGCTTCGACGAGGACGACCGTGACCGACGGGTCCTCGCTCAATCGGTTGGCGAGGACGCAACCGGACGCACCGGCCCCAACCACCACAAAATCGACCATAACGGGAATTTAGCAAGATCGACGGGGCCCCGGTTTCTCCTCGGTTGCGGGAAGAACTCCTGAATCCTGCGGCAATCAGCGAGAAGACCGGTGAGGCCGCCTCCCCTAGCGTGGGTCGTGTCTGATGCCGAAATCCGCGGAGGGAACGCCGAAATGACCATCGCTACGGAGGCGCAGGGGCGCGCGGAGTACGC
The DNA here is from genome assembly GCF_013870525.1 of Amycolatopsis pittospori. Taxonomy (GTDB): domain Bacteria; phylum Actinomycetota; class Actinomycetes; order Mycobacteriales; family Pseudonocardiaceae; genus Amycolatopsis; species Amycolatopsis pittospori. The sequence goes on from NZ_JACBXD010000001.1 coordinate 182,746, forward strand.
GGCCACGCTTCAGGCCCTGGACCGCAAGCACCTCATCCATCCGCACCAGAACCCCACGCGGACCGAGCGCAATATCTTCGTCCGTGGCAAGGGATCCGTGGTGTGGGACGCGGAAGACGTCCCGTTCATCGACGGGATGGCGGGCGGCAACTGGGTGGTCGCCGTCGGTCACGGTCGCGGCGAGCTCGCCGAAGTCGCGGCGGCACAGGCGGAGAAACTGGAGTACTTCTCGCTGTGGCGCGAATACTCCAACGAGCCCGCGATCCGCCTCGCGGCCCGGCTCGCCGAACTCTCCCCACCCGGGATGGACAAGATCCACTTCACCAGCGGTGGTTCCGACGGCACCGAGGCCGCGCTGAAGATCGCGCGGCGCTACCACTTCGAACGGGGCGACACCGAGCGCACCTGGTTCATCGGACGGCATTTCGGTTACCACGGAACGACCTTCGCCGGTGCCGCGGTCAGCGGCATGGACGACATGCACTTCGGCGCGGGCGAGGTCCTGTCGCAGGTCACCAAGGTCAGCCCGCCCATGGTCTCCCACCCGGAGATGTTCGGCGGCCAGGACCCGACGGACTTCCTCTTGCAGGAACTGGAAGCGGAGATCCTCCGCGTCGGGCCGGAGAAGATCGCCGCGATGATCGGCGAGCCGGTGATGGGCGGTGGCGGCGTCATCGTGCCGCCGGAGGACTACTGGCCGCGGATCCGCACGCTGCTGAGCAAGTACGGCATCCTGCTGATCGCCGACGAGGTCATCACCGGCTTCGGCCGCACCGGCGAGTGGTTCGCTTCGGCGCACTACGACCCGGACATCATCATCACCGCCAAGGGCATTTCGAGCGGATACGCGCCGCTCGGCGCCGTCCTCATCCGGAACGAGATCGGCGAGACCATGGTCGGCAACCCGGAGAAGTTCTTCTTCCACGGGCTGACCTACTCCGGCCACCCGCTCGGGACCGCGCTCGCGCTGGCGAACATCGACATCATCGAACGCGAGAACATCCTTGGCCAGGCCAAGAAGATCGAGAGCTGGTTCACCGAGGGCCTCGACGGCATCCGTGACCTCCCGATCGTCCACGACGTCCGCGTGCACGGCGCCATGGTCGGCATCGAACTGACCGCCGACCCGAACACCGGGGAGCCGATGCCGTTCGACCGTATGGTCGGCATCATCGACGACCTGCGCGGCAAGCACCGCGTCCTGACCCGCGACTACGGCCCCACCCTCGTCGTCGGCCCGCCGCTCGTCCTCGAACAGGAGCAGGCCGTCCAGATCTCCGCCGCCATCACCGACGTGCTGTCGCGGTCCATCGTCCGCTGAAGCGGCATCAGAAGGGCTTTGTCATGACCCCGTTCAAAGTGGACATTCCGCAGGAAGCCATCGACGACCTGCGCAGACGGCTCGCGGACACCCGCTGGCCAGCCGAGACCCCCGACGTCGGATGGACCCGCGGTGTGCCGCAGTCCTATCTGAAGGAGCTCGTCGAGTACTGGCGCACCGAGTACGACTGGCGTGCCACCGAGGCCAAGATCAACCAGTTCCCCCAGTCCGTCACGAACATCGACGGCGCGAACATCCACTACCTGCATGTGCGGTCCCCCGAACCGGACGCCACCCCGATGGTGATGACCACCGGCTGGCCCAGTTCGATCATCGAGTACCTGGACCTCATCGGGCCGCTGACCGACCCGCGTTCACACGGCGGCGACCCGAAGGAGGCGTACCACCTCGTCATCCCGACGTTGCCGGGCTTCGGTTTCTCGACGCCGCTGACCCAGCACGGCTGGACCGTCCCCAGGATGTCGGAGATCTGGGGCAAGCTCATGGCCGAGATCGGCTATGAGAAGTACATCGTCCAGGGCGCCGACTGGGGCTCGTTCATCTCCATCATCCTCGCCGCGATGAAGCCGGAGAACGTGCTCGCCGCGCACGTGAACTTCCTCGTCACCCCGCCGGCCGACGCGAGCGATCTCGAAGGCCTGAGCGAGGAAGAGCTCGAACTGCTCGACCCGTACATGTTCCCGGCGCCGGGGTACATGGTCCAGCACGCGACCCGGCCGCAGACGCTGAGCTACAGCCTGAGCGACTCGCCGGTCGGCCAACTCGCCTGGTACATCGAGAAGTTCCACGGCTGGTCGGGTGCCGTCGATTCGCCGGAAGAGGTTTTCGACCGGGACGACCTGCTGGCCAACGTGACGCTGTACTGGCTCACCGGCTCGGCCGGCAACGGGGCACACTTCTACTGCGACAACGCGCAGTTCACCCGGACGTCGGCGACGCCGCATCCGGAACTGGCCGTCGCGCACCCGCGGTTCGAGGAGTACAAGACCTTCGTCGCTCCCCTGCCGCCGATCTCCACACCGATCGGTGTGGCGGCGTACAAATACGACATCATGGAACCGATCCGCACCTACGCGGACCGGGCGTTCTCCGACATCGTGCAGTGGCGCCGGCTCGACCGCGGCGGCCACTTCCCCGGCCTGGAGGCACCGGACCTGTTCCTCGACGACCTCCGGAAGTTCAAGCGTGCCTTGGTGGAAAGGGGTTTGGATCGTGGCTGACCAGGCCAACATCGAGAACGTCGACTACGCCAACCGTGACCTCCCGATCGAGACGGTGAAGTCCTCGGACGGGACCACCATCGCCTACGAGAAGTCGGGCACCGGGCCGCCGGTGATCATCATCGGCGGCGGCCTGAACGAGAAGGCCATGCACGCCGAACTCGCCGAAGGCCTGTCCGAGAACTTCACCGTGTACAACTACGATCGCCGCGCACGGGGCGACAGCGACGACAAACGCGTCGGACCGTACACAGTGGACATCGAGATCGAAGACCTGGCCGCGGTGATCGAGGCCGCGGGTGGCACCGCCAACGTCTTCGCGAACTGCACCGGCTCGATGATCGCCGTACCGGCGGCCGCCCGCGGCCTCCCGATGACCAAACTGGCCATGTACGAACCGCCGTACAGCGGCCCGAAGGTCCCGCCCGGGTACACCGAGGAGCTCATGGAGCTGCTCGGACAGGACAAGATCAAGGAGGCCGTCTCACTGTTCCTGAAGTGGGACGCGCTCTTCACCGAAGACGAGATCGAGTTCTTCTCGACGCATCCGATCTGGCCGGCGTTCGAGGCGATGGCGCATTCCATGCCGTACGACTCGATCCTGTCCGACGACGCGGACCGCGTCCCGGCCGAGGAACTGAGCGCCATCACGGTGCCCAGTCTCGTCCTCGGCGGGAACAAGAGTCCACAGTGGATGAAGGACATGTGCCAGGCCGTCGCCGACGGGATCCCTCAGGGCGAGTACGTCACCATGGACACCGCCGGGCACCTGATGGACGACACGCTGGGCGCGGAGCTGCTGACGAAGTTCTTCCGCTGAACCGAAGTCCGTGAAGGCCTCCTTGAGGGACTCTGGGTCCCTCAAGGAGGCCTTCACGGACTTTCTGGAGGCCGCGCCCGGACGCGGCGAAAGCCACTTTCGCAACACTCAAGGTTGCGAAAGTGGCTTTCGTAACGCCTGGGGAAACCGCTCAGTCGCGCGGCGTGTTCTGGTAGGCGGCCAGCTTCCACTCGCCGTCCCGCAGGACAGCGGTCCACGAAGCGCGCACCTTGGCGTTCTCGGCGACCGCGGTGTCGCCTGCCTGGATCACGCCGCCCTCGGTGTACAGCACGACGACGCCGGGTGCGATCTCCCGGGCGTCGAACGGGGTGCCGGTGACCTGGGAGCCCTGGTAGGCGGTGGCGAACGCGCCGGTCATGAAGCGCGCGATGTTGTCACGGCCCTTGACGTGGACGCCGGGCAGGATCATCGTGCCGTCCTCGACGAACACGTCGGCGAACGCCTCGGCGTCGTGGCGGGCCCAGGCGGCGACGATCTGCCCCGGCAGGGCGGCGACGCCGGTGGTGTCGGCGGTTGTGGTCATCGGTCTGTCTCCTGTCGTTCGTTTCCGTTGTGATCACTGGAGAATCCATAGGAGCCGATGAGCGTGGCCCCGCTGGGTACCGGTCCTTCCGGAGCACGTTCGCGGATGCCCCGCTGGAACTCGTGGAAGGCGGTCGACGCGGCGAGGGGGTTGCCGTCGCCCTCGACGACACCGACGTGGACGAAACTCACCCCGTCGTCGAGCCGGAACGACGCGTAGCTCAGCCCGCCGGGCCGGTCTTGCGCCAATTCCGTGAATACGGCTTCCACCAGTTTCTGGTTCTCACCGGCGGTTTCCGGGGTCGTCTGGTAACGGACGACGAACGCCGAACCCATTCCGTGCTCCTTCCTCGTGGCGCGGAGGTCCACCTCGAAAACTACGCGGCGGACAGGCGCCGGAATACCGCTGCGGAGCAACCTCGCAACCCCGGAGAAGCGCTACGCAAAGCGGGAGAAGAGGTCGGTCACGGGCGGGCATAGCGTTTTTCTTGTTCGTCCACACCCGATCACCGAAAGGCAAACGCCAATGGGAACGAAAATCGGCGATCACGCCGTCGTGCTCGGGGGCAGCATCGCCGGGATGCTCGCCGCCCGCGTGCTTTCCGACGCCTACCGCCAGGTGACCGTCATCGAACGCGACGACCTCACCGCGGCCGGGACGAACCTGCGCCCGGCGATCTCGTGGGCGATCCACATCCACGCCCTGCTCGAACGCGGACGGATCATCATCGAAGACCTGTTCCCCGGGTTCGTCGACGACATGATCGCGGCCGGCGTCCCGGTCGGCGACTACGGATCCACCTGTCACTACTACTTCAACGGCGAGATGTTCGCCGTGACGGACACCGGGATGGCCTGTGTGGCCGCGAACCGTCCGGTGATCGAGCACTTCCTGCGGTCCCGCACGCTGCCGCGCCCCGGCGTCGTCCTGCGCGAGCGGACCGACATCGTCGGCCTGGTCGCGAACGAGGGCAACGAGCGCATCACCGGGGTCCGCGTGCAGAGCCGTGACGGTGGTGGCGAGGAGGTCATCAGCGCCGACCTGATCGTCGACGCCTCCGGCCGCGGCTCACGGTCCCCGCGCTGGCTGGAGGAACTCGGTTACGAGAAGGCTCCCGAGGAGAAGGTCCAGATGGACCTGACCTACACGACGATGGACTTCGTCGGCCCGCTGCCGGTCGACCCGCTGGGCGAGGACATCGCGCTCGTCCCGACGGCGACGCCGGGCTTCCCGCGCGGCGGTATCTTCGCGCGGCTGGCCGACCGGTACGCGCTCACCCTCACCGGTATCGCCGGCGACCGGGCGCCGACCGACCACGACGGCTTCCTGGCCTACGCCAAGACGTTGCCGGTCAAGGAGGTCTACAACGCCATCGAGAACGCCGAGCAGCGCGCGCCCGCCGGTTCGTTCCGGTTCCCGGCCAGCGTCCGCCGCCACTACGAGAAGCTGCGCCGGTTCCCCGCCGGCTACCTGATCCTCGGCGACGCCGCGTGCATCTTCAACCCGGTCTACGCCCAGGGTATGACGGTGGCCGCGATGGGCGCGAACGTCCTGCGCGAGCACCTGGCGAAGGGCGTCGACCCGTCGTACCGCGACTACTTCCGCGACCTGGCCAAGGCGACCGACTCGCCGTGGATGATGTCCGCCTCCGCCGACCTCGGCTACGAGTCGGTGCGCGGGAAGCGCACCTTCGCGACGAAGATGGGCAACGCCTACATGTCGAAGGTGATGGCGGCCGCCGCGAACGACCCGGTGGTGGCGCGCGGGTTCATGCGCACCATCTCGCTGATCGACCCGCCGCAGGCGCTGATGAAGCCGTCGATGATGCGCCGGGTGCTGTTCTCCGGCGGTGGCAAGAAGAACGCCACCGTGACCCCTCTCCCCACCGCTCAGCCGGGCACCGGCGAGGCCGAGCGTCCCGCGGCCTGATCCGCTCTTTTCACTACCGAACAAGGAGTTCCGGTGACCCATCTCCAGGCGGCGGGCAACGCCGTCCGATTCCGCTGGGCCGCGCTGGTCCTGCTGTGCGCGGCCAACTTCGCGGTCCTGCTGGATTCACAGAGCGTCATCCTGGCGTTGCCCTCGCTGGCGCCCGACCTCGGGATGGCGCCCGCCGACGCGCAATGGGTGCTGAGCGCCAAGCTCATCACCTTCGGCGGGCTGCTCATCCTCGGCGGCCGGGCGGCCGACCACTTCGGCAGGCGCCGGGTGTTCATCCTCGGCACCGCGCTGTTCCTCGTCGGCTCGGTGCTGTGCGGGCTGGCGTGGAGCCCGGCGGTCATCATCGCCGCGCGGGCGCTCAGCGGGATCGCCGCGGCGCTGATGGTGCCGACGGCGTTGTCCATCCTCATGAACACCTTCCCCGAGGGGAAGAGCCGCAACACCGCGCTCGCCGGCTGGTCCGGTATCGGCGGGATCGGCGCGACGGCCGGCCTGCTCGTCGGCGGACTGCTCACCCAGACCCTGGGCTGGCAGTGGGTGTTCTACGTCAACGTGCCGATCGCGGTGCTCGTCATGCTGCTCGCGCCGGTCCTCCTGCAGGAGAGCCGGGACTCGGGTGAACGCCGCAGCCAGGACGTCGCGGGCGCGGTGGTCAGCACGCTGGCCCTCGTCGCGATCATCCTCGCCGTCGTCCAGGCGCCGGTGTGGGGCTGGACGAGCGCGCCGACGCTGATCCTGTTCGCCGTCGCCGCCGGGCTGCTCGTGCTGTTCGTGGCCGTGGAGAAGCGTTCGGCGTCGCCGCTGGTGCCGCTGGCGCTGATCCGGCGTCCGGCGCTAGCGGGCGGCAACCTCGTCACGGTGGCGATGGGCATGGCGGCCTTCGGCCTGTCGGTCACCATCTCGATGTACGGCCAGGTCGTCCTCGGCTACAGCCCGCTGGAATTCGGGGTGCTGCAGTCGGTCATGCCGACGCTGGCGTTCGTCGGCGCGTACGTCGGCCAGTCCGTGGTCACCCGGCTGGGTTTCCGGCCGGTCGTCGCGGCCTGTCTCGTCCTGCTCGGCGCCGGCTGCCTGCTGCTGGCGCGGGTGCCGGTGAACGGCGACTACGCGTCGGACATCCTGTGGGGCCTGGTCATCTTCGGCCCGGGCCTCGGCGCGGGTATGGCCGCCGCTTCGGTGGCCGCGCTGTCGAAGGTGCCGCAGGCCGACAGCGGGGCGGCGTCGGGGATCAACGTCGCCTCGTTCCAGATCGGTGGCGCCCTCGGCGTCGCCGTGGTCACCTCGGTGTCCACGTCGTTCACCGCGGCGCCGGGCGGGCCCGCCGAGTTCACCGCCGGACTGCGGGCCGCGTTCATCGCGTGCGTGGTCTTCGCCGTCATCGGCCTCGGCGTGACGGCGACCTTGTTGCGCGGCCCCAAGAAGCGTCACCTGCGCAGCATCGACGGCCAGGATTCCGACACCCCGAAGGACCTGCCGCTCGCCGGTTGACCCGGAAACTCCGTGAAGGCCTCCTTCCCTACTGTCAAGGTAGGGAAGGAGGTCTTCACGGACTTCTAGAGGCCTCGGTGCAGGGCGTCGATGTACTCGCGGTGGCTGGGCAACCCGGCGGAGTAGATCTCGCGTTCCTTGTCGATCTGCTCCAGCATCTCCCACGCCGCGGCGTCGTTCATCAGGTCCACCGACGGCGGCGCCTTCTTGAAGGCGAAGTCCATTCCGGACAGGATCGCCCAGAGGCTGCGGGTCTCGAACAGCCGCAACTGGCTGCCGTCGGGGATGATGACGCTCTCCGCGTACTCGGTGAGCTTCTCTTCGAGGCTCGCCGGGATCGGCGCCTCCCGCACGGCGTTCCAGAACTCGGTGTCGTCGCGGTCGGTGAGCGTGTAGTGCATGACGATGAAGTCACGCAGATCCTCGAACGCGCCCACCATCAGCTCGTTGTAGCGCGCCTTGCGGCGCTCGTCGAAGTCGGAGTCCGGGAAGTGCAGCACGAGCAGCGCCAGCTGGTACTCGATCAGCGCGATCGTGGTGGATTCCAGCGGCTCGACGAAGCAGCTCGACAGGCCGACGGCGATACAGTTGTTCACCCACGAGCGGCGGTTGTGCCCGACGCGCATCTTGATGTGGTTGCCGTCGATGTCGTGCCCCCGGCCGCCGAGGTGCTCGCGCAGGTTCCGCTCCGCCTTCTCCGGCGTGGTGAACGCGCTGGAGTAGACGAATCCGGTGCCGTCGCGGTCGGCCAGCGGGATCTCCCAGATCCAGCCGTCCGGCTTGGCGGTGGCGGAGGTGTACGGCCGCAGGCCGCCTTCCTGGTGCCGCGCCGGGAGCGCGACGGCCGAGTCGCACAGCAGGACGTCGTTGGCGCTGACGAACGGCTCGTTCAGCGTCTGGTTGATCAGCAGTCCGCGGAAGCCGGTGCAGTCGAGGAAGAGATCGGCTTCGATCTCGCCGGCGGTGTCGGTGACGACCTTCTCGATCGTGCCCCGCGGGTCGACGGTCACCGACTTCACGTCCGCCGAAACGAACTTCACGCCACGACCGGTCGCGAGCTCACGGAGGTACTTGGCGATCAGTGCGGCGTCGAAGTGGTAGGCGTAGCGGTAGCCGGGGTCCGGCGCGTCGGTGCCGGGCAACGGTTTCGGCGCCTTGTCGAGCTCGCACAGACGCTGCAGTGCCATTCCCGCGTCACCGAAGGTCTCCCGGACCCGCGTGTCCCCGGCGAGACGCTGCTTCATCCAGAAGTGCGCGAGCGAGACACCGCGGCCGAACCGCTTGTGGAACGGCTTCTCGTAGTTCCGCACCGCGGGCTCGGGAACGTCGAAGAACGGGTGGTAGTAGGTGTGGCTGTCGCGGCCTTCGTGCGGCTTGCGCCAGTCGTTGAACCGGACGGCCGACTTGAAGACCGCGTTGGTCTTCGGCATCCAGTCCGCTTCGTCCATACCCAGGAAGGCGAAGGTGGTCCGCAGCGTCGGAACCGTGGCCTCACCCACCCCGATCCTCGGGATCCGCGGCGACTCGATGAGAGTGATGTCGACTTTCCTGCCGAAGGCGCGGTTGAGATAGGCGGCGGACAGCCACCCCGCCGTCCCACCCCCGACTATCACGATCTTTTCGATTGGACGTGCCACGGAAATACTCCTTTGCCGGTCCCGAAACCCCCAATATGCTGCGCAAACGAGGGTAGGTTCCGATCCGCACGGCCAGGCAGGGCCGGAATCACCGGTTGCCGGTGAGTTATGCCCTGTCGATCATGAAGTTCGCCTCAAGCGGACATAAGGGCACGGACCGCCTCCCGGCGATCCGCGCCCTCGTCTTATTTCATCGTGCGATGGCGATCAGGAGAAGGAAATGGCGACCCCGGCCGGTCCGTTTCCGGCGGCGTCCGCCAGACCGATCACACAGGCGACCACCGTGCAATCGACGGTGCCGTACGAAGTGCCGTCGAAAAGAATTCCTTCGAAGCTCTTCTTGACGGTCAGCGGAGTGGAAAGGGTGCCGTCGCCCGCGGCGGTCGCGTCGACCCGCCCCGACGCGTCGCAGGCGAGCACGCCCGGCGACACTTCGGCACACTCGCCGACGGTGTAGGCCGTACCCGCCGCCAGACCCGACGCACCCACCTGGACCACGGCGTTGTCGGCCAACCCGGACGACGGCGTCACCGTCGCGGAAGGCGCGTCCGCCGACGCCGGAGCCTGGAAGGCGACCAGCATGCCGAGAGCGGCTGCGGTGCCTGCGACGGTCTTCGCGAAAACGCTTTTGCGCATGGTCATGAGAGCTCCTTCATCGGGGATATCGGAGTGTTTATCGGAATGAATAGCGGGGGGTATTTTCGAAGTGTTCCCCAGCGCTTCCGGTAATAAAGTTACGGATCTTCGAGGTTGCTTGTCAACGAATTCTGTTCGCAACTTGGAAGAAGCGCGGCGATCTTGAACTCCGATACCCTTTGCGCACTATGTCGGGTTCGCCCCACCCGGGGCGGCCCGGCGCCGAAGCATGCGGGCAAGCAGGGAGATGGCATGGAGGTGCGTGAGACCTAGCGTGGGAAGCGGGTTTCGACAGGCGGGAGATTCGTGATGGCGAAACAGGAAACCGCGGCCAGCCTCGACAACATCGGGTTCGGGGCGCGTGGTCTCGTACTCGAACACGTGACGTCGGCGGACGGGACGCGGATCGCCTTCGAGAAGTCCGGGGAAGGACCGCCGGTGATCATCCTCGGCGGCGGGCTCAACGAGAAGGCCATGTTCGCCGATCTCGCCGAGCTGCTCTCGGAGGATTTCACCGTCTACAACTACGATCGCCGCGGTCGCGGGAACAGCGAGGACAACGGCGGCCTTTCGGGGTACACGATCGACCGCGAGGTCGAAGACCTGGCCGCGGTGCTCGAAGCGGCAGGCCCCGACGCGGCGATCTTCGCCAACTGCACCGGGGGCCTGATCGCCATGCGCGCGGCGGCCGCGGGTGTCCCGATGGGCAAACTCGCGCTGTACGAACCCACCTACGGCGGCCACCAGCTCCCCGAGTCCTATATGGATGATCTGGAGCGGATGGTCGCCGCGGATCACCGCACCGACGCCGTCGCGCTGTTCCTGCGGGAGAACGTCCGGTTCAGCACGGAAACGATCGAAGGGTTCAAAACCCTTCCCATCTGGCCGTCGTTCGAGGCGATGGCCCCGACGACGCTGTACGACTCCATCCTCGACGCGAACCACGAGTCGGTTCCCGTGGACCAACTGCCCGGGATCAGGGTGCCGACCCTGGTCATCGGGGGCCGGGAAAGTCCTTCCTGGCTGATCGACAACTGCCACATCCTCGCCGAAGGGCTCCCCAACGGCCAGTACGTGTGCATGAACGAGGGGCATCTGTTCAACCAGAAGGCCGGCGCCCCGCTGCTCACCGTGTTCTTCCGTTCCTGAAAGCACAACCCTTTTCGATCGTTGAGGAGAAGATCCGATGGAAAGCCGCTGCCCTTACACCCTGGACATCGCGGGAACCGATATTCACGCGGAGCACGCCAACCTCCGCGCGCAGGGGCCGGTCGCCCAGGTCGAACTGCCCGGTGGGGTGATCGGCTGGTCGGTGACCGGGTACCAGGCGGCTCGCCAGGTCCTGTCCGACAACCGGTTCGCCAAGGACCCGCAGAAGTGGCCCGCCTACACCAACGGTGAGATCCCCTCGAACTGGCCGCTGGTCGGCTGGCTCCTGATGGACAACATGACCACCAACGACGGCGAAGACCACATGCGGCTGCGCAAGCTGGTTTCCCGCGGTTTCACCCCGAAGCAGGTCGAACTGACCCGCCCGCTGATCCAGAAGATCGTCGACGACCTGCTCGACGGCCTCTCCTCCGCCGGCCCCGACGAGGTCATCGACCTCAAGGGCCGGTTCGCCACCCCGCTGCCCGCGCGGGTCATCTGCGACATGTTCGGCGTCCCCGAGTCGGCCCGCGCGTCCGCGCTGCGCGGCGCCGGCGTCAACGTCACCACGACCACCACCGGTGACGAGGCCGAGGCGAACGTCGAGCTGTGGCACCAGGAACTGACCGAACTCGCCGAGTTCAAACGTGAACACCCCGGCGACGACCTGACCAGCCTCCTGCTCGCCGCGCGCGAGGAGGACGGCAGCAGGCTCACCGACGAGGAGATGGTCGGCACCCTGCACCTCATGCTGGGTGCGGGTTCCGAGACCCTGATGAACGCCCTCAGCGCCGCCGTCGTCGCGCTGCTGAGCCAGCCCGAGCAGAAGGAACTCCTCGACAGCGGCCAGGTCTCCTGGGACGACGTCATCGAGGAGGCGCTGCGGGTCAACGCCCCGGTCGCGCAGCTGCCGCTGCGGTACGCGCTCGAGGACGTCGAGGTCGCCGGGGTCACCATCCGCAAGGGCGACCCGGTCCTGATGGGCTTCACCGGCATCGGCCGCGACCCAGAGATCCACGGTGAGACCGCGGGCGAGTTCGACGCCGCCCGCGCCGACAAGACCCACCTGTCGTTCGGGCACGGTACGCACTTCTGCCTCGGCGCGCCGCTGGCGCGGCTGGAGCTGCGGATCGCGCTTCCGGCGCTGTTCGCCCGCTACCCGGACCTGAAGCTGGCTGTCGGCGTCGACGAGCTCGAGGGCCAGGGGACGTTCATCATGAACGGCCACAAGGAGGTCCCGGTGACGCTGGGCGAGCCGGTGATCGCCGCGACCGTCTAAGTCCACTTCGGACATTCACCCTGAAGACCTGCTGGTGTTCCAGCAGGTCTTCAGGCTTTTCCGGGCAGTCGGGAGGAAGCCCGGGGCCGTCGCCGCGACGTAATTTTGAGTTCTCTCGCGGTGGCGTCCCTACCTTGGAGTCCAACATGACCGAATCACTCTCCCCGCACGACGCACCCCTGGCCGTGGTCACCGGAGCGTCGTCGGGCATCGGCGCGGAGTTCACGCGCGTGCTGCGGGCCCGCGGCTACCGCGTGCTGGCCGTCGCCCGCCGCGCCGACCGGCTCGCCGAACTGGCGAAGGGTTCCGACGGCTTCATCGTCCCCGAAGTCCGCGACGTCACCTCCGACGGCGCGGCCGAGGCGATCCTCGGGCGAGCCGAAGAACTCGGCGGCGCCGACCTCATCGTCTGCAACGCCGGCCGCGGCTCACGTGGCCGTTTCCACGAGTCCGACCCGGACGACGCGCTCGGCATGATCCAGCTCAACGTGACGGCGAACGTGAACCTCGTCGCGCAGGCCGTCCCCAAGATGGTCGCGCGCGGCTCGGGCGGCATCATCGTCGTGGCGTCGAACCTGGGCTTCTTCGCGACCCCGAACATGGCCGTCTACGGCGCCACCAAGGCCTTCCTGCTGTCCTTCACCGAGTCGCTGTCGGCCGAACTCGACGGCACCGGCGTCCGGGCCATGGCGCTGTGCCCCGGGGCGACCTCGACCGAGTTCGGCGACGTCGCCGGACTGGGCGACACGGTCGAGAAGACACCCGGCTTCACCACCGCGGAAGAGGTCGTCCGCGGCGGCCTGAAGGCCTGGGACGCCGGCCGCACGATCACCGTGCCCGGAACCATCGCGCGCCTGCTCACGGCGTTCCTGGCGTTCTCGCCGCGGGCCGTTTCGCGCCGGATCATGGGCAAGATCTTCACCGCGGGCTGACCACTATCGGGTGAATGTCCGAAATCGCCGGGCGCGAGCGATGAGTTCGCGCCCGGCCGGGAGTCCAACCCTTGACGCCACCCGACAGGCGGGAAGATCAAGGAAGGACGATCGAGATGACCAGCACGAACGAGATCAACGTCCCCGGCGGCCGGCTGCGCTACGAAGTCCGCGGCGACGGACCGCTGCTGCTGGCCATGGGCTCACCGATGGCCGCGGACGCCTTCGCGCCGCTGGCCGACGCGCTGGCCGACCGGTTCACCGTGGTGACCCACGACCCCCGGGGTATCTCGGGGAGCAAGCTGGACGACCCGAACCAGGATTCGACCCCGGAGATGCGCGCCGAGGACGTCATCGCGATCCTGGACGCGCTGGGCGCCGAGACGGCCGACGTGTTCGGCTCCAGCGGCGGCGCGATGACCACGCTCGCGCTGGCCGCGCGGCACCCCGGCCGGATCAGGACCGTCGTCGCGCACGAGCCGCCGACGCTGAACCTGCTGCCCGACTCGGCGGAACGGCACGCCGAGGTCGACGAGATCGTGAAGGCCTTCGAGACCGACGGCCTCGAAGCCGCCTGGCGGATGTTCCTGGGCACGTCCGGCTACGAGGAGGACGAGGCCGGCCCGCCGCCGAGCGACTCGCCCGAGCAGGACCAGGAGGACGGGCGACGCTTCTTCGTCCACGAGCTTCGCGAGACCACGCGCTACAGCCCGGACCTCGACGCGCTGCGCGACGGGCCGTTCCGGGTCGTCGTCGGCCTCGGCGCCGACTCCGGCGGCCTGCTCACACGGCGGACCTGCTCGGCGCTGGCCGACGAACTCGGCGTCCCGGTGGTCGAATTCCCCGGTGACCACGGCGGGTTCATCTGGGACCCGGAAGGCTTCGCCAAACTGCTGGGCGACATCGTCACGACGGCGGACGCGCGGGTGCCGCTCGCGCGGGTCTGATCCGGGCTCTGATCCGGGTTTGACCCGGGTCTGCTCCAGGTCTGGTCCGGGCGCGGAAGGGCCGGGAGCGCCACCCCTCGGGGCACTCCCGGCCCGGCTCGTCCCAGCGCGAAGACGATGTTGCGAAAGCCACTTTCGCAACGTTGAAGGTTGCGAAAGTGGCTTTCGCATCGCCCGGCCTGGGACCGGGCACCGAGAGGGACTCAGTAGTTGACGGTGGCGGCGATTTCGGCGGCCGCCAGCAGCTCACGCGAGATCCGGTCCGCCTCTTCCGCGCTGAGGATCAGCGGCGGCGCGAGCACCACGTTCTTGCCGGTGCGCCGGACCAGGACACCGTTGTCCCGCATCAGTTTCCGGACGTGCGCGGCCCGCCGGGACCGGTCCATCTCGACGGCGATCATCAGACCGCGGCCGCGGATCTCGGTCACGCGGTCCAGCTCCCCCACCGGTTCCAGCGCGGCCAGCAGCTGGTCGCCGCGGGCCTGGACGTTCGCGAGGATCTGTTCCTTTTCGATGTGGTCGATGACCGCGAGCCCGGCGGCGCACGCGGTGGCATGCCCGGAATGGGTGTGCCCGTGGACGAACCCGGCCATCTTCTTGTTGCTGTCGAAGACTTCGAAGACGTGCTGGGTGGTGGTGACCGCGCCGAGCGAGATGTACCCGGCCGCCAAACCCTTGCTGGTGGCCAGGATGTCCGGCTGCACGCCGGCGTGCTGGTACCCGAACATCAACCCGGTACGGCCGAAGCCGGTCGTCACCTCGTCGAGGACGAGCAGGATCCCGTGCTCGTCGCAGAGTTCCCGGACGCCACGCAGATAGTCCTCCGGCATGACGTAGGCGCCACGCGACTGCACGGGCTCGACGAGGACGGCCGCGGTGCGCTCGCCGTAGCCGTCGAGGAAGTCCCGCAGCGCGCCGATTCCCTCTTCCGGGCCGGGGATGGAGACGAAGCCGTTGGGCGTCAGTTCGTCGGCGATCGGTGACGGCGCCCCGGCGGTCGCGGCGCCGGCCATGGTGGCGCCGTGGTAGCCGTTGTGCAGCGAGACGATCAGCCCGCGGTCGGGCGAGCCGAGGACGGCCTGATAGAAACGCGCGATCCGGATCGCGGCCTCCATCGCCTCGGAACCGCTGTTGCAGAAGAAGGTCCGGGTCAGCGCCGGGCCGGCGAGTTCGCCGATCCGTTGCGCCAGGCGGATCGCCGGGATGTTGGCGCCCTCGCCCATGTCGTAGGTCATCAGCTTCGCCACCTGCGCGGAGATCGCGTCCACAACGGGCTGGCAGGCGTAGCCCAGCGTCGCGTTGAAGCCGGAGGACTTCGCGTCGAGGTAGGTGCGGCCGTCGGCGTCGGTGACCTCGCAGCCCTTGCCGGACACCGCGACCAGCGTGTCCGGACTGACCCGGCTCGGCGACCAGGGGTGCCACAGGTACTCGGCGTCGACGGCGAGCAGTTCGGCCTGCCCCTCGGTCACTGCTTCGGTCATTCCGCGCTGCCTTTCACTAGTGGGCGAGCCGGGCGCGCACCGGGATGGAATGCCAGGCCCGCAGGGTGTTGTTGAGGCGTCGCTCCCCGGGAGCGGCCAGTTCCAGCGTCTCCACGCGTTCCGCGAGCGCGGTGATGAGGCATTCGGCTTCGAGCCTCGCCAGGTTCTGCCCGACGCATTGGTGCAGCCCGAACCCGAAACCCACGTGCCCGGACGGGTCGCGGGACAGGTCGAACTTCTCCGGATCGGTCCAACGCCGGGGATCCCGGTTGGCCGCGCCCAGGAACATCAGCACCTTCGCGCCGTCCGGCACGATGTGGTCGCCGACTCCGACGTCGCCCACCGCGGTACGGAAGAACGTCTGCACCGGCGACGCCCAGCGCACGGCCTCGTCGAACGCGATCCGCGCCAGCGACGGCTCGGCGCGGAGGCGTCGCCACTGCTCGGGATGTGTGACGAGCGCGTGCATGACCGCGGCGAGCGCGTGCACGGTGGTGTTGAACCCGGCCGCGAACAGCGACCGCACGACGCCCGGCGCCTGCTCGTGGGTGATCTCGCCACGGTCTGCGGCCGCCCAGATCTGCCCGCCGAGGCCGTCTTCGGTGAGTTTGTCGCGCTGGCAGTGCTCCATGACCCACGTCGTCAGGAACTTCGCGTGGGGCGCGCCGGCCGCGACGAGTTCGTTGCGCGGGCCGAACGCGTTGAGCAGGAAGTCACTGAAGGGCAGCAGGTTCTCGCGTCCCTCTTCGGGCAGCCCGAGCGCGTCGCCGACGGCGCGCGGCGGGAACTTCTCCGCGATCGCCGTCACGGCGTCGAACTCGACCGTGCTGCCCGGAGGGGCGTCGAGGACCTTGCCGATCATCTTGTGCGCCTTCGCCATCCACTCGGCGCGGAGCCTGCGCTGCGCCCGAGGTCCGAGCAGATTCGCGAGTACCCGTCGTGGTGCGTCGTGGTGCGGCGGATCGGCCTCGACGACGATGCTCAGCTGACGCCAGGGCTTTTCGGTCCGGAAGTTCGACAGGCCGACCCCCGCGCCGGACTGGAAGCCTTGCCAGTTGCGCAAAGCGGCGTACACCGAGTCGTACTGGGCGACGGCGTAGATGTCGTGCGCGCTCAGGTACGAGAGCGGCCCGGCGTCGAGCAGCGCGTGCTCGAGCGGGTACGGATCCGTCAGCACCTCGGTGCCGAACGGGTCGATGTCGATGACGGGCGGCGACAGCCTGCTGGCGGTCATGATCACGGCCTCCGGTGCTACAGGTCCAGTACGAGCCGGTCGGTGCACGAACGTGAGACGCACGGGAACATGCAGTCCCCGGCCGCGCGGTCCTCGGCGGTGAGCAGCGCGTCGCGGTGGTCGACGACGCCGTCGAGGACCGTGGTCTCGCAGGTACCGCAGACACCCTCCATACAGGACGAAAGAAGATCGACGCCGACCGTGCGCATCGCGTCGATGACGGTCATGTCCTGGGTGACCGTGACCGTCGCGCCCCGGCGGGCCAGCACGATGTCGAACGGCTCGTCGCGCACCGGGGCGCCCTGCTCCGGCGCCGAGAACCGTTCGGTCCACAGGGTCGACGCGGGCCAAGGGGCGCAGACGTTTTCGACCGCGTCGAGGAGGCCGGGCGGGCCGCAGCAGTAGACGCGCAGGCCGTCACGGACTTCGCCCAGCGCGGCCTTCAGATCCGGCCGTCCCTCTTCGTCCTCGGGCACGATGCGGACTTTTTCGCCGTACCCGGTGAGTTCGTCGAGGAACGCCATCGAGTTCTTCGTCCGGCCGCCGTAGAGCAGGTTCCAGTCCGCACCGGTGAGTTCCGCCTGGTGGATCATGGGCAGCAACGGAGTGATCCCGATCCCGCCCGCGATGAAGAGGTAGTTCTTCGAGGGCACCAAAGGGAAGTTGTTGCGGGGACGGCTGACTCCGACGGTGTCACCGGCTTTGAGCTGTTCGTGCACATAGGCGGATCCACCGCGGCCTTCGGGCTCGCGCAAGACTCCGACGCGGTATTCGTGGGCGTTCCAGCGATCCCCGCACAGGGAGTACTGCCGGGTCAGCCCGCCGGGCAACACCAGGTCGATATGCGAACCGGGTGTCCAATCGGGCAGGCGCGCGCCGTCGGCGGCCTTGAGGACCAGGGAGACGACCCCCTCGGCGACGACGTCCTTGGCCGCGACGCGCAACGTCGTCTGCACCTGCGCCGCTCCGGCGTCCTGCATCGTGACCCGCCCTCCGCTCGGTTCGTGTTCTCCACGGTTCCACGGCGGGCGAAGGTGTACGTCTCCCTGAATGCTCGGTCCTCCGCGGGCGCTGAGCAATCGGGAATATTGTTTCCGGGGGTGCGCGGGGCAGACCATCGGGTGTCTACGTCGATCCCTGGAGGACGCATGTCGCATATCACGGTGGATCCCACCAAGCCCGGAATCATCGGCCTGTTCGCTTTCCGCCCTGAGACCGCGAAACCGCTCGGCGAACTGGTCGAGACCCTGCTGCGCGGCCCGAGCTCGCTGACCACCGGCGAGCGTGAGCTGATCGGCGCCGTCGTGTCCAAGGAGAACGACTGCTACTTCTGCGCCGAGGCGCACGGCGCGTTCTCCGCCGCGCAGATCGAAGGCGGCGCCGCCACCGTCGACTCGGCCAAGCAGGACATCGACACCGCGCCGATCTCGGACAAGCTGCGCGCGCTGCTGAAGATCGCCCTCGCCGCCCGCGAGAGCGGCCACTCGGTGACCACCGCCCTGGTCGACAACGCCAAGGCCGCGGGCGCCTCCGAGGGCGACATCCACGACACCGTGCTGATCTCCTCGCTGTTCTCGCTGTTCAACCGCTACGTCGACGGGCTCGCCACCGACGCCCCCGACCAGCCCGAGTGGTACGCCGGTGCCGCCCAGGCCCTGGTCGCCGGCGGGTACGCCGCGATCTCGGGCGCCGCTCAGGCCCAGGCCGCCTGACCTCGTTCACCGGGCAGGGATACGACGACGCCGTCGTATCCCTGCTTTCTTTTTTCGCGGGAGTCGTCGGATCGCGCCGGGCGCGTTCGTGGTCAGGGTGAGGACCCGATACGAACCCGAGGAGCGCGCCATGACCGCCACCTACACCTTCGACATCTTCTGCAGCCTCGACGGCTTCGGCTCCCACAAGGGCGACTGGGGCGGCTACTGGGGCAAACAGGGCCCTGAGCTGCTCGAACGACGCCTCTCGCTGTTCGCCGAGAAGCAGCGGATGGTCTTCGGGGCGACCACGTACCGGGACAACGTCGAGATGCTGACGTCGTACGCCGGGCCGTTCGATCCCTGGGTCGGACGTATGAAGAGCCTCCCGGCGACGGTCGTGTCGAACACCCTGCGGGAGCCGCTGGACTGGCCGGACACGACCATCGTGAGCGGCGACGCCGTCGACGCCATCGCCCGGCTCAAGGAAGAGTCCGACGTGCCGCTGCGCTCGCACGGCAGCCTGACGCTGAACCGTGCGCTGATGGCGGCCGGCCTCGTCGACCGCGTCCAGGTGACGCTGTTCCCGGTGCTCACCGGCCGGACGGGACTGCGCCCGATCTTCCAGGACGCGGCCGACTTCGACCTCGACCTGCTCGAAAACCGGACGCTGGACGGCGGCACCCTGGAACTCATCTACCGCCCGACCCTGCACGACTGAGAACGCGCCGGTCCAGTTGGTCGTGAGTGGCGATTCGGGTTAGAACCCGAATCGCCACTCACGACCACCCCGGCCCAGCGCGGTCCGCCGGCAGGGCTACGCGGCGCGAGGAACCGGCTCCGGCGAGGGCTCCGAGGGCTCCGAGGCCGCCAGGGAGCGCACCGAAGCGGGAGCGGTGGCGGAAGCGAAGACCACGATCAAGCCCAACGGCACCAGCAGGAGCGTCAGCGCGGTGCTGATCCCGAACGTCTGCGCCAGCCAGCCGAAGATCGCCGGACCGGCCAGTACGCCGGCGTTGTGCAGCGTGCTGTACCGCGCGATCGCGAGGCTGGTGTTGGACTTCGTGCCGTGCCCGACCGCGCTGGAGATGATCGGGATCGCCACGGCGAGCCCGATTCCCGCCATCGCGAGCCCGGCGAGCCCGAACCACACGCTGTGCACCATGACGGCGAGCAGTACGCCGGCGGCGGTCATCGCCATACTCCAGCGCACCAGCGTCACGGCACCGAATCGCCGGTGCAGCCGGTCTCCGACGAGCCGGGTCCCGGTCTGCGCCACGATGAACGCGAAGTAGCCCAGCGACGCGATGTTCGCCGCGGCGCCGCGTTGCTCGCTCAGGAAGACGCCGCCCCAGCTGGAAACCGCGCCTTCGCAGAGTGCGACCGCCGCGCCGAGACTGCCGAGCACGATCACGGCACGGGTCCAACCGGAGAAGAAACCGACCTTCGGCGCCTTCTCTGTTTTCGACGACGAAGCGGTGCGGGATTCCGTCAGCAGCCAGCGGCCGCTCACCGCCGCGATGACGACGAGGACCACCGAAACGAGCCAGAAGTGCGAGAGCAGCGACCACTCCGCGCGCACCGCCAGCACCGTCCCACCGGAACCGAGCAGCGCGCCGATACCCCACACCGCGTGCAGGCTGTTGAGCACCGGTCTCCGCGCCCGCTTCTCGACCTCGACGCCCTGTGCGTTCATGGAGACGTCGAGCAGACCCGCGATGACGCCCCACGTCAGCATGCCGAGTCCGGCGGTGATCGCACCGGGCATCACCGCCATCAGCGGCAGGAACCACGGCAGGACGACGGAGGTGACGCGGATGACCGCCCGGCTGTCGAGATGGTTCGACAGATGTCCCGCCAGCTGCATGGCCAGCAGGACGCCGACGGTCTGCGCGAGCAGCACCATCCCGAGTTCGGCGAAGTTGAGCCCGAGTTCGATTCGCAACTGCGGCACCCGCGCGAACCAGGTGCCGAGCATGATCCCGACCATCAGGAAGATGCCGGAGATCGCGATCCGCTGGCGGCGCACGTCCTTCACCGGGTGGATTTCCAGCCCGCTACTCATCGCCGCTCGCCACGCCCGAGGCGTCGCCGAAGCCGGACTCGCCCGTCCAGCTGCCCACCTCCACGTGCGCGTTGAAGGGCTTCCCCTCGGCGTTGCGCATCGGCGGCCGCCGGTGCGCCAGGTGCAGGAAGACGTCGTCGTACTGCGTGACGTCCCCGGCCGCGGAGATGCGGTAGAGCATGTCCTCGTCCTCGCCGCCCCAGCCCTTGTAGCGCTCGTCGAAGCCGCCGATGCGGGTGAAGATCTCCGGCCGTGTCCACAGACAGGCACCCGGGACGTCACGCAGCAGCAACCCGCGCGCTCCGGCCAGCGGCGCCTCCGGCGTGTTCTCACCGCAGCGTCGTTCGATCAGCCAGTCGCTCGACGGCGCGTCCAGGGACAGCATTTCGGTGTGCGGCAGATGCGCGTCGTGCCGCTGGTCGGCGAACCGGGCGTGGTTGCGCTCCAGGAATTCCCGGTCCACCAGGATGTCCGCGTCGAGCAGGCACAGGGTTCGCGCGGCACCAAGGGTTTCCCGCACGCCCACGTTCAGCGTCCAGGACTTGTTGAACAGGCCTTCGCCTTGGATGTGCACGTAGTGGTCGGCCAGCGGCTCGACGACGTGCTTCCAGCGCGGCTTCTCGTCGAACTCGACGACGGTCACCCGGTACCGGTCCGAGGGGAACGTCTGATCGCGCAACGCGAGCAGGCAGGCCGTGAGGTTCCGGATCCGGCCCGCTCCGTCCCGATCGGACAGTGGGACGACGACGAGGATCTCGTCACCGGTTCCGGACGGCCGCGAACGCACGCCTCCGGCGAGGTCGATCAGCCGGTCGAGTCCGGCGGTCTCGGCTTCCGGTTCGTAGAGCCGTCCACGGAAGTAGTTGATGTAGACGTTGTCGTCCGCGGCGTCGGCCTCGTTCCCCAGTTTCTCGGCCAGACTGGGGTTTTCGTCGAGCAGCGCGACGACACGCTCTTCGAGCCGGCGCTCGGCGAACGTGTCCGTCGGCTGCGAAACGAGGCGCCGGTACGCGAGATCGTGTCCGATCACGGCTTCGAGCGGATCGACCACGGCACGGTAGTAGCGTTCGCTGTGCATCCAGTAGTCGGCGGCGACGTCCGGCACCGCGGGGTCGTTGGCCAGCACGACGTACCGGACGATCCGCCCCGCGAGATCCGCGCTGCCCGGCTCGGCCTTCCAATAAGCCGATGCCGAAGCGAACGTCTTGCCACCCGTGCGGGTCGGCCGGATCTGCATCGGATTGGTCGCCCTCAACACGCACATCGGGCTGCAGTCACAGGGATGCGGTTGCACTGCTCCTCCGTCCCTCGATTTCTCGCTTACTCGGATACCGAGCGTGACAGTCCGTCGCCGGGCGGAACGTCTTCTTAATTGCCGACGATCTCGAAGATTTCCGGCTTCTCGACGGGCTTTTCCCGACGCATGAGAAAACGCATCAACGGACCGGTGACCGCCGTGGTCACCACGGCGACGAGAACGAGAATGGTGAACCCCAATTGGTTCACGAGACCGTATTTCAGCCCGATCGTGGCGACGACGAGTTCCGTGACACCGCGGCAGTTCATCAGTGTGCCGAGCTGGATCGCCTGTCCGGCGGGCAATCCCGCGAGTCTGGCCGCGCCGCCGGCACCGAGGAACTTGGTCAGCTGGGCGACCACCAGCACCCCGAGGAACAGCAGCCAATGCGAAAGATCCGAGCCCAGCAGGCCGATCGACGTGCTCAAGCCGACCAGTGCGAAGAACAGCGGCAACAGCACGACGAGGGTGAAGCCCCGCAATTGCTCGCTGATCCGTTCCACCACCGGGCAGTCCCGCGGCACGGCGGTGCCGAACAGGAACGCGCCCAGCAGCGCGTGCAGGCCGAGCATCTGGGTCAGCACGGCGAAGCCGATCGCGCCGACGAGCAGCACGACGGTCATCACCTTGTCGGACTCGATCCGGGTGACCAGCCTGCTCAGCACCCGCCGGACGACCACCTGCGTGACCACGACCAGCACCACGGCCAGGATCGCCGTCGTGACGGGGTCTCCGCCGCCGTGGGCGCCGGTGCCCACCAGGATCAGGGTGAGGGTGAGCCAGGCGACGCCGTCCCCGATCGCCGCGCTGGTCAGGGAAAGCGCGCCGAGGCCGGTACGGTCGATCTTGAGGTCGACGAGGATCCTCGCCAGCACGGGCATGGCGGTGATGGCCAGCGCGAGCGCGAAGAACAGTATGAAGCCCGCCTTCGGCGCCCCCGCTCCCGCCAGCACGGACGCGGCCGCGAACGCGACGCCGATCCCGGCGACGAACGGCAGCCCCATCCCACCGAGGACCACCGCGCCCACCAACGACTTCCGCTCGATCCGATCGGTCCGCAGTTCGCAGCCGAGCAGGAACATGAACACGACGAGTCCGAGCTGCGCGGCTTTGTCCAAACTGGACAGTACTTCCGGCGAGAACAGCCAGGCGCCGCCCGCCGGCCAGATCAGGCCCAGCACCGAAGGCCCCAGCAGGAGACCGCCGACGATCTCGCCGAGCACCGGCGGCTGCCCGATTCTTCGCAGGACCTCCCCGCAGAAATGGCTGACCAGCAGGATCGCGCCGACGGCGAGCAGGAACCGGGTGATCGGTTCGACGGCCATGGAGCCACCTCTCCCAAGATGCGCCGAAGGGCGCGGGCGGCCGGGGAGGCCACCCACGCCCTTCTGCTGAGGATCAGGCCACGTCGGCCTGGTTTTCGCCGCTCTCGGCCAGTTCGGCGAGGCTGTCGTGGATGTGCTCGGACACCGCGGCCACGGTGGGCTTGGCCCACAGGATGGTCGGCGGGAGGTCCAGCCCGTAGCGCCGCTGCAACCGCACCCGCAGCGCCACCGTCATCACCGAGTCGACACCGAGTTCGACCAGCGGCCGCTTGAGCTCGATGTCACCGGCCTCCAGGTTCAGCTCCGCCGCCACCTGCTCGCGGACGTCGCCGGTGACCTTCTCGCGAGTGTCGGATTCGGACAGGTTCGCGAAGTCGACGGTGAACCCGTTGCCCGCGTTGGCCTCCGCGTTCTCGTCGACCACCGTGAGCTCGCGGAACATCGGGAGCTTCCGCTGGTGCGGCGGGGTCGGCAGGACCCGCAGCACCGCCTGGTAGTCCGAGGCGAACCGGTCACCGAACGCCCACGCCCGGAACGCCTCCGAAGCGGAGACGGCCTCCAGGCCACGGGAGTTCGCTTCGAGCATGGTCGTCGCGATGTCCTGCGACAGACCGACACCGCGCCAGGCGGTCCAGCCGAGGCTGATGGTGTCGCTCGTGCCGCCCGAATTGCGGTGCGTGGCCAGCGCGTCGAGGAACGAGTTGGCCGCCGCGTAGCTCGCCTGCCCGGAAAGGCGGGCGAACTGGCCGCACGAGGAGAACAGGACGAAGAAGTCGAGCGAGCCCGCCGGGAAGAGCCGGTGCAGCACCAGCGCACCCCCGACCTTCGGCGCGAACACGTCGCGCAGCCCGTCCTGGTCGACCTTGTCCACCAGCGCGTCGTTGACCACACCGGCCGCGTGGATGACACCCGTCACCGGCGGAAGGCCCAGCGCGCCCGGCGCGAGCGCCGACGCGACCGCGTCCTCGTCGGTGATGTCCAGCGCCAGCACGCCGACCGTGACACCCAGCGCTTCGAGCCCGAGGACGCTGTCGATCTGGTGCCGCACGTCCGGGTCGGTCACCGAAGCCCATTCCGCGCGCGGCGGCAGGCCACGGCGGCCGGCCAGCAGCAGGCGGCGGGCGCCGCGGTCGACCAGCCAGCGGGCGACCTCCAGACCCAGCCCGCCGAGGCCACCGGTGATCAGCACCGTGCCCGAAGGCGAGCAGTGCAGCGGGGAACCGTCGGCGCTGCGGGTGATCTGGCTCAACCGGGCCACTTCCGCGCCCTCGCCGGTCAGCGAGATGACGTCCTCGTCACCGGCCGGTCCGCGGAAGACGTCGATCAGCCGCGCACCGAGGTCCGACGCCGTGCAGTGCTCGACGTCGATGGTGCCGCCCCACAGTTCGGGGTGCTCGCCGGCGATGATGCGGCCGACGCCCCACAGCGGGCCGTGTGCGACCGAACGCTCGTCGGTGCCCTGACGGACGCCGCTGGTGATGGCCCAGATCCGCTGGGTGGCGACCTTGCCCTTCGATGTCGCCTGCAGTTCCGCGATCCGCTGCGAGGTGCGGATGAGCGACCACGTGGCTCGTTCGGTCGCGTCCTCCAGCCGCTCGCCTTCCACCGCCCGCGAAGGCGCGACCACAACCGCGCCCGGGTTCGCGAACAGTTCGGCGGTGAGGTCGAGCGGTTCGCCGTCGATGGCCACCTCGACCGCGGTGGCGGTGACGCCCGCCGCGGTGAACTGCTCCACCAGCGTGCCGGTGGTGGCGGGCGGGCCGACCACGACGATCTGGTCGAGATCCGAAGCCAGCGTGGGCTCGGGCAGCTCGTGCCAGGAGACCTCGTGCACCAGGTCGCGCGGCAGGACCGCGGTGCCCAGGTGCTCGACCGCCGCGAACTTCAGGCCGATGACCTCGCTGATGATGTCGCCGTCCTCGTTGGCGACCAGCACGTCGACGGTGTCTTCCGGCGACTTCGGCGAACGCGTGGCGTGCACGATGATCCGTGCGGGCGGCTCACCCTTCCAGGCCACCTTCTCGATGCCGCGCGACATCCACAGCACGGTGGCGTGGCCGGGCGAGACCACCATCGCGCTGATCGTCAGCGCCGCGTCGATCACGTGCGCCCAGCTGGTGGCCAGCTTCGCGGGCGGCGCGACGCAGTCCATCAGCGCGAGCTGCTCGACGTCGTCGTAGTACAGCTCGCTCATGTCCCACGGGAACGCGTAGCCCTCGACACCCATCCGGCCGAACATCTCGTCGGCCTTGGTGAGCGACCCGGACGGCAGGCGGTCGCGGATCGTGGCGAACTCGATCCGGCCCTCCGGTGCCTTCGCGCCCGTGTCGATCGTGGCGGTGGTGTGCGTGATCCACTCGTCGCTGTCGGCGCTGGTCTCGTCCGCGATCCGGGTGGCCAGCGCGAGCGAGCGGCCCTCCTTGACGATCTGGACGATACGGGCGGGCTGCACGGCGAGCGGGGTGCGCAGCACGATGTCGGTCAGCGCGGGCGCGACCTCTTCCTCCGCGGCCAGCGCGAAGGTGTTGATGATCGACGCCGCCGGGGTGACCTCGACCCCGACCAGGCCGTGGCTCTGCGGGTACGGACGGCTGTCCATGTCGAGCCGGGTCTGCCAGACCTGCCGCGACGGTGCGCCGGACACGGTCATCCGGCCGCCCAGCAGACTGTGGCTCTCCGGGTCGTGCCCGCTGCCGAGGCCGGCGTCGGCGCCGGTCTCCGGGAAGATCCAGTACGGCCGGTGCTGCCACGCGGCCGCCGGGATGCCCAGCAGGTCACCCTCGGCGAAGTCGCGCGTCCAGTCGATCTCGACGCCCTGGACGTGCAGCTTGGCCAGGTTGTGCAGCAGCGTGCCGACCTCGTCGGTGTTGCGGCGCAACGTGGCGCAGCCCGCCAGGTCGTCGATGCCGAGGCTCTCGGCGGTCTCGATGATGGAGTGCGAGACGACCGGGTGCGACGAGATCTCGACGAACACGCGGTGCCCGTCGGCGAAGGCGGCCTCGACCGCTTCGGCGAAGCGGACCGGGTTGCGCAGGTTGCCCGCCCAGTAGTCCCCGTCGCGCGCGGCGTCGGAACGCGGGTCGGTGAGCGCGGTGCTGTAGAGGCTGACCGTCGGCGTCCGCGGGTTGAGCTGACGCGCGGCGGCCGCGACCTCTTCGATCACCGCGTCCACGTGGGTGCTGTGGAACGCGATGTCCGTGTCGACGACGCGCATGTCGATTTCCTCTTCACGCCACCGCGTGACGAGTTCCGCGATCGCGCCCTTGTCGCCGGAGATGACGGTCGACGTCGGGCTCGCGGAGATCGCGGCGACGAGATCGGGGCGGTCGCCGAGCTTGGCCTCCACCTCGGCGAAGGACAGGCTCGCGAGCACCATCCCGCCGTCGCCCTCCAGCCGCTGCAACGCGGCCGCGCGGCGGCAGGCGAACCGGGCGGCTTCGAGCAGGTCGAGCGTTCCGGCGGCCACCGCGGCGGCGATCTCGCCGACGGAGTGCCCGATGATGGCGCTCGGCTTGACGCCCCGGCTACGCCACACCTCGGCCAGGCCGACCTGCATGGCGAAGGTCAGCGCCTGGACGTGCGCCGCGGTCCACGGGCCGCCGTCGAGGATCGCCTCGCGCGGCGTCCAGCCCAGTTCCTCGCGGTAGACACCGGCCAGCGCGTCGATGACGCCGGCGAATCCGGCGTGCTCGGCGAGCAGCTGACGGCCCATACCGGACCACTGCGAGCCGTGCCCGGAGAAGACCCACACCGCGCCGTCGGTCTGCTGTCCCGCGCGGGCCAGCAGGATGCCGGACGCGGGCTCGTCGACGGCGAGCGCGCGGAGTCGCTCGGCCAGCTGCTCGGTGGAGGCGGCGATGACCGTGCCGCGCTGGGGAAGGTGCGAACGACGCCGCGAAAGCGTGTACCCGATCGAAGAAAGGGACGCCTGCGGGTTCGCGTCGATCCAGTCCGCGACGGAACCGGCGAGCGCGCGCAGACCGGCCTCCGACATCGCGGAGATCGGGAAGACCTTCCGCGTGCCGTCACTGGTTCCCTTACCCGACTTGCTTTCCGGCCGCGCCGGGCCCTCTTCGAGGACGACGTGGGCGATGGTGCCGCCGACGCCGTAGCTGGAGACACCGGCGCGGCGGGTGTTCTCACCGGCGGGCCACGGGGTGGTCTCGCCGACGAGCTTCAGCCCCGAGCTCGGGTCCGAGATCGCCTCGTTGGGCTCGGTGTGCAGGCTCGGCGGGATCTGCTCGTTGCGCAGCGCCAGCACGGTCTTGATCACGCCGGTGATCCCGGAGC
Source organism: Amycolatopsis pittospori (assembly GCF_013870525.1). Lineage (GTDB taxonomy): Bacteria > Actinomycetota > Actinomycetes > Mycobacteriales > Pseudonocardiaceae > Amycolatopsis > Amycolatopsis pittospori. The sequence goes on from NZ_JACBXD010000001.1 coordinate 210,064, forward strand.
CGCCCTCGACGTGCCCGATGTTCGGCTTCACCGAACCGACCAGACAGGGGTTCTCCTCGGACCGCACGGCGCCGATGACGGCGGCCAGCGCCTCGACCTCTTCGCCGTCGCCGGTCGGGGTGCCGGTGCCGTGCGCCTCGACGTAGTCCACAGTGGACGGATCGACGCCCGCACGCTCGTAGACCTCACGCAGCATATGGGCCTGCGCCTCGGCGTTCGGCGCCATCATGCCCTCGGAGCGGCCGTCCTGGAAGACGCCGCTGCCGCGGATGACGGCCTGGATCGGGTCACCGTCGCGGATCGCGTCCGAAAGCAGCTTCAGCACGATGACGCCGGCACCCTCACCGCGGCCGTAGCCGTCGGCGTTCTTGTCGAAGGCCTTGCTGGTGCCGTCCGGCGACATCGCGCCGGCCCCCTGCAGCGCGACGTTCAGCGCCGGGGTGGCCATGATGTTGACGCCACCGACGAGCGCGATCGACGTCTCGCCGGTGCGCAGGCTCTGCGCGGCGATGTGCAGCGCGGTCAGCGAACCGGCGCAGGCGGTGTCGACGGCCATACTCGGGCCGCGCACGTCGAGGAAGTACGAAACGCGGTTCGCGATCCCGTAGAAAGTCGTGCCGTTGACGGCGTACGCGCCGGTGAGGGGAATGTCCTCCAGCAGGCGGCGGCCGTAGTCGTTCGAGTTCGCGGCGACGAACACACCGGCGTCGGAATTGCGCAGTGAAAGCGGCGGAACGCCCGCGTCCGCCAGCGCTTCCCAGGCCAGTTCGAGGATGAACCGCTGCTGCGGGTCGAGGAAGTCCGCCTCACGCGGTGAAATGCCGAAGAAGTCGGCGTCGAACCCCTCGATGTCGTCGAGGAAGGAACCGCGGATCGTGGTCCCCCTCAGGATCGCGGTCGCCTGCGGGCTGCTCGCCGCGTAGGACTTCCAGCGCTTTTCGGGCATGTCGGTGACGGTGCTCTTACCATCGGCAAGGAACTCCCAGAACTTCTCCGGGGAGTCGAGGTCTGGAGCGAACCTGCAACTCATACCGATGATCGCAATGGCTTCGTCGGGTGCTTTGTACTCGCTCAAGTCCTCGCTCCTCGAAATAGCCCGCCTGAGGCGGAGACAACACAAAGTTCCGGCGCCTCGCTGTACGGACAGCGTCTGCCCTGGCGCCTCGCTCCGGCATCTCCTCGACTGCTTGCGCGGAATCCTCGAGCGATCCACGAGTGCGAGCGCAAGGTTCGAGACGCCCGCGCGCGGGTCACGTCCTTAGTGTCCGGACGGGACCGATATCGGAGGAGGGCAAGCCATGCCGGGAGCAGCGGGGCGGTCGACCGGGACGGGGGTCGTGCCGTGGCCGAGACGCGACGCGGACCGCTATTTCGCCGAGGGCTATTGGGAAGGCCGGTCGCTGGGAACGCATCTGGCCGAGACCGCGCGCAAGTATCCGGACGAGGTCTGCCTGGTCGACGGCGACGTGCGGCTGACGTTCCGGGAACTGCTGGCCAAGGCGGACGGCGCGGCGATCCGGATGAGCGCGCTCGGGGTCGGCGGTGACGACCGGGTCGTCGTGCAGCTGCCGAACTGCTGGGAATTCGTCGTCACCACGGTCGCCTGCCTGCGGCTCGGCGCGGTTCCGGTGTGGACGATGCCGCAGTTCCGCGAGCACGAGATCGGCGGCATCCTCGCGAACGCGGAGGCGACCGCGATCGTCGTCCCGGACGTCTACAAGGGATTCGATCACCAGGCCCTGGCTCGCGAGGTACTGCCTGACGGGCTCGTTTTCGTGGTCGGCGAAGACGTCGCCCCGGGCAACATCGACCTTCGCGCACAGTTCGTTTCGGACGAGCCCGTCGAGGTCTCGCAGGCGCTCGACGCCGCCGCCCCGAACGGCGACGCCGTCGCGACCTTCCTGCTTTCGGGAGGTACGACCGGGCTGCCGAAGCTGATCCCGCGCAGTGGCAACGACTTGAGCTACATGATCAAGACGGCGTCGGAGATCTGCGGGTTCGGGCCGGACACCTCGTATTTGGTGGTGCTGCCGCTGGGACACGGATTCGCCAACACCGGGCCGGGGATCCTCGGCGCGCTGCTGTCCGGCGGCCGGGTCGTCATCGCGCCCTCCCCGGCACCGCAACAGGCGTTGCCGCTGATCGAGCGGGAGCGGATCACCGCGACGTCCGCGGTGCCGGCGATCCTGCACCGATGGATCGAGTACCTGGACTCCGAACCCGGCTTGGATCTGTCCACTTTGGAGATGATCCAGATCGGCGCGGCCAAGCTGGATCCCGCGCTGGCGGCGCGGGTGCGTCCCGAACTCGGTTGTACGTTGCAGCAGGTTTTCGGGATGGGGGAAGGACTGCTGTGCCTGACCCGGCTCGACGATCCCGACGAGCTCATCCTGCACACTCAGGGCAGACCGATCTCACCGCACGACGAAATCCTCCTGGTGGACGAAGAGGGCTCGCCGGTTCCCCCTGGTGAGCCGGGAATCCTGCTGGTCCGCGGACCGTACACGACGCGCGGCTACTACCGCTCGCCGGAGCTGAACGCGCGGTCGTTCGTCGACGGCTGGTACAACACCGGCGACATCGTGCGGGTGACGCCCGAGGGTTACCTGGTGGTTTCCGGGCGGGAGAAGGACGTCATCAACCGCGGCGGCGAGAAGATCAACGCCGAGGAGGTCGAGACGTTCGCCCTGGACGTCCCCGGCGTCGAGCACGCGGCCGCGGTCGCGATGCCGGACGCGGAACTCGGCGAGGTCGTCTGTCTCTACGTGGTGGCCACGAAACCCGTGTCCCTGCCGGACGTCCACGCGCTGATGCTCGCCGCCGGCGCGGCCCGGTTCAAGCTGCCGGAACGCCTGGTCGTCGTCGACGAGCTGCCCGCCACCGGCATCGGCAAGGTCGACAAGAAGGCCCTGCGCGCGGACATCGCCTCTCGCCTGGCCGCCGACGCCGCCTGAAAGTCCGTGAAGGCCTCCTTCCCTACCCTGAAGGTAGTAAAGGAGGCCTTCACGGAACTTCGCCTACGCCTTGACCAATTCCACAATGGACATGTACGACTTCTGCCCCACCTTGTGCGTCCCGCGCACCCTGAGCCCGGCCATCCGCGCCAGCTCCGACAGTTCGGACAGTCCGCGCTCCTTGCCGCCGTTGTAGATCAGCATGCGCAGGTCCATCCCGGTGTTCGGGGTCTCGCCGTCGGAACCGATCGCCTCGACGAGCAGGACGACGCCGTCGTCCCCGGCCGCTTCCGCGCACCGCTTCAGGATCTCGACGGACGGCTCGTCGTCCCAGTCATGGATGATCGCCGACAGCACATACGCGTCGGCTCCGGCGGGCAGCGGATCGAAGAAGCTGCCCGGTACGACGTCGACCCGGTCGGCGAATCCGCTGTCCGCGAACCGTTCACGCGCGTTCGCCGCCGGCCCCGGCAGGTCCACCAGCGTGCCCCGCAAGCCGGAGTGCTTGGTCAGCAAGGCTTCCAGGAGCGCGCCGCTGCCACCCGCGACGTCGACCACGTGCCCGAGGCTCGCCCAGTCGTAGGCGTCGACGATGCCGGAGTTGTCCAGCGCGATGTGGTGTCCCATCAGCGCGTCGAACGACGCCGAAAGTTCCGCGTCCCCGCTGAGGTCGTCCCAGAACGGGACGCCGTGGCGCACCGAATACGACTCCTCACCGGTCCGCACGGCGTGCGCGAGGTCGACGAAACTCAGGTCGCCCTTGCCGATTGCGCCGTTCATGTCCAGCCACTTCCGTTTGCTGCGCGGATGGCCGTCCCGGAGCTGTTCCCCGACGGCTGTCACCGCGTAGGCGCCCCCGTCGTCCCTGGTGAACAGGCCGACGGTGACCAGGTGCAGCAGCAGGCGGTCCAGCGCCCCCGCGTGCGTGCCGGTGACCGCGGCGAGTTCGGCCGGGGTGCGTGCCCCGTCGGCGATGTGGTCGGCGACCCGCAAGGTGGCCGCCACCCGTACCGCCATCGGTGTCGCCAGATCCGCCAACGCCCTCAGCCCGACGCGCCCTGCTTCGTCGACCGACATTTGTGCTCCTTTCGCCCTCCGGTCAGGCTAGGGGCGAAAGGCGTGCGGGGGCTTATTCACGACTGCTCGGATCCGATATGTCCTTTATGGACACCGGGTCGCGCAATCGGGAAGAGGCCGGGCACCGTTCGCGGCGATTATCGTCGTTCACCGAGGAGAGGGCCGTTCCCCGGACCGGAGGTCGCAACCCGTGGCACACCACGATTTCGAACCCCGGCTGCCGATCCCCGGACGCGGAGCCGTGGCACTGCCCGAACTCGCCGGAACGCTCAGCGTCCGCGAACGTGACCTCGCGGACGCTGAGCGGGACTTCGGCGGCCACGTCCACCGGCGGCCGCTCGCCGTCGCCTTCCCGGCCACCGCGGTCGACGTGGCGACACTCGTCCGATTCGGCCGGGCGCACGGAATCCCGGTCGTCCCCCGCGGTGCCGGGCATTCGGTCGACGGCCAGGCGCTGGTCAGCGGCGGAATCGCCATCGACATGTCGACACTGGGCGGGGTCCGCCCGTTCGGCCCGGACCGGATCAGCGTGGACGCCGGCGCACGCTGGCGCGCGGTCGTAGACACGAGTCTCCGCAGCGGCACCGTCCCGCCGGTCCTCCCCGACTACCTGGAGCTTTCCGTCGGCGGCCTGCTCTCGACCGGCGGTTTCGGCGGCGCGAGCCACCGGTACGGATCGCAGGCCGACAACGTCCACGACCTCGACGTCGTCACCCCCGACGGTGAGCTGGTGACCTGCTCGCCCACCACCAACCCGGCGCTCTTCGACGCCGTGCGCGGGACGCAGGGGCGGCACGGGATCATCACGCGCGCCACCGTCGCGCTGACCCGCGCGCCCTCGAAGGTCCGGCGGCATCGCCTGACCTACCACGATCTCGGCGCGTACTTGGAAGACCAGCGGCGACTGGTGGACGAGCTCCGTTTCGACCACGTCGACGGCCAGGCGCAGTACGCCGACGGCCGCTGGCGTTTCGTCCTGGAAGCGGTTTCCGCGCAGTCACCGCCGATCGACGACCTTCGGCACGATTCCGCCGAGATCGTCGAGGCGACCTACCGCGAGTTCGTCGACCGGATCCTGCCGATCGAAGCGCGGCTGCGGTCGACAGGTTCGTGGTACCACCCGCATCCGCGAGCGAACGTCCTCCTGCCAGGAGCTTCGGCCGGGCAGGTGCTTGCCTCCGCGCTGGCCGAGTTGACACCCGAAATGCTCGGCGTCGGCGGCAGCGTGCTCCTCTATCTGTTCCCGACCGCGCGGATCACCGCGCCGCACGTCCCGAAGGCGCGGGATCCGCACACCGTGCTGTTCGGCGTCCAGCGGACGGCGCCGCCCGGAGATCTCGTGACGTTGCAACGCATGCGGGAGGCCAACGCCGCCCTGCACGCGACCGCGCGTCGTCTCGGCGGGGCGAGCTACGCCTATCCCCTGGACGCGACGGACGCCCAGGCCGCCTGAATCGCGGCGACACTGCGGTCGACGTCCGCCTCGGTCGTGCTCCACGCCGAGACGGAGATGCGCATCAGACGTCGTCCGTGCCAGGTGGTCGCGCCCATCCAGCATTCGCCGGACTTCTGAACGGCCTCGACGACGCGGTCCGTGTCTTCACCGAAGCCGACGAGGACCTGGTTCAGCACGACGTCGTTCACGACGGCGATGCCCGCCGCCGTGAGCCGCTCCGCGAAGCGCCGGGCGAGCGCGCAGCAGCGCTCGATCAGCTCCGCGACCCCCGTGCGTCCCAGCTCGCTGAGCGCCGCCCACGTCGCGAACCCCCGCGCCCGCCGGGAGGACTCCGGCACGAAATCGCTCGGGGCCCTCGAACCACCATCGCCGTGGCCGGTCAGATACGCGGCGGTGAAGGACATCGCGGCGGCGTGGGACTCGGGGTGGGCGCAGAAGACGTACCCGCTGTCGTAGGGAACGTTGAGCCACTTGTGCCCGTCGGCCGCCCACGAATCGGCCGCCTCGACGCCCTTCGTGAGTTGCCGGGTCGCCGGATTCGCCGCCGCCCAGAGCCCGAACGCGCCGTCGACGTGCACCCAGGCGTCGTGCTCATGGGCGATCCGGATCGCGGCGCCGAAGTCGTCGAACGCGCCACTGTTCACGTTGCCCGCCTGAAGGCAAACGATTGCGGGTCCGTCGAGCGCGCTCTCGAGGGCGGCCACGTCGATCGCCCCTTGGTCGTTCGCACGTACCTTTTCGACGGAGTCGGTGCCCAACCCGAGAAAGCGCAGAGACCGGTCGATCGTCGCGTGGCGCTCCTCGCTCGCGATCACCGTCAGCGGAGGTGCCCCGTGCAGCCCGCGGCGCTCGACGTCCCATCCGGCCCGCGCCAGTACGTGATGCCGCGCGGCGGCCAGGCCGACCGTGTTCGCGCCCTGCCCGCCGGTCACGAACCCGAACGACGCGGTGGACGGCAGCCCGAGCACGTCCTTCAGCCAGCCGCCCGCGACGTCCTCGACGATCGCCGCGGCCGGCGAGGTGGCCTGGTTGAAGGCGTTCTGATCCCATCCGGTCGCCAAGACGTCCGCGGCCGTCGCCGCGTCGAGCGCCCCGCCGGTCACGAACCCGAAGTACCTCGGCCCCGTGGTCGCCACCAGCGCGGGCTCGACCGCAGCGGCCAGCTTGCCGATGACGTCCGTCGGCGGCGTGGGTTTCTCGGGCAGCTCGCCGAGCGCTTCCCGGATGTCCGTTCCCCGCGGGAAGACCGGACTTCCGGCCACGCGCTCGCGGTAGTCGGCCACGCGGGCGACGGTGTCGGTCAGGAGGTCTCGGAGCTCGCTCACGGTGACTCTCTTTCGATCGTCGCGAACCAGGCCGGCGCGCCGTTCTCGTCGTGGAACCTAGTCCTGACGCGCTCCTTCTCGATAGCGGTTATCCGCCACCCCGTTCGGAACGCGGTCGTGAGGTCTTCGCGGCTGACCGGGTGCGGGCCGGGATTCTCGCCTTCATCGCCGAAACAAAGGACGTACAGCGTTCCCTTGGTAACCGCTTTGAGGCTTTCGGCGTACGCCAGGCGCTCGTCGGCATCGAAGGTATGGAAGAGCCCGCAGTCGAGCACCGTGCCGAACTGCCGCTTCAACCCCGCCAGCCGGAGTGCGTCCGCCGTCGCGAACTCCACTTCGAGGCCGCGCCGCCGGGCCTCCTCGCGCGCGCTCCTCAGCGCCGTCTCGGCGACGTCGACACCCAGGACCTCAAGCCCCAGCCCCGCCAGGTGGAGCGCGTTCTCGCCGACCCCGCACCCCACGTCGAGCACTGTTCCCGTGAACCTCGGCGCGGCCCGCACGATCGCCGGCTGCGGACCGCCGAAGTCCCAGGGCGCGGGGCCTTCGTGGTACGACGCGTCCCAGGGCAGACCCGTCATGCGCTCGTGGCTGGTCGGCTGTCGGCCGCCGAAGGGATCGTTCGCTTGGTCCGGCATGGTGACCCACCTTCCGCCGAGAAACGGGTCGTGAGTGGTAAGGACGGTTCTAACCGTCCTTACCACTCACGACCTCCGGATCGCAGTCTCGGAGATCGCCGGGCTCGGGCCGCCCCGTAACCTGGACGACAGCCGATCTCGGTCCGGCGCGGAACACGGACGGAACAGACACTGTGACCAGGCTGTGGTGTGAGCTTGGGAAACCTTGTTTGACCAGCGCCGGAATGCGCCGGTACCGTGTTGTGTTAGCACTCTTGTCGGCTGAGTGCCAATGCACGAAGGAGCAGCAGTGCCCACCTACCAGTACGCCTGCAAGGAATGCGACCACGCTTTCGAGGCCGTGCAGTCGTTCTCCGACGCGAGCTTGACCGTGTGCCCGCAGTGCTCGGGCCCGCTTCGCAAGGTCTTCAGCTCGGTCGGCGTGGTCTTCAAGGGCAGCGGTTTCTACCGCAACGATTCGCGCGACTCGAAGGCCAACACGACCTCGGCGTCGACCCCGGCCAAGACCGAGACCAAGTCGGAGTCGAAGTCCGAGTCGAAGACCGAGACGAAGAGCGCGCCATCCTCCTCCACGGGTACGACGAAAACGGCCGCCGCCGCTTCCTGACGTCCCGAGTTGTCCACAGGCCCCCGGTTATCCACAGCCGGGGGTTTTCGTTCTTTCCGGGTCCGGCACAGGCCCCTAGCGTCGACGGCGTCACCACCGATCGACGAGGGGGAATCCCGTGCTCCACGATCTACCCGACCTGCGAAGACTCCGCGGCAGGCCGGCGAGGCTGCTTCGTCGCTGGCTTGCCCTCTCCCTGCTGCTCAGCGGCCTGGTCGCGTTGTTCCTGCCCGCCTCCGCCCGCGGCGCGCCCGGCACGCCCACCGTCGTCTCCGCCCGTGACCTCCCGGCCGGGGCGCTGCTCCGTGCCGGAGACCTCAAGGTCGTCGAACTCCCGGACGACGTCCGTCCACAGGGCGCCGCCACCCAGACCGGGTCGGTCGAGGGTCGGTTACTCGTCGGGGCGGCCCGCGCGGGCGAGCCGGTGACCGACGTCCGTCTGGTGGGAGCCGTCATCCCCGGAACGGGTGATCCCGAAAGTTCAACTGTGCCGGTGAGGCTGGCCGACGCCGCCGTCGCGGAACTTCTGAGACCGGGTCAGCGGGTCGACGTCGTCGCCGGCGGGGAGGCGGGGCAAGAGGCGTTTGTGCTGGCCAGCATGGCCGTCGTGGCGGCCGTCGGCGCGCCGGGGAACGCCGAGGCCAGGAACCTCGAAACGGGGAGCAAGGGACCTTTGGTGCTGCTTTCCCTGCCCTCCGGGATCGCGACACGGGTGGCCGCCACCTCGCTCGAACGTTCCATAACGGTTACCCTCCGCTAGCTCGCGCCTGCCCCTGCGGCGGCGGGCGCCTGCGTCCCCCCGGTACGGCAAGGGACGGTCGGCGAACCGTCCCAGGTGAAGAGGAGAGCGTCTTGCTCAAGGGTTTCAAGGACTTCCTGATGCGCGGGAACGTCGTCGATCTCGCGGTCGCGGTCGTCATCGGCGCGGCGTTCACGTCCATCGTCACGGCGTTCACGAACGGCCTGATCAAGCCGCTGATCAACACCATCGGCGGCTCGGACGCCGCGAAGGGGCTGGGGTTCAACATCCTCAGCGCGAACGACGCGACGTTCCTCGACTTCGGCGGCGTGATCAACGCGGCGATCAACTTCGTGCTGGTGGCCGCTGTCGTCTACTTCGTGATCGTGCTGCCGGTCAAGCACATCCAGGAGCGGCGCAAGCGCGGCGAGGAGGCGGGCCCGACGGAGCCGACCGACGTCGAGCTGCTCACCGAGATCCGCGACCTGCTGCGCGCGCAGCAGAACCGCCAGGGCTGATCCGGATCACCGGTCGTGGTGAGGCGGCCGGTTCTCCAGGTACCACGAGTCGGGGTCCGGGGTGCGCTGCCCCGGTTCCCGCTCATCGGACGTCGTCTCCGGCAGGACGTCGCCGAAGATCTCGTCCACCCGGCGTCGCTGGGCGGCCGCGGAAGGGCCTTTGTCGTCTTCCGCCAAAGCTCAGGCCTCTTCGAGTCCGGAAAGCTCGTCGATCACGTACGGCACGAGCGACGAGAGCGTCGCCATGCCGTCGCGGACGGCCGCGCGAGAGCCCGCGAGGTTGACCACCAGCGTGCTGCCGGAGACGCCGACGAGCCCGCGGGAGATACCCGCGTCCACCGCACCGGCGGCCAGGCCGGACGCGCGCAAGGCCTCGCCGATACCCGGGATCGGGCGGTCGAGCACACCGGCCGTCGCGTCGGGCGTGCGGTCACGCGGGGAGACCCCCGTGCCGCCGACGGTGATCACCAGGTCGGCACCGCCGATCACCGCGGTGTTGAGCGCGTTGCGGATCGCGGCCGTCTCGGCCTCGACCACGACGACACCGTCGACGATGAACCCCGCCTCTTCGAGCAGCTCCGTGACCAGCGGTCCCGTGTTGTCCTCGTGTTCGCCGTGGGCGACTCGGTCGTCCACGATGACCACCAGTGCGCGGCCCAGCCGTTGTGCGCTCCGTTCCATAGGCACACCGTATCCGGTTTCGCCTGATCTTCGCTCCCGCGGTGTCACGGGCCACGAGTTGTGACGATTCCCTGACATGAGCGGCGGATCCGGGGCCGAGGGCGAAGACCGCCCCTAGCGTCGGAAAGGTGCGAACACTGGTAACCGGCGGGGCCGGGTTCATCGGCTCCCATATCGCCGATCTGCTGTCCGAAAGCGGTGACGACGTCGTCGTCCTCGACAACCTTCTGCGCACCGCGCACGGCTCGTCGCGCCCACCCGGCTACACCGGACGCCACCGGTTCCTGCGCGGCGACGTCACCGACACGGAACTGGTCGCCGAACTGTTGGACGGCGTCGACGCGGTCTGCCACCAGGCGGCCGTCGTCGGACACGGGATCGACCCGTCCGACGCGCCGTCGTACGCACTGAACAACGACTACGGCACCGCCGTGCTGCTCGCGGCGATGCACCGGGCCGGGGTCCGGAAACTGGTCCTGGCCTCGTCGATGGTCGTCTACGGCGAAGGCCGCTACGAATGCCCGATCCACGGGATCGTGCCTCCGTCGCCGCGCAGACAGTCCGATGTGGACGCCGGCTGCTTCGAGCCCACGTGCGCGGCCTGCGGCGCCGAACTCGGTTGGCAGCTCGTCCCCGAAGACGCTCCGCTACAACCGCGAAGCACCTACGCCGCCACCAAACTCGCGCAAGAACACCTGGCGGCCGCGTGGGCACGGCAGATCGGCGGGACGGTCTGGGCGATGCGCTACCACAACGTCTACGGCCCCCGGATGCCGCAGAACACCCCGTACGCCGGTGTCGCGTCCCTGTTCCGGTCGTCCCTGCTTCGCGGCGAAGCGCCCATGGTGCTGGAGGACGGGAGGCAGCAGCGGGACTTCGTCCACGTCCACGACGTCGCGAGGGCGAACCTCCTGGCGCTGCGCACCGACGGCCCCGAAGCCGACCTCACCCCGCTGAACATCTGTTCCGGGCAGCCGCACACCGTCGGCGAACTGGCCGAAGAACTCGCGAAGGCCTGCGACGGACCCACTCCGAAGGTCGTCGGTGGCGCGAGGCCCGCCGACGTCCGGCATGTCGTCGCCGACCCCGCCCGTGCGGAGCGGCTGCTCGGCTTCACCGCGCGGACGGGATTCGCCGAGGGGATCGCCGGTTTCGCCACCGCTGAGCTGCGGGAACCGGTCGGTCCCTGAAACCGGGAACAGACCCGGCCCCCGCTCGGTTGTCTTTCCCGGCAACGGAAACGACTTCATGGGGGTTCGAGTGGGCATCACCGTCGGAGATATCGAGATCGAGGCGCTCGGGGACGGCCTGATCAGGCTGCCGACGGCGTTCCTCCCCGGTCTCGACCCGGAGGTCCACCCCGAGGTGCTCGACGAGGACGGCACCGTGCACGTCCCGACCGGCGCGTACCTGATCCGCGGCAACGGCCGCACGATCCTCGTCGACACCGGGCTCGGCCCGCGCGAGTTCGCGTTCCCCAAGGGAATGACCCCGGCCAAGGGCGACCCCACCCCGCCGATGGGCACGGGCGGCGACCTCGCGGCCGCGCTGGACAAGGCCGGGTGCCCGGTCGCCGAGATCGACACCGTCTTCCTCACCCACCTGCACAACGACCACATCGGCTGGATCGCCCCCGAAGGCGAGCTGACCTTCCCCGGCACGCAGATCCTCTTCGGAGAACTCGACTGGGAAGCGCTGATCACCCCCGCCGGGACCGGCGAATGGGGCCGCGTCGGCATGGAGACCGCCCGGGGCGCGGGTCTGACCGAGGCGATCGGTGGCGACACCGTCCCGATCGCGCCGGGGATCGTCGCGCGCCACGCCCCCGGTCACACGCCGGGCCACTACGTTCTCGAAATCACCGCGGACGACGAGCGTCTCCTCCTGCTCGGCGATGTCCTGCACACGCCCGCGCAGCTGACGGATCCCACGATCGGATTCCTCGGCGACCTCGACCCGGATCTCGCCCTCCGCACCAGGCGGCGCTTCCTCGCCGAAGCCGAAGAGACCGGCGCCGTCATCGCGCCCGCGCACTTCCCCGACATGGGCTTTCTGCGCTTCTAGGCCGTGGCGAGCGGCAGGCGGACCTCGAACCGGCAGCCGGGGCCGTGGTTGCGGACGCCGATGCGGCCGCGATGGGCCTCGACGAGTCCCTTCGCGATCGCCAGCCCGAGTCCGCCGCCGCTCGCCAGCCCACCCCGTTCGGGAGTCCGCGCCCGGGTCCCGCGGAACGCGACGTCGAAGACGCGCCCGATCTCGTCGTCGGGGATGCCGCCGCAGCCATCGTCGACGGCAAGCAGCGCCTCGCCGCCTTCGATGCCGATCTGGACCGCGACCGTGCCGTCCGGCGGTGTGTGCCGGACGGCGTTGGACACCAGGTTGCGCACGATCCGCGCCAGCTCCGGATCGCTCCCGGAGACGACCGGCCAGACGTTCGCGTTCTCGACCATCCGCACGCGTTTCTGTTCGGCGAGTGGCGCCTGCGCGGCGACGGCGTCGCTCACGACGTCGCGCAGCGGCACGGAGGCCATGGTCAGTTGCAGCGCGCCCGCGGTGATCCGCGACAGCTCGAAGAGGTCGCCGACCATGCCGGAAAGCCGCGTGGTCTCGCCGCTGATGCGCCGCGCGTAGTCGGTGACCTCGATCGGCTCGGCGACGACGCCGTCCGCGACCGCCTCGGCCATCGCCTGGATCCCGGCCAGTGGGCTCCGCAGGTCGTGACTGATCCACGCGACCAGTTCGCGCCGCGACGCCTCGGCCGCGCGTTCCCGTTCCCGTGCCTCGCGCTCCCACACACTGCGGCGCGCGATCGCGCGGCCGAGCGCGAGCGCCGGCGGCACGGTCACCAGCGCGACCAGCAGGCAGACCAGCGTCATGGTGGTCAGCGCGGGGGTGAACATGAACCCGCTGATGCCGAGCACCGCGGTCAGCGTCGCGAGCACCGGGATCAGCACGAGGATCGTCATCGTGCTGGCCAGCGAACCCCGCCTGAGCAGGTACAACGCCACTACGCCGAGCAGGACCACCGGCAGCGCGAACAGCAGCGCGAACGGCAGGATGTGCCAGGCGTGCGCCAGCATCTCGCCGAAGGACTCCCCGGAGCCGATCATGGCCGCACCGGGTCGTAGCGGTAGCCGACGCCCCAGACGGTGGCTACGCGGACGGGTTTGGCGGGATCCCGCTCGATCTTCTCCCGCAACCGTCTGACGTGGACGGTCACGGTGGACTGGTCGCCGAAGTCCCAGCCCCAGACCTTCTCCAGCAGATCTGCGCGGGAGAACGCCACACCGGGATGCGCGAGGAAGAACGCGAGCAGGTCGAATTCCCGGCTGGTCAAGGGAAGTTCGACGCCGCCGAGGTTCGCCTGCCGGGCGTTCATCTGCAGGACGAGGTTCCCGTCGGCGAGCTCGCGCGCCGGCGGTTCGGGACGCGGCATCCGGGCGCGCCTCAGCACGGACGCCACACGTAACGCGAGTTCCTTGGGGCTGAAGGGTTTCGTGACGTAGTCGTCGGCGCCGAGCTGGAGCCCGGCGATCCGGTTCTCCTCCTCGCCCAGCGCCGTCAGCATGACGACCGGCACCTGGCTCACCTGCCGAAGCCGTCGGCAGACCTCGAGCCCGTTGAGGCCGGGCATCATGACGTCGAGCACCACCAGGTCCGGGCCGGTCGCGGAGAACAGCCGCAGCCCCTCGGTGCCGTCGCCGGCGACCTCGACTTCGAAGCCCGCGACCTCCAGATACCGACGGACGACGTCTCGCACGGTCTCGTCGTCGTCGACCACGAGCACGCGGCCCTGCTCTGTCATCGCACCCACCTCACCAGCTAGTCAGCACCAGATGGTTCACCACCAGCGCCGTGGCCGCCGAAGCGGCCAGCCACCACCGCCGTCCCGGCGACGGCAGCAGTGCCACCGCGGGCAGCAGCCACACCTCGAACGGTAGCCAGATGCGTTCGACCTCCGCCTTCGACAGGCCGGACAGGTCGGCGAACGCGATCGCCAGCACGGCGGCCGCCACGATCAGGGTGACGGGGTCGCGGAACGACCGTTTCGGTTCGGCGAGGAACGCCGCGCCCGCCCGTCGCGTCCCGGCGATCACGGCCGGACCGATCGCGATCAGCACCGCGGCGATATCCGCCCACACCCAATAGGAGTACGGACGCAGCGTCGCGATCCCCTGGTAGTAGCGCTCGACCACCAGGTGATAGCCGTCCAGCCACCAGAACCCGGCCAGTGCGAACGCCACGACCACGACGGCGACGCCGAGCGCGGCGAAGAGCAGGATCCGCCACTGGCGGGTCAGCACGACGACGGCCGCCACGATCACGCCCAGCAGCACGAGGCCGTAGGACAGGAAGAGGCCGAACCCGAGCAGCAACCCGCCGGGGAGCGCGAGGATCCGCCGTCGCGTGGCGAGCGCGAGCAGCGCGATCCCGGTCGCCGTCACCCCGGCGAACAGGCCGTCCGCGGAGACACCGATCCAGATCGCGCCCGGTGTCAGGACGGCGAACGGCAGGACCGTTCGCGCCGCGTCCTGCTCGCCCAGCGCGGAAAGCGTCACCGGTACGGCGACGACGACCAGGCAGCCGACCAGCACGACGAGCGTCGACGCCCAGGCGCCGCCTTGCAGTCCGAGGCGGTCGAGCCAGACGAAGACCAGCGTGGCGCCCGGCGGATGGCCGGAGACGTGCGTCGTCCACGAGTTCGGCTGGAAATCGAGGATGCGGGAGGAGAACTCGCTCAGCATCCGCGGGATGTCGGTGATGCCGGGGACCTCGTGCAGGTACTCGTGTTCGGTGGCGAGCCGTCCGGTGAAGCCGCGCGCCCAGCCGTCGATCATCGCCAGCGAGAACGTCCACGCCAAGGCGGTCACGTAGCCGAGGGCGAGCAACGGACGCCAGCTCAGCCGTGCGGCGAGGGCCGGCCCCCTGGTGACGACCAGGATCGCGAGGACGACGGCGGCGATCGACCCGGGGCCGACATGCGGCAGCCACAGCCCGAACAGCGGCGGCGCGAAGGCGTAGATCACCACGTCGGAGCCGGGCCGGTTGTAATAGAGGCCGACGGCGATCGCGGCGGCGACCACGAGCATCGCCAGCCCGACGGCGATCAGGTCGGCTCGGCGCCCCTTCGGAGCGGGTGCGGCGGTGGCAGGCTCGGCGAGCCGGACAGTGGACATCACCGGCACCATAGCCGGATTCCGGGCCTCCGACGGCTTGTGGAGGCGACCCGTCAGAACTCGGTAAGGACTTCGCCGACGTCATGATTCGGTAAGCACAGCAAGGGTTTTCGTCCGTCCATCCCGGACTTAGCGTGCAGTGCGTGAACGATGACCAGGTTGACGTCGTGCTTCCTTGCCTCGACGAGGCCGGTGCCCTTCCGGGGGTGCTGGCGGCCCTGCCCGCGCGCTACCGGGCGATCGTGGTCGACAACGGCTCCACCGACGACTCCGCCGAAGTGGCGGCCCGGCTCGGGGCGAAGGTCGTCCACGAACCCCGGCGCGGCTACGGCGCCGCGGTCCACACCGGGTTGGAGGCGGCCACGGCGGACATCGTCTGCTTCGCCGACGCCGACGGTTCCCTCGACCTCGCCGAACTGCCGATGCTGGTGGACGGGCTCGTCGAAGCGGATCTGGCGGTCGGACGCCGGGTGCCGACCGGCCCCGGGGTCTGGCCGTGGCACGCGAGAGCGGGCAACGCACTGGTCTCGGCCCTCTTGCGACGGCAGGGCCTGCCGGTCCGCGACATCGCGCCGCTGCGGGCCGTCCGCCGGACTGCGCTGCTCGACCTCGGCGTCACCGACCGCGCCTTCGGTTACCCGCTGGAACTGCTGATCAAGGCGCGGCGCGCGGGCTGGCGCGTCACGGAGTTCGACGTCGGTTACGGCGAACGCGCCAAGGGCACGAAGTCGAAGGTCTCCGGTTCGCTGCGCGGAACCCTGCGCGCGGCCCGCGATTTCGGGCGGGTGCTGAGCCGATGACCTTCTGTCTGCTGATCGTCGCCAAGGCACCCGTGCCCGGCTTCGCGAAGACGCGCCTCTGTCCGCCCGCGACTCCTGACCAGGCCGCCGGGATCGCGGCCGCCGCCCTGCTCGACACCCTCGACGCCGCACTGCTGGCGCCGGACGCCCAAGTCGTCGTCGCCCTGACCGGAGACCTCGGCAAGGCCACTCGCGGCGCGGAAATCGCCGCGGCGCTCGAAAAGACCGACGTGATTCTCCAGCGCGGCGACGGTTTCGACCTCCGACTGGCGAACGCGCACGCCGATACCGCCGCGCGTCACCCCGGCGAACCCGTACTGCAGATCGGGATGGACACCCCGCAGGTCACCCCGGCACTCCTGGCCGCGGCCGCGAAGTCTCTCGACACCGAGGATTCCGTACTCGGCCTCGCGGAGGACGGCGGCTGGTGGGCCTTGGGCCTCAGGGATCCACTGCACGCCAAGGCCCTCGCCGGCGTCCCGATGTCCCGCGCCGACACCGGCCGGGAAACCCTGCGTGCGCTGACCGAAGTCGGCCTGCGGCCCGGCCTCCTGCCGGAACTGTCCGATGTGGACACCATGGCGGACGCGCGCCGGGTCGCCGCGGTGAAGCCGGACGGCCGGTTCGCCCGAGCGGTCGAGGTCGTCCGGTGACCGCCTTCGACCGCGGCCTGCTCGGCCATCGCTGCTGGCTGGAACTGGCGACCGGCGAACGCGTCGACCTGCCGGTGGAGCGCTGGACGGCCATCCCCTGCGACGGTGACGACGTCCTCCTCGACGCCTGCGGCGGCCCCACGATCGACATCGGCTGCGGCCCCGGCCGGCTCACCGCCGCGCTGACCGAACGCGGCGTCGCGTCGCTCGGCGTCGACATCTCGGCCACGGCCGTGCGGCTCACGCATGCCCGAGGCGCGGTCGCGGTCCGGCGCGACGTCTTCGACCGCGTGCCCGGCGAAGGGCGCTGGCGGCACGCCATCCTCGCCGACGGGAACATCGGCATCGGCGGCGATCCGCTCCGGTTGCTGACGCGCACGGCCGAACTGATCGCCGACGGCGGCACCGTACTCGTCGAACTCGACCCGCCTGGCCGGGGCGTTCGCCAGGACCGCGTCCGGCTGCGTCCCGACAGCGATGGCGCCTGGTTCACCTGGGCCTGGGTCGGCGTCGAAGCGATCGCCGAACTCGCCGCCCGGAGCGCCTTCCGGGTCGCCTGGTCCACCCGTCGCGGTCACCGCTGGTTCGCCTGCCTGGAGAAAGCATGAGATTCCGCTCCGCCGCGCATTCGGAGCGGGTGACGTCCCGGATCGGGCTCGCCCTCGCCGTCACGTTCACCCTGTGCTTCGTCACCGGCCTGATCAGCCATCTCATCCAGCATCCGCCGTCGTGGTTCGGCTGGCCGAGCCGTCCGGTGTGGCTCTACCGCGTCACGCAGGGCACGCACGTCGTCTCCGGGATCGCGTCGATTCCCTTGCTGCTGGCGAAACTCTGGAGCGTGTACCCGAAACTGTTCGAGCGTCCGGCGATCCGGAACCTGCCGCACGCACTCGAACGGCTGTCGATCCTGGTGCTGTCCGTGGCCGCCTTCTTCGAACTCGCGACCGGCCTGTTCAACATCGCGCAGAACTATCCGTGGACGTTCTACTTCCCCCAGTTGCATTACGCGCTCGCGTGGGTGGCGATCGGTTCGATCCTGGTGCACATCGCGGTGAAACTGCCGATCGTCCGCCGTGCGCTCACCAAGGAACCCGAGCCCTCGCGCCGCGCCTTCCTCCGCACCACTTGGCTCGCCGCCGGAGTCGCCGTCGTCGCGACGGCGGGTGCGACGGTTCCGTTGCTGCGCAACGTCTCCGGGCTCTCCTGGCGCAGCGACAAGGGCCCTCAGGGGCTGCCGGTGAACCGGACGGCCGCGGCGGCGGGCGTCCTGGACACCGCGCGCGACCCGGACTGGCGGCTCTCGGTGGTGACGCCCAACGGCACGAAGACCTATTCGCTCGACCAACTCCGCGCACTGCCCAGGACGTCGGCCGAGCTGCCGATCGCCTGTGTGGAGGGCTGGAGCGAGTCCGCGCGCTGGAGCGGTGTCTCGCTGCCGGAGTTGTTGCGGGACGCCGGAAGCGCGCCCGGCACGCCGGTCCGCGTGTTCTCCCTGGAGAAGGCTGGGCCGTACGGGATCAGCGACCTGCCCGGCGAGCACACCTCGGACGAACTCACCCTGCTGGCACTGGAACTCAACGGCGAAATCCTCGACGCCGACCACGGCTTCCCGTGCCGGATCATCGCCCCGAACCGGCCCGGTGTCCTGCAGACGAAATGGGTCACCCGGTTGGAGACACTGTGAAGACGTTGCGGCTACTGCTGTTCCTGCCCGGTCTGGCCGCGCTTGCCTGGGGCGCGGTGCTGTTCGCCGAGTACGCGTTCCCCTTGCGTCCGGACGTGTTCGGAACGCTGGGCTGGCTCGCCGGCGGCCCGCTGGTGCACGACCTGCTGGTCGCGCCGTTGGTCGGCGCCGTCGGGCTCGCGCTGAGCACGTTCCTGCCGGCGCGCTGGAAGACGCCGGTCATCACGGGCGCCGTGCTCACCGGGGTACTGGGCTTGATCGCGTTCCCGTTGCTGTGGCGACCTTTCGGCGGCGCACAGAACCCGGGCCTGCACGACGCCGACACCCTCACGGGTTTGCTGCTCACCCTCGCCGTCGTCTGGCTCGGCGTCCTCGTAGCCGCTCTCGTCCGCCGAAAAGGACATTATTGAGAGGTCAGGCAAACGTGGCGTGTCTCGGACCAGGCGGTGGCCCGCGCGACGCACTCGCGTGCCTGAAGACGGATCTCTCGTGCTCGGAGCCGTAAACCCCCAGTGCGGTAACCAAGCACGCGAGTCACGTCTCCAAGCACGCGAGATCCGGACCCGAGCACACTTCCACCCCGGCGAACGGACCCACCCACGCCCCGACCTACCCAACCCCCGGTTGTTGCGAAAGCCACTTTCGCAACCTTCAACGTTGCGAAAGTGGCTTTCGCAACACCCCGCCACGCGGCCGGACGCAACGACCGACCGACCACGCCACCTTTGCCTTACCGGTCAAAAAAAAGGGGCCACGCGCGACCGGGATTGGCAGCCGGTCGCACGTGGCCTCAGATCCGGCCCGCTGGGGGTTCGAGCCGGGGTTTGGTCTCGGCCGCGCACTGCGGCCGAGCGTCTGGAAGTGCTCAGTTCGGGGTGACGGGCTGGCCGCCGAGGGTCACCTCGATGACCTTGCCGTCGCTGAGGGTGAACTTGACCTTCTCGTTCGGCGCCCGGGTGCGGACCTCCGCGACTAGCGCGTCCGCGTTGGGGATCGCCCGCTCGTCCAGCTTCGTCACGACGTCACCGGACTTCAGGCCCGCCTGCTCCGCCGGGCTGCCCGGCGTGATCTCGCCGAGCTGCGCCCCGCCTGTCGGCGCGGGCTGCACACGTGCGCCGATGAAGGTCTGCGTCGCCTGGCCGGTCTTGATGATGTCGTCGGCCGTGCGGCGCGCCTGGTCGATCGGGATCGCGAAGCCGATGCCGACGTTGCCGCCGCTCTCGCCGCCCTGGCCCTGGCTGGACTTCGGGCTGTAGATCGCCGAGTTGATGCCGATGACCTGGCCCGCCATATTCGCGAGCGGGCCACCGGAGTTACCCGGGTTGATCGCCGCGTCGGTCTGCACCGCCGACATCACCGTGGTCTGGTCGCCGTTGCCACCGGCGCTCACCGGCCGGTTCAGCGAACTGACGATGCCCGACGTGACCGTGCCGGCCAGCTCGAACGGCGAGCCGATGGCGACCACCGGCTGCCCGACCCGAAGGTCGTCGGACCGGCCGAGCTCCACCGGGGTCAGCCCGCTGACGCCGCTGACCTTCACCACGGCGATATCCGTCGTGGGGTCGCGGCCGACGACGGTCGCCGCGCCCTTCTTGCCGTCCTGGAACACCGCCTGGATCTGCCCGCCGTTGGCGGCGACCTCGACGACGTGGTTGTTGGTCAGCACGTAGCCGTCGGTGCTGAGCACGAAGCCGGAACCCTCGCCGGCGCCCGATCGCCCGGACACCTGCAGCTCGACGACGCTCGGGGACAGCTTCTGCGCCACCGATTCGACCGAACCGGCGGGCGCGTTGCCCGTCTGCTGGGCGGGCCGCGGCGCGTCGAGCGCGCTCACCGAGCCGCCGCCCGTGGCGTCCGAGGTCAGGAACCCGACCGTGCCGCCCGCGACACCGCCGACGACCAGCGCGATCGCCGCGACACCGGCGAGCACCTTGCCGGAGCCGGATTTGCCCGACGTCTGCCGCTGCTGCGGCACCGAGTAGATCGCCGCGTTCGGATGCGTGTGGGTCTGCTGGCCGTACGGCGCCTGCTGACCAGGGACCTGGTGCCCCTGGGTGTACGGGGCCTGGGGCTGCGGTTCCGGAGCGGGTGCCTGCTGGGCCTGCGGTGACCACGGGTTGTACTGCTGTTCCGGGGTGTAGGCCTGCTGTCCGCCGGTGTGCGGGGTGGCATGGCCGCCGAGGCCGGTCGCGTCAGGCTGCGGCTGGGACGGCTGTGCGGCCCAGGCCTCCTGCGCGCTCTTCTCCGCGTCCGGCTGAGCGCCGGCGGTCCGCGCCTGCTCGGCGTTCTGGCCGCTGGGGTCGTTCTCGGTCATGTCTCTACCTTGCGGGATCGTCCTGAGAAGTTCCTGAGCCAAAGCTGTGCATCGCTGATGAGTATGGCCTCATCAGCGGGTTGCGCGCAGCCTGTCGGCGATCTGCTCGGGGGTGGCGTCGTTGATCCACACGGCCATCCCGGACTCCGAACCCGCCAGATACTTGAGTTTGTCCTTGGACCGCAGTACCGAGAACACCTCCAGGTACAGCCAGCCCAATTCGCGATCGCGCTTCGCGGGTGCCTGGTTCCAGGCGGCGATGTAGGGCAGCGGCCGTTCGTAGAGCCCGTCGCAGCGACGAAGGACTTCGAGGTAGATGTCGGAGAACTCGTCACGCTCCGCGTCCGAAAGCGCGGGGATGTCGGGCACCTGGCGGTGCGGCACGATCTGGACCTGCACCGGCCAGCGCGCGGCGGGCGGCACGAACGCCGTCCAGTGTTCGCCGGCGACCACGACCCGGGCACCGGATTCGCGTTCGGCGGCCAGGACGTCGCCCATCACCGGGCGGCCGTGTTCTGCCTGGTAGGCGCGGGCGACCTCCAGCATCCGCTCCGTCTTCGGCGTGACGAACGGGTAGCCGTAGATCTGGCCGTGCGGGTGGTGCAGCGTCACGCCGATCTCTTCACCGCGGTTCTCGAACGGGAAGACCTGCTCGACACCGTCCATGGCGGACAGTTCGGCGGTGCGATCCGCCCAGGCGTCCACGACGGCGCGGACCTGCTTCGCCGTCAACCCGGCGAAGGAACCGTCGTGCTCACTGGTGAAACAGACGACCTCGCAGCGACCGACACCCGGGGCGATCGGCACCAGTCCGGCACCGTCCACTGTGGATGCTTCGCCTAGCACGTTGCGAGCGAAGGAAGGGAATCGGTTCTCGAACACCGCGACGTCGTAGTCCGGCTCCGGGATCTCGCTGGGTTTACCCGGTTTCGTCGGGCACAGCGGGCACAGGTCGGCGGGCGGTTTGTAGGTCCGCGTCTGCCGATGCGCGGCCATCGCGACCCATTCGCCGGTCAGCGGGTCGCGCCGGATCTCGGACGCCGCCGCCACCTGCGGCAGGTCACGGGTGTCCTCGGCGGTGCGCTCGGGGGCGCCGGGCCGGTCGAAATAGATGATCTCCCGGCCGTCGGCCAGGTGCCTTACCGTGCGCTTCACGCTTCTTCTGCCTCAGCCGTCTCCGCCGTTTCGGCGATCATCAGCTCACGCGCCTGCTCGGTGAGCGTTTCCTTTGCGTGGTCGGACAATCCGTCGTCCGAGACGACGACATCGGCCTCTTCGAGACCGGCGATCGTGGAGATGCCGACGATGCCCCATTTGGTGTGGTCGGCCAGCACGACCAGCTTGCGGCCGGCTTCGACCAGCGCGCGGTCGGT
>NZ_JACBXD010000010.1 GCF_013870525.1 Amycolatopsis pittospori
GTCCCTTCCTCCCGGCGCGGGGCGCGCTCGGCGGCCGCGGCGGCGTCACGCGCCTCCTTGGCCTTGAGGCCACCCACGAGCTCGCCCTTGTAGATCCACACCTTCACGCCGATGCGACCGAACGTCGTCTTGGCCTCGAAGAAGCCGTAGTCGATGTCGGCACGCAGCGTGTGCAGCGGGACGCGGCCATCGCGGTAGTGCTCGGAGCGGGACATCTCGGCACCGCCGAGACGACCGCCGCACTGCACGCGGATGCCCTTGACCTGCGGCGAACGCATGGAGGTCTGGATCGCCTTGCGCATCGCGCGGCGGAACGCCACACGGTTGCTCAGCTGCTCCGCGACACCCTGAGCGACGAGCTGGGCGTCGGCCTCGGGGTTCTTGACCTCGAGGATGTTCAGCTGGACCTGCTTGGCGGTCAGCTTCTCCAGCGCGCCGCGGATCCGGTCGGCTTCCGCACCACGACGGCCGATGACGATGCCCGGCCGGGCGGTGTGGATGTCGACGCGGACACGGTCACGGGTGCGCTCGATCTCGACCTTGGAGATACCGGCGCGCTCCATGCCCGTGGACAGCAGCTTCCGGATCTTGACGTCCTCGGCCACGTACTCCGCGTACTGCTTGTCGGCGTACCAACGCGACTTCCAGTCCGTGGTGATACCCAGGCGGAAGCCGTGCGGGTTGATCTTCTGGCCCACTACCGGCCACCTGCCTTCTTCTTGCCCTGTGCCTTCTTGGCCTCGGCCTTCGGACGCGACTCCACCTCGACGGTGATGTGGCTGGTCCGCTTGCGGATCCGGTACGCGCGGCCCTGGGCCCGCGGACGGATGCGCTTGAGGGTCGGGCCCTCGTCGGCGTAGGCGTTCTTGACCCAGAGGGTGTCCGGGTCGAGATCGAGGTTGTTCTCGGCGTTGGCCACGGCGCTGGCGAGCACCTTCGCGACCGGCTCGCTTGCCGCCTGCGGGGCGAACTGGAGCACGGCCAAGGCGTCGGCGGCGCTACGTCCCTTGATCAGCTCGATCACCCGGCGCACCTTGGTAGGCGAGTCCCGGACGAAGCGAGCCCGCGCGTAAGCCGTCGGCAAAGCCTCGGCCACGTCGTTCTGGGCGTTCATCGCTAGATTCCTTGTTCTCTCGTGCCCGCTCAGCGGCGGCGCGACTTGCGGTCGTCCTTGATGTGGCCCTTGAAGGTCCGAGTCGGCGCGAATTCGCCCAACTTGTGACCCACCATCGCCTCGGTGACGAACACCGGGACGTGCTTGCGACCGTCGTGCACCGCGATCGTGTGACCCAGGAAGTCCGGGATGATCGTGGAGCGTCGCGACCAGGTCTTGATGACGGTCTTCTTGCCCGACTCGTTGAGAACGTCCACCTTCTTGAGCAGGTGGTCGTCCACGAAGGGGCCCTTTTTGAGGCTACGTGGCATGTTCTTCTACCTCCCTGCTCAGCGCTTCTTGCCGGTACGCCGGCGGCGGACGATCATGGCGTCGGAGGCCTTGCGGCGGCGGGTGCGGCCTTCGGGCTTTCCGTTCGGGTTCACCGGGTGGCGACCACCGGAGGTCTTACCCTCACCACCACCGTGCGGGTGGTCGACCGGGTTCATGACGACACCACGGACGGTGGGGCGCTTGCCGCGCCAGCGGTTACGACCCGCCTTGCCCCAGTTGATGTTGGAGTGCTCGGAGTTACCGACCTCACCGACGGTGGCGCGGTTGCGCACGTCGACGTTGCGGATCTCGCCCGAGGGGAGACGAAGCTGGGCGTAAGGCCCGTCCTTCGCCACCAGCTGCACCTTGGCACCGGCGGACCGCGCCATCTTCGCGCCGCCACCGGGGCGGAGCTCGATCGCGTGGATCACGGTGCCGACCGGGATGTTGCGCAGCGGCAGGTTGTTACCCGGCTTGATGTCGGCGCGGGGGCCGTTCTCAACCGTGTCACCCTGCTTGAGCTTCTCCGGGGCGATGATGTAGCGCTTCTCGCCGTCGGCGTAGTGCAGCAGCGCGATACGAGCGGACCGGTTGGGGTCGTACTCGATGTGCGCGACCTTGGCGGGGATGCCGTCCTTGTCGTTCCGGCGGAAGTCGATCAGCCGGTACGCACGCTTGTGGCCACCGCCCTTGTGGCGGGTGGTGATCTTGCCGCTGGAGTTACGGCCGCCGGACTTGCTCAGCGGACGAAGCAGCGACTTCTCCGGAGTGGACCGAGTGATCTCGGCGAAGTCGGAGACGCTCGAACCGCGACGACCCGGGGTCGTCGGCTTGTACTTGCGGATGCCCATGTGTCAGCTCAGTCCTTTACGCGGTGGGTCCGCCGAAGATCTCGATCGGCTTGCTCTCAGCCGAAAGAGTCACGATGGCGCGCTTGGTGTCCTTGCGCTTGCCGAAGCCGGCGCGAGTCCGCTTACGCTTGCCCTGGCGGTTGGCCGTGTTGACGCTGACCACCTTGACGCCGAACACCTTCTCGACCGCGATCTTGATCTGGGTCTTGTTGGCGTCCGGGCGGACGATGAACGTGTACTTGTGGTCCTCGAGCAGCCCGTAGGACTTCTCGGAGATCACCGGCGCGAGCAAGATGTCGCGGGGATCGGGGATGGCGATCGCACTCACTGCTCGTCACTCCCTTCAACCTCGCTCGACCGCGCGCTGGCCTTCGCGCCCTTGCCCCTGACGGGACCGGCGACGAACACGTCGTAAGCGGCCTTGGTGAACACCACGTCGTCGTTGACCAACACGTCGTAGGTGTTGAGCTGGTCGGGCGTGATGATGTGGACCTCGGCCAGGTTCCGCAGCGAGTTCCAGCTGAGCTCGTCGTCGCGGTGCAGCACCACGAGAACGCGCTTGGCCTGGGTCACCGCGGCGATGGCGGCCTTGGCGGACTTGGTGGACGGCTTCTCGCCGGTCACCAGTTCGGTGACGACGTGCAGCTGTCCGGCACGGGCCCGGTCGGAGAGGGCGCCACGCAGGGCGGCGGCCTTCATCTTCTTCGGGGTCCGCTGGGTGTAGTCACGCGGCGTGGGGCCGTGGACGACGCCACCACCGGTGAACTGCGGCGCACGGGTCGAACCCTGGCGGGCGCGGCCGGTGCCCTTCTGGCGGTACGGCTTCTTGCCACCACCGCGGACTTCACCGCGGGTCTTGGTGTCATGCGTGCCCTGGCGAGCGGCGGCCAGCTGGCCCACCACGACCTGGTGCATGAGGGGCACGTTGGCCTGCACGTCGAAGATCTCCGAGGGGAGCTCGACCGTGCCGTCGGCTTTACCGGCCGGGGTCTTCAGCTCGACGCTGGTCATGTTCAGTTACCACCCTTCGCGGCGCTGCGAACGAACAGCAGGCCGCCCTTGGGACCGGGCACGGCGCCCTTGATCAGCAGCAGGCCGTCGTCGGCACGCACCGCGTGCACGGTCAGGTTCTGCGTGGTGACCCGGTCGTTGCCCATCCGGCCCGCCATGCGCAGGCCCTTGAAGACGCGGCCCGGGGTGGCACAGCCACCGATCGAGCCGGGCTTGCGGTGCACGGCCTGGGCACCGTGGCTCGCGCCCTGGCCCTTGAAGCCGTGACGCTTCATGACACCGGCGTAGCCCTTGCCCTTGCTGGTACCGGTCACGTCGACCTCGATGCCGGCCTCGAACACCTCGGCGGTGATCTCCTGGCCGACCTCGTAGGTCTCGGCGTCGGTGGTACGCAGCTCCGCAAGGAAACGACGCGGGGTCACGCTCGCCTTGTCGAAGTGGCCGGTGCGCGGCTTGTTCACCCGGCGCGGGTCGACCGCACCGAAAGCCAGCTGCACGGCCTTGTAGCCGTCGGTTTCCTGGGTCCGAACCTGGGTGACCACGTTCGGCCCGGCCTGCACGACGGTCACCGGGACGACCCGGTTGTTCTCGTCGAAGACCTGGGTCATGCCGAGCTTGGTGCCCAGGATGCCCTTCACTTGCCTGTCAGACATGAGTCTCTTACTCTCCGCCGCTCGCCAGCCGCTACTGGATGTTGACGTCGACGCTCGCCGGCAGGTCGATGCGCATGAGCGCGTCGACCGTCTTCGGCGTCGGGTCGAGGATGTCGATCAGACGCTTGTGCGTGCGCATCTCGAAGTGCTCGCGCGAGTCCTTGTACTTGTGCGGCGAGCGGATGACGCAGTAAACGTTCTTCTCGGTGGGCAGCGGCACCGGCCCGACAACACGGGCGCCGGTGCGCGTGACCGTCTCGACGATCTTGCGCGCCGAGGTGTCGATCGCCTCGTGGTCGTAGGCCTTGAGCCGGATGCGGATCTTCTGTCCCGCCATGGTGGCTGCGTTCCTTGTCGTCTCGTGCCGCTTTGTCTCTTCAAACCCCGGCCGGGCCGGGGTTCTCGCAGTTCAACGGCCCTGTCCCCGGTCCACGCGGTCGGGCGTGTCGCGCCCGACGCACAGACGGATCCCGCGGGATCGTCGTCTTGCTGGTCTTCCTCACGTGAGGAGGCAGCGATCCGGCAAAGCCGTCTCAACCGCCGTGCCCGCTGGCCTCACCCGAAAAAGGAAGAGCTCCACGGACCGTGGCCGCTCATACCAGGGCGGCAGGAACCTGCTCATCAAATGACTTGCAAGGTTCGGCCGCCCCAGGACGAGCAACCTGAATAGTGTCGCACACGTGATTTGACGCCTTGAACCCGGGGGTGTATCAGACCCCCGGGTCGGCGTTAAATCACTTGTTGATCTTGGTGACCTGGCCGGCGCCGACGGTACGGCCACCCTCACGGATGGCGAACCGCAGGCCCTCGTCCATGGCGATCGGCTGGATCAGCGTGACGCTGATGTCCGTGTTGTCGCCCGGCATGACCATCTCGGTGCCCTCCTGGAGGGTCACCACGCCGGTCACGTCCGTCGTACGGAAGTAGAACTGGGGGCGGTAGTTGTTGAAGAACGGGGTGTGACGGCCACCCTCGTCCTTCGACAGGATGTAGACCGAGCCCTCGAACTCCGTGTGCGGGGTGGTGGTGCCCGGCTTCACGACGACCTGGCCGCGCTCGACGTCCTCGCGCTTGATACCGCGGACCAGCAGACCGACGTTGTCGCCGGCCTCACCCTGGTCGAGCAGCTTGCGGAACATCTCGACACCGGTGACGGTGGTCTTGGTCGACTTCTCCTTGATGCCGACGATCTCGACCTCTTCGTTCACGTTGACGCGGCCACGCTCGATACGGCCGGTCACGACCGTGCCACGGCCGGTGATCGTGAAGACGTCTTCGATCGGCATCAGGAACGGCTTGTCGAGCTCACGCACCGGGTCCGGCACGTTCTCGTCGACGGCGTCCATGAGCTCCAGGACCGACTGGCCCCACTTCTCGTCACCCTCGAGGGCCTTGAGGCCGGAGACCTTGACGACCGGAGCGTCGTCGCCCGGGAAGTCCTGGGACGACAGCAGCTCGCGGACCTCGAGCTCGACGAGCTCCAGGATCTCTTCATCGTCGACCATGTCGGCCTTGTTCAGCGCGACGACGATGTAGGGAACGCCGACCTGCTTCGCGAGCAGCACGTGCTCACGGGTCTGCGGCATCGGGCCGTCGGTCGCCGCGACCACGAGGATCGCGCCGTCCATCTGAGCGGCACCGGTGATCATGTTCTTGATGTAGTCCGCGTGACCCGGGGCGTCCACGTGGGCGTAGTGACGCTTCTCGGTCTGGTACTCGACGTGCGAGATGTTGATCGTGATACCGCGCTGCTTCTCTTCCGGCGCGTTGTCGATCTGGTCGAACGCCGACGCCGTGTTCAGCTCGGGGTACTTGTCGTGCAGAACCTTGGTGATCGCCGCGGTCAGAGTGGTCTTA
Source organism: Amycolatopsis pittospori (assembly GCF_013870525.1). Taxonomy (GTDB): domain Bacteria; phylum Actinomycetota; class Actinomycetes; order Mycobacteriales; family Pseudonocardiaceae; genus Amycolatopsis; species Amycolatopsis pittospori. The sequence continues at coordinate 5,799 of NZ_JACBXD010000010.1, forward strand.
CCGTGGTCGACGTGACCGATGGTTCCGATGTTGACGTGCGGCTTGCTCCGCTCGAACTTCGCCTTCGCCACTGGAATGTCCTCCTGGACTGTTGAGCTTTTTGCTCGCCGCCCGGCGTGGCTGCCAGACGGCGATTCATCATTGGGTGCTGCGGACGTTCAGGAGTTTTCCTTATGCCCGCGAGCGAGAGGGAACTACTCCCCTGTCGCCTTCGCGATGATTTCCTTCGCGACGTTCGCGGGAACCTCGGCGTAGGAGTCGAACACCATGGAGTAGTTGGCACGTCCCTGGGTACGCGACCGCAGGTCACCGACGTAACCGAACATCTCCGACAGCGGGACCAGTGCCTTGACGACACGGGTACCGGCACGCTCCTCCATGGCCTGGATCTGGCCACGGCGGGAGTTGAGGTCACCGATCACGTCGCCCATGTAGTCCTCGGGCGTGGTGACCTCGACGGCCATCAGCGGTTCGAGGATGACCGGGCCGGCCTTCTTCGCGGCTTCCTTCATCGCCATGGAGCCGGCGATCTTGAAGGCCATTTCCGAAGAGTCGACCTCGTGGTAGGCACCGTCCAGCAAGGTGAACTTCAACCCGACCAGCGGGTAGCCCGCCAGCACGCCGTACTGCATGGCGTCCTGCGCGCCCGCGTCGACCGACGGGATGTACTCCCGCGGCACGCGGCCACCGGTGACCTTGTTGGAGAACTCGTAAAGAGCACCGTCGGTGGACTCGAGGGGCTCGAGCTTGACGATGACCTTCGCGAACTGACCGGAACCACCGGTCTGCTTCTTGTGCACGTAGTCGAGCTTCTCGACCGTCTTGCGCACCGTCTCACGGTAGGCGACCTGCGGCTTACCGATGTTCGCCTCGACCTTGTAGTCGGACTTCATACGGTTGACCAGCACCTCGAGGTGCAGCTCGCCCATACCCGCGATGATCGTCTGGCCGGTGTCCTCGTCCAGGTTGACCTGGAACGTGGGGTCTTCTTCGGCCAGCTTCTGGATCGCCAGGGAGAGCTTCTCCTGGTCGGCCTTCGTCTTCGGCTCGATCGCGACGCGGATGACCGGCGCCGGGAACGTCATCGACTCGAGGACGACCGGGTTCTGCGGGTCGGCGAGGGTGTCACCGGTGGTGGTGTCCTTCAGGCCGATGACCGCGTAGATGTGGCCGGCCTGGGCCTCGTCGACCGGGTTCTCCTTGTTGGAGTGCATCTGGAAGAGCTTCCCGATGCGCTCCTTGCGCTCCTTGGTCGCGTTGATCAGCTGCGCGCCGGAGGCGACCTTGCCCGAGTACACCCGGATGTAGGTCAGCTTGCCGAAGAACGGGTGCGCGGCGATCTTGAACGCCAGAGCGGAGAAGGGCTCCTCGGTCGACGGCTTGCGCGACACGACGGTCTCGCCGTCGGGCAGCGTGCCCTCGACGGCGGGGACGTCCAGCGGCGACGGAAGGTAGTCGATGACCGCGTCGAGCATGGGCTGAACGCCCTTGTTCTTGAACGCGGAACCGGTGAGCACCGGGTACGCCTCGCGGTTCACGGTGAGCTTGCGGATACCGGCCTTCAGCTCGGCCTCCGTCAGCTCCTCGCCCTCGAGGAACTTCTCCATCAGGGAGTCGTCGGTCTCGGCGATGGCCTCGACCAGCTTCTCCCGGTACTCGGCCGCCTTGTCGGCGAGCTCGGCCGGGATCTCCTCGACGGCGTAGTCCTCGCCCTTCTGGACCTCGCCGCGCCAGGTCAGCGCCTTCATGCGGACCAGGTCGATGACGCCTTCGAACTCGTTCTCGGCGCCGATCGGCAGCTGGATCACCAGCGGGCGGGCGCCGAGGCGCTCCTCGATGGTGCGGACGGTGAAGTAGAAGTCCGCGCCGAGCTTGTCCATCTTGTTGACGAAGCAGATACGAGGAACCTCGTACTTGTCCGCCTGACGCCAGACCTGCTCGGACTGCGGCTCGACACCTTCCTTGCCGTCGAAGACGGCGACGGCACCGTCGAGCACGCGGAGCGAACGCTCCACCTCGACGGTGAAGTCGACGTGGCCCGGGGTGTCGATGATGTTGATCTGGTGGTCGGCCCAGAAGGTGGTGGTGGCAGCCGAGGTGATGGTGATACCCCGCTTCTGCTCCTCCTCCATCCAGTCCATCGTCGCGGCGCCGTCGTGCACCTCGCCGATCTTGTAGTTGACCCCGGTGTAGAACAGGATCCGCTCGGTGGTGGTGGTCTTACCGGCGTCGATGTGGGCCATGATGCCGATGTTGCGGACCTGGTTCAGGTCGGTCAGCACTTCACGTGCCACGAGAGTGTTCCCCTGTCTCAATAATGGGGCCCGGCAAGGCGTTGATCGGCAGCCGGGCGGTCATCACCAGCGGTAGTGCGCGAAGGCCTTGTTGGACTCGGCCATCTTGTGCGTGTCTTCGCGACGCTTGACGCTCGCGCCAAGGCCGTTGCTCGCGTCGAGCAGCTCGTTCTGCAAACGCTCGATCATGGTCTTCTCGCGGCGGGCCGCCGAGAAGGACACCAGCCAGCGCAGGGCCAGCGTGGTGGAGCGACCCGGCTTGACCTCGATCGGCACCTGGTAGGTGGCGCCACCGACGCGGCGGCTCTTCACCTCGATGGTCGGCTTCACGTTGTCCAGGGCGCGCTTCAGCGTGACGACCGGGTCGGTACCGGTCTTCTCGCGAGCACCTTCCAGGGCTCCGTAAACGATGCGCTCGGCCAGGGAGCGCTTGCCGTCCTTCAGCACCTTGTTCACCAGCTGGGTGACCAGCGGCGAGGCGTAGACGGGGTCGGAGATCAACGGCCGCTTAGGGGCCGGACCCTTGCGGGGCATTAGCTCTTCTCCTTCTTGGCACCGTAACGGCTGCGCGCCTGCTTACGGTTCTTCACACCCTGGGTGTCGAGCGACCCGCGGATGATCTTGTAGCGAACACCCGGAAGGTCCTTCACACGACCACCGCGCACGAGCACCATCGAGTGCTCCTGCAGGTTGTGGCCCTCACCGGGGATGTAGGCGGTGACCTCGATGCCGCTGGTCAGCTTCACACGCGCGACCTTGCGCAGCGCCGAGTTCGGCTTCTTGGGGGTCGTGGTGTACACGCGAGTGCACACGCCACGCCGCTGCGGGCTCCCCTTGAGGGCCGCGGTCTTCTGCTTGGCAGCCTTGTCCTGGCGGCCCTTTCGGACCAGCTGCTGGATCGTGGGCAATGGACCAGCTTTCTGTTCGCGTCTTGCTTACTTCGTGCTTTCTCCGGCCCCCGCGGTCGGGCGTGTCGGCCCGCGTCATGGTCTCTCGACCGGTAACTTCCCGTAGGGATTTTCCGTCGGACCCGTGTGGCGCAGCCTTGGAACCGGATGCCTGAGCACCCCGTTCATGCCGCACGGCACACGGGACGGCCCGACGCCTGCCGGGCACGGTCTCCAAAGATACCCGGCCACTTCCTGGCCGACCAAATCGGGGGGTCGATAACTATATCGTGCCGCGCGTTACGCCGCGGCCACCCTGATGGAACGGCGTTTCGGCCCGTTTCTCCATCCATGCCCCCGCCATCACCTCAACGAGGCGCGGCCCGTCTTCATTCCTCGTCGGGCTTGGCGTGATCCGCCCGGCCCGGGTTCGGATCACGACCGAGGTCGATCAGCGGATGAACGGGCGCCCCCTCCGGCGCCGCGTGACTCCCCCGCCTGGGCTCTTCGGTGCTTTCCTGCTGCTCGGCGTCCACGACGCCTCCCCTCACTGTGTTGCGCTGTGGTGCGTTCGTCTTCGTGACTCCCCTACTCGGCGGACCACGCTACCTATTCCCCCAACGGGTGAGCCGGATGGATCCTGGAAGCACCCCGTCGCGTCAAACGGCCCAATGGGTCACGATGACACCGGTCACAGCGATGACGCACGAAACTGCACGGGGAGGCTCCATGTCGGCCGAGTTCGAACAACTGGTCGCGGAATTCGAGAAGTTCCAGTCCAAGATCAAAAAGGCCGAGACGCAGTTCGCGAAGGTCGGCGAGATGCAGGAGGAACTCGCGGAACTGGAGTCGGTGGCGGCGTCACCGGACCGTTCGATCACCGTCGTCGCCGGCCCCGGCGGGTCCGTAAAGGACATTCGCCTGTCCCCGGAAGCCCTTAGGCAGCAACCACAACAGCTCGCCGCGAGCATTCTGTCCACATTGCACACCGCGGTCGCCGACGCGGCGCGGAAGCAGGCCGGGATCGTCGACGCGCAGTTCGGCGAGGCGTTCCATCTGAACGTCGAAGAGCAGGTCCTCGAAGCCCAAGCCGAAGCGTTGGGAACCACGAGCGACGATCTGCGGTCTCAGATGTCGGAGGAGCCACCCCAGGACACCGCGCGCCCCGCCGGACGCCGCCCTCGTGACGAGGGCGACTTCAGCGAGGAGTCGGTGCTCAGGCGGTCGGACGAACCGAATGCGGGCCCGCAGCAGCCGGGTGGCAGCTCGGCCGGTGACCAGTTCCTCAAGAACCTGTTCGACGACCAGGAGGAACACTGATGGGCGGCCCCGGCGGACACCAGGTCGAAACCCAGGCGTTGACCGATTACGCGAACAACCTCGGCTACTACAAGGACGAGGCTGGCAAGTTCGGCGGCCTCGTCGACCAGGCCGACGTCACCGACAAGTCGTGGGGGCTGATCGGTCTCGCGGTGAAGCAGACCTACACCGACAAGCTCGCCGACCTGCGTGAGCTGCTCGAACTGATGAAGACCGGGGTCGATTCCTTCTCCGACCGGCTCAACCAGGCGGCGTCGATCTACAACGGCTTCGAAAACGACGCGACGATCACGCTGGGCAAGTACGAAGCCAAGATCGACGGACCGAAGTGAGCTGGGGGACGGCATGACGGACGAGAAGGCGAGCGTCGCCGAGGGCGTCAAGATCACCGGTGACGACAGCTTCGGCAAGAACGCGCTCGACGCGGCGAAGAAGGTGCCCGTCGCGGGCAAGGGCGTCACCACGATCACCAACGCCTACGACAAGATCAGCACCGCCCAGGGACCCGGCGACATCGCCGCGGCCGGCGGGCAGCTCGTCGCGGACGGCGCCGGGTTCATCGCCGGCGCGGGCGCGGATCTGGCGAGCTTCGTGCTCGACCCGGTCGGCTGGCTGGTCAGCAACGGGCTGAACATCCTCATCGAACTGATCCAGCCGCTGCAGGACGCGCTGCACTTCGTCACCGGCGACGGGCCAGCGCTCAAGACCGCGGCGGGGAACTTCGTCAACATCGGCAAGGGTTTCGTCACGCTGGCCGACGACTTCGTCAAGACCGGTGACGACTCGCTGAAGGACTGGGTGGGAGACGCGGGCGACGCCGCGCGCAACGCGCTGGCCGATTTCGCCGTCGGCGTCAAGGGCATCGGGTCGAGCGCCGGGACGGTCGCCGAGACGCTCCAGATGTGGTCGATGGTGATGACCGTCATCGAAGAGGTCGTCAAGTCGATCATCTCCGAACTGGTCACCTGGGCGATCTACATCTGGCTGCCCGCGCTGGCCGCGTCGGTGGTCAGCCTCGGCTCGTCGGTCGCCGCCGCGATGACCGCGACCATCGCCAAGGCCGCGAGCGCGATGGGCAAGATCACCAAGCACCTCGGCAAACTCGGCAAGCTGCTCGACAAGTTCATGGGCTTCATGCTCAAGTGGACCGACGACCTGGTCAAACAAGGTTCGAAGCTGACGAAGGCCGGCAAGGTCGGCCTGACGCCGGGCCAGGAGAAGGCCATCGTGGGCGCGGTCGCCAAGGGCACCGGCACCCAGCTGGGCACCTTCGGGACCGCCGCGAAGGACGTCCTCACCGGACTTCCCGGGCAGGTCCTCAAGCAGACGGTCGGCGTCAATCCCAGCGATCTCGCCAAGGGCACGGCGTATCAGGGCAAGGCCCTGGTCGACGTCGGCGGGAAGATGGTCAGCAACACCAAGGACATCAAGACCGCGCAGAACGCGGGCGACATCGGTGGCGGGCAGAGCACCGAGGAGACCCGCGAGAACCTGGACATGGATCAGTAGGGTCGCCGGATGGACCTTCAGCTGGCCGGGCCGTGGCTCATCGTCGCCGGTTACGCCGCCGGATTCGGGCTGCTGTTCCTGGGTAACCGCTTCGACGGACGGCGGCCCACCGCGGCCGCCGTCTGCTACGCGCTGTCGGGCGTCGCGTTCTCGGAGACGTCGTTGTACTGGCTCTCGGCGGTGACCGAGGTAGCGCAGTGGCTCTGGTTCGCCGTCCCGCCGGCGATCGTGGCCCTGGTGGTCTGGCGCGGGTATCGGCAGAGGACCTGGATCAGGCGGCTCGGCGGATCCGGCACGCAGAGTTTCGGCGTGCTCCCCCGCGACGGCATCGCCCTCGCGTATGAAGACGCGGACCCCGTGGCGACGCTGGTCGAGTTCGACCGGAACGGGCACCGGCTGCTCGGCGCCGAGTACACCCTCGGCCGGCCGGAGGGCCTCGGCGAACCGATCAGGACAGCCGACCTGATCGATGGGACGTACACCCTGATCCAGCTGCGGACCCCCGTGGTGCCGTCACTGGTCGTCACGCCGAACGTCGGCGCGTTCGAACCCGAGCGGTTCACGCCGTTCGAGGACGCGCGCATCACGCGGAACACGATCGGCTCGCCGAAGCCCGACGCGCTGCTGCAACGGTTCGAGACGGGGAGCGACTTCGACCGCCGGTTCACGATCACGACATCCGATCCGGAGTTCGCCCGCGCGTTCCTCACCCCCGAGGTCCGCGATCTGCTGACCCGCGATCCGTGGTTCCGGGTCCGGGAGGTCGCGCTGCACGGCGGCTCGCTGTGGGCCACCGAGGCGGGAACGCTGACCGAGCAGCGGATGTTCATCGGCGTGCGACGGCTGGCGCTGCTGGCGTCGGCTGCGGACTGGAGCGACGAGGCGTTCGGCGCGGTCGCGAAGGCGGCCGACACCGCCGACGGAGCAGGACCGGGTGGGTCGCTCAACAGGAGGCGGGAGGCCGCCGATCGGCAGCCGTTGTCGGCGCTTTCGCTGGTGACTCGGTCCGTGATCGCGCTCGCGCTGGTGCTGCCGGGGCTTGCGCTCGCGGTGAACTCGCTGACCGCGTTGACCGGCCTGGCGCCCGAAGTGCGGCTCACCGTGACCGCGACCCTGCGGGCGGAGGCGAGCACCGCGAACTGCACCAGCTGCGGCAACGGCAACCTGGTGGACGGCACTTACGAACTCTCCGGAGAGACGGTCCGCGTCACCGACATGCGGTGGATGTCGTTCGGCGACTTCCCGGAGCGCGGCGACGTCGTCGACGTGTCCGTAGGGCCCCTTTGGTGGCATCCCCTGATCGAGAGCACCGACACCGGCGTCTTCCTGCTGCTGATCGGCCTGGCCCCCGTCGTCGCCGGCGCCGCCCTCGCGAAGGCGACCTACCTCCCGCGCCCGCGCCGCTCCGACCTGCGTTTAGCGGGCTAAACGCGATCTGAAAGTGCCCGGACCAGGGGCTTCGAGAACCAGTGCTGGGCGAAGGGGTCGTCGTTATACGGCTCGACCTCGGCGTAGCCGAGGCGCGCGTACAGAGCCCTCGCCTCGACCAGGTCGCTTCGGGTGTCGAGGCGCATGACGGTGGCCCCGAGGTCGCGCGCGGCGTCCTCGGCTGCGGCCACGAGCAGCGCGGCCCCGCCCGTGCCCCGCTCCGTCGGACGGAGGAACACGCGGGTGAGTTCGGTGGTGTCGGGCGTCGCGACCCGCACGCCGGCGCATCCGGCGAGCACGCCGTCGCGCCGCGCGAGGAGGAAGGCACCGGTCGGCGGGACCAGGTCCCTGCTGTGCTGCTCCTCGAGGTAGCCGTCGATCTCGGCGTCGGGGACGTGGCGCCGGTGGTAGCGCGTCGCGATGTCGACCATGTACTCGCGCAGGATGCGGACAGCGTCCGGGTGGTCGACAGCGGCGAGTTCGAAGCTCCAGGTCATAGATCCATCTTCGCGACCCTGGCCAGCGGTTTTTCAGGCCTCCGACCTGCGTTTAGCCCCCTAATCGCGATCTGGGGCACTCGGGCGACCCCGGCCGCCGGATCGCGATTAGGGGGCTAAACGCAGGTCAGGAGGGGGCCAGGCGGCCGGCGCAGGTGGCGACCTCGCCGGGGGTGGACTTCTGGGACGTGACGACGGCGCCGCCCACGGCGACCCGGCATTCGACGGCGCCCTCGCCCTGCCCCAACAGCTGGACGGTCGGCGGGGTGCCGGTGTTCTTCCACGTGAGCTCCTTGCGCCACGGCAGCGTCACCTGCAGCTCCTGGTGCACGAGCCCCAGCCCGTTCGAGTCGTAGACCACGGTCGCGGTCCCCGTCCCGGCGAGCTCGTAGGCGATTCGCCAGTCGGTCGACACCGGCTGCGGTTGCGGTTGGCTCAGCGTCCGCGTGATCGTCCGGTCCGGCCCCCGTGACGGCGCGGCGTCCGTCGGCTCGCCGACGACGGCCACGGTCTCGGCCTGCGGTTCCTCACCGCCGTTGAGCAGCACCACACAGGTCGCGAGTGCGGCCACCACGATCCCCGCGATGGCGATGCGCCCGATCAGTTGTCTGTCGGCCATCGGTTCTCCTCATCGAAAAGCGCGGCGCGGCCCCGAGACCAAGTCGGAGCCGCGCCGCCGCGGAAGTCAGGACGGCAGTAGCCGGCCGGGAACGCCGTTCAGGGACTGGATGAGACCCAGCACCGGGACGCCGAGCGGCGCGAACGTCCAGATGTTGTTGAGGTCGCTCGTGTCGGGCTCGTCGACGACCACGACATCGCTCGGGGCGTCCTGCGCGAGCGGGGTCGCGGCGAGCGCGGGAGCGGCCGAGCCGAGCACGACGAGGCCGGCGAGCGCCGCACCGGTGACCGCGCGGACGAGGGTCTTCTTCATGAGATTCTCCTTTACTGGTAACGGTTCTTACGAAATCGGCGTGATGATCCCGTAGATCGGGGCGAGCAGGTCGGTGGGCACGGGGACGGTCGGGCCGAGCAGTCCGCCGAGGTCGAGGCCGGGGATCAGCCACACCGCGGGGTTGCCGCCACCGGTCGGCAGACCCGGCAGCGGGTCGGCCGAGGCGACCCCGCCAGCCAGTCCGGACAGCGCGCCCGCCACGGCGAGCGGCAGCAGCACACGGGCCGCGATTCGCTTCATCTCTTCTCCCTTTTCCTTACCGCTGCTGGAATCGAGCGGAATCCTTCATCGGAGTACCGAGCTGACCGGCACGATCGTGCCGTCGGGGATCCATTGCCCCGCGTAGTTCCGGTCGGCGATCATCCCGACGGCATGTGGTTCGCCCGGGTACATCGGCATGGCGTTGACCTGCGCCGCCGCGAAGATCTGGACGTCGCCGTTCACCGACCTCCACTGGTCTCCGAGCCAGCTGCGGAAGCCGCCGAGAGTGGGGCTTTCGCCGCCGAAACCGTTGCTCGCCGCGACCGCGAAACTCACGGCGACCTGCTCGCGCGGGTCGAACCTCAGTGGTAGCGAAGAACTCGCGACGGAGTTGACGATCGGGCCGTTCAGCAGCCACGGCGCCAGGTACAGGCCGTATTGGTGGGTCGGCTTGAGCCGTTGCGACTCGGCGGCGCGGGTCATCGCCGTGTAACCGCCCGCCCAGCCGGACACGACGACCAACGCGGTGTTCGGGCCGGCCTCGGCCTGCACCGGGAGCCCGGAGCGGGCGGCGGTCTCCCGCACCAGCTTCGCGGCGGCCACACTGCGCGGCGACGTGTCTTCAACGAGGGTGAGCGCGGAAGGCTTGCGTCCGGCCAAGAACTCGACGAGTTTGACGAGCGATCCGCTGTCCTCGCCCGAAAGCCCGTCGGCCGGGCAGGAGGTGAGGAGCTCGCGGCGGTCGGCGATCAGGCCGCCGAGCGCGGCGGAAGCGCATTCGGGCGCGTCCGTGTCGTCGATGGCGGGCCCGTGCTCCTCACCCGCGTCGACCTCGATCGTCGACTTCTGGTCGCCACGGCTGATGATCAGGTCGCTGCGTCCCTGGGGCAGATCGATCTCGGCCCAGGTGCCCTCGGCACCGGGGCGCACGATGGCCTTGCCGATCAGGCCGCCTTCGATTCCGGCGGACAGCCCTTCGCCCGCGCTCGCCGGGAAGTGGACGAGGTTCTTGCCGGGCCGCTGCGGGCTCACCAGCACCGGGAACCGCTGGTCGCCGACGGACGCGTTCGCGAGCAGCGGCACGCCGGGAACCGGCAGCTCGGACGGCTTCGGAATGGCCGCGAGTGCACTCCAGGCGACGAACCCGATGGTGACGGCGGCCGCGCCGAAGCGGTAGGCACGGGTGGAATCGTTGCCTGACAAGAAGAATCCAGCGACGACGGTGGCCGCCACCGGTAGTACGGCGATCACGAGCAACGTGATGCCGAAGAACGTTTCGTAGATCCTGCGGTCGAATCCGAGACCGGAGGAGAACAGCTGGACAGCGCCGGCGACGACGAGAAGTCCGCCCAGCGTCAGGGAAAGCGGGCCGAGCCGGAAGTTCGTCTGGCGCCACCGCTCGGCGGGAACCCAGACCGAAAGCACCGTGACGCCGAACCACAAAGCCGCGGCCGCGACGTAGACGGTGTCGATGGCGAACTCGACACCGGACCGTCCGAGCGAGGTTTCGAGGACCACCAGCGCGGCGAGCGCGAGCGAGGCCCAGCGCCCGGCGGACGGCCACCTGACGAGGATCGGGATGGCCAGCGCGAGCACGATGTGCACGATCAGCGCGACGACGTTGACGTCGACCGTGAGGGCCGAAACCGCGGCGAGGACGGCGGAAACCAGACCGAGCGCGGCGATGGTGACATACAGGCGCTTGGGCAGCTCACCCACCAGCGGGCGCAGGATCCCGCTGCCCGCGAGGAAAGCGGTCGCCAGGAGAAGACCGAGCCGGAGCAGGACCAAGGCGATGTCCACTCCGGCCGAACCCGAGCTCGCCGGTATGACGTGGTGATCCATGGGGACCTTCCGGGGCAATCGGCGGAGTCGTGGGTGACGGGTGGACCCGCCACCCACGACCTTCCGCGCCGAACAGGGTTACTTGAGATCCGCGTCCGCTACGACGAACAGTTCGGAGTGCGGTTTGGCGTTGCCGAAGGACCCGTGCGGCCAGGTCTTCCGGTTGAAGTTGATCCCGACCTGACCGGTGAACTCGTCCCGGAAGTTCGAGTCGACGGCGAGCTTCCCGTCCTCGCCGAGGTTCAGCAGGTTGACCTTGTGGTCACCGTCCAAACCGGACCGCGCGACGAAGTAGTTCGACACCGCGAGGTGCTGCGGCTTGTCGGTCTCGCGGTAGAAACCGTCGTCGCCGAGCACGAAGTTGTCGTACGCGCCCCAGTGCGGGCCACCACCCGGCGTACCGGGGTTGATCGGTGCCGCGCCGACGACGGTCGGCAGATCGCCGCCACCGCCCTGCTGGGACTTCTCCTTGGTGTCGATCCGGCCCTTGATGTTCTCGACCTTGTCGCCCGCGGCGAGCAGCTTCTGGATGTCGAGGATGTACACACCACCGGTGGTGCCGGGGTCGTCGGGGCCGAGCGCGCCCTTCTGCCGGCCGGTGATCGCGCGGTAGAGGTACTTGTCGTCGGGGCTGGTCTGGATCCAGCCACCGTTCGACCCGCCACCGTTGGAGTCGTTGTTCGGGTGGATCGCCTTGTTCGCGGCGCCGTCGTCGAACACCTGGATCCAGTGCGGCTCCTTTGCGGTGATGTCCGGCGTGTAGAACACAGCGCCGCCCTGCATGGTCTGGGCGAACGCGCCCTTGTGACCCGGCTGGTTGGTCACCGTGGTCTCCATGACCGCGCGGCTTTCGGCGTGCAGCGGATCCGCCGGGTCGGCGCGGGGGCCGTCCGGCAGGTACGAAACCGCCTTCAGCTTCGGCTTGTTGCGGTCGGAGATGTCCCAGGTCCGGACGGTCGGGCGCCGCAGGTACGGCGACGGCTGCTTCACCGGGTCGAGAATGATGTTGCGCGGCTCGGCGTAGTCACTGGTGACCAGGGTGTTGAGATCCTCGCGGGCCTGGATGCCGTGCGGGTTGGCGCAGGTCGGCTTGTCCAGTTGCGGGAGGTTGTCGCACAGCTTCTTGTTGTCGCCCTGCGGAGTGGCCGCCGGGGACTCGGAAAGCACCTGCGCGTTCTGGTCGAAGCGGACGACCTCGCCGGGGCTGCCGGCGAAACCGTTGCCCACCACGGTGGAACCGTTGGCGTAGGTGTGCGGGCCGGGGACGACCGGGCCGCCCATGTACGTGCCGTACGCCGTGCCGTCCTTGAGCACCCAGTACGCGTCCGGCACCGAGCCGCCGAGGGTCTGGGTCGGCAGGCTGACGCCCTTGAGCTTCAGTTGCGGCAGCGCGGAGACGTCGAAGGCGTACGTCGCGGCGGCGAACAGCGCACCCGCGTAGATCGTGTCGCCCTTGTGCCACACGTACTGCATGTGGTGCGGCTCGTTCTCCACGAGCGGGCCGACGGTGGCGGTGTTGACCACCTTGCCGTAGGTCGGCGAGCCCTGCGTCGCGTCGATCACGGCGAGGAAGTCCGGACCGGGCAACGCGTTCTTGATCTTGTTGAGCCCGCCGCCGAGCGAGCCCGGCAGATTCTTGATGTCCTTGACCAGGGTGTCGGCGATGTTCTCGTCACCGGCCCAGACCAGCAGCCACTTCTTGCGCTTGCCGTCGGCGCTCCGGGTCGACGCGGCGACGTCCTTGGACACCAGGTGGTTCTGGACCCAGTACTCCTTGCCGTCGGCCGCCTTCTTCGCGTCCTTGAGGACCTGGACGTCGGCGTAGGCACTTGTGTTGGAGCCGGTATAGGTAACCGTGCCCACGGCGAGCGCCACCGCCATGGCGCCTATCACCACTTTTCGCCACTCTTTTCGCCACCTAGGCGAGTTGGATAGCATTCTTTCTCCCTGTTTTCGCTACCGAAGCGCCAGACAATTGGCACACCCCTCCCCTTTTCGCGCAGGGTCTACCGACGCGGATCAGGGGAAAGCAATCAACCGCCGGTTCGAGCAGGGAACCGTTGCGGCACAGCGGAACGCGTCAGCGCGCGAAGAATGGGCGCATCCGTTTCGGATACGCGAATTCAGCGACCGCGCGACGAGCCGGAATAGATCAGGAATCCATACACAGCGCGCTTGCTTGCTGCCGCAAGTCAACGTGCCGGCGCCACACCAAGGCGACTGGGGATTGCATGGGCAAAATACTCGTGTGAACCCGTCTCAGTGTCAATCTCGTGATCAAAGAATGGGACATGCCACGACAGAGTGAATTTCCCACCATGCGGATGGGCCACTAGGCCGAACGGGTGGCGATTTTCCGAGTAATGGGAACTAGGCCACCTGGCGGCACTACTACAGGTCACAACGGACCAGTAACCTGCGTCCGCCGCGCACTGCGCCGTTATGAGTTCGTTATGCCTTCTCGGGAACTTGCCCGGTGCACCGCACGATCGGCGGGTCCGCGAGGCCGCTGAAGACGGTAAGACAGGCGCATGCCGAAGACGTTCAGAAGGGCGCTGGCCGTCGCCGCCCTCGCCGTACTCACCACGTTTCCCGCACCAGCACAGGCTTCAGAGCGAAAGGCGCCGCCGGAGTTCGTCGCGCTGTCCGACGTGGCGCCGACGATCCTGCACGAGATCCGCTACCGCGGGCAGCACAACTTCGTCGGCCGGAAGATCGACGGATACGTCCAGTCTCTGTGCCTGCTGACGCGCCAGGCCGCGGAGGGACTGCGTATGGCTCAGCTGCGGCTACTGCGGCAGGGCTACACGCTCAAGGTGTACGACTGCTACCGGCCGCAGCGCGCCGTCGACCACTTCGTCCGGTGGGCCAAGGACCTCTCCGACGAGAAGATGAAGGCGGAGTTCTATCCGAACGTGGCGAAGGACCGGCTGTTCGCCGACGGGTACATCGCGGAGAAGTCGGGACACAGCCGCGGGAGCACGGTGGACCTGACGATCGTGAAGTTGCCGCCGCGACCACAACGGCACTACCGCCCGGGCGAGACGCTGACGCCGTGCTTCGCGCCGGACCGGTTCCCGGACAACATGGTCGACATGGGGACCGGGTACGACTGCTTCGACACGCTTTCGCACACCGACGACCCACGGATCACCGGCGAGGCGCGAGCGAACCGGCAACTGCTCAAGAGCACTCTCGCGGCGTCCGGGTTCCGCAATCTTCCCGAGGAGTGGTGGCACTACACGCTCAACGGGGAGACGTTCCCGGACACCTACTTCGACTTCCCCGTCACCCGACGCTCCCTGACCTGCCCCTGACCTGGGCCTCCCCACCCAGCCGACCTGCGTTTAGCCCCCTAATCGCGATCTGGCCGGCTGGGGTCCCCCGCCCACCGGATCACGATTAGCCCGCTAAACGCAGGTCGGCGGGGGTGGCAGGCAGCCGGATCGGATCGCGATCAGCCCGCGAAAGTCGCTCTGGTCGGCATGAGGCTCCCCGCTCGCGGATCGCGATCAGCCCGCTAAACGCAGGTCGGCGCGGGTGTGGGAGCGGGGGGGTGGGAAAAGCGAAGCGCCCCTGGCGGGAGCCAGGGGCGCTTCGGGTGGAGCGAGGGTAGATCAGCGGAAGTCGCGGCCGAAGTCGTAGTCGTCCAGCGGAACCGCGGCACCCGGGGTGGAGCCGAAGACATCCGGGGTGTAGTAGCCGTCGTCGTAGGACGGGATCGCGTAAGCGGCGACCCGCGCCTCCTCGGTCGGCTGCACCTGGATGTTGCGGTACTTGTTGATCCCGGTACCGGCCGGGATCAGCTTACCGATGATCACGTTCTCCTTGAGGCCCACGAGCTTGTCCGAGCGACCGTTGATGGCCGCGTCGGTCAGGACACGCGTGGTCTCCTGGAACGAGGCCGCCGACAGCCACGAGTCCGTGGTCAGCGAGGCCTTCGTGATCCCCATCAGCACCGGGCGACCCGAGGCCGGCTCGCCGCCTTCGGCGACCGACGCCCGGTTCTTCGCCTCGAACTTGGTCCGCTCGGGCAGTTCGCCCGGCAGGAAGTCCGTGGCACCGGAGTCGATGATCGTCACGCGGCGCAGCATCTGCCGCACGATGACCTCGATGTGCTTGTCGTGGATCGACACACCCTGCGCCCGGTACACCTTCTGGACCTCGTCCACCAGGTGCATCTGCGCCTCGCGCGGCCCCATGACCCGCAGGACCTCGTGCGGGTCCGGCGTTCCTTCGAGCAGCTGCTGACCGACGTTGACGCGGTCACCGTCGCCCAGCGGGCCGTTCGGGGTGTTCGCGAGCCGCTGACGCTTGGACAGCTTGTCGAAGACGATCTCTTCGCTGCCGTCGTCCGGGATCAGCGTGATCTTCCAGAACCGCTCGCTCTCCTCGATGCGCACACGGCCATCGACGTCGGCGATCGGCGCCTTGCCCTTCGGGACCCGGGCCTCGAACAGCTCCTGGACACGGGGCAGACCGGTCGTGATGTCGTCACCGGCGACACCACCCTGGTGGAACGTACGCATCGTCAGCTGCGTACCCGGCTCACCGATCGACTGGGCCGCGACGATACCCACGGCCTCGCCGACGTCGACGAGCTGACCGGTCGCCATGGACCGGCCGTAGCAGGTGGCGCAGATACCGACGGCCGACTCGCAGGTCAGCACCGAACGCACCTTGACCTTGGAGATCCCGCTCGAGATGAGCTTGTCCAGGGCCGGGTCGCCGATGTCGTCGCCGGCGTTGAGCACGACGTTGCCCTTGGCGTCGACCGCGTCGGTCGCCAGGTTCCGCGCGTACACGCTGGTCTCGACGTGCTGGTCGCGCAGGACCTTGCCGTCGCCGATGTCCTCACCGATCGGCATGTTGATGCCGCGGGTGGTGCCACAGTCGACCTCGCGGACGATGACGTCCTGCGAAACGTCCACCAGACGACGGGTCAGGTAACCCGAGTCGGCGGTACGGAGCGCCGTGTCCGCCAGACCCTTACGGGCACCGTGCGTCGCGATGAAGTACTCCGCCACCGACAGGCCTTCACGGAAGTTGGCCTTGATCGGACGCGGGATGTACTCACCCTTCGGGTTCGACACCAGACCACGCATACCGGCCAGCGACCGGACCTGCGTCATGTTGCCCGCCGCGCCCGACTTCACGATCATCGCGATCGGGTTGTCGTCCGGCAGCGCCGTCTCCATGATCTTGTGGACCTCTTCGGTGGCCTGCGTCCACACCTTGACGAGCTCGTTGTTGCGCTCGGTGTGCGACAGCTGACCACGCTGGTACCGCTTCTCGACCTGGTCGGCCTTGCCTTCGTACTCGTCCAGAATGGCCTTCTTGCCCGTCGGGACCAGCACGTCGGAGATCGCGACCGTGACGCCGGAACGGGTCGCCCAGTAGAAACCGGCGTCCTTCAGGCGGTCCAGGGTCTGCGCGACCTGCGTCATCGAGTAGCGCTCGGCGAGGTCGTTCACGATCAGGGCCTGACGCTTCTTCGGCATCGGCTCGTTGATGAACGGGTAGTCCGCCGGCAGCAGCTCGTTGAACAGCACGCGGCCCAGGGTGGTCTCGGCCAGCCAAGCCTTGCCCGGCTCCCAGCCCTTTTCCGCGAGCGTCGCTTCGTCGGCCTTGGCGGGCTGACGGTCGACGATGCGGATCTTGACCGGAGCGTGCAGGCTCAGCGCCTTGCGGTCGTACGCCATGATCGCTTCGGCGGGCGAGGAGTACGCGTTGCCGGCACCCTCGGCCTTCTCGGCGAGACGGGTCAGGTGGAACAGACCGGTCACCATGTCCAGACGCGGCATGGCGAGCGGGCGGCCCGACGCCGGCGAAAGGATGTTGTTCGCCGACAGCATCAGGATGCGGGCCTCGGCCTGCGCCTCCGCGGACAGCGGGAGGTGCACGGCCATCTGGTCACCGTCGAAGTCCGCGTTGAACGCCTCACAGACCAGCGGGTGCAGCTGGATGGCCTTGCCTTCGACCAGCTGCGGCTCGAAGGCCTGGATACCGAGGCGGTGCAGGGTCGGCGCACGGTTCAGCATCACCGGGTGACCGGTGATGACCTCTTCGAGCACGTCCCACACCTGCGGGCGCGAGCGCTCCACCATCCGCTTGGCGGACTTGATGTTCTGCGCGTGGTTCAGGTCGACCAGCCGCTTCATGACGAACGGCTTGAACAGCTCGAGCGCCATGTCCTTCGGCAGACCGCACTGGTGCAGCTTCAGCTGCGGGCCGACGATGATGACGGAACGGCCGGAGTAGTCGACACGCTTGCCGAGCAGGTTCTGACGGAACCGGCCCTGCTTACCCTTGAGCAGGTCGGACAGCGACTTCAGCGGGCGGTTACCGGGACCGGTGACCGGGCGGCCGCGGCGGCCGTTGTCGAACAGCGCGTCGACGGCCTCCTGCAGCATCCGCTTCTCGTTGTTGACGATGATCTCGGGCGCGCCGAGGTCGATCAGCCGCTTCAACCGGTTGTTCCGGTTGATGACCCGGCGGTAGAGGTCGTTCAGGTCGGAGGTGGCGAACCGGCCACCGTCGAGCTGGACCATCGGGCGCAGGTCCGGCGGGATCACCGGGACGGCGTCGAGCACCATGCCGCGGGGGTCGTTGCCGGTGGCCTGGAAGGCCGCGACGACCTTGAGCCGCTTCAGCGCGCGGAGCTTCTTCTGCCCCTTGCCGTTGCGGATGGTGTCGCGCAGGTTGTCGGCTTCGGCCGCGACGTCGAACTCGGTGGCCAGCTTCTGGATGGCCTCCGCGCCCATGCCGCCGGTGAAGTACTCGCCGTAGCGGTCGACGAGCTCGCGGTAGAGCAGCTCGTCGGCGATCAGCTGACGCACGTCGAGCTTGGTGAAGGTCGTCCAGACCTCCTCGAGACGGTCCAGCTCGCGACCGGCGCGGTCACGCAGCTGACGCATCTCGCGCTCGCCGCCTTCCTTGACCTTGCGGCGGACGTCGGACTTGGCGCCCTCCGCCTCCAGCTCGGCCAGGTCGGCTTCCAGCTTCTGCGCCCGTGCCTCGATGTCCGCGTCACGCTTGGTCTCGAGGTTCTTGCGCTCGACGCCGATCTCGTTCTCGAGGGTCGGCAGGTCGGTGTGCCGCAGCTCGGTGTTCACACCGGTGATCACGTAGGCCGCGAAGTAGATGATCTTCTCGAGGTCCTTCGGCGCCAGGTCGAGCAGGTAGCCCAGGCGGGAAGGAACACCCTTGAAGTACCAGATGTGGGTGACGGGAGCGGCCAGCTCGATGTGGCCCATCCGCTCACGGCGCACCTTGGCGCGGGTGACCTCGACGCCACAGCGCTCGCAGATGATGCCCTTGAAGCGGACACGCTTGTACTTACCGCAGTAGCACTCCCAGTCCCGGGTCGGGCCGAAGATCTTCTCGCAGAAGAGGCCGTCCTTCTCGGGCTTGAGCGTCCGGTAGTTGATGGTCTCCGGCTTCTTGACCTCACCGAAGGACCACTGACGAATGTCGTCGGCGGTAGCGAGGCCGATGCGGAGCTCATCGAAGAAGTTGACGTCCAGCACGTCTTTACATCCCCTTGGGGTTGATGCGACTAGAGGAGTTGGCGAGTAGAGGCGGGAGCCCTGCGGACTCCCGCCTCATCGCGGTCAGTGCACGACGTCGTCCACCGAGGGCGACTCGTTGCGGGACAGGTTGATGCCGAGGTTCGCGGCGGCGCGCTCGAGGTCCTCGTCGTCGGAGTCGCGCATCTCGATCGCGGCGCCGTCGCTGGACAGCACCTCGACGTTGAGGCAGAGCGACTGGAGCTCCTTCAGGAGCACCTTGAACGACTCGGGGATACCCGGCTCGGGGATGTTCTCCCCCTTGACGATCGCCTCGTACACCTTGACGCGGCCGACCACGTCGTCCGACTTGATCGTCAGCAGCTCCTGCAGGGTGTATGCGGCGCCGTACGCCTGCATCGCCCAGCACTCCATCTCACCGAAGCGCTGGCCACCGAACTGCGCCTTACCACCCAGCGGCTGCTGCGTGATCATCGAGTACGGGCCGGTGGAGCGAGCGTGGATCTTGTCGTCGACCAGGTGGTGCAGCTTCAGGATGTACATGTAGCCGACCGAAACCGGGTACGGGTACGGCTCGCCGGAGCGGCCGTCGAGCAGCGTGGCCTTGCCGTTCTGCTTGACCATCCGCTCGCCGTCGCGGTTCGGCTTGGTCGCCGCGAGCAGCCCGGTGAGCTCCTCTTCCTTGGCGCCGTCGAACACCGGGGTCGCGGTGTTCGTGCCGGGGTCGACGTCGTAGAGCTCCTCGTTGAGGTTCTTCGCCCACTCGGGGTTGCCCTCGATCTTCCAGCCCTGCGACGCCAGCCAGCCCAGGTGAAGCTCCAGGACCTGACCGATGTTCATACGACGCGGGACACCGTGGGTGTTCAGGATGATGTCGACGGGCGTGCCGTCCTCCATGAACGGCATGTCCTCGGCGGGGAGGATCTTGCCGATGACACCCTTGTTCCCGTGGCGGCCGGCGAGCTTGTCGCCCGGCTGGATCTTCCGCTTCTGGGCCACGTAGACGCGGACCAGTTCGTTGACGCCCGGGGGCAGCTCGTCGTCGTCCTCGCGCGAGAACACGCGGATGCCGATGACCTTGCCGGTCTCGCCGTGCGGCACCTTCAGCGAGGTGTCGCGGACCTCACGGGCCTTCTCACCGAAGATCGCGCGGAGCAGGCGCTCTTCCGGGGTCAGCTCGGTCTCACCCTTGGGCGTGACCTTGCCGACCAGGATGTCGCCGTCGCGGACCTCGGCACCGATACGGATGATGCCGCGCTCGTCGAGGTCGGCCAGGACCTCTTCGGAGACGTTCGGGATGTCCCGCGTGATCTCCTCGGCGCCCAGCTTGGTGTCGCGGGCGTCGATCTCGTGCTCCTCGATGTGGATCGACGTGAGCACGTCGTCCTGCACCAGGCGCTCCGAGAGGATGATCGCGTCCTCGTAGTTGTGGCCCTCCCACGGCATGACCGCGACGAGCAGGTTCTTGCCGAGCGCCATCTCACCGTTCTCGGTGGACGGGCCGTCGGCGATGACCTGACCCTGCTCGACCCGGTCGCCCTCGTTGACGATCGGGCGGTGGTTGAAGCAGGTGCCGTGGTTCGAGCGGCGGAACTTGTACAGTCCGTAGCTCTTCCGCGTGCCGTCGTCGTGCATGATCGTGATCAGGTCGGCCGAGAGCTCCTCGACGACACCGGACTGCTCGGCGACGAGCACGTCACCGGCGTCCACCGCGGCACGCAGCTCCACGCCGGTACCGACCAGCGGGGCCGAGTTGCGCAGCAGCGGAACGGCCTGACGCTGCATGTTCGCGCCCATCAGCGCGCGGTTCGCGTCGTCGTGCTCGAGGAACGGGATCATCGCCGTCGCGACCGAGACCATCTGCCGCGGCGAGACGTCCATGTAGTCCACGTCCAGCGGGTCGATCAGCTCGACCTCGCCGCCCTTCTTACGGACCAGGACGCGGTCTTCGACGAAGGTGCCGTCATCCGAGATCGGCGCGTTCGCCTGCGCCTTCACGAAACGGTCTTCCTCGTCCGCGGTGAGGTAGTCGACCTGGTCGGTGACCCGGCCCTCGACGACCTTGCGGTACGGGGTCTCGATGAAACCGAACGGGTTGACCCGCGCGTACGAGCAGAGCGAACCGATCAGGCCGATGTTCGGGCCTTCCGGCGTCTCGATCGGGCACATGCGGCCGTAGTGCGACGGGTGGACGTCACGGACCTCCATGCCGGCGCGCTCACGCGACAGACCACCCGGGCCGAGGGCGGACAGACGACGCTTGTGCGTCAGCCCCGACAGCGGGTTGTTCTGGTCCATGAACTGCGACAGCTGCGAAGTCCCGAAGAACTCCTTGATCGCGGCGACGACCGGTCGGATGTTGATCAGGGTCTGCGGCGTGATCGCCTCGACGTCCTGGGTGGTCATCCGCTCGCGGACCACGCGCTCCATCCGGGACAGACCCACGCGGATCTGGTTCTGGATGAGCTCGCCGACCGTGCGGAGACGACGGTTGCCGAAGTGGTCGATGTCGTCGGTCTCGACCGGGATGGTCTGGTCGCCGACGGTCGCCTTGTCCTCGCCGGCGTGCAGCCGGACCAGGTACTCGATCGTCGAGACGATGTCCTCTTCGGTCAGCGTCCCGGTGTCGTACGGCGTGGTGAGGCCGAGCTTCTTGTTCAGCTTGTACCGGCCGACCTTGGCGAGGTCGTAGCGCTTCGGCTTGAAGAACAGGTTCTCCAGCAGCGTCTGCGCGCTCTCCTTGGTGGGCGGTTCTCCCGGGCGCAGCTTGCGGTAGATGTCGAGCAGCGCCTCGTCGGTGCCGGCGGTGTGGTCCTTCTCGAGGGTGGCGAGCAGCGTCTCGGAGAAGGAGAAGCGCTCGCGGATCGCCTCGGTGGTCCAGCCGAGCGCCTTCAGCAGCACGGTGACCGGCTGGCGGCGCTTGCGGTCGATGCGGACGCCGACGGTGTCGCGCTTGTCGACGTCGAACTCGAGCCAGGCACCCCGGCTCGGGATGACGCGGACGTTGAAGACGTCCTTGTCCGTGGTCTTGTCGACGCTGGTGTCGAAGTACACACCCGGCGAACGGACCAGCTGGGACACGACGACACGCTCGGTGCCGTTGATGACGAAGGTGCCCTTGTCGGTCATCACCGGGAAGTCACCCATGAAGACCGTCTGGCTCTTGATCTCGCCGGTGTTGTTGTTCACGAACTCGGCGGTCACGAACAGGGGCGCCGCGTACGTCATGTCCTTGTCCTTGCACTCCTCGACGGAGGCCTTGACCTCGTCGAAGCGCGGGTCGGAGAAGGAAAGCGACATGGATCCGGAGAAGTCTTCGATCGGCGAGATCTCGTTAAGGACCTCTTCCAGGCCGCCGACCGGGTTTTCTTCACCTTCTTCGACGCGGCGTTCGAACCACGCCTCGTCGCCGGTGAACCATTCGAAGGACCTGATCTGCACGTCGAGCAGGTTCGGGGTGCTGAGCGGCTCGCGAATCTTTGCGAAGGAGACCCGTGTGGGGGCTCCCGGGATTCCCGTGGACTCCGAGCGAGATACAGCCGAGGTGGTCGCAGCAGTGGCCTGGTTCGCGGGAGAGACTGCCAAGATGCGTCCTTCCGGGGACAATGAGCGGTGAGCAGCCGCGTCAGCAACAGCTGAAGCGGTCTGTCAAGGGTGCCGTGTGCCCACTATCCTAACTACCGGCTCCGGGCAGCCTGAAAGAGGGCAGCGCAAAGAAGCAGTCTAGCCCGAACGTCGCGGTCTGTCCAGGGGGCGCTCCCGATGGGGCCCAGCCTGCATCGCAACGTCTTCAGGTATGCCTCTCCTCGGCCTCCCCGGCTCGTCCCTCCCGCAAGGGCACCGCCGGTTCTCACCGTTGGCAGTAAGCGTGACCCCAAGCGGGCTCCCAGTCAAGATGCCGCGCGGTGGTCCCGCCGGTTGGCGCAGCGTCGAAGAGGTCCAGCACAGGGTGACGAACAAGACGATCATCCCGGTTACCACCCGATACCCGCTGGTGACGGCCCTCGGGCGCCCGACCTGCGTTTAGCGGGCTAATCGCGATCCCGCCGGGGCCCGTTCCGGAGAGTCACCAGGTCGGGGCGAGGCGGCCGCGGAGGCGACCCCCGTGGCGCCAGGCCGTGTGGCCGTCGTGACGGGTGGGTCTTCTGGTGCGGCGCACAGGAAGGGCCCAGATCGCGATTAGGGGGCTAAACGCAGGTCGGCGGGCACTGCCAGACTGGACCCATGGGCGAAATCAGCGAGCAGGACGCAGCAGCCGACGCCATGCGCCCGATGCCACCCGTCGCGCTACTGCCGGAGTCCGAGCTGCGCCTCGCCGCCGGACGTAGCCAGGTGCTGGCGGACCTCCGCCGGTACGTCGCCGGTTTGGACGGGCATGGCGAACCCGGCGGCACGGTGATCCCTCGCTGGGCGGAAGCCTGCGGGCTGGTCCATGTCGTCGACGGCGTACACGTACCGGTCGAGAAGAACGCGAAGCTTCTCGACGACCCTCTGGACCTGTGGGAACGGGCGTATTCGGCGATCGGGCAGGTCGGGGTCGGCATCGCCGCCGAGGACGACGCCGTTCCCCCGTTCTTCGCGACACTGTTCCCGCAGTGGGTCTCGGGAGTGGCGTTCACGCTGTACGAAGCCGGCGACCACCCGATCCCCGTCGAACTCCTCTACGGCGTTCTGACGACGATGTTCGGTCTCGAACCGGCGCAAGACGATTCCACGCGGCACGCGACGGCCGTCACGCTGGATCTGCTGGAACGGTTCGGCGCGATCGAGCGGACCACGACGACGGACTCGGCCCTGCTCGCCCGGGTCGCCGAGATCGCCGGCACACCGAACCCGTCCGCGGCAATGGTCAAGCTCACCCCGATCGCGGTGTGGGCGATCAACCGCGAACTGCGCGCCGCCGGAGTGGACGCGCCGATCATCGGTGAAGGTGCGGGCGAGGAGCTCGGCGAGCTGTGCCGGCGTCTGCTCGGCGCCGCGCCGGAGGTCGTGGACGGGGAGCTGAAGGTCTGGGTTCGGCACCGATCGCCGTCCGACGCGACGACAGAGGCGTCCGACTTCCTCCGGGTGGCGACGCTGCCGTCCGAGCGGCTGTTCGCCCTGATCGCGCTCGGCGAGACCGGGGAGTCCGGCATCGCAGCCGCGGCCGAAGTCCGTGCCGACGGCGGTCTGCCGGGGGCCGTCGCGGCGATGTGGCTGTCCGAGCGCGGAGCCGTCGGCCCCGAAACGGTCACCCGGGAAGAGGTCGTCATCGGGATGACCGACCACTTCGCCGCGATGCACGCACACGGCGCGTTCGTCCACCAGCTGGCCGAGATGGACGGTGGCTTCGAGCTCGTCGACGTGCTTACCGCTTCAGACCACCCGGCCCGGCTCGACCTCCTGGACGCCGTCGCCGCGGAACACCCGGACCGGCAGGTGGCCAGGAAAGCGCGCAAGGCACGGTTCAAGCTGCGGTCGAGCGGCCTGTGACCCCTCGCCCGGACGCCCAGGTCAGCGCGCCCCCGGATCGCGATTAGGGGGCTAAACGCAGGTCGGAGGGCCGGGAGCGACCGGGCCACAGGATCGCGATCAGCCCGCTAAACGCAGGTCGGGGCGCTACTTGGAGGGGGCCGGGGAAGCGGGGGGTGAAGCGGGCGCCGGGGAGGCGGCCGGGTTGGGCGGAGCGGCGTAGGTGTTCATCGCCGTGATCTTCCACTTGTCGCCCTGCAGTTCCGCGTTCAAGTGCAGCTGCGCGCTCCCGGCGGTGGTCTTGTTCGTGTCGGCCCGCGTCGAGCTCTGGTCGACGAACACCATCACGTCCGCCCGGTCGCCCTCCAGCCGGATGACGGCGCTACGGGTGACCTTGCACGTCACGACCATCTTCTGCTGCGGGGCCAGCCGCTTGACCTCGCCCATCAGCAGGTTGTACTTCGCCCGGACCTCGTCGTTGACCAGCAGATCGCCCGCCGAGGTCTCGGTCTTCGCGATGTTGTTGTAGTCGTACGAGAACAACGCCTCGGTCGCCTTCGCGACCTGGTCCTTGACCTGCGCGGTCTTCGCGACGTCCAGCAGCGCGGTGTTCTCCGTCGAGCTCGACACATCGTCGGCCTGGATCTTGAAGAGCACCGCGGTCGCGGCGAGCAACAGCCCGACCACGACCAGCGCGCCGGCCAGGATCAGCTGCCGGGAGGCCGGCTTCTTCACCTTCGCCGACTTCTCATCGGAGTCGGAGTCGGAGTCGGACTCAGCCTCGGAAGCAGCAGCCTCCGCTTCGGCCTCTTCGATGTCGTCCGGCTTCGCCTCGACGGCCGCCTTGGTCTTCGCGCGCGGACTCGGCTTGGCGGGCTTCGCGACGACCTCGTCGGCCTCGGTCTCCTCGGGCTTGGAAACCTCCTCAGGAGCCGTCTCAGCGGCTTCAGGAGCCTCAACCGTCTCAGGAGCCTCGACAGTCTCCACCTCGGCCTCAGCGGCCTCTAGAGGCTCAGGCGCCACAGGCGCAGCAGGAGCCGGCCTCGGCGAAGGACGGCGAACCGGCGAAGGGGCCGGCGTCTCGTCGACCTCGGGAACGGGAGCCGTCTCGACCTCGGAAGCGGGAGACGCGCCGGGCCGGCGCAGACCGGCCACCCGGGGGCGGCGCACCGGCGGAGTGCTGCGAGGGGGCTGGCGGCGGGAGGGGGGCACTACGGGCTCCGTTCTAGGTGACGCTTTACTGGCCGGCCGCGACGAGGGGCACGTTGTCGATCCCGGACAGTTTCCACTCGTCGCCGACCCGGGTCATCGAGACCTCCAGGCGCAGCGCCTTCGAGCTCGCCTTGTCGCCCTGGGTGACCTGGGTGGTGATGGCGGCGAGGAAGCTCGCCTTGCCCTCGTGGTCGTCGAGTTCCTCGACGGCGATGTCCTGGATCGTGGTCGCGACCTTGGTCTTCGCGTCGCCGAGAGCCTTGCGGTAGGTCGGCTCCAGCTGGGCCAGCTGCTGGCTCATCTTGTCGTCGGAAACGGCCTTCTGCTTGTTGAAGAAGTCGTCGAGATTCTCGAAGTCGACCTCGGTGTACGCCTTGATCGCGGTGCCACCGGCCTTGACGACGTCGTCCCGCGAACGCGCCAGGTCGGCGTTGTCGTCCGCGGCGGCCACCGCCCACTGGATCCCGAAGAGACCCGCGGCGAGCAGGGCGGCGAGCGCGAACGCGGCCGCGCCGAGGACCAGGGTCCGCGATCGAGAAGAACTCATGACACTCCAGGGTAGGTAATACGGTCTCGGGCTCAGCCGGGGAGGCCCAGCAGAGCACCCAGGCTGGCCAGGCTGACGCCCGGGCTCTGCAGGACGCTCGGCATGCCCTGCGCGGCGCGCAGGCTGGCCAGTTCCTCGGCCGACCGGCCCGCGTTGGCCGCGACTTCGCCCTGCGACGGGATCTGGGGGACCCCGTTGTACGGCACGTTCTGCGAACCGCGGACGTTGATCGGGCTGCCCTTCGGTTCGGCGCAGTACGCGTCGTCCTTCGGGGCGCGGGGCGTGGTGTCGGTGCCTTCGCGGTACTTGTCGAGGCCGATGTAGCCCTTGGTGCACGAAGGCGGGTTGAACAGGTTGAGCGCGAGGCCCAGGTGCGCGGTGCCGTCCTTGGCGACGCTGTTGGCGCCGGCGGCCAGCAGCGGATAGGTCACCAGGCCCTGCTCCAGCCCGTCGAGCCGGGTCACCAGCAGGTTCGACGTGGTGAGCAGGTTCGCGGTCAGCGCGCCCAGCCCCGGCCCCGATTCCGCCAGCACCTCGCTGATCTGGGTGGCCACCTGCGGGGTGATCCCGATCAGTTTCCGGATGTCGGCGTCGGAGTTCTTCAGCGTGCCCGAAAGCTTGTTGAGGTCGGCGCTGAACGACTTCATCGAGCTCGCCATGTCGTTCTGCGTGTCGAGGACCTGCCCGCCCTTTTCCAGCAGCTGCACGGTCTGCGGCAGGTATTCCTGCGCCGTCGCGGTGAAGCTGCGCGCGGTGTCGAGCAGCCGCTGCAGGTCCGGACCGGTGCCGTTGAACGCGTTGTACGACTCGTCGACGACCTTGCGCAGCGAGTCGGTCGGCACCGACGCCGCGAGGCTGTCGAGGTCGCCGATGAGCTGTTCGGTGGGCACCGGGGTCTTGACCCGGTCGGCCGGGATGACCGCGCCCGGCTTCAGGAACGGCCCCTTGTCGCCCTTGGGCCGCAGGTCGACGAACTGCTCGCCGACCGCGGACCGGTTCGCGACAACGGCGTCGAGGTCGCTCGGCACGTCCGGGGCGTCCGGGGCGATGTTGAGGTCGGCTTCCAGCCCGGTCTTGGTCAGGCGCAGTTCGCCGACGCGGCCGATGTTGAAGCCGCGGTAGGTGACTTCGGCGTTCTGGAAGATGCCGCCGGACTGCTTGAGTTCGAGCTTCACCGTGTAGCCCTCGTCGCCGAAGACCTGGCCGAGGCCGGCGAAGCGGATGAGCGCGTACACGATCGCGACCACGGAAATGATCACGAACGCGACCAGCTGGATCTTCGTCCTCCGGACCAGCATCAGCCCGCACCTCCCGAAAGCAGGCCGAAGATCCCGGCGGGTCCGGTCTGTTGCGGCCGCCCGCCGCCCTGTGTCGTACCCGTCGGGGCACCGCCGGTGCCGCCGACGCTGTCGGGGATCGGCAGCGGCGGGTTCACCCCCGGTCCCTCGGTCCCACCGGTCAGCCCCGGCACGGGGATGACGTCCTGGAGCGGGTTCTGCCGGCTACGGCCGAGGTTCGCGAGGATCTCCTTGAGGTTCAGGTCGACCTTCGCGAACAGGTTGAAGTAGTCGCCCTTGACGCCGTCGTAGGAGGCGTCGCTGAACGGGAAGGTCAGCAGGATTTCCAACGCCTTGGGCAGATCCGCCCCGGTCTCGCCGAGCTTCTGCAGCGTCGGCTGCAGCGCCTTGAGGTCGGCGACGAGGTCTTCCTTGCTCTTGTTCACCGTGTCGATGGCGACGCCGGAGAGGTTGTCGAGCGCGTTGAGCATGGTCACCAGCTGGCCGCGCTGCTGCTCCAGCACACCGAGGCCGGGGCCGAGGTTGTCGACCGCGCCGACCAGTTTGTCCTTCTGGCCGTTCAGCGTGGACGAGAGCCGGTTCAGCCCGTCGAGCGCCCGCGTGATGTTCGCGGACTGCTTGTCCAGGTTCGTCACCAGCTGGTTGGTGTTGTTCAGCAGCGCCTTGAGTTCCGGCGACCGGCCGCTCGTGGCGTTGTTCAGTTCCTTGGTGATGGTGTTGAGCTGCTCCACGCCACCGCCGTTGAGCAGCAGCGAAAGCGCACCGAGCAGCTCTTCGACCTCGACACTGCGGTTCGTGCGGGCCAGCGGGATCACCGCGTTGTCGGCGAGTTTGCCCTGTCCGTCGGTGGGCGCGGCCAGTTCGACGTATTTCTCGCCGAGCAGGCTCGACTGCCGCACGTTGGCCAGCGCGTTCGCCGGCAGCTTCACGTCGCCGTTGACCCGCAGCGTGACCTCGGCGTTCCAGCCGTCCGGGGTCAGCCCGATCGCCTCGACGCGGCCGATGGCGACCTCGTTGACCTTCACCCCGGCCTGCGGGGTCAGGTCCAGCACGTCCCGGAACTGCACCTTGACCGTGTACGGGTGGTCGCCGAGTTCGGCGCCACCGGGCAGCGGGATGTCGTAGATGCCGCTGAACGCGCAGCCGCTCAACGTCAGCGCCGCGACCGTTCCGGCGGCCGCGAGGGAGAGAATCCTCTTCTTCATCACTTCACCGCCGATCCGTAGAGCTGACCCGCGATGGGGAGCGGAAGCGGCGGCAGCTGGCCCGCCTGCGCGGACTGGATCACCTGCGCGATGGAGGGCAGCGGCACCAGCCCGTCGACCAGTCCGGCGATCCCCTTGCACGCGTCGCCCAGCGCGTCGAGCGCCTCCGGGGTCTGCTTGAGCAGGTTGCACACCATCACCAGCGGCGGCTGGGTGAGCTCGTTCAGGTTGGCCCGCGCGTCGAGCGTGCCCGACGAGGCGTTGTAGGTGTTGACCAGGTTTCCGAGGCCGACCGGGGCGACGTCGAGGATCTCCGCGAGCGCGCCGCGCTGGTCGACGAGCACCTTGGTGACACTGGCCAGCTTGTCCACATTGGACTTGAGCCGGTCGCGGTTCTTCTCGATGAAGCCCTGCACCGCGGTGAGCGTGTCGGACAGCTGCTTCACCGTGGCGGCGAGGTTTTCCCGCTCCCCCGCGAGGAATCCGCTGACGTCGGCGAGCTGACGCTCGAAGTCGCGGACCTGCGAGTCGCTGTTCACCAGCGTCTGGGAGAAGGAGCCGAGGTTCTCGACGGTCTTGAACAGGTCGTCCTTGTTACCCGACAACGTGCCCGCGGCCTGGCCGAGTTTGGTGATCGTGTCGTGCAGTGCCTGCCCGTTGCCGTCGAAGTTCTTCGCGGCGGTGTCGAGCAGGTTCGACAGCGAACCGTTCTTGTTGGCGCCGTTGGGGCCGAGCGATTTGCTGACCCGGGAGAGGCTGGCGGCGAGTTCGTCGACCTCCAGGGGGACCTCGGTGCGGTCGAGGCCGATGACGGCGCCGTCGTCGATTCGCGGGCCACCCTTGTAGGCCGGGGCGAGCTGCACGTAGCGGTCGCTGACCAGCGACGGCGACACGATGATCGCCTTGGCGTCCGCGGGCACCGCCACCGAACGGTCGTATTCGAGTTCGACGCGAACCTGGTTGCCCATCGGCTGGATCTTGGTGATCGTGCCCATGTCCACGCCGAGCATGCGGACGCTGTTGCCCTCGTAGAGGCCGACGGCTCCGGCGAAGTAGGCGGTCAGGTGGTTGCGGCCGGCGTCCTTGAGCGTCCACCACAGCGCGCCGGCGACCACCAGCGCGAGCACGATCGCGATCGTGAAACCGCGCGTGAGGCTTTGTCCGAGACGGGTACTCATTTGTCGTAGCACCCCTTCTCGTTGATCGGCCCGAACGACGGGAGCACGAGACCGCAGATGTAGTTGTCGAACCAGCGGCCGTTGCCGATCGTGTTGGTGAACACCCGGATGAACGGCGCGAACCGCGCGATGCCCTGGCCGAGCGCGTCCTGGTTGCGCTGCAGCATCGAAGTCAGCTGGTCGAGCTGGGTGAGCACCGGGTCGAGCTGCGCGTCGTTGTCGTCGACCAGACCCTTCAGCTGGGTGGCCAGATTGCGCGAACCGTCCAGCAGCGCGGAGATCGCGTCCTTGCGGCGCGACACCTCCCCGAGCAGCTTGTTGCCATCGGCCAGGAGCTTCTGGAACTCGGCGTCGCGGTCGACGAGCGTCTGCGAGACCTGCCGCGTGTTCGCGAGCAGCGTCGACAACTGCGTGTCCCGCGAAGCGATCGTGTCCGAGAGGCGGGAAAGACCCGTCAAGGCGCCCTTCACGTCGGCCGGGGTGTCGGCGAAGGTGTCCGTGATGACGTCGAAGCTCTTCGCCAGCTGCGTGGTGTCGATGTCGTCGACGGTCTGCGAAAGCCCGCGGAAGGCGTCGAGGACGTCGAACGGCGAGACCGTCCGGTCACGCGGGATGGTCGCGCTCGGATCCAGCGTGCGCTGCCCCTGCGGGTCCAGCGCCAGGTACTTCTGGCCGAGCACCGTCTTGATCTTGATCGCCGCGCTGGTCTTGTCACCCAGCCAGGCGTCCTTGACCTTGAAGGAGATCCGGACCTTGTCGCCGTCGAGCTTGATCTCGGAGACCTTGCCGACCTTCACCCCGGCGACCCGGACGTCGTTGTCCTCCTGCAGGCCCGAAGCCTCGGAGAAGTCCGCGCTGTAGGTCGTCCCGCCGCCGATCACGGGCAGGTCCTCGGAGTTGAGCGCGGCGAGGAAACCGAGCAGCAGCACCGAGATGCCGACGAGCGCGATCGGGATCGGATTGCGTTTCTGGAACGACTTCATGCCGTGCACCTCGCCCGGTTGACCGGCAGCAGCGGCAGGTTGATCGGTTCGTTGATCAGCGGAGGCAGGGCGACGGCTCCTGACAATTCACAGGCGAAGAAGTTGAACCAGGATCCGTAGTCGGCGGTGCGGGTCAGCGCCGTCACCTTCTGCGGCATGAACTGGATGAAGTGCTCGACGATCGGCTGGCTGTCGTTGAGGTTCTTGGTCAGGTCGCCGAGCGCCGCGATGTCCTTCTTGAGCGGCTCGCGAGCCTCACCGAGCAGCCCGGACGTCGTCTGCGCGAGTGTCCCGAGCGAATCGATGGCGTCACCGATCGGCTCGCGGTCCGCGGCCAGCCCCGAGACCAGCTGCTGCAGCTTGACGATCAGGTCGTTCAGCTGCGGCGTGTGCGCGTTGACCGTGTCGAGCACCGAGTTCAGGTTGTCGATGACCTCACCGATCACCTGGTCCTTGTCGGAGATCGTGGTCGCCAGCGAAGCGGTGTGCTGCAGCAGGCTTTCGATCGTGCCGCCCTCGCCCTGCAGGACCTGGATGACCTCGTAGGACAGCTTGTTGATGTCGTCCGGGTTGAGCGCGGTGAACAGCGGTTTGAACCCGTTGAACAGCTGCGTCAGGTCGAGCGCAGGCGTGGTCCGCTCCAGCGGGATGTTCCCGCCGGGTTCCAGCGTCTTGCCGGAGGAGTCGGTGCCCTGCCCGAGGGAGAGGTAGCGCTGGCCGACCAGGTTCCGGAACTTGATCTGCGCGGTCACCCCGGCGGGCAGTTTGCGGCCGGCGTCCACTTCGAACTCGATCTCGGCCTGGCGCCGGTCGACGATGCGGACCTCCTTGACCTGCCCCACCCGGACGCCGGCGATGCGGACGTCGTCGTTGGGCAGCACCAGGGTCGCGTCGCTGAAGCGCGCCTTGTAGGCGTTGGTGCTGGTGGTGTTGATGTTGGCGATGCTGATCCCGAGGATCGTCGTGAACAGCACGGTGATCACGACGAAGACGCAGAGTTTGATCAGCGGTGCGAGCAGTCCCCTCACTGGACGTGCACCTCCGCTCCCCGGTAGAGCGGGCCGACGAGCAGCGAGCCCCAGCCAGGCACGTCCGAGGCGGACATGCCGACCTGCGGGGCGACCAGCTGCGCGAGGAAGTCCGACTCCGATGTGCTGAAGGTCGGGTTACCGGCGGGCGCGCCGCCGCCGTTGCCGTTGTAGCCGCCGTAGTTCGCGGCGTTGTTGGACGGCGAGAGACCGTCGTTGGCCGACCGGGCGGGCGCCTTGTGCGTCGTGCCGTCCTGGATCGGGCCGTCGGGGGGATCCTGCGGGAACGGGTCCGGGAACTGCTTCAGGTCGTAGCAGCGCGGACCGCGCTTGTCCTCGAACTTCGGCTCGTCCTTGCCGGGCAGGTACGGGCCGCGGTTGACGGTGATCTCGATGGTCGCGTGCAGACCCGGCCGGTCGGTGCCCTTGCCGAGCGCCTGGTCGATCTTCGGCAGGACGTCCGCCATCTGCCCGATCACGCACGGATACTCCGGCGCGTACTTCGCCAGCAGTTCCGCCGTCGGGCGGGCACTGTCGGCGAGACGGATCAGGTTGTCGGCGTTGTTCCGCAGGAAGGTGTGCAGATCGACCGAGGCCTGGGTGACGCTGCCGTAGAGGTTCTGCAGGTTCATCTTCTGGTCGACCACGGTGCGCGTCGTGGTGCTCAGGTTGTCCAGCGTCTGCACCAGATCCGGCGCGACGGCGCTGAAGTTGTCCGAGAACTCCGCGAGCTCCTTGAGGTTCTGCTGGAGCTGGGGCACGTGCGGGTTCAGGTCGCCGACGTAGGTGCCGAGCTGCGCGAGGGTGTCGCCGAGCTGGTCGCCGCGGCCGTTGAGCGCGGTGGAGATCGCCGAAAGCGTGCTCGACAGCTTCTGCGGCTGGACGGCCTGGAGTACGGGCATCAGATGGGCGAAGGCCTGTTCGAGTTCGACCGCGCTGGACGTGCGGTCCTGGGTGATCACGTCGCCCGCGGCGATCGTCTTCGACGACGGCTCGTCCGGGATCTCCAGGGAAACGAAACGCTCCCCGAACAACGTCTTCGGCAGGAATCGCGCGGAAACGTTCTGGGGGATCAGTTTCGCCGACTCCGGATTCAGCGCGAGGGTGAGTTCCGCGCCGTCCGGCGTCGCGGTGATGTCCTGCACCGAACCGACGATGAGGCCACGGACCTTCACGTCGGACTGCTTCAGCAACTGGTTCCCGATGCTGCTCGACTGCAGCTTCACGCTCACGACGGGTGTGAAGGCCTTCTTGTACAGCGCGATGCTCAGCGCCACACCGCCGATGAGCACGGCGACCAAGAGCAGGCCCAACAACCTGCGCCGGACTGTCGCGATCATCCTGCGATCCTCACCGTGACGTCGGTTCCCCAGATCGCGAAACCGATGAAGAAGTTCATGATGGACACCGTGACGATGCTCAGCCGGACCGCCTTACCGACCGCGACACCGACACCGGCGGGGCCACCGGAGGCCCGGTAACCGAAATAGCAATGGGACAGGATGATCAAGACGCTGAACAACAGCACCTTGATGAACGAATACAACACATCCTGTGGTGGTAGGAACAGGTCGAAGTAATGGTCGTAGGTACCCGCTGACTGGTTGTAGATGTAGATAACGACCAACCGGGACGCCAGATACGAACTCAACAGGCCGATCACGTACAGCGGGATGACCGCGACGAAACCGGCGATGATCCGCGTCGTCACCAGATACGGCAGGCTCGGCACACCCATCACTTCGAGCGCGTCGATCTCCTCGGAGATCCGCATCGCGCCGAGCTGGGCGGTGAAACCGGCGCCGACCGTCGCCGACAGCGCGAGGCCCGCGACCAGCGGCGCGATCTCGCGGGTGTTGAAGAACGCGGTCAGGAAGCCGGTGAAGGCCGAGGTGCCGATCGAGTTCAACGCCGAGTAGCCCTGCAGACCGACGAGGACACCGGTGAACAGCGTCAGGCCGACCATCACGCCGACAGTGCCGCCGATGACCGCGAGCGAGCCGGAACCGAAGCTCACCTCGGCCAGCAGCCGCAGGACCTCTTTGGTGTAGCGGCGCAACGTCCGCGGCGTCCACAGCAACGCGCGGCCGTAGAAGGACATCTGGTCGCCGAGGTTGTCCAGCGTCTGCAATGGACGGTTGGCGACCCGCTTGGCGCCCTGGAGGAAGGTCATGCGTCAGTCCAGCTTTCCGGGCACGATCTGCAGGTAGATCAGCGTGATCACGAAGTTCACCACGAACAGCATGAGGAACGTGATGACGACCGACTGGTTCACCGCGTCCCCGACGCCCTTCGGGCCACCGGACGGGTTCAGTCCCCGGTACGAGGCGACGACCGCGGCGATGAAGCCGAAGATCAGCGCCTTCAGCTCGCCGACCCAGAGGTCCGGCAGCTGCGCCAGCGCGGAGAAGCTCGCCAGGTACGCACCCGGCGTACCGCCCTGGAGGACGACGTTGAAGAAGTAGCCACCGAGCACGCCGATGACGCTGACCATGCCGTTGAGCAGGAGCGCCACCAGCATCATCGCGAGCACACGCGGCACGATCAGCCGCTGCACCGCGGAGACGCCGAGCACCTCCATGGCGTCGATCTCTTCACGGATCGTCCGCGCGCCGATGTCGGCACAGACGGCGCTACCGCCCGCGCCCGCCACCAGCAGCGCGGTGACCAGCGG
Organism: Amycolatopsis pittospori; assembly: GCF_013870525.1. Classification (GTDB taxonomy): domain Bacteria; phylum Actinomycetota; class Actinomycetes; order Mycobacteriales; family Pseudonocardiaceae; genus Amycolatopsis; species Amycolatopsis pittospori. The sequence goes on from NZ_JACBXD010000010.1 coordinate 39,837, forward strand.
ACTGGCCTGCTGCACGGTGGCGAGCACCGACCCGGCGCCCGTGTACGACTGGGCGCCGAGCTGGCGGGCGAGCGAACCGAACTGAAGCGAGATGACCGCGCCGAACGGGATCGCGACGAGCGCCGTCGGCAGGATCGTGACACTCGCGATGAACCAGGCCTGCTGGATGAACTCCCGCAGCTGGAACGGGCGCTGGAAGATGCCACGAACGATGTCGAGGCCGAGAGCGAACAGGTTCCCGGTCTCGCGCAACATGCCGATCCCGGGAATCTTCGCCGATGAAGCCGAAGAGCTCACGCGCCACCTGACCCCGGATCATGTGGCCGCATACGGTGGTTGCCCGGTCTCCCCGGATGCGGGATGGAGGCGACCTGATCGTCGGGCAACTGGCCTTGGTGGTGGTTCGGCACGGGGCCGTCGCCCTGGCTCGAACGGTGTCCGGCGGCGGCGAGCCGCTGCGGGCGGACACCGTAGCGCTGCTGCTCCTCCGGGGAGAGCGACTCGATGATGCTCTGCTGCGCCTCGTGCGGGAGACCGGACAGGATCTGCATGACGCGGTCCTTACGGCGGACCGCGCCCATCCGGGTCGGCACGCCGGGCGTCGGCTGCATCTGCGGCGGCACCCCGCTGACGTCCTCGACACCGCCCGCGTGGTGACCGGCCTCGAACATCGCGCGTTCGGCGGCGAGCTGGGCCGAGTCCTTCTCCTCGCTCATGCCGATGGGGCCGTCCATCTTGCCGTTGAGGAACTGCTTGACGACCGGCTCCTCGCTGGTCAGCAGCACCTCGCGCGGACCGAACATGACCAGTTCCTTGCGGAACAGCATGCCCAGGTTGTCCGGGACGGTGCGGGCGAGGTTGATGTTGTGCGTGACGATCAGGAACGTCGCGTCGATCTGCGCGTTGACGTCCAGGAAGAGCTGGGAGATGTAAGTGGTGCGGACCGGGTCGAGACCGGAGTCCGGTTCGTCGACCAGGATGATCTGCGGGTCCAGCACCAGGGCGCGGGCGAGGCCGGCGCGTTTGCGCATACCGCCGGAGATCTCGCCGGGCAGCTTCTTGTCGGCGCCGTTGAGACCGGTCATCTCAAGCTTCTCGAGGACGATCCGGCGAACCTCGGTCTCCGACTTCTTCGTGTGCTCGCGCAGAGGGAACGCCACGTTGTCGTAGAGATTCATCGAGCCGAACAGCGCGCCGTCCTGGAAGAGGACGCCGAAGAGCTTCCGGACCTCGTAAAGCTGGTGTTCGGAGCACGTCACGATGTCGACGCCGTTGATCATGCAACGGCCCTTGTCCGGCTTGAGCAGCCCGATCATCGACTTCAAGAAGACGGACTTACCGGTTCCGGACGGACCGAGCATCGCCGAGACCTCGCCCGGGGGCAGGGTCAGCGTGACGTCCCGCCAGATGGCCTGCTTACCGAAGGACTTCGAAAGACCTTCGATGACCACCTCGGCACCCATCGCACCTCCAGGAGCTGTTCCGCGTCGTCGCGCACTGCTTTCCCGTGCCACTGGCTCGGAGAAGCGCATGCGTCCGCGCAGCGATACCCGCGTCAACCAGGTGCAACGAGCTGAGTGCGAACAGGTTACTCACCAGTTTTCTTTTCTGGCCAGACCCGCGGGTAACTTTTCGCGCAGCCCGCTGCCGGCCCGTGCACCGCTTGCAGCACCGTAGTGCACGTCACCCCCGCGCGCAGATCCACAACTCGGTCGCTCCCCAGGTCGGAGCGCTGCGCGCGTCGCGATTAGCCCGCTAAACGCAGGTCAGCGCCCCCCGCTCCGCTGCCCCCGCTCTCCTCCGCTGCTCCTGCGCTCGCCGCCGCCGGATCGCGTTTAGCCCGCTAAACGCGATCCGGTCGCCCTGATACTTAGCCTGCCTACGCGTCGCGATTAGGGGGCTAAACGCAGGTCGGAGCGGGGTCGGGGACAGCGAAAGGGGCGGGCATCCGTAGTGGATGCCCGCCCCTTCGGCGATGCTGCGGTAGGCGCTGACGCGCCCGGGATCACTTGATGGTGATCTTGGCGCCCGCGGCCTCGAGCTTCTCCTTGGCGGCCTCGGCGGCCTCCTTGTCGACCTTCTCCAGGAGGGCCTTGGGAGCGGCCTCGACCAGCTCCTTGGCCTCCTTCAGGCCCAGACCCGAGACGACCTCACGGACGACCTTGATGACCTGGATCTTCTTGTCACCGGCGGACTCGAGAACGACGTCGAACTCGTCCTGCTCCTCGGCGGCGGCCGGGGCGGCGCCGACCGGGCCGGCGGCGACGACGGCAGCCGGGGCGGCCGCGGTCACGTCGAAGGTGGTCTCGAATTCCTTCACGAACTCGGACAGCTCAAGAAGGGTGAGCTCCTTGAAGGCGTCGATCAGCTCGGTGGTGCTCAGCTTCGCCATGGTGGCTTTCCTCTCTGAAACGAACTAAAAGTTCGGGATGGGGGGGGTTGTTCAGCTCTCGGCGGGTGCTTCGGCTGCTTCGGTACCGGCGTTGCGCTGCTTGTCCTCCAGCGCGGCAGCCAGGCGAGCGACCTGGGACGCCGGCGCCTGGAACAGCGCGGCGGCCTGGGACAGCTTCGCCTTGAACGCGCCCGCCGCCTTGGCGAGCAGGACCTCACGGCTGTCGAGATCGGCGATCTGGTTGATCTCGGCCACGGACAGCATCTTGCCGTCCATGAAGCCGCCCTTGATCACAAGCGCGTTGTTGTCCTTCGCGAAGTCGCGAAGCGCCTTCGCGGCGTCAACAGCTTCACCTTCGACGAAGGCGATGGCGGTCGGGCCGACGAACAGGTCTTCGAGGCCCTCGATGCCCGCGTCCGTGGCGGCACGCTTGACGAGGGTGTTCTTCGCGACCCGGTACTTGGCACTGGTGCCGAGAGCGCGGCGCAGCTGGGACAGCTGGGACACGGAGAGGCCGGTGTACTGGGTAACGACTGTGGCCGAGCTGGTGCGGAAACGCTCCGCGATCTCGGCGACGGCCGCTTCCTTGTCAGGCTTCGCCATGGTCGCCTCCTCTCTTGGCTAGTGGTCCACTGGCCTTGAGAGCCCTGAAACGACGAAACGCCCCAGCGCAGACAGGCGCGGGGCGTCAGGGCACGCGACGGTGAACGTCGCAAGCGAGCCTCGTTCCTCCTGCGCGGGTCGCCCGCCCTAGCGGGGCCTTCGTTCTCCAGGCCAGATGACCGGGAGAAGACCAGCGGTCTTCGGTAGAACCTTGACAAGAATACGTGACCCGGTTTCGACTTCGGCGGGACCCCCCCTCAGATCGCGTTTAGCGGGCTAAACGCGACCGGCGGAGTTCCCGGGGAGCAGCGCGAGGCATCATGGTGACGTGGCGGAGCAGCGTGATGACGGAAAGCCGGGCAGTGAGCCCGGCACGGACATCGAGCCCAAGGCGGGAGGTCAGCCCGCGCCTCAGCTGGACGAGGAGCAACTGCGCCAATTCCAGCAGTTTCAGCAGTTCCAGGACTATCTGAAGTTCACCGAGGCGCAGAACCAGGGCATCGTGCCGTCTCAGCCCGCGCAGCCCGTGGCCCAGCCTTACGGACAGCCGCCCGCCCCTCCGGGTCCACCTCCCGGCGAGCTCGTCAAGGCCCCGCGCCCGCGCGCCCCGCGCTGGCTGCGACGCCTGGGCGGGAAGGTCGTCGCCTGGTTGATCGCGATTCTGTTGATCGCCATCGCGGGCACGATCGTCTACCGGCAGATCTTCCCCAGCGATACAGGCAAGACGTCCGAGCAGATCGCCTCGGAAGGCGGCGGCACCTACAAGACGAACAAGATCCTCACCAGCGCATCTCCTTTCGAAGCCGTCCGCAGTGTCTATGACGGCATCGCCCAGCACGGCGCCGGCCAGAAGAGCATGGTCGACCTGGTCTGCGGCAAGTTCGAGGAGAGCACCCAGCAGCAGTTCGCGATCGACGTGAACGCCAAAGATTGCCGAGACGCTGTCGAACGGCTTCACTCCGAAGTCAAGACCGGAGGGATCAACGACTACGCGGAGTCGATCTCGAAGCGGTCTGGCTGGCCACCGGGCGACGTCGTGGTCGTGAAGTCATGCGACTTCACGATCACGGGTGGCCCGGCCCTCGGCGATTTCACTGTCTCCAAGGTCCAGAACAGCCAGTGGCTGATCACCGGCCACGCCCCTGGGCCCAAGACCTGCCCTCCGCCGGCCCCCTCCACCACACCCAGCTGATCACGATTAGCCCGCTAAACGCAGGTCGGGGCAGATCGCGATTAGCCCGCTAAACGCAGGTCAGAGGTCGTGCGAAGTGAGGAAGCCGGTCAGGGCGGAGCTGAAGGCGGGGTGCATGACGGCGGTCATGTGATCGCCGGGGATGCGGACCAGGCGGGCGCCGGCGATGGCGGCGGCCAGGCGTTCGGGTTCGGCGGCCAGCGGGTCGGTGTCGCCGGCGAGGACGAGGGTCGGGACGGCGATGGCCGTCAGGTCCAGTTTCGGGTTCGCCGTGCCGCGCGCGACCGCGGCGAGGGCGACGCGGTCGGCGCGCAATGCGTCGGCCAGAGCCCTGAAGGGCGCTGAAGACGGCGGAAGCGTCGAGGCATCCGTAGCGAGCAGAGCCTCGCTGATCGCCTCCGGCGTGACGACTCGCGTGTCGACGCCGCCGAAGTCGACGATCCCCGAGCCGACGCCGCCGATCGCGACGCACCGGATCCGCGGGTCGGCGGCCACCGCGCCGAGCGCGATCATCGCGCCCATCGAATAGCCGACCATCGACACCTCGTCGAGTCCCAGCTCATCGAGCAGGGCCGACACGTCGCGGACCATCGCGTCGTCGCCGTAGCTCGCCTCGTCGTGCGGTTTCGCCGAGCGTCCATGTCCGCGCGCGTCGAGGCTGATCACGGTCAGACCCGCCACCTGGAGGGCGGAGACGACGCCGGGCGCGATCCAGTTGGCGTTCGTGTCGGCGGCGAAGCCGTGCTGCAGGAGCACGGGACGCCCTTCGCCCTTCCAGACGGTGTAGCTCAGCTGGAGCCCGTCGAACGACGCGAAGGTAGGCATGCCCTCCAGCAAACACGAAAAAGGGGCGGCCCCGCTGTAGCGGGACCGCCCCTTTCTCAGTGATGTCTAACTCAGACTCACGCGTCCTCGGAAAGGAGGTTGCGGGTCCGGGCGGGGTCGACCGGGACACCCGGGCCCATCGTCGTGGAGATCGTGACCTTCTTCAGGTAGCGACCCTTGGCCGACGACGGCTTGGCGCGGAGGATCTCGTCCAGCGCGGCCGCGTAGTTCTCCACCAGTTTCTCGGTGTCGAACGACGCCTTGCCGATCACGAAGTGCAGGTTGGCCTGCTTGTCGACGCGGAAGTTGATCTTACCGCCCTTGATGTCCGTCACGGCCTTCGCGACCGCGGGGGTCACGGTGCCGGTCTTCGGGTTCGGCATCAGGCCACGCGGGCCGAGGATGCGGGCGATACGTCCGACCTTGGCCATCTGGTCCGGCGTCGCGATCGCGGCGTCGAAGTCGAGCCAGCCACCCTGGATGCGCTCGATCAGTTCGTCGGTACCGACCACGTCCGCGCCGGCGGCTTCGGCCTCGGCGGCCTTGTCACCGACGGCGAAAACGATGACGCGAGCGGTCTTACCGGTGCCGTGCGGCAGGTTCACGGTGCCGCGGACCATCTGGTCGGCCTTACGAGGGTCGACACCGAGGCGCATGGCGACCTCGACGGTGGCGTCCATCTTCGTCTTGGAGGTCTCCTTGGCCAGCTTGGCGGCCTCGAGCGGGGCGTACAGCCGCTCACGGTCCACCAGCTCGAGGGCCTGACGGTAGGCCTTGCTGTGCTTGGTCATGCTTCTGTCCTCAACTCTTCAAAACGGATCAGTGTGGTGTTGGAGCCAGCACTGGCTCTCCCACGTGGTGCTGGAAAAACTGCGTCAGTCGACGACCGTGATGCCCATGGAGCGGGCGGTGCCGGCGATGATCTTCGCGGCCTGGTCGATGTCGTGCGCGTTCAGGTCGGTTTCCTTGGTCTTCGCGATGTCGCGGACCTGGTCCCAAGTGACCTTGGCGACCTTGGTCTTGTGCGGCTCGCCGGAACCCTTCTCCACGCCCGCGGCCTTCAGCAGCAGCTTCGCGGCCGGCGGCGTCTTGAGCTTGAAGTCGAACGAACGGTCTTCGTACACGGAGATCTCGACCGGGACGACGTCCCCGCGCTGCGACTCGGTCGCGGCGTTGTAGGCCTTGCAGAACTCCATGATGTTGACGCCGTGCTGACCCAGCGCGGGGCCGACCGGCGGCGCGGGGTTGGCCGCACCCGCCTTGATCTGCAGCTTGATGATCGCCGCAAGCTTCTTCTTCTTGGGTGGCATTTCGTTTGTTCCTTCTTACTGACTTGAGTCCCCCGCACACCTGCCAGTACGCGGGGACTGCCGGCCGTCTGGCGGCCGTCAGATCTTGGAGACCTGGTTGAACGACAGCTCGACCGGGGTCTCCCGGCCGAAGATCGACACCAGGACCTTCAGCTTCTGCCCGTCCACGTTGACCTCGGAGATCGTCGCGGGCAGCGTCGCGAACGGGCCGTCCATGACGGTGACCGACTCGCCGATCTCGAAGTCGACCTCGACAGCGGGACCGCCCAGCTGCGACTCCGACGCGGCGGCCTCGCCCTTGCCGGGCTTGGCGGGCGCGGCGGCCTCGACCTTGGGCGCGAGGAACTTCAGCACCTCGTCCACGGTCAGCGGCGACGGACGCGAAGTGGCACCGACGAACCCGGTGACGCCCGGCGTGTTGCGCACCGCGCTCCACGAGGCGTCGTTCAGGTCCATCCGGACCAGGATGTAGCCGGGCAGCACCTTGCGCTGCACCTGCTTGCGCTGGCCGTTCTTGATCTCGGTGACCTCTTCGGTCGGGACCTCGATCTGGAAGATGTAGTCCTCGACGTCCAGCGTCTGGGTACGGGTCTCGAGGTTGGTCTTCACCTTGTTCTCGTAGCCCGCGTAGGAGTGCACGACGTACCACTCACCGGGAGCGGCGTTGAGTTCCGCGCGCAGCTTCGCGACCGGGTCGACGTCCTCTTCGGCCTCGGGCTCGGCAGCGGTGTCGTCAGCCTCTTCGGTTTCGGCGGAGGCCTCGTCGGCTTCCGCGGCATCTCCGGCTTCGTCGACCTCGTCGCCTGCGGCGGGCACCTCGACGGAGTCCAGGTGCTCGGACTGCTCGTCGCCGAGTGCCGCGTGCACCTGCTCGTCGGAAAGCTCGGTCAGCTCATGACCGGCTGCTGTGCCGTTGTCGGAGGTCACGTTCCGTCCTCTCAGTTGATCGCTTGCCGTGGCGCCGGGCAGGCGAGCGGTGCGCTCAAGGCACCGTCACCGGTTGCCTCAGCTGCCGAAAACGGCACCCACGACCTCTTTGAAGGCGAGGTCGAGGCCGCTCACCAGCGCCACCATGAACACCACGAAGACCAGCACCACCGCGGTGTAGGTGACCATCTGCTTGCGGTTCGGCCAGATGACCTTGCGCAGCTCGGCCCAGACCTCGCGGATGAAGCGCATCAGCCGGGCGAAGATCGACGCCTGCTTCGGCTTGCGGTCGCGCTTCGCGGTCGCCGTGCCCTTGGCGTCCTTGGGTTTCTCGGTCTTGTCCCCGGCCTTCGCCTTGCCGGCGGGGCGGGTCTTGTCGTCCGACTTGGCGTCGGCCTTACCGGACGGGCGCGCGGACGCACGGCGCTCACGCCGGGCAGCGGCGGTCACCGGGCGGGACTGCTCGTCGGGCTTCTGCCCGGCGCCGTCCTGCGCCTTCTCACCGCTGGCGTCGCTGTCGCTCACGACCACTCCTCCGCCTTCACCAGTTCGCTTACGCAGGGGTGACAGGACTTGAACCTGCAACCTGCGGTTTTGGAGACCGCTGCTCTGCCAATTGAGCTACACCCCTTTGGAACCCCGATGCTCTGGGGCTCCCGAGGACGCATTCCATCGTCCCCACCGCCGTGGCGGGGATGACCGTAGTGCGTACCGAGACCAGAAGTCTACGGCAACCCCCGAACAGCTTCGCAACCGCGCCCCTGAAACCGGCACGGAGCAGCCTTCCGCGAGGAAACACCCCACGGCCGACCCCATGATCGTGCCACGATGTCGCCATGAGCGCTCCCGCACCCTCGCCTTCGCCGGCAACACGCGTCTCGGCCCGCATCGGCGGCATCACGCCGTCGGCGACCTTGGCCGTCGACGCGAAGGCCCGGGAGCTCAAGGCGCAGGGTCGTCCGGTGATCGGGTTCGGCGCGGGTCAGCCGGACTTCCCCACTCCGGCCAACGTGCTCGAAGCCGCCGAAGCGGCCGTCCGGGACAGGGTGAACCACGGCTACACCGCCGCGGGCGGCCTGCCCGAGCTGCGCGAGGCGATCGCGGCGAAGACCCTCCGCGACTCCGGCTTCGAGGTGGATCCGGGTCGCGTCCTGGTGACCAACGGCGGCAAGCAGGCGGTCTATTCCGCGTTCGCGACGCTGCTCGACCCGGGCGACGAGGTGCTCCTGCCCGCGCCGTATTGGACGACCTACCCGGAGTCGATCGTCCTGGCCGGCGGCGTCCCGGTGCAGGTCACGGCGGACGAGACGACGGACTACCGGGTCACCGTCGAGCAGTTGGAGGCCGCGAGGACGCCGCGTACGAAGGTGCTGCTGTTCGTCTCGCCGTCCAACCCGACAGGCTCGGTCCATCCGCGCGAGCAGGTCGAGGCGATCGGGCGCTGGGCGTACGAGAACGACCTCTGGGTGATCACGGACGAGATCTACGAGCACCTGGTCTACGACGGTGCCGAAGCGCCCTCGATGCCCGTCCTGGTCCCGGAACTCGCCGACCGGACGGTGGTGCTCAACGGCGTCGCGAAGACGTACTCGATGACCGGTTGGCGGGTGGGCTGGTTGCTCGGCCCGCAGGACGTCGTCAAGGCGGCGACGGCGTACCAGTCGCATCTCTGCGGCAACGTGTCGAACGTCGCGCAGCGGGCGGCGCTGGCGGCCGTGAGCGGTCCGCTCGACGCCGTTTTCGCGATGCGCGACGCGTTCGATTCCCGGCGCAAGAAGGCTCTTTCGCTGCTTGCCGGGATCCCGGGAGTCGAGACTCCGGTGCCACTCGGCGCCTTCTACCTGTACCCGTCGATGAAAGCCTTACTGGGCAAGGAGATCCGCGGCGAGCGACCGGCCGACACGGTGGCGCTCGCCGATCTGATCCTGCGCGAGGCCGAGGTCGCCGTGGTGCCCGGCGAGGCGTTCGGGACGCCGGGGTACTTCCGGATTTCCTATGCCCTGGCCGAAAACGATCTTGCCGAAGGGATCACCAGGATGGGCCGGCTGCTCTCCGAAGCGAAGTGATCACGATGCGCCTGGGAATCGCCCTTCCGCAGTACGGTCCACTTGCGACGATCGACGCCGTCACCGGGTTCGCGACGGCCGTCGAAGAACTCGGTTACGAGTCCTTGTGGGTCGGAGATCGTGTGCTGGCCCCGGTTTCGCCGTCGGACTTCTACCCCGGCGGCACGCCCGAGCGGCCGTACCCGCCCGAATTCGTCACGTTCGCCGATCCGCTGATCCTGCTGACGGCCGCCGCGAGCGTCACGAAGAAGGTCCGGCTCGGCACCAGCACCCTCACCGGAACGGTGTACCCGGCCGTCCTGCTCGCCCGGATGCTCACTTCACTGGATCAGGTGAGCGGTGGCCGGCTGGACGTCGGCTTGGGCACCGGCTGGCTGCGGGACGAGTACACCGCGACAGGCACGCCGTGGCAGGGTCGCGGCAAGCAGCTCGAAGAGCTCCTCGACGTCCTTCGCGAGTTCTGGACCGGCGATCCGGTCGAGCATGAGGGCGCTCGCTGGCGTATTCCGGCGTCGAAGGTGGGCTTGCGCCCCGTCCAGGCCCCGCATCCGCCGGTGTTGCTGGGCGGACTCTCCCCGGCGGCGCTCGATCGCGTCGGCCGTCGCGCGGACGGCTGGCTCCCCGCCGGGCCGCCCGCGACGTACCTCGCGAAGCTCTGGAAGACCGTGACGGACACGGCGGAAAAGGCGGGCCGCGACCCTGGCGCGCTGCGGCGGGTGCTGCGGATCAACCCCAAACCGGACACCGAGCTCAAGGACGTCGCGGCGCAGCTGGACGCGGCCGCCGAAACCGGGATCACCGAGGCCTTCGTCGACCCGCACTACCTCGCGCGCGACGTCGCCCATGCCCTCGAACTCGCCGCCGAACTGCGCACTCTCGTCCCGAACGACTGAAGACCCCTCCCCCGCGGGGAAGAGGCCTTCAGAGGCGGCAGAAGGTCAGGATTCGCCGTCGGCGAGCTGCACGAGTGCGTGGGCCTTCGCGGCATACTTCCAGTTGCCGAGGTCCCGGACGGTTTTGATCTTGAGTTCCGCCAGGAGTTCGTCGTGCTTCGGGGTCAGGCCCTCGAGAGCGGAGGGCGGGGCGTCCAGCAGCTCGTTGATCCCCTTGTCCTCATATGCCTTGTCGACCAGCTTGTTCAAGTTCAGGCTCACGTGTTTCGCCTTTCCTCGGGTGCAGGTACGTGCCCACCCTGAACGTGATCCACGTCTCAGGCAACCGGTGATCACCCGTTCACGCGTGGTTCACCGACCGACGGACCGATGACAAAGGTGACCCAGGTCGCGTACAACGAACGGGTGACGCAGCGGAGAACTGGCGGCGGCTGTCTGTTCCTGGTGATCGTGCTGTCCGTCCTGGGGATCGCCTACCACCTGTGGGAGCAAGGCACGTCGGTGACACCACCGGGTGTCACCACTACGGATGGCGCGGGTCGATATGTCGCCCTGGGTGACTCGTACACGGCCTCGCCGGGCACCGGGCGGCCGACGGGCACACCGAAGGGCTGCGACCGCTCGGACAACAACTATCCGAACCTGCTCGCCGCGAAGCTGCGCCCGGCCGAATTCGTCGATGTCAGCTGCGGCGGAGCCACGACCGAACACCTCACCGGCGAGCAGAAGACCCGTGACGGCACGAACGCGCCGCAGATCGACGCGATCAACGGCGACACCACTCTGGTGACCGTCGGGATCGGCGGGAACGACGTGGGCTTCGTCGGCTTCGCGGCCCAATGCGCGACGCAGCACCAGACCGCTTCGCCGTGCAAGACGCAACTGACCGCAGGCGGGCGGGATCAGCTCGTGGAGCGGATCACCGCCGCGAAGGACCGGCTCGGCGGGATCCTGGACCAGATCCGCTCGAAGGCGCCCGAAGCACGCATCGTGGTCGTCGGATACCCCACGGTGCTTCCGGACGACGACCGCGGCTGCTGGCCGGTCCTGCCGGTCGGCGCGGAGGACGTCGCCTACTTCCGAGAGTCTCTGGGGCGGCTGAACACAGCCCTGGAGGAGACGGCGAAGGAGCACGAAGCGGGCTTCGCCGATATGTCGACCGCGAGCAAGGGGCGTGACATGTGCACCGCCGCGAACCGGCGCTGGGTCGAGGGCCCCGCGCCCGCCGTGCCCGCGGCGCCGCTGCATCCGAACGCGCGAGGCGAGGAAGGCATGGCCGAAGTCATCGAGAAGCTGCTGAAGCTGCCGTAGGGCGCTTCGCGGTCCTTCGGAGAGCCACCGTTGAGGTCTGACACCCTCGCTGACCTGCGAAAAGAGAGCAAGGGACCTTTGCTATCGCTTACTTAGGCATGCTAAGCGAGCGATAGCAAAGGTCCCTTGCTCCCCCGCTGCGCTAGGCGCGGGCGATCACTTGGGCCTTGCCCAGGACGGCCTTGCCGTCGAACTTGGCGGTGATGTCGATCCGCGCGGTGCCGTCGTCGTTGACCACGGCCACCTTGCCGGTGAACTCGATGGTCGCCGCGCCGTCGTTCGGCACGACCACGGGGCGTGTGAAGCGCGCGAAGTAGTCGACGAGGCGGCCGGGATCGCCGAGCCAGTCGGTGACGAGCCTCGCGCCGAGCGCCATGGTCAGCATGCCGTGCGCGATGACGTCCGGAAGGCCGACCTCCTTCGCGAAGGCCTCGTTCCAGTGGATGGGGTTGAAGTCCAGCGAAGCGCCGGCGTAGCGCACCAGCTGGTCCCTGGTGACCTCGACGGTCAGCGGCGTCAGTTCTTCCCCGGCGGTGAACGTGCTCACGCGCCCTCCCCTCGGACCACGAGCTGCGCGTACGTGGTGGCGATCGGGCCACCGTCGGCGCCGGCGATCTCGGCGCGCAGGTTGATGAAGTCGTTCCCGGCGCGGGCCATGATGTTGTCGATATGCGTCGTGAGCGACAGCACATCGCCCGCGTGCACGGGCCGCGCGTAGGTGAACCGCTGGTCGCCGTGGACCATCCGCGAATAGTCCAGGCCCAGCTCGGGGTCCGTGACGATCGCGTTGATCGACGCGAGGTTGATGATCGTGAGGAACGTCGGCGGCGCGATGACGTCGGGGTATCCGGCCGCCTTCGCCGCTTCGGCGTCGCGATAGAGCGGGTTCGTGTCGCCGAGCGCGTCGGCGAACTCCCGGATCTTCTCGCGGCTCACTTCATAGGTATTGGTCGGCGGGTACACCCGCCCGGTGAACGACTGGTCCAAGGCCACCCGAGCAGGCTACCTAACCCATGACAGCACGAAGCCGCCCTGGTCGAGACCAGGACGGCTTCGTGTGAGGCTTGTAGAACCGCTAGACGCTCAGCGGGTCTCTTTGTGAGTCCGGTGCGTACCGCAGTTCGGGCAGAACTTCTTCATCTCCAGGCGATCCGGGTTGTTGCGCCGGTTCTTCTTGGTGATGTAGTTGCGGTGCTTGCACTCCTCACACGCGAGCGTGATCTTCGGTCGCACGTCAGTGGCAGCCACAGCATTTCCTTCTCTACTAGGCCTGGGATACCCAGGATTACCGCGTAGCGGTGGCCGGACTTGAACCGGCGACACAGCGATTATGAGCCGCTTGCTCTGCCAGCTGAGCTACACCGCCCTTACATGCTCCTGGCCGCGACACGCATGCGTGACGCGGCTGAGGTCGCGAGCCCCTTTACGGAATCGAACCGTAGACCTTTTCCTTACCATGGAAACGCTCTGCCGACTGAGCTAAAGGGGCCTTGCCTCTCGCGAGGACTTGGAAAGATTAGCAGACTGATTCAGGGGTCTTAACCGGGGGGCCGAATACCACAAAACCTCAGGTCAGCAGGGTCAAGACGGTCTCGGAGTGTCGTCCCGGCGAGCGTGCCGTGCGAGCCTGCAGCCACGCCTCCAGACGGTCCTCAGGCAGCGGCCGCGAGATGAGGTAGCCCTGGGCGACGTCACAGCCCATCGCTTCGAGCTGATCCCGCGCGACGTCCTCCTCGACTCCTTCGGCGACGACCGTCAGGCCGAGCGAGTGGCCCAGTTCGACGATGGAGCGCACGACGGCGAGGTCGCCGAGGTCGGTGCCCATGCCGAGGACGAAGCTCTTGTCGATCTTGACCTGGTCGACCGGGAGCTGCCGCAGGTAGGCCAGCGACGAGTAGCCGGTGCCGAAGTCGTCGACGGCGAGCACGATGCCCAGCGAGTGCAGTTCACGCAGGATCGGCAGCGCCTTCTGCGGGTCGGACATCACACCGGATTCGGTCAGCTCGAAGGTGAGGAGCTCGGGCGGGATGCCGAAGCGGTCGAGTTCGCGGGCGACCTTCGTCGGGAAGTCCTCGTCGGCCAGGTTCCGCACCGACAGGTTCACCGCGGCGGAGATACGCAGACCTTCGTCGAGCCACTTGCGTACGCGTTTCAGCGACTCTTCGAGCACGAAGGACGTCAGGACGCCGATGAGGCCGGCCGCTTCGATCGCCGGGACGAACTCGTCCGGGCCGAGCCTGCCGAATTCGGGGTGCACCCAGCGCACCAGCGCCTCGACACCCTGGATCTGCCGGTTCGGCAAGGTGATCTTGGGCTGGTAGTGGACGCTGAGCTGACCCTCTTCGAGCGACTGCCGGAACTGCGTGACCATCTGGAACCGGCGCATGAAGATCTGGCCCATGCTGGCCATGTAGCCGCGGACCTCTTCACCGCCCTTGGTCGCGCGGACGGCGACGTCGGCGCGCTGCAGGAGACCGTCGACGTCGACCTGGTCGTCGTCGTCCGCCGAGGAGGTCGCGTAGCCGATCATCGCGTTGGCTTCGACGGAAAGCCTGTCGACCGGGTACGGGGCGACGAGTTCCGCGCGGAGCAGTTCCGCGGCGGCCTGGGCGCGTTCCGGCGCGCAGCCGACGAGGAGAGCGGCGAAGGACGCGCCTTCGAGCCTGGCGAGCGGGACGTCGGGGCCGAGCGCGTCGCGGATACGGCGTCCGGCGGCGATGACCATCCGGTCCGCCCAGACGTAGCCGAGCGCGTCGCTGACGGTGGAGAACACGTCGAGGTCGACCCGCAGCACGACCGCGTTGACCTGTTCCCGCAACGGTTCCTTGGCCACCTGACGGAAGCCGGGCCGGTTGAGCAGGCCGGTCAGCGGATCGTGATAGGCGTCGTGACGCAGGGTCGCGAGCAGGCGCCGGTTGTCCAGCGAGGTCGCGAGGTGACTGGCCATCGTGCCGAGCAGCTGGACGTCGTACTTGCCGAAACCGCGCCAGCGGGAAAGCCTGTCGTGCGCTTCGACGACGCCGAGAAGCTGGTTGGCGCTGCGCAACGGGACTACCAGTGCCTCCTGCGCGCCGCGGTCGAGCAACGCGGACCGGACATCGGGATTCGCTTCCGTGATGCGGAAATGCCGGACGTGCGCGCCGGGCAGGCGCAGCAACGGGTCGTCGGCGGCCGGGTCCACGGGCGGCAGTTCGTCGCCCGCGACGACCATGCGCATGGTGTCCTTGGGTTCCAGCCTCAGCCGGAGGACGACACGGCCCGCCGCGAGCTGGTCCTTGATGCGCTCGGCGATGGTCGCCCATTCGCGGACGTCCACCCCGCCGACGAGTTCGTCGGCGCGGCCGGCGGGCCGGGCGGCGGCCTGCTGACCGGATCGCGCGACCATCAGACTGACGTCGGATAGCGCTTCCATGTCGCGTTGTTCGCGGAGCAGATCCGAGTAGGCCCAGTACAACGCGGTGAGGCCGAGGAAGACGGCCAGCACGAGCGGCCAGGCCTTCGGGGTGCCGGAAATGACGAGATAGCCGGAAAGTCCGACCGAAGCGTTGACGAAACCGACGACGAGGATGCGGCCGGTCAGCCGGATGGCGGTGCTGACCCGCATGCGGCGGCGCAGCACGCGGACGGCGGCGAGCGCGAGCAGCGTGCTGACCAGCGGCGCGGTCAAAGTGCCCGCCAGCGCGGCGATCCAGGTCATGTCCTGGGCGCCGGAGGCCTGTTTCACCAGTCCTGCCACGGCGAACGCGCCGGTGATCTCCAACAGGAACGCGCCCGCGTTGTAGAGGACGCGGCCCGCGACCTTGCGTGCCAGCAAGGTTCCGATGCCCGCCGCGAGATGCGCGGCGAGGACGACTTCGAAGGGTGCGACGAAGAATCCGATGACCAGCGGGATCTCGGTGAACGAGATCGTCCACGAGATGCCGCTGCGGACGTCGACGTTGATCCCGAGTTGTTCGGCGAGCAGGAACGCCAGCGCGAGGATCGGCCCGATCCACAACAGGTCGTCCGACGCTTCGAAGTCCAGCCACAGGCTGACGGCGGCCGCGGCGGCGATGCCCATGGTGAGTACGGCGAAGGTGTAGACGCGGAACCGTCGCTCGTCGGTTCGAGCCTCCGTAACGGCGCCTCCCTTGCCCGGTGTCGCCTGTGCGGCGCTCACGGGCCTGCCGTTCGTGTCCGGCATCCGACCTTCCTTCCCGGCTGCCCAACCGGTCTTGTCCTACCGCGACCTCGGGGACGGGGCAATACAGTACCCCGGAGGGCGTACCCAAGTCCCATTCGAGACAGTATGAGATCACCCCAGGGTTAACAATGGGCTCGTCGCGCTGACCTGCGTGGACCAAGGGGTGAAATGGGAGCGTTATTCGCGTTCCTTCCGACTACCGGAAGTCACCTGGCGCCACGGCGGAGCCAATCTCGTGAAGTTCCCCGCGGACCCGTCAGTAGGGGCTTGAATAGTCCTATGAATAGCCACTCGATCGCTGCCGGACATGCCGAGCGGCTCGCCACAGTGGACGTCCTGCTCCCGGAAATGCCTGCACTGGAGCCTGCCGAAGGCTCCGTGTCACTCTCCGCGACAGAGGGCGACTCGGCCGCCGCCGGATTGTCGGTACGGACTGAAGCGGGTCCCGATTCTGTTGACTCTCCGTGGCGGGCGCTCGTCGAACATCGCCTCGACGCGAGGCTCACCGGACCCCGTCCGGAAGCGGCCCTCGACGCATTACTCACCCGATGGGATGAACATCTGAAGACGGTGGCTCCAGCGGGAGATGTCGAAACGGCGGCGACCGTCGTGCGGCCCAGCCGCGATTCGCCCGGCTCGGCCGAATTGCTGCGTCGCGGATTCGCTCCGGTGCTGGTGATCGCCGTCCGCCCGGCCGACCGGCTCGCCGCGACGGGACCGCCCGCGACGCCCGGAGTGCACATCCGGCCCGCCGAAGCGGATGATCTCGAAACCGCCGTCGGACTCGAACTGGAATTGCAGCGTTATGACGCGCAGTTCGGTTCTGTCACTTTGCGCGAGGGTGCGAAGGAGGCGATCGCGGCGAACCTGGCGAAAGAGCTCGGGCGCGAAAACCCGACGCTGTGGATCGCGGAGCTGTACGGACGCGCGCTGGGCATGGTGCGGGTGCAGTTCCCCGACGAGACGTCGTGGATCCGCGGCCGGGTCGCCGCCGAACGCGTCGGATACCTGTCGTCGCTCGCGGTGGCCGAAGCGGCGCGATCGAGCGGCGTGGGTACCGCGCTCGCCGCGCACGCGCATCAGGTCTTCGACGAATGCGGAACGGAAGCCGTGCTGCTGCACCATGCTTTGGCCAATCCGCGCTCGACGCCGTTCTGGTACGCGCAGGGCTACCGGCCGCTCTGGACGTACTGGCAGCGGCGACCCGCGGTGCCCTGATCCCGCTAGGCTGATCTTCGAGGATCAGGGGGTTTTCTGTGACCAGGGACGACGACGCGGCTCCGGTGGCGCCCACCGGGGTCGACACCGAAAAGCCGTCCGCGGCGAGGATCTACGACTGGTATCTCGGCGGCACCCACAACTGGGCCGTCGACCGCGAGTTCGCCCGCAAGATGGAACAGCAGTGGCGGTGGGTCAAACCCGGCGCGCAGCACAACCGCGAGTTCATGAACCGCGTCGTCCGCGCGGCGCTGGACGCGGGGATCCGGCAGTTCGTCGATCTGGGTTCCGGTGTCCCGACAGCCGGGAACGTGCACGAGATCGTCCAGGAGGAACTGGAGCCCGGCGATGAGGCGAAGGTCGTGTACGTCGACTACGAGCCCGTCGCGGTGGCGCACGCGGAGCTGATCCTCGAACGGCACGAGGCGACGGACTGGGCGGGGATCGTCCAGGCGGACATGCGGCGACCGAAGGACATCCTGCGGCATCCGGAGACGCGGCGGCTGATCGACTTCGACCAGCCGGTGTGCCTGATGCTGATGGCCGTCCTGCACTTCGCCGGACCGCAGGACGATCCGCCGGCGCTGGTCGCGACCTATCGGAACGCGCTCGCGCCGGGCAGCTGGCTGGGGCTCTCGCACATGAGCTTCGGCGGGCAGACCGGCAAGGACGCCGACGGGCTCCGCTGGATGGTGGAGCAGTACCGGAAGACGAGCAACCCCGTGTGGATGCGGGACCGCGAAGAGTTCGAACCCCTCTTCGGGGACTGGCCGCTCCTGGAGCCCGGCATCGTCCACCTGCCCGACTGGCGGCCGGTGCGGGAACTCCGGCGCGACGAGGAAGGCGCCCGGCCCTTCGCCTGGTGCGGGGTGGCCGTCCACCCCTGAGGTCCGACCTCTGGCCGCGCGCACCTGCGTTTAGCGGGCTAATCGTCACGCGCCGGGGCCCTGGACCGGGCAGAGATCGGAGCGGTGGCGCCCGGATGCCCTGAAGGCCCCCTTTGGGACGTTCACCGCCCCAAAGGGGGCCTTCGCGACACTCAGAGACACCCGAGACATCCGACCTCTGGGCTGCAGCACCTGCGTTTCGCGGGCTAAACGTCATGCGCTGAGGCGGGAGGTCGGAGGGGTGGGGTGATCGCTGACGGCGAACAACGAAAGGAAACAAACGGGTCGATCGGAGAGTTGAGCTAGTCAGACTCAACTAACCGAGGAGTGCACAGATGACCGACAACCGCCTCCTGCCCGTTCTCCCGCTCGATGACGACGTCGTGCTGCCGGGCATGATCGTCCCGCTCGATCTCGGCGACACGGAGACGCGGGCCGCGGTGGAGTCCGCCCAGGCCAACACGCCCGCTCAGGCTTCCTTCCCGGGGATCCGGTCCAGCGCCGCCGCCAAGGCCGAAGTGCTGATCGTCCCCCGCGTCCACGGCGAATACGCCGAACTCGGCACCATCGCGACGGTCGAGCGCATCGGCCGCGTTCCGGGCGGCAAGACCGCGGTGCTGCTGCGCGGTACCCGCCGCGCCGTCGTCGGCCGCATCGCCGACGGCCCCGGCGCCGCCCGCTGGGTGCACGCCGAGGTCGCCACCGAGACCACCGACGACAACTCCGCGAAGCTCGCGTCCGAGTACAAGAGCGTCGTCCTCGCGATCCTCCAGCAGCGCGGTGGCTGGCAGATGATCGACGCCGTCCAGGAGGTCGAGGATCCGTCCGCGCTCGCCGACCTCGCCGGCAACTCGTCGTACCTGAGCACCGAGCAGAAACTCGAACTGCTCACCGCGCTCGACGTTTCGGCCCGCCTCGAAAAGGCCCTCGAATGGAGCCGCGAACAGCTCGCCGAACTCGAGGTCACCGACACCATCCGCAAGGACGTCCAGGAGGGGATGGAGAAGCAGCAGAAGGAGTTCCTGCTGCGCCGCCAGCTCGAAGCGATCCGCAAGGAGCTGGGCGAACTCGACGGCACCGCGGCCGACGACGACTACCGTGCCCGCGTCGAGGCGGCCGAACTGCCCGACGCCGTCAAGAAGGCCGCACTGTCCGAAGTGGACAAACTGGAGCGCGCCTCCGACCAGTCCCCCGAGGGCGGCTGGATCCGCACGTGGCTGGACACCGTGCTCGAACTTCCGTGGAACGAGCGCACCACCGACGTCCACGACATCGCCGCCGCACGCGACATCCTCGACACCGATCACGCCGGTCTCGACGACGTGAAGGAACGCATCATCGAGTACTTGGCCGTCCGCAAGCGTCGCGCGGAATCCGGGCTCGGGCCGGTCGGCGGACGCCGTTCGGGTGCTGTGCTCGCGCTCGCCGGTCCTCCCGGGGTCGGGAAGACGTCGCTCGGCGAGTCCGTGGCGAAGGCGATGGGCCGCAAGTTCGTCCGGGTCGCGCTCGGCGGTATCCGCGACGAGGCCGAGATCCGCGGTCACCGCCGCACCTACGTCGGCGCGCTGCCCGGCCGGATAGTCCGCGCCATCAAGGAAGCGGGCTCGATGAACCCGGTCGTGCTGCTCGACGAGATCGACAAGGTCGGCGCCGACTACCGCGGCGACCCGACGGCGGCGCTGCTGGAGGTGCTGGACCCGGAGCAGAACCACACCTTCCGCGACCACTACCTCGAGGTCGAGCTGGACCTGTCCGACGTCGTGTTCCTCGCGACGGCGAACGCGCTCGAAACCATCCCCGGCCCGCTGCTGGACCGGATGGAGCTGGTCACCCTCGACGGCTACACCGAGCACGAGAAGGTCACCATCGCCCGCGACCACCTGCTCCCCCGCGAGCTGGACCGCGCCGGCCTCGCCAAGGAGGACGTCGTCCTGACCGACGACGCGTTCAGCCGCATCGCCGCCGAGTACACGCGGGAGGCCGGGGTGCGCAACGCGAACCGGACCATCGCGAAGGTGCTGCGGAAGGTGGCGACGAAGGTCGCGCTCGACGAGGTCGAGCTGCCGCTGACCATCGACGCCGACGGGCTCGAGACCTACCTCGGCCGCCCGCGGCACCTGCCGGAGTCTTCGCTGCCCGCGTCGACGCAGCGCACCTCGACGCCCGGTGTCGCGACCGGGCTGGCGGTGACCGGCGCCGGGGGTGACGTCCTCTACATCGAGGCGTCGCTGGCGGATCCGGAGTCCGGCTCGACCGGGCTGGCGCTGACCGGTCAGCTGGGTGACGTGATGAAGGAGTCGGTGCAGATCGCGCTGTCCTACCTTCGTTCGCACGGTGCCGAGCTGGAACTGCCGGTCGGTGACCTGAAGGACCGCGGTATCCACGTGCACGTCCCGGCGGGCGCGGTGCCCAAGGACGGGCCGAGCGCGGGCATCACGATGACGACGGCGCTGGCGTCCCTGCTTTCGGGACGGGTCGTGAAGTCGGACGTCGCGATGACCGGTGAGGTGTCGCTGACCGGACGCGTGCTGCCGATCGGCGGGGTCAAGCAGAAGCTGCTGGCCGCGCACCGGGCGGGGATGAAGACGGTGATCATCCCGCAGCGCAACGAGCCGGATCTCGACGACGTCCCGGCCGAGGTGCTGGCCGAGCTGGACGTCCACGCCGTGGCGAACGTCCGTGACGTGCTGGACCTCGCGTTGGCCCCGGCGACGGCTCCGGTCGCCCAAGCGGCCTAGCGCGTGGGCTTCGGCGGCGGACCGCATCGCGGTTCGCCGCCGAAGTATGTCGGGAATTCACCTACAAGCTCACTTTCACCCGTAACCTCCGATCCGCTCCTTCCCGCACCACCACATCAGCGGATGTCTTGGAGGCATGAGTGAAGCGACGGAATTTCCTGCGCGCGGCCGTGGTCGGCGCCGGTGTCACGGCGTTCGGCAACCGGCTTTCGGGGGCGGCTTTGGCCGCGCCCGCGCAGAACGGCCCCAGCCCGTACGGCGCACTCCAGGCGGCCGACGCCAACGGGATCCAGCTGCCGGCGGGATTCACCAGCCGCGTCATCGCACGCTCCGGCCAGCAGGTCGCGGGCACCGGCTACACCTGGCACAGCGCACCCGACGGCGGCGCGGTCTTCGCCGACGGCAGCGGCTGGATCTACGTGTCGAACTCCGAGATCACGCCGGGCGGTGGCGCGAGCGCGGTCAAATTCGACGCGAGCGGGAACATCACCGGTGCCCACCGCATTCTCGCCAACACCCGGCAGAACTGTGCGGGCGGAAAGACCCCTTGGGGCACTTGGCTTTCCTGTGAGGAGATCGACCTCGGTTTCGTCTACGAGTGCCAGCCGAACGGTCCCGCGTCGGCGGCGGTGCAGCGGCCCGCGATGGGGAAGTTCAAGCACGAGGCCGCCGCGGCCGACCCCGTGCGGAAGGTCGTCTACCTGACCGAAGACGTCACGGACGGCTGCTTCTACCGCTTCATCCCGACGACCTGGGGCGACCTCTCCGCCGGAACGCTGCAGGTGTTGAAGGCGGGCTCGGCGACGTCGGGCAGCTTCACCTGGGCGAACGTGCCCGACCCGGACGGCTCGCCCACCGCCACCCGCAACCAGGTGTCCGGCGCGAAACGCTTCACCGGCGGCGAAGGCCTGCACTACGCCAACGACACCGCGTGGTTCACCACCAAGGGCGACAACCGTGTCTGGCAGCTCAACCTGGCGAACAACACCTACGAGCTGGCCTACGACGACTCGCTGGTCAGCCCCGGTTCGGCGCCGCTGACCGGCGTCGACAACGTCACCGGAACGTCTTCGGGCGACCTGTTCGTCGCCGAAGACGGCGGGAACATGGAGATCTGCATCATCACGCCGAACGACATCGTGGCGCCGTTCCTGCGGATCACCGGTCAGAGCTCCTCGGAGATCTGCGGGCCCGCGTTCACCCCGGCCGGGAACCGGCTCTACTTCTCGTCGCAGCGCGGCACTTCCGGCTCCTCCTCGGGCGGGATCACCTACGAGGTGACCGGCCCCTTCCGCTCCTGACCTGCCGTAAAGGCCTCCTTCCCTACTCTCAAGGTAGGGAAGGAGGCCTTCACGGACGTTCGTCAGGCGTTGGTGCGGGACTTTTCCCGAAGGCGGTTGACGACGAAGAGGGCCAGCGCGAGCACGACGGCGGCGATCACGAAGTACTGGAAGAACCCGGCGTACTTCTCGACCACGTGCCAGCTCTCCCCCAGCCCGTAGCCGGCCAGGACGAACACGGTGTTCCAGATCAGGCTGCCCACCGTCGTCAGGGTCAGGAACCGCCAGAACGGCATCCGCTCGATCCCCGCGGGCAGCGAGATGAGACTGCGGAAGATCGGCACCATCCGGCCGAGGAACACCGCCTTGGCGCCGTGTTTCTGGAACCAGGCCTCGGTCTTGTCGAAGTCGGAGGTCTTGACCAGCGGGATCTTCGCCATCCAGCGGCGGGTGCGGTCACGGCCGAGGAGCATGCCGAGGTAGTACACGATGATCGCGCCGGCGACCGAACCGAAGGTCGTCCACACCAGCGCTTCCACCAGGGTGAACGTCCCCTGACTGGCGGAGAACCCGGCGAGCGGCAGCACCAGTTCGCTGGGGATCGGCGGGAACAGGTTGTCCAGACCGACGATGATCGCGGCCCCCGGCCCTCCCAGGGAATCCATCAGGGACACTGCCCAGCCGGCGAGGCCGCTCATCTGATCGTTGGCGGCGTCGGCGAGGAGGAGGTTCATGGCGGCCTTTCATGGTCGTCTACTGGTGCCAACGAACGTACGAATTGCCCGAGTTCCACACCCTGCGGTGAAGCGGCACAGATCACTGCGGAAAACCGCAGTACCGGCCTCCGGATCGCCCGCTAACCTGGCGTTATGCCTGTTCCGGCCGCCCTGCGCCCCCACCTGCGCAAGATGCTCCGCGGCACGCTGGGCCTGGCGATCGGCTCCGCGACCGCGTTCGCGGAGTTCTTCTACGTCCTCCTCGGTGGCGCCGCGCTCGCCGTCCCCGCACTGAGGCCGCCCGTCTTCGCCGGTGCCCGCGTTCTGTCCGAAGTGGAGCGACGACGGCTGGAGAAGTACCTGGGCGCCGAGAACGCGACGGATTACACGGGACGCCGTGCGATGGCCTACCTCGTCGCGCGCGCGATCGTCGGCCTGCTCGGCGCCGGCATCTTCCTCTTGATCCTCTTCGGCGCCGGATCCGGCGCCGTCGTCATCTACCAACTCCTCGACGGCCGGTCGCCCGGCGGCGAGGCCCCCGCGAACTGGTACGACTTCGTCACCACCGGCCTCTTCGGCGCCCTGCTGATTTTCCTTTCCTTGCAAGGACTCATCGGTATAGCCGCGTTGGAACGCAGGCTGGCGCGACGCTTTTTCGGCCCCAGTAAGCAGGAACAGCTACGCCGCCGGGTCTCCGAACTCGCGACCAGCCGCGCCGAGGTGGTCGAGGCGGTCAACGACGAACGCCGCCGGATCGAACGGGACCTCCACGACGGCGTCCAGCAGCGACTCGTCGCGCTCGGCATGCTGCTCGGCCGGGCGCGGCGCACCGGCGATCCGGACCACGCGTCGGATCTGCTTCGGCAGGCGCATGAGGAATCCCAACGCGCGCTGAACGACCTGCGGGAGGTTTCCTGGAGGGTGTACCCGATCGCACTGGACACCGACGGTCTGCACCCCGCGCTGGAGGCGCTCGCGGAGCGCTCCGACGTGCCGGTCCACCTGCGTGTCGACCTGCCGGAACGCCCGACCGCGGCGATCGAGACCGTCGTCTACTTCGTGGCGTCGGAATCGGTCACCAATACGATCAAGCACGCCGCGGCGACGCGGATCGACATCGAGGCCGAGCGGGACGGGGACAGGGTGCGGGTGCGGATCACCGATGACGGCGTCGGCGGGGCGAAGGAGTCCGGGGGCGGCCTTTCCGGCCTCGCGAGGCGCGTCGCGGCGGCGGACGGGGAGTTCACTGTGGACAGTCCGATCGGCGGCCCGACCGTGGTGACGGCGGTGCTGCCGTGCGAGTGATCCTCGCCGAGGACTCGACCCTGCTGCGGGAAGGCCTGGTCCGGCTGCTGATCGAAGAAGGCCACGACGTGGTCGCGTCGGTCGGCGACGGTGAAGCACTCCTCTCGACGACGGCGGCGTATCAGCCGGACGTGATCGTCACCGACGTCCGCATGCCGCCGACGCACACCGACGAGGGCCTTCGCGCGGCGCTCGAAATCCGGAGCCGCTGGCCGGAGATCGGGGTGCTGGTGCTCTCGCAGTACGTCGAGAAGCGGTACGCCGCCGAACTGATCACCGGCGACGGCGAACGCGTCGGCTATCTCCTGAAGGACCGGGTCGCCCAGGTGGGCGAATTCCTGGACGCGCTGGACCGGGTCGCCGCGGGCGGGGCGGCGTTCGATCCGGAGGTGGTCCGGCGGCTGCTCGCCCGGACCACGCACACCGATCCGCTCGCGAAACTGACCGCCCGCGAACGCGAAGTGCTGGAGAAGATGGCGCAGGGCCACACGAACGCCGGGATCGCCGAGTCGCTGTACGTGTCGCAGAGCGCCGTCGAGAAGCACGTGAACGCGATCTTCGACAAGCTCGGGCTGGCCAATACCGCCGGGTACAGCCGTCGCGTGCTGGCGATCCTGCGCTACCTGGGCTCCTGACCCCAGGCTTGACAGGCAAGTGACGACTTGCCTATAACTGGGGTGTGGACGTTGACCTGTTCAAGGCCATCGGCGACGCGACGCGACGCACCATTCTCGACGAACTGACCGAAAAGGACGGTCAGACCCTGTTCGAGATCTGCGGCCGGCTGACCATGAAACACGGCTTGGCTTCTTCACGTCAGGCCATCTCGCAGCATCTGGCGGTGCTGGAGCAGGCGGGCCTGGTGCATACCCGGCGGCAGGGCCGCTACAAGTTCCACCACATCGACACGAGCCCGCTGCGCTCGATCGTCGAGCGGTGGCCCATCGACCGAGAGGAACCGAATCCGTGATCCGCATCAACATCACCAGCGTCTTCGTCGACGATCAGGCCAAGGCGCTCGCCTTCTATACCGAAAAGCTGGGGTTCCAGAAGAAGCACGATGTGCCCACAGGCGACGCTCGCTGGCTCACCGTGGTCTCCCCCGCCAACCCCGACGGCGTCGAACTGCTGCTGGAGCCGGACGGCCACCCGGCAGCGGGTCCGTTCAAGAAAGCGCTGGTCAGCGACGGTATCCCGTTCACCCAGTTCGCCGTCGACGACGTGTACGCCGAGGTCGAGCGACTCAAGGGACTGGGCGTCGAGTTCACCCAGGACGCCGTCGACCTGGGGCCGGTGGTCACCGCCGTCTTCGACGACACCTGCGGCAACCTGATCCAGCTCGCCACCATGAAGTAGACCGGACAAGGAAAAGCAGGGCTCAGTCCAGTGTGGACTGAGCCCCGCTTTCGCGCTTCCTTACTGCTGCACCCATTCCACGAGTTCCACGGGCACGCCGTTCGGGTCAGTGACCATGAAGAGGCGTTCTCCCCACGGCTCTTCCCGCAGCGGCAACGTGATCTCGACACCTTCTTCGCGCAAGCGCTTCTCCTCGGCTTCGAGATTCTCGACCGTGAAAGCCACGATCACGCCGGACGCACGCTGCTGCCGCAGGTTCTCCGGCAAGACCTCGATTCCCGCCTGAAGCAGCACGATGGCCACCTTCGCGGTTTCGTGCCCGAGGGAGACGAAACCCTCCGCGGCCATCTGCTCGGTGAACCCGAAGTGCTCGGTGAAGAAGCGGCTGGAAGCGGCGACGTCGTCGACGGTCAGCGAGACGGTGGAGGCAAGGACGTTCATGGGCGATCCCCTTCGGTCGGCTTTGAGGTTTCGGACGAGCTGATCGGTCAGTACGACCGGCGACGCGGGACGCCGATCGAGCGACGCACCGGCGTCGAGCGGCCGGGGAACGGCAGCTGATGGCGGCGGTCGTTCCGGCGGACCTGGGCGCGGTTGGTGCCTTCGTTGCCTTGGGGGATTCGAGCGGGCAAGGAGCCTCTTCTCTCTCAGTCGGTAGTACGGACGTAAGTTTACACTCGAACTACCAGGCGTCAAGGATATTTTTACGACGGTGGTAAACTTCGTCCATGACCAGCACGGATGTGGGCCTCCGGGAGCTCAAGAAGCAGGAGACGCGGCAGCTGATCTCCGACCAGGCGACGCTCCTCTTCATCGAGAAGGGCTTCGAAGAGACGACGATCGCCGAGATCGCCGCGGCCGCGAGGGTGGCGAAGAAGACCGTCACCAACTACTTCGCGCGCAAAGAGGATCTGGCCCTGGACCAGCACGAAGAGTTCACGAACGGGCTCGCGGACGCGGTCGGCTCCAGGAAGACGGGTGAGTCGGCGCTGGCCGCGCTACGGCGTACCTTCCTGGACGCGCTGGCGGAGCACTCGCCCGTGATCGGCTTCACCGGGCCGGTCTTCGCGAAAATGGTGATGGAGAGCCCGACGCTCATCGCGCGGCTGCGCGAGCTGCACGAACTGCGCGAGGAGGCGCTCGCCAGGCTCCTCGCGACCGAAACCGGCGCCGACGCGGACGACGTCACCCCCGTCATGGCGGCCGCCGAACTCAACGCGATCGACCGGGTCCTGTTCCGCGACGTCCTCCGGCGGTCGTATGCCGGCGAGAGCAACGACGAGATCGCGGCAGCGCTGACGAAGGCGGCCAAGCGGGCTTTCGAACTGCTCGAACCGGCCTTCGGCGACTACGCGATCCGGGCGTGAGTCAGCGTTTCTTCGAGGCCATGACCGCCGCGACGATCGCGGCGGCGATGAATACGACCGCCAGGAGCAGGATGATCAGATGCCACGGCTGAATCGCGAACATGTCGTCCCCCTTTGATCGAGGAGCATCCTAGATGTCTTTCAGCGACGAAGAGATCGCGTACCTGCGCTCACAACCCCTGGCCCGCTTCGCGACCCTGGCCGCCGACGGCGAGCAGCCGGACGTCGTCCCCGTGTCGTTCGAATTCGACGGGACGCACTTCTGGGTCGGCGGTGGGGGCGCGTCGGTGCTGGCGACCCGAAAGTTTCAGAACATCCAAGCAGGGCAACGGAAAGTCGCCCTGGTCATCGACGACATGGTCTCGTTCGAGCCGTTCATCGCGCGCGGAATCCGGGTCTACGGCGAGGCCGCCGATCCGATCGAGCGAGTGGGAATGGTCGGTCCCGGCGTCTACGCGCGCGTCACGCCTGCGGTGTCGTGGAGCTGGAACATGGCGGGCGAACCCGTGGGTGAGACCTGGTACCCGGCGAGGCGCGCGGTTCACGGCGCCACGTAGAGGAGCGTTCTTGTCGGAGGTCAGCGGTACGGTCGGGCGCATGCGGGAGCTGATCGTCACGGAGAACAGCACGATCGACGGCGTGATCGAACTCGCGGGCGACTGGTTCAGCCCGGGCGGCGGCGATCCGGACGTCGACATGTCCGACGTCCTCGCCGCGCTCGAAGAGCAGCGAAACGCGGCCGACGCGCTGCTGCTCGGCCGCACCAGCTTCGAGGACATGCGCGGCTACTGGCCGAAGCAGACCGATGACACGACGGGCATCTCGGCCTATCTGAACTCCGTGAGCAAGTACGTGGTCTCCGGCACACTGACGGAGCCGGAGTGGGAGAACTCCACGGTCCTGTCCGGGGATCCGCGGTCGGAAATCGAAACACTGAAGGCCGCCGAGGGCAAGGACATCGTGACCACCGGCAGCATCACTCTGGTGCGGGCGCTCGTCGCGGCCGGCCTTGTGGACGAGTACCGGCTGTTCGTCTATCCCGTCGTGGTCGGGGAAGGCCGGCGGTTGTTCGACGGGGCGACCGGGGTTCCGAAGCTGCGGCTCGTGGAGAACCGGACGTTCGCCTCGGGCATCGTGCTGCTGCGCTATCGAACCGCCTCCTAACCCCGCCGAATAGCCAAAAGCCGCCTTCGTTTTTCGGATATCAGCCCGGCTCAGGGGAGGGTTACGCTCCCGCCAGAGCCCGGATTTCCGGGCTTCATACTGGGGAATCGTGCTTCGACGTGGGACTTTGCCGCGTCGGGCCGGGAAGGACACGAACATGGGCAAGGTGATGCGCGGCGTGGTGGCTTCCGCCGCTGTGGCGTTCGCGATGGCCGGTATCGGGACGGCGTCCGCGTCGGAGACGGCGGGGACCTCCACCGTGCAAGGCTGCTCCGCCGTGGCGAAATACGACACCACGGTGTACGCCACGCCGAGCACTCAGTACCCGCTCCGGCCGCTGGCGGCAGGCAAGTGGATCACCGTTCGCCATCAGGAAAAAGGGTACTGGCTGACCGGCGACAACGATCAGGAAGCGGGCTGGGTCGACATCCTCGCCCTCTCCGTGCGCCCCTGCTAGGACGGGCCGCGCCGTCCACCCGGAACAAGATCGGCCCCCTGACCTGTATTCGCAGGTCAGGGGGCCGATCTGTGTGGCGAGTGAGGGATTCGAACCCCCGAAGGCGTAGCCGTCTGATTTACAGTCAGATCCCTTTGGCCGCTCGGGCAACTCGCCGTGGCCGGGCAAGCCCGGTCGAGACGAAAGAATACCCAACGCCGTGGCGGCCCGGTCAACCGGGTTACGCAGGACTAGGGTGGAGGCTCCTGACAAGCGAGTACGAGGTGTGAGAACACGTGGCGGATCCCTCTTTCGACGTGGTGAGCAAGGTCGATCGCCAGGAGGTGGACAACGCCCTGAACCAGGCCAGCAAGGAACTCGGTACGCGGTTCGACTTCCGGGGTACCGGGACCAAGATCGACTGGTCCGGCGAGGAGGCGATCGCGATCGAGTCGGAGACCGAGGAGCGGGCGCTGGCGGCGGTCGAGGTGTTCAAGGAGAAGCTGATCAAGCGCGGCATCTCCCTGAAGGCCTTCGAGGCGGACGAGCCGGCGTTGTCCGGCAAGATCTACAAGGTGGGCGGCAAGATCCTGCAGGGGATCGCCTCGGACAAGGCGAAGCAGATCGCCAAGTTCATCCGGGACGAAGGCCCCAAGGGCGTCCAGGCGCAGATCCAGGGCGACCAGCTGCGGGTGTCCGGCAAGAAGAAGGACCAGCTGCAGGACGTGATCGCCTTGCTGAAGGGCAAGGACTTCGAGATCGCGCTGCAGTTCACGAACTACCGCTGACGGCAGCACGCGAAAGGCCACCTTCGGAAGTCTCGAAGGTGGCCTTCGTCATACCTAGGACGCGGTGATCGTCCAGGTGCCGTCGCCTTCCAGCGACACGTACGCCGGGCCTGGTACCGGAACGCTGCCCTTGTAGTCGCCGAGCTGGTTCACCGGCAGGTCCGAGTAGTCACCGCTGTGCACCCAGACCGCGGTGTTCCCGTTGCCCTTGGTGGTGACGGCGACCGAGGAGACGCCCTCGGGCACGGAGACCACCGTGTCGCGTTTGCCCGCGAGGGGTTTACCCGGCTGCAGCACGGGCAGGGCGCTTTCGTCGGTGATGGTCAGCTTCCAGGCGGCGTTGGCCTTGATCGTGAACGTCTTCGCCTGGTCGTCGGGCATGTCGTTGATCCACTGCGTGCCCTTGTACGGACCGATGTCGTTGACGATCAGCTCGTTCTCGGTGTTGACCGCGACGTGTCCCGAACACTGGGGACAGTCGAACGTCACGAACCCGAGGCGCCGGGGCCAGGACATGGGGACCGTCGCGTTCCCCTTGCCCGAGTGGGTCTCCGCCGGCTGCGGGCCGGGCGGCGCCGTGGTGGTGGCGGTGGTGGACGTCGGCGGCGTGGGTGTGGGGGCGCCGGAGGAAGAGCGCAGTCCCTCCGAAGCGGCTCGGGGCACGACGCGGCCCGTGTTCGCCGGCGGCGAGCAGGCCATCAGGCCCGCGGTCAGCAGCACGGCGGCCGAGGCCGCGCAGAAGCGCCTGATCACGTTCATCCCCCCAGTTGAAGCAGTCATGGACCTTTCGCGGACCGATCGCCCAGCGTTACCGGGCCACCCGGCCGAGCGATTCGGGCCACCCGGCCGTGGGTTTCTGCCGCAACGCCTTCGCGGGAGTCCGAAATGGACAAATGCCCGTGGTGTAATCCGGCGGTCGCGTACGAGGAAGGTCCCGATGAAGCGCCGTTTCAGCTCCGTACTCGCCCTGACACTGTCACTCACCGTGATCGCGTCACAGCTCACCTCGGCTCAGGCCGCCGAGCGGCAGCAGCTCGTACCCGGTTACGGCTCGTACGCGCGGCTCATCCGTCTGGAGCACTCCCCGGTCGGGCGCGGGCGCATTCTCGCGTCCCTGACCAGCGAAGACGCCAGCGGCAAGTTCACGCCGATCATGGAGAGCACCGACGAGGGCCAGAGCTTCCACAAGATCGGCGAGGTCCGTGACCGCGACGGCCGCATCGGCATGTGCTGCGGGACGCTGTACGAGCTGCCGCAGCGCGTCGGCAGGCTCCGCGCGGGCACGCTGTTGTGGGCCGCGAGCTACCGCCAGGACGCCGGTCCGCAGCGGCGGATCGGCATCAAGATCTGGTACAGCCGCGACGCGGGCCACAGTTGGTCCTTCCTGTCCGAGGCCGCCCGGTCGCACAACCACGACGGCATCTGGGAGCCCGAGTTCGTCGTCGACGCGGGCGGCACGCTGTGGCTGCACTACGCCGACGAGACCGAAGCGCCGCAGTTCGCGCAGGTGATGAACCGGGTCGCGTCCACCGACGGCGTGCACTGGGGCACCAAGCAGCGCACGATGGCCATCCCGCCCCATCGGGTGCGTCCGGGTATGCCGATCATCCGCCGCCTCCCGGACGGCCGGTTCTACCTGGCCTACGAGATCTGCAACTTCGGCAACCGCTACTGCGACCCGTACTTCAAGATCTCCTCCGACGGCGCCAACTGGGGCGACCCGCTCGACCCGGGCACCCGGGTGAACACCGCCAGCGGCAACTACTTCCAGCACGCCCAGACGATCACGTTGTTCCCCGGCGGCCCGAACGGCGTGCGGCTGGTGATGGTCGGGCAGATCTACACCAACGCCGCGGGCGTCCCGCAGGACAAGAACGGCCGGGTCCTGCTCGCCAACGACAATTTCGGCGCCGGGAACTGGTACGAACTACCCGCGCCGGTGCATATCGTCGGCATTCACAACAACTTCTGCCCGAACTACAGTTCCACGCTGCTGCCGGTCGACGGCGGCAAGAATGTGTTGCAGATCTCCACCGAATACAACCTCGGCTGCAAGGCGTATTTCGCGAAGGGCCCCGCCTTCTGAGCCACCCGGTAGTGTGAGTCGTTGACCGAAACGGCTACGAAGCGGGAGCAGTGGATGAAGGGCATCGTGCTGGCGGGGGGCAGCGGGACGCGCCTGCATCCCATCACCCAGGCGATATCGAAACAGCTACTGCCGGTCTACGACAAACCGATGATCTACTACCCGATCTCGGTGCTGATGTTCGCCGGGATCCGCGAGATCCTGATCATTTCCACCCCCGCCGACCTGCCGAGCTTCAAGAAGCTGCTCGGTGACGGCAGCCAGTTCGGGCTCAGCTTCAGCTACGCCGAGCAGGCCGCCCCCAACGGGCTGGCCGAGGCGTTCGTCATCGGCGCGGACTTCGTCGGCGACGACGACGTCGCGCTGGTGCTCGGCGACAACATCTTCTACGGCCAGGGCTTCTCCAGCAGGCTGCGCGCCGCCGTGGACTCGCTCGACGGCTGCGTGCTGTTCGGCTACCCGGTCAAGGATCCGCAGCGCTACGGCGTCGGCGAGATCGACGCCGACGGCAGGCTCGTCTCCATCGAAGAGAAGCCGGAAAAGCCGAAGTCGAACAAGGCGATCACCGGCCTCTACTTCTACGACAACCAGGTCCTCGAAATCGCCCGCGACCTCAAGCCCTCGCCGCGAGGAGAACTCGAGATCACGGACGTCAACCTCGCCTACCTGGAGCAGGACCGTGCGACCCTGGTCGACCTCGGCCGCGGGTTCGCCTGGCTCGACACCGGCACGCACGACTCGCTGCTCGAAGCCGGCCAGTTCGTGCAGGTTCTCGAACACCGGACGGGCGTCCGCATCGCCTGCCTCGAAGAGGTCGCGCTGCGGATGGGCTTCATCGACGCCGACCAGTGCTTCGCGCTGGGCGCGAAGCTGGCGAAGTCCGGCTACGGCGAGTACCTGATGAACGTCGCCCGGACCCAGGGCGCTACCGGCTGAACAGGTGTTCCCGCAGGGTGTCTCCGGTGTAGTCGGTCCGGAAGACGCCCAGTTCCCGCAGGTGCGGGACGACGTCGTCGACGAACGCGTCCAGCCCGCCCGGGGTCAGATGCGGCACCAGCACGAACCCGTCGGCCGCGTCGCCCTGGACGTATTCGTTGACCGATTCGGCGACCTGGCGGGCGGTCCCGACGAACTGCTGGCGTGCGGTGACCTCGATGACCAGTTCGCGGATCGAGAGCTTCTTCTCCTCCGCGATCGCCCGCCATTTCGCGGCCACGGCCAGCGGATCCTTCTCGTGCCGGACGCGGCCCCACGTGAGCGGTTCGGCGTCGGGGTCCGGATCGATCTCGGGAAGCGGGCCGTCCGCGTCGTAGTCGGACAGGTCGCGGCTCCACACCTGTTCGAGGAACTGGATCGCGGTCGCCGGGCGCACCTGCTGGTAGCGGATCTCGCGCGCGTATTCGTGCGCGTCCTCCTCGGTGTCGCCGAGGACGAACGTCGCGGCGGGCATGATCAGCAACTCACCGGGCTCGCGGCCGTACGCGGGGAGCCGTCGTTTGACGTCGGCGAAGAATTCCTTGCCGCTCTCCAACGAACCGTGACGGCTGAAGATGACGTCGGCGGTCTTCGCGGCGAATTCCCTGCCCTCGTCGGAATCCCCGGCCTGGATGACGATCGGCTGCCCCTGCGGCGTCCTCGGAACCGTGAACTCACCGCGGATGTCGAACTGTGGTCCACTGTGGACGAATCGGTCGATTCCGCGGGCGAAGACGCCGTTCTCCTTGTCCCCCACCAGCGCGCCGGGTGCCCAGCTGTCCCAGAGTTCCCGCACGGTGGCGAGGAATTCCTCGGCGCGGCGGTAGCGGTCCTCGCGGTTGAGGAAGCCGCCGCGCCGGAAGTTCTGGCCGGTCCAGGCGTCGGGTGAGGTGACGACGTTCCACGCGGCGCGGCCGCCGGAGAGGTGGTCGATGCTCGCGACCTGCCTGGCGACCTCGTACGGCTCGTTGAACGTCGAAGACAGCGTCCCGGCCAGCCCGAGCCGGGTGGTGACCGCGGACAGCGCGGCCAGGACGGTGGTCGTGTTCGGCCGCCCGACGACGTCGGAATCGAGGATCTGGCCCGCGTGTTCGCGCAGGCGGAGGCCTTCGGCGAGGAACAGGAAGTCGAACTTGCCCCGTTCCGCGGTGCGCGCGAGGTGCTCGAAGGACGAAAAGTCGATTTGACTACCTGAGCGCGGATCGCTCCACACGGTCGTGTTGTTGACGCCGGGGAAATGTGCGGCGAGTTTGACCTGCTTGGGCATCTGTCACGCCTCCGCGTACTGGTTGGCGGCGACCCCGAGACCGAGGTGGTCGCGCAGGGTGGTGCCGGTGTAGCCGGTCCGGAACGCACCCGCGGCCTGGAGCGCGGGGACGGTCTCGGTGGCGAAGAGCTCCAGGTCGTCGGGCAGGACGGCGGGCCTGATGTGGAAACCGTCGAGACCACCCGCGTCGGCGAGGCGGGGCAGTTCGGCGGCGAGGTCGGCGGGGGTGCCGGTGAAAGTGAGACCGCCAGGCTGGAAGGGCGCGTAGGCCTCTAGTGCGCGACGGCGATCGATGGCCGCTTGCTCGGTCTCGGCCAGGACG
The DNA here is from genome assembly GCF_013870525.1 of Amycolatopsis pittospori. Lineage (GTDB taxonomy): Bacteria > Actinomycetota > Actinomycetes > Mycobacteriales > Pseudonocardiaceae > Amycolatopsis > Amycolatopsis pittospori. The sequence goes on from NZ_JACBXD010000010.1 coordinate 73,444, forward strand.
ATCGACAGACCGGCCAGGAGCTTGGCGTCCGGGAAGCGCTCGCGGGCGCCGCGGACCTCGTCGACGAGAACGACGTCGGCGCCGTGCGCGTACGGCGAGTCGCCGTAGACCGCGACGACCGGATGGCCCTGCGGCGGGCGCGGCGTGATCGAAGGTCCCTTGACGCTGAAGAAGCGGCCCTCGAAGTCGACGTAGTGGAGCTTGTCGCGGTCGATGAACCGCCCCGACGGCTCGTCGCGGATGATCGCGCCGTCCTCCCAGCTGTCCCAGAGACGCGCGATGACGTCGACGACCTCGGCGTTCTCCGCTTCGGCGTCCACCTCGGACGGCAGTGTGCGCCTGCCGAAGTGCGCGACCTCGGCCTCGGTGCGGGACGGCACCGCGAGGACACCGGCGCGGCCTCGGCTCGCGAAGTCGAGCGACGCGACGGACGTCGAGACGTGGAAGGGCTCGGTGTGCGTGGTGGTGACCGTCGGGATCAGACCGATTCCGCTGGTCACCGGTGCTATCGCGGCGAACGTCAGCAGCGCGTCGAGGCGGCCGCGGACGACCTCCTCGCCGCCGGGCTGAAGCCCGAGGGTGTCATCGAGGGTGACGAAGTCGAGCGAAGCCGCTTCGGCGAGCTTCGCGTGGGCTAGGTAGTGGCCGGCGGTGAACAAGGCGGCAGGCCGGACCGCCGAAACCCGCCAGGCGGCCGGGTGCTGCCCGGCCCCGTCGAGCGCGACCCCGAGGTGCAACTGCTGTGCGGAACCCATGCCGGGGGAACTCCCCCGCCCACCCCTCGATTCCCCCTCCCACGAGCTGGGACGCCCCGCATTCAGTCCTCTGAACGCGATGCGCCCGACCTGCGTTTAGCGGGCTAATCGCGATCCGGGCGCACGTGGCACCACCTGCGTTCAGCGGGCTAATCGCGATCTGTCGCCGGGGGTCAGAAGGGGCGACGGGCCATGTCTTCGAGGCGGCGGATGCGCTCTTCCATCGGTGGGTGGGTCGAGAAGAGCTTCGAGAGGCCTTCGCCCGGCCGGAACGGGTTCGCGATCATCAGGTGCGCCTGCGACACGAGTTTCGGTTCCGGGACGAGCGGCGCCGTGCGCGTTCCTCGGTCGAGTTTCCGCAGCGCCGACGCGAGGCCGAGGGGGTCGCCGGTGAGTTCGGCGCCCGACGCGTCGGCCTGGTATTCCCGCGAGCGGCTGACCCCGAGCTTCACGATGGCGGCCGCGATCGGCCCGATCAGCACCAGCAGCAGCCCGACCAGCGGACTGTCGCCGTCCTCGCGGTTGCCGCCGCCGAAGACGCTGGTGAACATCGCGATGTTGGCGATCACGCTGATCACGCTCGCCAGCGCGCCCGCGACACACGAAATGAGGATGTCGCGGTTGTAGACGTGCGAGAGTTCGTGCCCGAGCACGGCCCGGAGTTCGCGCTCGTCGAGCAGGTCGAGGATGCCGGTGGTGCAGCACACCGCCGCGTGCCGGGGGCTGCGGCCGGTCGCGAAGGCGTTCGGTGCCTGCGTGGGGCTGATGTAGAGCCTTGGCATCGGCTGACGCGCGGTGGTCGCCAGCTCCCGCACGATCCGGTACATCGCCGGCTGCTCGGCCTCGGAGACAGGCCGGGCGCGCATGGCACGCAGCGCCAGCTTGTCGGAGTTGAAATAGGCGTACGCGTTGACGCCGAGCGCCACCACCAGGCCGATGAACAGCGCACCCCGTCCGAAGAAGCCGCTGATCCCGACGATGAGCGCGGACAGCACGCCGAGCAGGACGACGGTCTTCAGCCCGTTCTGGTGTTTGTGCACGGCGTCCTGCTCCTTTCTTTCTCCGAGTTTTGGGGCAAGAGGAGGTTACTCATCGGAAACAACGCGATCGGGGGACGCGAAGTTCCTTCGCATGGACGCTTCCCGGGTTATCGTCGAACCCCGGAACGATCTTGGGGAGGCGCCTGTGCGAGGACCCGAAGTGAGCCGCCGAGCCCTGCTCACGCTGGCCGCGGCCGGTGCTTCCGCGGTCGCGTTCGCGCCGGCGGCCAGAGCCGAGAAGGTCCTTCCGATCGAGGTCGGGGGCGCCCCGGAGGCGGTCGCGGTGAATTCCGTCACCGGTTTCGCCTACCTTTCCGACCCGTCCACCGGCAGCGTCATCGTGCTCGACTCGCGGACCGGGACCGTCGGAGCGGTGATCCCGGTCGGCGGCGAACCGGCGGATCTCGCCGTGGACACCGTGACCAACCGCGTCTTCGTCACCAACCCGCCCGCCGGGACCGTCCTCGTCCTCGACGGGACGACCAACGACGTCGTCAGCGTGCTGCCCGCCGGGCCCGGGGCGTCGAGTATCGACATCGACGAGCAGGCGAACCGGATCTACGCGGTCAGCGGCACCACGGGCATGCTCGCCGTGATCGACGGCGTCGGCTGTCGTCTGCTGAAGCTGGTCCCCGGGCCCACGCCGGGACTGTCCTCGATCGCCGTCGACGGCGGCCGCAAACTCGCGTACTGCACCAGCACCAGGACGGATTCGCTGGAGGTCTTCGACATCGGGGCGGAGAAGTTCGCCGACGGGATCAAGGTCGGCAAGTCGCCGACCGGGGTCACCGTGCATCGTGCGTCCGGGACGGTGTTCGTCGCGAATTCGGCGATCCACCATCTGTCCGTTGTGGACCCCGCCGCTCGTAAGGAGAAGGCGACGGTGCTGCTGCGTTCCGAGTCTTCGGCGGTCGCCGTGCACCAGGGCACGAACACCGTGTACGCCAACGGAGGCCCCAACGGTGTCGCCCGGATCGACGGCGTGACGAACCTGCTCACCGGCGACCTGTCACTCGGTGTGAACCCCGGCGCGGTCGCGATCGACCAGCGCTCCAAAACCGTGTACGTGACGGATCCCTTACGTGGCAGGGTTTCCTTGATCAGGGATTTCTGACTTCTCACGTGGAGTAACTCCGGGTATACCGTCGAAAGCATGAAACTCGGTTTGCAGATCCCGGACCTCACGTGGCCGAACGGTGCCAGTGCGCTGGGCGCCGACCTGGCGGCCGTCGCCAGGAAGGCCGACGAGGCCGGCTTCGACTCCCTCGCCCTGATGGACCACTTCTTCCAGATCTCGGTGGTCGGCCCGCCCGAGAACGACATGATCGAGGCGTACACCGCGCTCGGTTTCCTGGCCGCGCACACCGAACGCGCGAAACTGCTCACCGTCGTCACCGGTGTGCATTATCGCGAGCCCGGACTACTCGCGAAGGCCGTCACCACGCTGGACGTCCTTTCCGGCGGCCGCGCCATTCTCGGTATCGGCGCGGGCTGGAACGAAGAGGAGTCGCGCGGACTCGGTTTCCCGTTCCCCTCCACCGCCGAACGGTTCGAACGGCTCGAAGAGACGCTGCGATACGTCAAGCAGATGTGGAGCGACGACGACGGCCCGTTCCACGGCAAGCACTACCAGGCCGAGCGGCTGCTCAACGTGCCGCAGGCGCTTTCCCGGCCGCACCCGCCGATCATGATCGGAGGCGGCGGCGAAAAGAAGACGCTGCGCTTCGTCGCGAAATACGGCGACATGTGCAATCTCTTCGACGGCCCCGAACTCGAACACAAACTCGACGTCCTCAAACAGCACTGCGAGAACGAGGGCCGCGACTACGCCGAGATCACCAAAACCGTTTATCACACCTTCGACATCGGGCCGAAGGGTGAGAAGACCGGCGAACTCAACGACGCGCTGGGCAGGCTGGCCGAACTCGGCGTCGACGTCGCGATCGGTTCGATCCCCGGACTCCCCGATCTCGACCTGATCGAAAAAATGGGCGGAGACGTCATCCCCGCGGCGGAGAAACTGTGAAACTGGGCCTGCATCTACCGGACCTCACGTGGCCGAACGGCGCGCCAGGATTACGCACCGATCTCGCGGCCGTCGCCCGCGCGGCCGACGACGCCGGGTTCGCCTACCTCTCGGTGATGGACCATTTCTTTCAGATCTCGCGCTACGGCCCGCCGGAGCACGACATGCTGGAGGCGTACACGACACTCGGATTCCTTGCGGCGCATACGGAACGGATCAAACTGCTCACCCTGGTGTCCGGCGTGATCTACCGGCGGCCCGGGTTGCTGGCGAAGGCGATCACGACGCTCGACGTCCTTTCCGGCGGCCGCGCCATCCTCGGCATCGGCGCGGGCTGGAACGAAGAGGAGTCGCGCGGACTCGGCATCCGGTTCCCGTCGATGAAGGAACGTTTCGAGCACCTAGAGGACGCGTTGCGCTACGTCCATCGGATGTGGAGCGAGGGCGACGGACCGTTCGAGGGCACGCACGTCCGGGCCGAGCGGCTGTTGAACGTGCCGCAGGCGTTGTCGAAACCGCGTCCGCCGATCCTGATCGGCGGGAGCGGCGAGAAGAAGACCCTGCGGTTCGTCGCCGAGTACGGCGACCTGTGCAACCTGCTGCCCGGACCCGAGGTCGAGCACAAACTCGCGGTGCTCAAGCAGCACTGTGAAGACGTAGGCCGCGACTACGCCGAGATCACCAAGACGGTTTCGCACTGGCTCGACATCGGCGAGAACGGCGAGAAGACCGGTGAACTGCTCGACGATCTCGGGCGGTTCGCGGAACTCGGCGTCGACGCCGTCCTCGGCTACCTGCCCGGCACACCGCGGCTCGACCTGATCGAGAAGTTCGCCGAAGAGGTCGTCCCGGCGGCGGAAAAGCTCTGACGACACTCGCTCCCCCGCCCTCGGAACGGCATGATGGGCGGGGTGAGCGAGTACGAACCGCGCGGCGGACTGCAACCGGACGTCTCGGCGGTGGCCGCCGTACTGGCGCATCACGGCGTCGAAGGACCGGACGGCAAGACACCGAGCGAGGCGCTGGTCTTCGCCGTGTCCGGCGGGATCGGCGCCGGCTACATCCTCTGGGACTTCGCGCACGAGTCGATGTCGACGATCGTGTTCGGGTTCCGGGCGCGCTGGCAGTATCCGCAGGAGTGGTTGCAGTCCACAGTGGACAGGCTCGGGCTCGTCGTGGACATCCACACCACGGGCGGCAAGCGCGCCGCGGCGAAACGGCTCACCACCGACCTCGAAGCGGGACGGCCGGTGATCGTCCTGCCCGACCGCGAGTCGCTCGGCTACTGGCATCTGCCGCCGGAGATGTCCGGCGGTGGCGGGCATTTCGTCGTCGCGTACGGCGAAGAGGACGGCCGGGTGCTCGTCGACGACCGGAATCTCGCCCCGCTGACGGTCGAGCGGAAGACGTTCGACGCCGCACGAGCCCGGGTCGGCTCGTACAAGAACCTGCTCGCGACGATCGAGCCCGGTGAGGTCACCGACTGGCGGGCCGCCGTACGAGGCGGGCTCGCGGACTGCGCGCGGAACCTTTCGACGCCGTCGAAGTCGTTCTCGCTGCCCGCCTGGGACCGCTGGGCGAAGGCGATGACCGACGAACGCGATCCCAAGGGCTGGCCGCGGGCGTTCGGGGAACGGCGCGGGCTCGTCGGGGCGCTGCTGAACGTGTGGGAGAGCGTCACCCCGGCCGGGCCGGCCGGCGGGCATCTGCGCGGGCTGTTCGCCGACGCGCTCACCGAGGCCTCCGGGCTGCTCGACCTCCCGGCACTGGCCGAACAGGCCTCGACCTGGCGCGGGATCAGCGAACGGTGGGCGGAACTCGCCGAAGTCGCCGTCCCGGCGTCGAACGCGGAGTTCGCCTGGGTGCGAGGGCTGGTCAGCGCCGTTTCAGGCGGCGTCCGCGAGGGAGACGCGGGCCGGGACGCGGCCGCGGCGGCGGGCGAGGAGATGTGGAAGCTGCGCGCGCACTACAACGAGGAAATGCCGTTCACCGACGTCGAGGTCGGCGACCTCTTCAGCACCATGGGCACGCTGATCCGGGACATCCACACCGCCGAGACCACCGCGATCCGAGAACTCTCCGAAGCCCTGATGGAGTGAACCCGGCGCGGTGTCCGTTGCGCCGCGCGCCCGGAACCCCGTGTGATCGTTGAAGATCCACTTCGTGCACGCACATCCGCTGGGGACGACGAGTGCGCGTCCCGCCCCCGAGATCCACCTGTACCGCCACCGCCTGCGTGTCACCGACCTGGACCACCTCGGGCACGTCGGGAACGCCCGGCTCCTGGACTACTTCCAAGAGGCCCAGGTCGCGCTCCTGGACCCGCGCCGCGAACGGGTCTTCCAGGCGAAAGGGCCCGCCTTCCTGATCGCGAAGCACAACGTCAGCTACCTGCGGCGGCTGACGTTCCGCGACAACCCCGTCGAGGTCGAGACGGTGATCAGCCGGATCGGGACCTGCGACGTCGTGGTCAGCAGCAGGCTGCACGACCGGGGATTCGTCTACTCGCGGTGCCGGACCATCTGGGTCGCGTGCACCCTGCCCGAAGGCACGGCGCGGCGGCTCGACGAAGAGGAACGCGCGCGCCTGACGCGGTTCAGCGGGGCGATCGACGAGATTCCCGCCGCGCGCTGAGCAAGACCATCGGCCGAATTCTTTTTAACCGTTTATGCTCCATTTCCCCCAGTCCTGGATAACGGCTGGGCCGTTCAGCGGCTGATCATCACGCTTTTCGGCGGGTACCTTCGAAAGAGCCTCTCCCTGCAGAGATCCCCGGAGGTATTTCATGCCACGGCCGAAGTCTGTCCGCTTTCTCGCGCCCTTGGTCGGCGCACTCCTCCTCACCAGCGGGGCGGCCGTCGCCGCCCCCGCCGCGGAAGACCCGCAATTCATCCGTCTGGCCAGCAGGACCTTCGATCCGCTCAGCCAGCGGGTCGCCACGAGCCAGGACTGGAAGGGCGCGTTCCTGCTCCAGGTCAGGTCGGCGCTGACCGACGGGCAGCGCGGGCAATTGCGGTCGCTCGGCGTACGAATCGGGACCTACATTCCCGATTTCGCGTACGTGGTGCGCCTCAAGCCGGAGAACAGGGAATCGATCGCGAAATTGGATTTCGTCCGCTGGGTCGGTGAATACCGGCCGGAGGACAAGGTCGAAGGCCCGGCATTCTCGGTGAGCGGAACAGGCCGGTATCTGGTGACGCTGGCCGAACCCGACGCGCGAGACCAGCGCGCGGTCGCCGAGCGGATCCTCCGGCTCGGCGGCGGTGTCGAGGCGATCTCGCAGAGCGGGCAGCACGTCGTCGCCATCCTCGGCTCCGGCCAGGTCGGCGCCCTCGCCCAAGGTGCCGAGGTGCTCGCGATCGGCGCGGTGACAGCGCCCGAAACCGATATGGCCAACGCGCGTGAGAGCAGCGGCGCGAACTACATCGAAAGCGCCGGCGGCTACCGCGGCCAGGGCGTACGCGGCGAGGTGATGGACGGCGGCCTGCGCGCCACCCACCAGGAGTTCAAGGCGCGGCCGACGGTGCTGCACGGTTCGAACTCGACCGACACCAGCCACGGCACGTCGACGTACGGGCAGATCTTCGCGTCCGGGGTGAGCACCCCGCAGCGAGGCCTGCTGCCCGAGGCCCAGGGCATCTTCGCGACCTACAACAAGCCCGACCGCTACGCCCACACCAAGGAACTCGTCGACCCGGCGGGCAAGTACCGCGCGGTGTTCCAGAGCAACAGCTGGGGCGGCGGGCTGACGACGGCGTACAACTCGGTTTCGGCCGAGCTCGACAAGATCGTCTTCGATCACGACCTGCTGATCTGCCAGTCGCAGAGCAACGCCGGGACGCAGCAGTCGCGACCCCAGGCGTGGTCGAAGAACGTGCTTTCGGTCGGCGGCCAGTACCACTACAACACGCTGGGCCGCACCGACGACAAGTGGAACGGCGGCGCCAGCATCGGCCCGGCCGCCGACGGCCGGATCAAACCCGAGCTGTCGAACTACTACGACCGGATCGACACGACGTCGTCGTCCAGTGACACCTCGTACACGACGTCGTTCGGCGGTACGAGCGGCGCGACCCCGATCACCTGCGGAAACGCCGGCCTGCTGTTCCAGATGTGGGCCGACGGCGTCTTCGACGGCGCCCCCGGCAAGGGCCGCGACGTCTTCACGAGCCGCCCGCACGCCGCGACCGCGAAGGCACTGCTGATCAACGGGGCCGACCAGTTCGCGTTCACCGGCACCTCGCACGACATGACCCGGACGCACCAGGGCTGGGGCACCGCGAACGTGCGGTACCTGCATGAACAGGCCAAGGCCAACGGGTGGAAACTGCCGGTCCTGGTCAACGAGACCGACCTGCTGGGCACCGGACAGTCCAAGAAGTACACGGTCGCGGTGAACGGGTCCAAGCAGTTCAAGGCGACGCTGGCCTACACCGACCCGGCCGGTTCGCCGAGCGCGTCGGTCACCCGGGTCAACGACCTGACGCTGAAGGTCACCGCGCCGAACGGGACGGTGTACTACGGCAACAACGGCCTGCGTGCGGGCAACTTCTCGACCGCGGGCGGGACGCCGAACACCATCGACACCGTGGAGAACGTGATCCTCGAAAAGCCGGCCGCGGGTACTTGGACGGTGGAGGTCGTCGCGACCCAGGTGAACGCCGACGGGCACCCGGAGACCTCGGCGACCGACGCGGACTACGCGCTGGTGGTTTCTTGACGATGTCCTGACGGCGGTGCCGCTTTCCGTGAAGGCCTCCTTCCCTACTCTCAAGGTAGGGAAGGAGGCCTTCACGGATCTCCGCGGCGCGTTCAGGTGACCACACGCGGTCGTCCCTCCAGCTCACGACCCACCTGGGGTGCCGGCCGGCGTTGCGAAAGCCACTTTCGCAACGTTGAAGGTTGCGAAAGTGGCTTTCGCAACGCCCGGGGCACCGGAGACGCGCCACTCCCCGGCGGTTCGGCATTGCCCGCGCCCGGATGGGCGAGACGTCTGCGCCGATGGCCGAGACGGTTGGTTTCGGTTGTGAGACGGAAGCGTGAGAGGCCTGGAAGGCATGTAACGAGGCGACCCGAGGTGCCGACGTCTGGGATACGTGACGCGAGCCTAGGAGCCTTTAGATGACCACCTGCCGACTCTGCGGCTCGGCCCATCTCGCCAGCGTCGTCGACCTCGGAGCGACGCCGCCGTGCGAGCGATTCCTGACCGCCGAGCAGCTCGCGGAACCGGAACCGACCTACCCCCTGCACCTGCAGGTCTGCACCGAATGCTGGCTCGCCCAGATCCCGCCGCTGATCACCCCGGAAGAGACTTTCACCGAATACGCGTACTTCTCGTCGTATTCCGCCTCCTGGGTCGAACACGCCAAGACGTTCGTCGACGGCGCCGTGGGACGGCTGGGGCTCGACGAGTCCTCGTTCGTCGTCGAGGTCGCCAGCAACGACGGATATCTGCTCAAACACGTTGTGGCGCAGCAGATCCGTTGTCTGGGCGTGGAACCTTCGGTGAACGTGGGCCAAGCCGCGCGTGACGCCGGGGTGCCGACGAAGACCGCTTTCCTCAGTCCTGAGACCGGACGCGACGTCCGCGAGGAACACGGTCCCGCCGACCTCGTCGTGGCGAACAACGTTTACGCGCACATTCCGGACATCATCGGCTTCACGCACGGGCTCCGCGCCCTGGTCGCCGACGACGGCTGGGTCAGCATCGAGGTCCAGCATCTCCTGACGCTGATCCAGGAGAACCAGTACGACACGATCTATCACGAGCACTTCCAGTACTACACGGTGGAATCCGCGCGCCGGGCGCTTTCGCGCGGCGGTTTGTCCGTTGTGGACGTCGAGCTCCTCCCCACCCACGGCGGGTCCATCCGGCTGTGGGCGCGCCCGGACGCCGTCGCCGGCGAGCCGAGTCAGCGGATGATGGAGGTCCTCGACGCCGAGAAGGCCGCCGGACTGCACGAAATGTCCGGCTACACCGAATTCTCGGAGCGGGTCACCAAGGTCCGGCTCGACCTGAACAAGTTCCTCACCGACGCGGCGCTCGAAGGCAAGACCGTCGTCGGCTACGGCGCCCCGGGCAAGGGCAACACGCTGCTGAACCACTGCGGCATCCGCCCGGACGTCCTGCGGTACACCGTCGACCGCAACCCGTACAAGCACGGCCGGTACACCCCCGGCACCCGGATCCCCATCCTCCCGCCGGAACGCATCGAGGCGGACAGGCCCGACTACGTGCTCGTCCTTCCGTGGAACCTCCGGAAGGAACTCACCGCCCAATTGTCCTTTGTGGACGATTGGGGCGGCAAACTGGTCTTTCCCATCCCGCACCTGGAAATCGTCGAGGTGAAGTCGTGAAGGTAGTCCTGTTCTGCGGCGGCTACGGCATGCGGATGCGCAACGGTGACGCGTCCGACGTGCCCAAGCCGATGGCCATGGTCGGCCCCAGACCCCTGATCTGGCACGTGATGCGCTACTACGCGCATTTCGGCCACACCGAGTTCATCCTGTGCCTCGGGTACGGCGCGCACCACATCAAGGAGTTCTTCCTCAATTACCAGGAGACCACCTCCAACGATTTCGTCCTGCGCAACGGCAAGGCGGAACTGCTGTCGACGGATATCGCGGACTGGTCGATCTCCTTCGTGCAGACCGGTCTGGAATCGGCCATCGGCGAGCGGCTGCGCCGGGTGCGCCCGTATCTCGAGGGCGACGAGATGTTCCTCGCGAACTACGCCGACGTCCTCACCGACGCCCCGTTGCCGGAGATGATCGAACGCTTCTCGGCCACCGACGCCGGCGCCTCGATGATGGTCGTGCCGCCGCAGTCGTCGTTCCACTGCGTGGAGATGGGCGAGGACGGCCTGATCGGCGCGCTGACCCCGGTGAGCGAGATGCCGCTGTGGGAGAACGGCGGCTATTTCGTGCTGCGCCAGGAGGTCTTCGACCATATCCCCGAGGGCGGCGACCTGGTGGCCGACGGCTGCGGCGAGCTCGCCAAGCAGGGCAGGCTGCTCGCGTACCCGTACCGCGGTTTCTGGAAGCCGACCGACACGGTCAAGGAACGCGTCCAGCTGGACGACGCCTACGCGCACGGGAACAAGCCGTGGGCGCTGTGGGAGCACGAGCCCGCACCGGTGAGCATCGCGTGATCGGACTCGGTACCGGCGGGATCCAGCGGATCGTCGCGCTCGGCGCGCATTGTGACGACATCGCCATCGGGGCGGGCGGCACACTGCTGACGATCTGCGCGGACAACCCGCGTGTCCGGGTCGACGCGCTCGTCCTGTCCGGCGGCGGCACCGAACGGGAGGCCGAGGAGCGTGCCGCGCTCGCGGCCTTCTGCCCGGGTGCCGACGTCGAGGTCACCGTTCTCAAACTGCCCGACGGCCGGTTCCCCTCGCATTGGGAAGAGGCCAAGAACGGGCTGGAGGAGCTGCGTCGCCGCACCGACCCGGACCTCGTCCTGTCGCCGCGTACGGCGGACGCGCACCAGGATCACCGCGGCCTGGCGACGCTGGTGCCGACGGTGTTCCGCACGCATCTGCAGTTGGAGTACGAGATCGCCAAATGGGACGGCGACCTCGGCAAGCCGACGGCGTACGTCCCGCTCTCCCCCGAGCGTGCCGAGGAGAAGGTCCGCCTGCTGCAGGAGCATTACGCCTCGCAGCGGCACCGCCCTTGGTACGACCGGGAAGCCTTCCTCGGCCTCGCCCGCATTCGCGGTATCGAATGCGGGCAGCGCTACGCGGAGGCCTTCGACCTCAAGAAACTCACGCTCGATCTCTCCTCGAAAGGCTGAAAGCCATGCGTGTGCTGCTGACCGGGCACAAGGGTTATCTGGGCACGGTGATGGCCCCGGTACTGGCCGCCGCCGGCCACGAGGTGATCGGCCTCGACTCCGGTCTCTTCGAAGCCTGCGTACTGGGCCCCGTCCCCGACGACCCCAAGGGTTACGACGTCGACCTCCGTGACGTCACCGCCGAGCATGTCTCCGGGGTGGACGCGGTGATCCACCTCGCCGCGCTGTCCAACGACCCGCTCGGTTCGCTGGCGCCGCAGCTGACCTACGACATCAACCACCACGCTTCGGTCAAGCTCGCGAAGCTGGCGAAGGACGCCGGAGTCAAGCGGTACCTCTACGCCTCGACGTGTTCGGTCTACGGCGCCTCGGGTGGCGACGGCCTGGTCGACGAGGACGCGCCGCTGCGTCCGGTGACGCCGTACGCCGAGTCGAAGGTGCGGGTCGAGGACGACCTCCACGCGCTCGCCGACGACGACTTCACCCCGGTCTACATGCGCAACGCCACCGCGTTCGGCTTCTCGCCACGGCTGCGTTCGGACATCGTGCTCAACAACCTCACCGCGCACGCCCACGTCTCCGGCGAGATCCTGGTCCTTTCGGACGGGACACCGTGGCGGCCGCTGGTGCACGCGAAGGACATCGCGCGTGCCTTCACCGCCGCGTTGGACGCGCCGAAGGAAGCCGTCCACGACAAGGCGTTCAACATCGGCACCGAACGCAACAACGTGACCGTCGCCGAGATCGCCCAGCAGGTCGTCGAGGCCGCTCCCAGCGCGACGCTGCGGATCACCGGCGAGTCCGCGGGCGACCCGCGGTCCTACCGCGTCGACTTCTCCCGCTTCCGCGACGCGATCCCGGGCTTCGACTGCGACTGGTCGGTCAAGGACGGCGCGCTCGAGCTGATCTACGCCTACCGGACGCACGGTCTGACCGAGCGCGACTTCAAGCAGCGCTACACCCGGCTGGCCACGCTCAACTCGCGGACCGCCGCGGGCGAGATCGACGAAACCCTTCGGCGACGGTGATGACGCACCAACCCCTGGACACCGGCGCCGACCTGCGAAAGCTGGTCGAGCGCCTGTATCCGCTCTGCCGCAGCATCACCGGCGACGGCGTCCGCGCCACGCTGGAGATCCTCGGCGAGCACATCCCGCTCGACGTCCACGAGGTGCCGACCGGGACCCAGGTGCTGGACTGGACCGTGCCGCAGGAGTGGAACATCCGTGACGCGTACGTGAAGGACGCGTCCGGGCGACGGGTGATCGACTTCCAGGAGTCGAACCTGCACGTGGTCGGCTACAGCGTCCCGGTGTCGGAAAAGATGTCGCTGGAGGAGCTGCGCGGACATCTCCACACGCTGCCGGACAGGCCCGCCTGGGTGCCGTACCGGACCAGCTACTACTCGCCGACGTGGGGTTTCTGCCTGGCGCAGGACACCCTCGACGCCTTGCCGGACGGCGAGTACGAGGTGCGCATCGATTCCACTCTGGACGACGGGCACCTCACCTACGCGGAGCACGTGGTGCCGGGCGAGGTCACCGACGAGGTGCTCGTCTCCTGCCACATCTGCCATCCTTCGCTGGCGAACGACAACCTCGCCGGGGTCGCGGTGGCCGCCGCGCTCGCGCAACGCCTGGCCGTCGAAAAGCCGCACTACACCTACCGGTTCCTGTTCATGCCGGGCACGATCGGCGCGATCACCTGGCTCGCGCGCAACCCCGAACGGGCCGGCAAGATCAAGGCCGGGGTCGTACTGGCGTGCGCGGGCGATCCGGGGTCCTTGACGTACAAGCGAAGCCGTCGCGGTGACGCCGAGATCGACAAGGTGCTCGAGTTCGTCCTGACCGAAAAGCCGCATACGCTCCTCGACTTCTCGCCCTACGGCTACGACGAGCGGCAGTTCTGCTCGCCGGGGTACAACCTCGGCGTCGGCTCGCTGACCAGGACGCCGTACGCCGGCTATCCGCAGTACCACACCTCGGCCGACGATCTGGATTTCGTGTCCACCGAGGCGATGGAGGACACCCTGGCGACCTTGCGCGAGGCGTTCTCCGTCCTCGACCGGAACCGGAGCTACGTCAACCAAAGCCCGTACGGCGAGCCGCAACTCGGCAAGCGCGGGCTGTACGACTCGCTGGGTGGGCGCAGCGACGCCAAGGAAGCCCAGATGGCGATGCTCTGGGTGCTCAACCTTTCCGACGGGGAACACAGCCTCCTCGATGTCACCAAGCGATCCGGGCTCCCCTTCGACTCCGTCGTCGCCGCCGCTCACGCGCTGCAGGGCGCCGGACTTTTGAAGGAGTGAAGCGGGTGGCAGTCGGCAAACATCGGGCGACACTGGCCTCCGGGGCGGTGCGCGCCATGGCGGGCAGGCTCAGCTGGGGCCTCGGCGACCAGGCCGTTTCCAGTTTGACCAACTTCGCGGTCGGCCTGATCGTCGCGCGTTCGCTCGGCACGTTCGCCTTCGGCATGTTCAGCCTCGCCTGGGTGACCTACGGCGTCGTGCTCAACATCTCGCGCGGTATGGCCACCGACCCGCTGATGGTGCGGTTCTCCGCGGTACCGGAGGAAACCTGGCGCCGGGCGGTGTCCAGCGCGGCCGGGACCGCGGTCGGCGTCGGCCTGGTGACCGGCTTGGTGAGCGCGCTTGTCGGCGTCGTGGCGGTCAAACCGCTGGGCGAGGTGTTCATCGCGCTCGGCATCGTGCTCCCCGGCCTGCTGCTGCAGGACGCGTGGCGGTTCGCGCTGTTCGCCAAGGGCGACGGCAAGAAGGCGTTCGTCAACGACTGTGTCTGGGGTGTCGCGCTGATCCCGGCGCTGGTCATCGCCGCGCAGATCGGCACCGTGGTCGCGTTCATCCTGGCCTGGGGCATCGCCGGCGCGGTCGCGGCGGTCTACGGCCTGTTCCAGACCGGCATCGTGCCGCGGATCTCGGAGATGACGGGCTGGCTGAAGCAGCAGCGCGACCTCAGCGTGCGGTACCTGATCGAGAACGTCAGCAACGCCGGTTCGTCCCAGCTGCGCGCGTACGGCCTCGGCGCGATCGCCGGGATCAGCGCGGTCGGCGCGGTCCGCGGCGCGGAACAGCTGCTCGGGCCGTTCCTCGCGCTGCTGATGGGGCTGTCGCTGACGACCGTGGCCGAGGGCGCCCGCGTCCTGCACCGCGCCCCGCACCGGCTCAAGCATTTCTGCGTGCTGCTCGGCGGCGGCCAGGCGGGTGCCGCGCTGCTGTGGGGACTCGGACTGCTGATCCTCGTCCCGCACGACGTCGGCCGCTGGATCATGGGCACGGTCTGGGATTCGGCGGAGCCGCTGATCCTGCCGGTCACCCTGTCGGTCACCGCGGCGGGCTTCACCGCGGGCGCGGCCGCCGGGCTGCGTGCCCTCGGCAACGCGAAACGCAGTCTGCGGGCGCAACTCGTCGCCTCCGCGGGCTACGTGATCTTCGGGATCATCGGCGCCTACATCGACGGCGCCGAAGGTGCCGCGTGGGGCTCGATGCTCTCGGTCTGGCTGGGCGCCGCACTGTGGTGGTACCAGCTCCGTGTCGCGTATCGCGAGTACCGGCCGCCCGTGCCGGAGCCGGCCGCGATGCGCACGAACGACGAAGAGGTGGGAACGGCATGACACAGGTTCCACGGCTCAGCATCGGGCTGCCCGTCTACAACGGCGAGGAGTACCTGGCCGAATCGCTCGACGCCCTCCTCGGCCAGAGCTACGAGGACTTCGAGCTCATCATTTCGGACAACGCCTCGGCGGACCGGACCGAAGAGATCTGCCGCGACTACGTGAACCGGGACTCCCGGATCCGGTATCTGCGGCTGCCGAAGAACGTCGGCGCGTCCCCGAACCACAACCGGGTCCTCGACGAGGCGAAGGGCGAGCTGTTCAAATGGGCGTCGCATGACGACCTCTACGGCCGTGACCTGCTGAAACTGTGTGTCGAGGCGCTCGACGAGCGGCCGGGGATGATCGTCGCGCACACCTGGCAGGCCATCATCGACGACCACGGCGCGGTGACCCACAAGCTGGACTACCCGCTGGCCACGGACTCCCCGCACGCGCCCACCCGGTTCCGCAGCCTGCTGTTCGAAACCGGCGGCGACGACTTCTACGGCGTCATGCGCACCGACGTCCTCCGCCGGGTCAAGCAGCTCGACAGCTATCACCACGCCGACCGCACGTACGTCGCCGAACTGAGCCTCCACGGCCCGTTCCACCAGGTCCCCGAGGTGCAGTACTTCCGCCGCGACCACCCCGGCCGCGCGGAACGGGCGAACCCCAGCATCCGCAAGCGCTGTTCGAACCTCGACCCGAAGCGCGCCGATCCGATCCGGAACCCGATGCCGCGGCTGATCGGCGAGTACATCGGCGGGTTCGTCGGCGGTATCCGCCGGGCGCCGCTCTCCTCGGCGGACCGGCGGGAGTGCTACCGGCACCTGGCGTCCTGGCTGGCCGACCGCTCCCACGGCCGGAACGAGGACCGCGCCGAAGACGGCGTCCCCGAACTCGAAGAAGACAGGATGAACATCGACGCCGTGGTCCCTGGACGGCAGAGGAGGACGTCGTGACCTCTCGCCCTGGAGCGAGAAAACGAAGACACCCCCAAGTCGGTTTCTTCGGCCTTCTGGGCGCGGGGAACATCGGCAACGACGGCTCACTCGAAGTCGTACTCGCCTACGTGCGGGAGCATCACCCGGACGCGGAGCTGAGATGCCTCTGCTCCGGCCCGGAGCAAGTCGAGGCCCGCTACGGCGTCCCGGCGGAATCCCTCCTCTGGTACTACTCGCGCAACCGCGACGCGACCGGGATCCGCGCGGCCCTCCTGAAAGCCGTCGGCAAGGTCGCCGACACCCTCAAGATCCTTTCCTGGACCCGGCGGTGCGACGTCGTGATCGTCCCCGGCGCCGGCGTCCTCGAAACCACCCTTCCCTTGCGCCCCTGGGGTTTCCCGTACGCGATGGCCCTGCTCGGGGTGGCGGGCAGACTGGGCGGCACCAAGGTCGCGCTCCTGAACGTCGGCTCGAACGTCATCCGCCAGCGGACCACCCGGCGGCTCTACCGGATCGCCGCCCGCTCCGCGCACTACCGGTCGTTCCGCGATCAGCTGTCGAAGGACGCGTGGGCGGAAATGGGCCTCGACACCTCGAAGGACGACCTCTACCCCGACCTGGCCTTCGCACTGCCGATCCCCGCCGGGCGGCCGTCGAACGTCGTCGGGGTCGGCGTCATGGAATACCACGGCGGCAACGACGACCGGCGGAACGCCGAGGAGATCCGTTCGTCCTATGTGGACGCGATGAAACGGTTCGTCCGCTGGTTGGTCGACGAAGGCCGCGAAGTCCGGCTTCTCACCGGCGACGAGATCGACGACCCGGTCGTCGAGGAGATCTTCGCCGATCTGCGCTCGTACCGGCCGGGCCTGGACCCGAACCGGGTGACCGCCGCGAAACTGCCGACCCTGGGCGACCTCATCACGGAAATCGCGTCGCTAGGCGCCGTCGTCGGGACTCGCTATCACAACGTCCTGTGCTCGCTGAAGCTCGCGAAGCCGACGATCTCGATCAGCTATTCGCAGAAGATGGACAGCATCATGGCGGACATGGGGCTCGCCGAGTACTGCCAGTCCGCCCGCGCCGTCGACGTCGATCTGCTCATCCGGCAGCTCACCGAACTCGAGGCGAAACCCGAGGAGTTCTGGCAGAGCCTGCGCGATCGCAGCGCGGCGAAACGGAAGCTGCTGGAAAAGCAGAACGAAGTCCTCGACGAGAAGCTGTTCAACCTGCCGCAGAAGGAGAACCGATGAAGGCCGAACCGGTCCTCGAAATCGACGGCGCCTACCTCTTCACGCCGACGCCGTTCGCCGACGAACGCGGGTTCTTCAGCCGCACCTTCGACAGCGAAGTCGTCGCCTCGGTGGGTATCGACCCCAGCGGGTTCGCGCAGGACAGCATCTCCCGGTCCCGCAAGGGCGTCCTGCGCGGTATGCACCTGCGCGGCGGGAACGGCGAGTCCAAACTGGTCCGCTGCTCGTCCGGGGCGATCTTCGACGTCATCGTGGACCTCCGCCCGGATTCACCGACCTTCCGGAACGTGAAGTCGTTCGAACTCTCCGGGGAAACCCAGATCTCGCTGTACATCCCGGCGGGCTGCGCGCACGGCTTCCAGGCGCTGACCGATCCCGCCGACATCTCCTACCGCATCGACCGGCCGCACGATCCGGCCGAGGACATCGCGATCTCCTACGCCGATCCCGAACTGGCCATCGACTGGCCGCTCCCGATCAGCGCGGTGTCCGAACGCGACGCCCACGCTCCTCCTCTAGCCGCCGCACTGACGACCACGAGGTGATCCCGATGAGCCGCCCCTTGCCGCTTTCCGACCAGGCGAACGAAAGACTGCACCGGGCCATCCCCGGCGGTGCGCACACCTACGCCAAAGGCCAGGACCAGTACCCCGACGACCTCTCACCGGTCATGGCCCGCGGCCTCGCCGGCCACGTGTGGGACGTCGACGGCAACGAGTACATCGAATACGGCTCGGGGCTTCGCGCGGTCAGCCTCGGACACGCGCATCCGCGGGTCCTGGAGGCCGTCCGCACCGAGATCGCCAAGGGCGCCAACTTCGTCCGGCCGTCCATCATCGAAGCCGAAGCGGCGGAACGGTTCCTCGCCGCGGTGCCCACAGCGGACATGGTGAAGTTCGCGAAGAACGGCTCCGACGCGACCACCGCCGCCGTCCGCCTGGCCCGGGCCGCGACCGGACGCCCGCTCGTCGCGATCTGCGGGGACCACGCGTTCTTCTCCACCGACGACTGGTTCATCGGCACCACCCCGATGCCCGCCGGGATCCCGGACGAGACCACCGAACTGACGATTTCCTTCCCGTACGGCGATCTCGCCGCCACCGAAGAGATCCTGCGGAACCACGAGGTCGCCTGCCTGATCCTGGAAGCGGCGACCCAGCAGGAGCCGCCCGAGGGCTACCTGGCCGGGCTGCGGGCACTGTGCGACCGGTACGGCTGCCTGCTGGTGTTCGACGAGATGATCACCGGATTCCGGTGGTCGGAGTCCGGGGCTCAGGGCCTCTACGGCGTCACGCCGGATCTCTCGACGTTCGGCAAGGCTCTCGGCAACGGCTTCGCGGTCTCGGCGCTGGCCGGCAAGCGGGAGTACATGGAACTCGGCGGCCTGCGCGACGAGCGGGAGCGGGTCTTCCTGCTCTCGACCACGCACGGCGCCGAGACGCATTGCCTCGCCGCGTCCATCGCCGTCTTCGACACCTACGTCGAGGAAGGAATCACCGAACGGCTGCACGCGCTGGGCGACCGGCTCGCCGCCGGAGTCCGCGAGGTCGCCGCGGGGGCGGGCGTCGGGGACCGCGTCCTCGTGCGCGGCAAAGCGAGCAACCTCGTCTTCGCCACCCTGGACGAGAAGTTCGAGCCGTCCCAGCCGTATCGGACGCTGTTCATGCGGGAACTGATCGGTGGCGGGGTGATCGGACCGTCCTTCGTAGTCAGTGCCGGACTCACCGAAGCCGACATCGACAAGACGATCGACGTCGTCTCGCGGGCCTGCACGACCTACCGGAAGGCGCTCGATCTCCAGGATCCATCGCCGTGGACGGGCGGCCGTCCGGTGAAGCCGGTTTTCAGGAGGTACGCATGAGTAGCACACGTTCGTGTCCATCCCATGCGCTGCGCGGTGACTTACCTTGAGTCGTATGACTTGGGCAAGAACGACAGCGCTCACGCTGTCGGTGATTTTGACGGCCGGCTCCTTCACCGCCATCGCAACGGCGGCCGAGGCGCCGGCCGTCTGCGCGTCCGGGCCGGCGCACTTCACGAAGCCGGACAACGCCGTCGTCGTCGATCCCGGCGAGCACCTTTCGGTCAAGACCTCGGAAAACCCGCCGGGGACGACGTTCTGGCTCAGCTCCGGGACGCATACGCTCGCCGACGACCCCTACAGCCAGGTGATCCCGAAGGACGGCAACGCCTACGTCGGCGCACCCGGCGCCGTGCTGGACGGCCGGGACGTCAACCGGGCGGCGTTCACGCAGCTGGCCAAGGACGTCGTGATCCGCGGGCTGACGATCCGCGGCTTCGCCGCACCGCAGGATCAAGGTGTGGTGAACCACGATTCCGGCGAACACTGGGTGATCGAGGGCAACGTCATCGAGGAGAACCGGGGCGCGGCGATGATGGCCGGGCCGCGGCAGGAGGTGCTCGGGAACTGCCTGCGCAACAACGGGCAGTACGGGATCAACGCCTACCGCTCCGGCAACGGCATCACCGGGCTCGTCATCGAGGGCAACGAGATCGCCGGCAACAACACCGAGGACTGGGAGAAGAAGCAGCCCGGCTGCGGCTGCAGTGGCGGGGTGAAGTTCTGGGCCGTCGACGGCGCGGACATCCGGGGCAACTGGGTGCACCACAACCACGGCGCCGGACTCTGGGCGGACACGAACAACAACGACTTCGTCATCGAGGACAACCTGATCGAGGACAACGAGGCCGAAGCGCTGTTCTACGAGATCAGCTACAACCTCATCGTCCGCAGCAACATCTTCCGCCGCAACACCCTGAAGATGGGCAGCGAATTCGCCGCACGGGGCAACAACTTCCCGGTCGCGGCGGTGTACCTGAGCGAGTCCGGCGGCGAGCCGCGGCTCCTGGCACGGACCGACATGATCGAGATCTACGAGAACGTGTTCGAGGACAACTGGGGCGGCCTGACGCTGTGGGAGAACGCGGACCGGTTCTGCAACAGCCCCGCGAACACCTCGACCGGAACCTGCACGCGGGTCGTGCGCTCGCCTTCGGACTGCTCCGAGGGCGCGATCACCCAGCAGCCCGCCTACGACGATTGCCGGTGGAAGACGCAGCGGGTCAACATTCACGACAACACCTTCCGGAGCGCTCCGGATTGTTCGGGGCTCTGCGGGCGGATGGCGGTGCTGTCGAACTTCGGCACCTATCCGGCCTGGTCGCCGTACCGGGGTTCCGTCGTGTCCGACTCGGTGACGTTCGGGCAGGACAACGAGTGGTTCTCGAATACCTACCTCGGACATTGGTCGTTCGTGGCGCATGACGCTTCGCGGTCGCTGGACGTGGCGGCCTGGCAGGCGGCTCCCTACAAGCAGGACCCTTGCAGCAGCTTCAACGGGGTCGGCGGCTGCTGACCGCGTCGCGCGGTGGTCGTGAGTGGCAAGTGTCGTTAGAACGACCCAAATCACTCACGACCGCCGCCCGCTCAGTCCTTCTGCAGGAAGAAGTACGCGTACCGTTCGTCCAGCTCGTTCTTCGGCACCAGCTGGATCGCCTTCGGTGTGAAGCCGCACCGCTCGGCCAGCTGCCAGAAGGCGTCGACGCGGTAGGTGGTCATCGCGGCGAGGCCCGAACGGTAGGAGCGGCGCCGGGACCGGGTCCGCCAGGTGCCGGGGTCGTACTTGACCTGGATCAGCGCGAGCCCGCCGGGGACGAGCAGCTCCCGTGCGATGCGGAGCAGGCGCTCGCCGTACTCGGGCGTCGGGATGAGCTCGAAAACGTAGAAGCTCACGTAGACGTCGCAGGGTTCCTTCACGGCCGAAAGCGCCGCCTCGGGATTCGCGACGTCGATCTCGACGGCCTGGAAGTCCGTCTGGCAGACGTTCGCGACCTGTTTCCCGCATTCGGCCAGGGTTTCGGCGGAGATGTCGACGCCGATGAATTCCTGGGCGCGCGGGGCGAAGTGGATGGCGTTCGCGCCGCCGCCGCAGCCCCATTCGATGACGCGGTTCCACGGGCGGTCGAAGCCGGCCAGCCGGGCGCCGCCCTCGAACATGTCGAGGTGCTGTTTCCCGATTTGCGACCAGAGGTCGTTACCGTCGAACGTTCCGGCGTCCCGCCAATGCGAATTGTCCTTCCATCTCTTTTCGCCGG
This sequence comes from Amycolatopsis pittospori, assembly GCF_013870525.1. GTDB lineage: Bacteria > Actinomycetota > Actinomycetes > Mycobacteriales > Pseudonocardiaceae > Amycolatopsis > Amycolatopsis pittospori. The sequence goes on from NZ_JACBXD010000010.1 coordinate 94,991, forward strand.
GCTCGTTCCAGTATCCCTGTGAGTCGGCCGAGATGGCGGATTCGGACTGTTTGGCGCCGACCGTCGCCAGCGCGCGCTGGCCGAGGTCTTCCGCCCGGGCGGCGACTTTCTTGGCAAGATCGATGAGGGGCATGGGAGAGCCGTTCCTTTCGCTGCGCGGTGTTCAAGGAATAGTCCGCCGGGAAGACCATTTGTCCGTGAGCAGCGCCGCCACCGGAACCACCGCGAGTGCCACGCCGAAGCCGCCTAGCGTGTCAGTCGGGTAATGCGCGCCCATTGTTACCTGCGCCCAGCCCATCGCGGCCCCGGCGAGCACGACCACGAAGACCAGCAGTGTCGAAGCCCACGCGGCTCGCAGCCGTCCGAAGAAACCGAGTGCGACGGTGAACGTCAAAGCGGTCACGAATCCGGTGTGCCCACTGGGATAGGACAGGAATTCGCCGTGGATGAACCGGCCGGTCAGCGGTTTCAGCCCGCTGGTCAGGCCGACCGTGAGCACCACGGACACCACCCCGGCGATCGCCGTCCGCAGGCGCCGGAAGTACAAGCACGCGCCGAGGAACAGGACCATGACGACGATCGAGCCGAGAGGCTCGCCGACGAAGTCGATCACCACCGCGATGGTCCACCAGGGGTCGTCGGACCAGGCGAGCGCGTCGACCAGGACGGCGTCGATCCCGGTCGCCTCGGACGTGCCCGCGTACATGAGCAGGAGCACGAGGGCACCGAGGAAACCGGCGACGGCGAGGACGAACGCGGTGGGGCGCAGCACCGGCGGCAGGGCCGGGGGTGCCGCCAGTACGCCCGGTTTCACTCCGCGGCCACCTGCTCCGCGGCCTGGATCGCTCCCTCGTACCCGGAGATCAACCGATCGAGGCCGACCTCCGGAGTGAATTCCTGTTCGTAGACCAGTCGTGCGGCCTTACCCAGTTCCCGGTTCCGTTCGACGTCGCCGACGATCTCCCGCAGCCGCCGCGCGAGCGACTCCTCGTTGCCGGGTTCGTGCAGCAGCCCGGTGACGCCGTCCTCGACGAGTTCGCGGAAGGCGCCGTGCGCGGCGGCGATCGTCGGCACGCCGGCGGCCATCGCCTCGACGACCACGAGCCCGAACGTCTCCAGCCATTCGGACGGCGCCACCGCGACGGCCGCGCGGGTGACCAGTTCGGCGCATTCCGCCTTGGTCCGCAGGCCTTCGTAGCGGACGTCGTCGCGGCCTTCCGCCCAGCGGGCGACCTCGTCCTGCATCGGACCGGTCCCCGCGATCACCAGCGGCATCCCCAGTCCACCGGTCGCGGCGAGCCGGTCCCAGGCCCGCATGAGCAGGCCGATCCCCTTCTCCGCGGTGATCCGGCCGAGGAACAGGACGTGCTCGCCGGTGCCGGTGCGCCTGATCCCCGGATCGGTGACGAAGTTGTACTTCACCGCCATTCGTTCGGCGGGCATCCCGGCGGCGATCAGCACTTCCCGCTGGGCACGCGAGATGCAGAAGAACCGCGAGACCCCGGACCACCAGCGACGCCGGTTGAACATCAGGCTCGCCGCCATCGGCACGGTCGCGACGCTCGAACCGCGGTAACAACCGTGCCGCACCGCGGGCACCGGCGTCCGGCCGACGCAGTCGGTGCACACCTGGCCGTCGCGGTACAGCGTGCCGGGCGGACAGATCAGCGTGTAGTTGTGCACGGTCGCGACGGCGGGCACGCCGACGTCGGCGCACGCCGTCAGCACCGACGGCGAAAGCAGCGGGAACGTGTTGTGGATGTGGACGACGTCGGGCCGGTCCTCGGTCAGCCGCCGGACGAGGTCCGCGCGTACCGCCCGGTTCCACGGAACCTGGAGCGGGACGACGGCCTTGCGCGGCAACGACATCGCGGAGATGTCGTCACTGCGTCGTTCGAACAGGCCGACGTCGTGCCCGGCGTCCGCGAGTAGCGCGACCTCCTGGTCGACGACGTTGTTCTCACCGCTCGGTTGTTCGGACCGGTAGCGGTTGTGGACCACGAGGACCTTCACGCAGGCTCCTTGGCCGGGATGAACTTCTTCTCGACGACGGTTTCGGACGGCGACCGCACCAGCAGTGAGGCCGCCAGGGCCAGGTGCAGGAGGTACGGCGACGCGTCGCCGAGTCCCGCTTCGGTGTAGGACGCCGAAATGCAGTAGGTGATCAGGAAGATCGCGCAAGCCCTGGACAGTGACGGCGGCCGCAGGGCGGCGACGACGATCAGCACGAGCATGAAGGCCGCGACGATGGCGATCCCGACGTAGCCCTGTTCGTGGTAGACCGCGAGCCAGCTGTTGTCGATGGGCAGGCCGATGTAGGACTTGTTGGTCAGCCCGACGCCGAACAGGTACTCGCCGAGGGTGCGCGGGTCGGACAGCAGCGCGTCCCAGACCTTCGCCCGGCCGGTGAGGCTGGAGAAGTTCTCCTCGCTCTGGCCGCGCAGGAACCAGGCCTGCAGCAGCGAGCCGAGGGCGACCGCGACGACGGCGCCGGCGAGCCCGACGACGGCGAACACCTTCCGTGCCCGCGCGCTGGACATCCACAGCGAGAGCAGGGCGATCAGGACGCCGGCGATCAGGCCGAGCATCGCCGTGCGGGTATGTGTCAGCAGCAGGATCGCGAACGACGGGACGATGACGATCAGCGCGTTCAGCCGGTCTAGTTCACCGCCGAGCCACAGCAGCACGGTGAGCCCGATGACGACGGCGGCGTACTGCCCGACCTGCGGCGGGGTGAGCGGCCAGATGGTGCCGGTGAGGCGGCCGCCGTACTCCTCGGCCAGCGCGATCCCTGGTGACGCCGCCAGCCCGACCACCACCGTCACCAGCACCACGGAGTAGGTGCGGATGTGGTGCCGGACGAGCCTGATCCCGCCGTCCCACCACTGGGTCAGGAGCCAGAGGGTGGCGACGAACAGGCCGAACCGGAAGCAGCGGAACAGTGCGCCGTAGCCGACTTCGAGGTTCAGGCTCGCCATCAGGCTGAGCACGACCAGGACGGTGAGCAGCAGCAGGTACGCGCTCGGCCTGATCCGGAGCCGTGCGTTCAGCACCAGCGCGACGCAGAACGCCAGCACCAGCGAGCCCATGGTGACCAGCTGGATCACCGACCGCGGGATGGGGATGACGGTCGTCGCGCCGGTGGAGCCGAGCGTGTTGAGGATCAGCAGCGCCCAGACGAGCGCGACCGCCTTCGGCATGTCCGGCGACTGTGAGGGACGCTCCCCGCGCGGAAGATGCGGGAAGCGTCCTTTTCGGACGGTTTCGTACCGCATGTCAGCCTCCCCCTTGCCGGGTGTAGGTGGATCCGGCGTCCTGTTTGTACGGGCCGCCCTGCCATTCGCCGATGCCCAGGCTCCGGCTCGGTTCGAAGGCGATGAAGTTCCATGGTCCGGCATAGGTGTTGTCGTGCCACCTGTTGCCCTGGTCGAAGGTGATGGCCTGCTGGACGACCTCGCCCTTGTACGGCGACCAGTCCGGGTAGGTGCCGAAGTTCGCCAGGACGGCCATCCGCGCGCAGGTGTTCTCGCAGCCCGCGACGGCGGGGTCGAGGACGAACCGGTTGTGGTGGATGTCGACGCGCTGCGTCTTCCACCGGCAGTCGTCGTACAGCGCGCCGGACGCGATGGCGGGCCGTGCGCAGGTCTCGTGCGACGGCACCAGCCGCGTGCAGGCCCCGGACGACGTGTTGGCCGGACTGTTGCAGAACCGGTCGGAGTTCTCCCACAGGGTGATCCCGTTCCAGTTGTTCTCGAGCACGTTCCCGGCGATCTCGACCTTGTCCGTCCGCGCCTTCACCCTCGGCTCGCCGCCGGATTCGGAGATGTAGATCGCCGCGACCGGGAAGCTGTCGCCGCGATCGATGTAGTTCTTGCCGTCCACCCCGTTGTTCCGGCGGACGGTGTTGCCGCGGATGACGGCGTTGTAGCTGGTCTCGTACATGATCGCGGTGCTGTCGTTGCCTTCGACGAGGTTGCCCTCGATCAGGAAGTCGTTGTTGTTCGTGTCGGCCCAGAGCCCGACGCCGCGGTTGTCGTGCACCCAGTTCCCGCGGATGTCGGCGCCGTCGACGGACCAGAACTTGACGCCGCCGGTGCAGCCGCAGCCGTCGACCTTCCGTTCCCAGTCACCGGTGTTGTTCCCGGTGATCTCGTTGCCCTCGACGAGGAGTCCGGTGATGCCGTTCTCGCCCTCGTAGGCGTTCATGCCGTACTGCCCGTTGTTCCGCAGGCAGTTCCCCCGGACCTGCTGCCGCGCGCCCGCCATGAGGCCGGCGCCGTCGTTCTCCTGCACGGTGTTGTGCTCGATGACCCAGCCCGGGGCCGAATCGTGGTTGACCACGCCTTCGTCGCGCGGGGCCACGAAGCCGCGCACGGTGAGGTACTGGATCTTGACGTCGGCGGCGCTGCCGGAGAAGGCGTACTGGTTGATCTTCCGGCCGTCGAGGATCGCGCCCGGCGCGCCGAGATAGACGTTGCCCGCCTTCGGCTGGACCTGGTCGAACCGGTCGTCGCCGAGCCGGTGTGTGCCCGGGGCCAGCCAGAACGTCGTCCCCGGTCCGCCCGTCCTCGTCTTCGCCACGAGATCACCCGGCACCGCCGGATCCACCGTCACCGCTCCCGCCGGTGCCGCCGCCGGACCCGGCGGCAGCTTGTCGCACACCTGCGCCACCGCCCCGGACGGCGCCTGCGCCGGATCCGGTGGTTTCCCCGCCTCGTCGCCGGGGTCGGAGGTGCAGGAGGCCAAAACCGTCGCGGCCAGCAGGACCGGCAGGACGACTCGGCGGATGCGGTGCGGTCGGACCGTCACAACGTGGGTTCCTCAGGGTCGAAGGTGAGCACGGTGGCCAGTTCGGTCGACGCGGTGCCGGTGCCGAGCAGCGTCCACGCGGGCTCGCGGCGGCCGAATCCGGCCGAGTACCAGCCGAGCGGCGGGGTGCTCTCCCCGCGATGCGCCGACCACCTGAGCTGGGAGGGCAACTCCATCGAGGCGCCGCGCTCCTGGCCGTCGACCGTCCAGGACAGCTTCGCGGTCCCGCCGGTGACGGTGACCTCCACGGCAGGCCCGAAGTGGAACGCGAGACGGCACGGACGCGCCTCACCGCCGCGGACCTCGTCGAGAATCCGCAGCTCAGCGCCGTCCAGTTCCACCGAACGCCGGTGGATCGCCGGTGCGTACCCGTCGTGCTCGGCGCTCCAGCGGGTCGGCGTTCCGGCGGCGATCACCTTGGTGACCGCGTGTTTCGTCCACAGGAACGGGCCACCCGAGACGGACTGGTCGGTTCCGCCGAGTTCGAGCGTGTTGTGCCCGGCCGTGGACCGGAAGTACGACCGCCACTTCGGTTCCCCGTGGTAGCAGTAGGTTCCGGGGTCGGCGAGGATGTCGACGCCGTCGTGCCGGACCTCGACCGAGAGCGCGTCGGCGTGCGCGTGCGCGGCGATGGACAGGAAACCGTGCGGCCCGCCGTCGCAGCGGCACCAGACGTCGCCGTCGCGCAGGATGGTCGTCCCGGCGTCGGCGAAGTCGTCCCGCCGTCGCACCGGACGCGCGGCACCGACCTGGACGTCCTTGGCCAGCGCGGAGAACAGCGGCGTCCGGACGTCGCCCTCCCGGACCTCGGGCCACCAGTCCAACCGTCCGAAAAGGGCTTCCCCGGTGTTGAGCAGCGAAGCCCAGCGACCGGTCTCGTCGCCGTCGACGATGAGACCGAAGCCGTCGTCGGCGTCGCCCTGTCTCGGCGGTCGCAGCCTGTTGTCCACAATGGACGCGAGTGCGTCGGTCATCCGGAGCAGCACGAGCCACGTCGACTCGGGAACGGCGACGCCGGCGGCCTTCGCCTCCAGCGCACCCGCGAGCCCGAGTTCCAGGACGAGCCCGTGGTATTCGGTGGCGAGCTCGCGGTTGATCCCGGAGTCGAAGGTGTTGTGCGCCAGCATCTTGTCCAGCGACGCCAGCGCGGCGTCCCGCCACTGGGCCGATTCCGGGAACCAGTCGAACGCGCAGGCGGCGGCGAGCTGCCCGGCGTCCTCGGCGATCACGTGGTTGTTGGCCGACGAACCCCGGCTGGGGAACGCGGCCAGCCAGCGCTGATGGTGCCAGATCTGGTTGAGTGCCACCGGATTGTCCTCGAACAGCGCCGGCGCCTCCGCCCAGCCGTCGAGCAGCCGCCGGACCCACACCCAGGACAGCAGCCGGATGCCGAGTTCGATCCCGCTGACCCAGTGCACCCCGCGCATCGGCGGATTGGCCGTCCACCAGGACCTCAGGTGCGCGGCGACACGTTCGGCGTACCGGTCGTCGCCGGTCAGGGCGTACGCGGCGGCCAGCACGGTGAGGTGCTGATGCCGCGACGGCTCCCAGATCTGCTTGATGTCGCCGACGGCCTCCTCGCTCCGGTACGGGATGTCGAAGGAGTACACATCGGACGGTGCGCGCCGCCCGGTCTTCGGGTCGCGCGACCAGTCCGGGTCGACGAGGTCGTCCCGTTCGACGCCGAAGTATTCGGCGTGCCCGTCCATGAGCCGATCCGCTTTGTCCAGCAGGTCCTTCAACGCGTCACTGGAGACGGTGGCGAGGACGGCTTCACCGGGGACGCGCGCGAAGGCGCGGTCCGGCAGCCAGGCCGCCTTGTCCCCCGCGACCCCGCGCCACTGGCGTTTGCGCACGACGTCGGTGACCCGGCCCGCGATCTCGGCGGGCCCCATCCGCGACAGTCTTCGCAGGTACCAGGACGGATCCATCAGCCGATTCCTTCCTTGGCGTTGATCCGCACCGGCACACCGGTCTCCAGGCTGCGGTTGACCGCGAGCGTGGCCAACGTCGTCGAGACGAGCGAGTCGACCGAGACCGGCATCGCGACGCCGGTCTTCAGCGCGTTGACGAAAGCTTCGAGCTCGGCGGCCTGGCCCTTGTCACGGCCCTTGGGGATGCGGGAACTGGCCCACTTCTTGCGGCCGAACACCGACGCGCGCGCGAAGTCGTCGAACTTCAGCACCTTGCCGTCGGCGGTGACGTCGATCGTCTCCTTCGGGAACGCCGCCGAACCGCTGGTGGTGTAGGCGATCGACGCGGTCGAGCCGTCCGGGTAACGCAGCAGGATCTGCAGGTCCTGGTGGCCCGGCGTCGCGGTGGCGTACACCGAGACCGGGTCGGAACCGAGCAACCAGCTCACCGTGTCGATGAAGTGCCCGCCCTCACCCGCGAAGCGCGAACCCTCGCTGTCGGCCTGGTTGTACCAGCTGTTGGCGTCGAGCTGACCGGCGTTGACCAGGTACCGCACCGAAGCCGGGCCGATCCTCGGCCCGAAGTGGACGACCGATTCGTTCAGCAGCGGGGCGAACCGGCGGTTGAAGCCGACCTGCAGCCGGTCGTTGCCGGACTCCTCGATCGCACCGAGCACGATCTCGAGTTCCTTCTCCGAAAGCGCCAACGGCTTCTCGACGAAGACGGCCTTGCCCGCGAGCAGCGCGCGCCGGGTCAGCTCGGCGTGCGAGCTGTGCCGCGTCACGATGAACACCGCGTCGATCGACGAGTCGCCGAGCATCGTGTCGAGATCGGTGGTGGCGCGGGCGAAGCCGAACTTGCGCTTGGCGTTCGCGCCCGAGAGCGCGGAGGTGGTGACGACCTCGGTGAGGTGGACGTTCTCCATCTCGGCCAAATGCGGCAGCAGCATCGAGGACGCGTAGTTGCCCGCGCCGATGAACCCGATCCGCACGGCGCCGGGCTTCGGCGCCACACGGGCGGTGGCGGTCTTCGGCACGGCGACCGAGGTGACAGCCTGCTCGGCCGCGCCCGCCGCGTGCTTCTCGTACTCGAACAGCACGGCGACGGCCTTGAGCTCGCCCTCGTTCAGCTTCCGGTACGTCTCGACGGCGTCGGAGAAGTCCGAGACGTGCGAGATCAGCGGCTCGACGTCGAGACGGCCGCTGCCCATCAGGTCGACCACGCATTCGAGGTTACGGCGCTCGGTCCACCGGACCTGGCCGATCGGGTAGTCGCGGCCCTCGAGTTCGTACTCCGGGTCGTAGCGGCCGGGTCCGTACGAGCGGGAGAACCGGACGTCGAGTTCCTTTTCGTAGTACGCGTTCCACGGCAGGTTGAGCGAGCATTTGCCGATGTCGATCACCCGGCCGCGGTCGCGGGCCAGCTTCGCGGCCAGCTCCACCGGCTCGTTCGTGCTGCCACCCGCCGCGAGGTAGACCTGGTCGACGCCGTGGCCGGCGCTGATCTCCGCGACCGCGGTGTCGATGACACCGGATCCCGGATCGCCGCATTTGAGCGCGCCGAGCTGCTCGGCCAGCGCGCATCGCGTCGGGTCCGGGTCGACACCGACCACACGGACACCGGAAGCGACCAGCAGCTGCACGACCAGCTGACCGATCAGGCCGAGCCCGATGACCAGCGCGATGTCGCCGATCTGCGGCTCGCCCTGACGGACACCCTGCATCGCGATCGAACCGACCGTGCCGAAGGCGGCGTGCCGCGGGTCGACGCCGTCGGGCACCTTGGAGTACAGGTTCTTGGGCACCCAGTTCAGTTCCGCGTGCAGCGCGTGCTCGTTTCCGGCGCACGCCACGTAGTCACCGACGGCGACGTCGTGGATGCCGGCACCGACCTCTTCGACGACACCACACAGCGAGTAGCCCAGCGGCGTGTAGGAGTCGAGCTTGTTCATCGCTTTGCGGTAGGTGGCGCCGAGCCCGTTGGTCGCGACGCTCTGCATCACCTTCGCGACCTGGTCCGGCCGCGCCTTCGCCTTGCCCACCAGGGAAAGGCTCGCCTCGGACACCTTCATCATCTCGGTGCCGGTGGAGATCAGCGAATAGGCGGTGCGGACCAGCACACCCCCCGGTTTGCACGCGGGGACTTCGACGTCGAGGAGCGCCAGCTCCCCGCTCTTGTAGTTCTGCACTACCTGCTTCACGTCGCTCCTAAGCGCTTCGGGCCGAAATGGCACCGCGATACCAGTACTCGAGGGTCAAGATGTGCCAGAGGTGCTTGGACCGGTCCTGCTGCCCGGACGCGTCTTCGTCGACGAGCCGTTGCAGGGCCTCACGACGGAGGAACCCGGCCTTCACCAATTCGCCTTCGTTCGTCACCTCGCGCACCAGGGGCGCGAGGTCGCGGCTCATCCAAGCCCGCAGCGGTGCGCTGAACAGACCCTTCGGCCGGTGCACGATCTCGGCCGGGAGGATCGACAACGCCGCTTCCTTCAACGCCATCTTCCCTTGGCGTTTCACGATCTTCTTGTCGCCGGGGATCCGGAACGCGGCCTTGACGACCTCGATGTCGACGAACGGCGTCCGCACCTCGGTGGACGCGGCCATACTGGACCGGTCGGTGTAGGCGAGGTTGAGCCCCGGCAGGAACAGCCGGGAATCGGCCAGGCACATGCGGTTCACGAAGTCGGTCAGCGTGTTGTCGTGATAGGTGTCCGCGTGCTCGGTGATCACGTCGTCGACGGCGCCCGCGAGGTCCGGGTTCAGCAGTCCGACGAGCTCCGCCTGGTCGTACATCGTGTAACTGCGCCGGAAGGCGGTCTCCTCCGGCAGTTCCGCGAACGAGAGGAATCGCTTGGCGAAGCGGACCGACCGGAATCCGCGCTTCGACGTCGCCACCGGCAGTCTGTCCACAACGGACTCGATCGGACGGCGGACCAGTCCCGGAACCCGTTGGTACTGCACGGCGATCATGTTCGCGAGATGCTTGCGGTATCCGGCGAACAACTCGTCGGCGCCCATGCCCGAAAGCATCACCTTGACGCCGGCCTCGCGGGCGGCGGTGCAGATCAGGTAGCTGTTGATCGCCGCCGGATCGCCGATCGGCTCGTCGAGGTGATAAGTCATCCGCGGCAGCAGATCCAGCACCTGCGGCGCGATCTCGATCTCGTGCAGGTCGACACCGAACTTCGCGGCGACCTTCTTCGCGTACATCAGGTCGTCCGGCATGGCCTCGAACTTCGCGTCCTCGGCGCGGAAACCGATGGTGTACGCGGAGATCCCCGGCTGCTCACGTGCGGCGAGCGCGGTCAGGTAGCTGGAGTCGAGCCCGCCGGAGAGGAAGGTCGCGACCGGCACGTCCGAGATCAGGTGCTTGCGCGTGGAGTCCTCGATGACGGCGTTGAGATCGAACTCGCCCTCGTAGGCGGCGCCTTCCTCGGCGACCTGACGCAGCGACCAGAAGGTGCCGCGCTCCCTGTCACCGTTGGGCCGGAACCGCGCCCAGCTGCCCGGCGGCAGCTTCTCGGCCTCGGAGAACGCACAGCGCCCGTCCGGAACCCAGTAGTAGAGCAGGGAAGCGACGAGGGCGGTGTCGTCGACGGTCAGTGACCCGCCGAGTTCCGCGGCCAGCGCCTTCAGCTCCGACGCGAACGCGACCCCCTTGCCCCGGCGCACCAGGAACAGCGGTTTGATGCCCAGCTGATCCCGGACCAGGACCAGTTCGCCGGAGCGTTCGTCGAAGACACCGAACGCGAACATGCCGCGCAGCCGGTGCAGGCCTTCGGTGCCCCACTTGCGCCAGGCTTCCAGCAGGACCTCGGTGTCGGACGTCCCCCGGAACCGCACACCCGTGGCTTCGAGTTCCTTCCGCAGCTCCGGCGCGTTGTACAGCTCGCCGTTGTAGGTCAGCGCGAGGCCGTCCTTGACCATCGGCTGCGCGCCGGTCTCGGTCAGGTCGACGATCGAAAGCCTTCGGTGTCCTAAGTGGACTTCCCCCTCGCCGGCCCGGTGGTCGTACCGGCCCGAACCGTCCGGTCCGCGGTGGGCGAGGGTTTTGGTGAGCCGATCGGTGAGCGGTCCCCCGTCCGGCCAGAAATAGGCCCCTGCGATGCCGCACATCTGATGAGCTCCCTTACTCTAAAAGTGAACCCGCGACCGCGACCGACGTCGGCAGGGCGCCGGCCGGCAGTTCACGTCCCGTATGTCTGAAGAGGCGCCCTGCCACCGCGGTAGCGGGGCCTTCGGCCGGGGCGGGTTCACGCGTGTCGTCCCTTCATCGAGTTGCGCCTCTGCTCCGCCATCCGTCCCTCACAAGGCTTCGGCGTTATCAGGTGAAACAGGCGCGAATCGTTTTGTCGGCTGATCGGCGTTGTTCTCGTGCTCTTCGGGCCGCTTGTACGGCGTCGGCGGACGACGCCGGGCGGCCTTCTTGTCCTTGGCCGGTTCGAGCACCCGCTCGACCGACTTCTGCTGCCCCGGCTTCTCGGGCGGAGCCACCGCGAGCCGCCGCACGGTGGGCTCGTCGTCCGGGAACATCTCCACCGGCTTCGGGGGCGGACCGACCGGCTTCGGATGCGGCTGGCGATCGAGCCTCGGCTGCGGACGGCGTACCGGCTCCGGAGCCCGGACGGGCATCGGGGCGCGTACCGGCTCCGGCGCGCGTTCGACCACGACGACCTGGCGTTCTCGGCGTTCTTCCACGTCCACGCCCCGGCCACGCAACGCGGTGTGCAGGCCGTCCCACAGAGTGCCGTCGGTGTGGTCGCGCGGATCCGGGTCCACCAGCACGACCCCGACGATCGGGATCCGCCGCTCGGCCAGCTGACGTGCGACCGTGTGCAGCCATTCGGTGTTCGCCTGCCCGGCACGCAGGACGAGGATCGCCTCCGCGCCGAGGTGTTCGAGGTTCGTCCAGGCCGTCCCCGGCTCGATCGAACCGACACCGATGCGGCGCTCGCCGGGAACCGCCGGCTCGTCCTTCTCCAGCACACGGACCGGGCCCTGGCCCACCTGCGCACGCAGGTTCGCCTTCGGCAGTTCGTCGATGAGCGCGACAGGGCCCTTTTCGCCGAGTTCGGCGGCGATGTCGAGGGCCAGTGCGGCTGTCGTCGTCCGGGCGCCGAGGTCGAGCAGCGAGACCGTCCCGTCTTCCTTGCGGATCGTGCGGATCAACGTCGTCGCGACCCGTTTGCGCTGTTCGAGCGCGCGAGCCTTCCTCAACCACCGCGGCGGTCTGGGCAGCTGGGCGATCACCGAAGCGCCGAGATGCCGCGAGATCTCGCGGCGCAGCACCGGCCGGTCCTTCACCACACTGCTGATGGCGGCCAGCACGAGCCCGAGCAGCAAGCCCAGCACCAGGCCGATGCCGGCGGCCGTGCCGGTGGTCTTGAGCAGCGAACGCGGCAGGATCCTCGGCGTGTCCATGACCTGGGTGCCCGCGCCGACCTTGGGCGTGCCGATACCCGCTTCCTGCGCGCGCCCGTCGTAGTCGGAGATCTTCGACGTCAGCTCCGCGCGGCGCGAGTACAGCCGCTCCAGCTGCGCGGGGTTGGCGTTCCGCTTCGCCTCTTCGGCGACGATGTCGGACTGGATGGTGGTGAGTTCGGTCTGCGCCTGGTTGCGCTGGTCGAGCAGGGCCTTCTGCTCGGCGGCCGCGGCCGCCTGGGTGCGCGCGACGTACTCGGCGATGAAGGCGTCGGAGATCGCCTGCGCACGGGCGATGGCGTCGGCGCCGTCCTTGCCCTTGACCGTCAGCTCGAGGACGTTGTTCGTCACCCCGAGCGCCGTGTAGTCCTTGAGGAACTCCTCCGGCGCCTGCGTGCTGTTCAGTTTCTTGAGCGCGTCGGCCGCGATCTTCGTCGTCTGCACCACGGCGACGTCGGTTTCCATCAGCGTGCCGCTGTCACTGGGCGAATCGTCCGCGTGGACGACCAGGATCTTCGCCACGGCCGTCGGCGGCGAAGGCAGGAACGTCGCGACGAGCCCGCCGACGATCAACCCGGCCAGCGCGGTCGCCAGCCACAGGCGACGACGTCGCCGGACCGAGACCACGAGCCGCTGGAGGTCGATGAGCGGTTCGGTCTTCTCTTTTTCGGCGGTCGTCACGATGTACCTGCCAGTGCTTCTCGATCGGTCTCGGCGGGCTTGGACGGCTTGGCCGCCCGGCTGCGGGTCGGCCGGACGGGGCGGATCAACGCCACCCCTTCCACGGCGAGCCCGGCGTCGGCGCAGGCTTCGGCGATGCCGACCAGCTCCCACGCGGTACGCGTCCCCATCCCGAGCACGACGAGTACCCCGTCGGCGTCGGTGTCCTCCACGACCGGCCGCCCGGGGGCCACCGTGACCACGGTGAACCACCGGTCGGCCAGCTCGGCGATCTCGGCGGCGGCCGTCCGCGCGGCGTGATCGCCGTCGGCCACCAGCACCAGCAACCGCCGCTGCTGCAGCTTCGCCACCAGCCGGCGGTAGTGGACGTCCCCGTCGATCTCGTCGGGGAAGACGTCCACGCGATGGATGTTCCACGGCTTGTCGTCGCCGAGAAGCCTGCCCCGCAGGCTTCGCTGTGCGTCCGGATCCGGCTTGTCGACGACGTCGACCGTGGCCAGCACGGGTCCGCCGACCGCCGCGCCGATCTCCTCCTCGTCCCGCAGCCGCCGGTCGGTGCGCGCGGCGAACAGGTGACCGAGAAGGCCGAACACGAAGAACAACGCCGCGCCGCCGAGGGCGAGCTGCGGCAGCGTCGGCGACGCCGCCGAAGTCGGCCGTTCCGCCGCACCCATCACGACCATGCTGCCGAGACCGCTCGCGGCGTCGGTGGCGTTGAGGGTGGACATCGCCTGCTCGATCGACGAGCGCAGCGCCGCCAGTTCGGTGCGCAGCTGGACGGTCTCGACCGTCGTCGTCCCGTCGGAGACCTTCTCGGTCAGCTCGCTGATCCGCTGGTTCGTCTGCGCGACCTGCTGGCGTAGCGTCTCGCGACGCTCGTTCGCCAGCTGGACCGCGGAATCGCCGGAGCTGGTGAGGATCTGCGTCGAGTACTTCACGAATTCCTGGGCGACCTGATCCGCGACCTGCTGGGCGTGTTCGGCGGAGTCGTCGGTCGCGGCGATGGTGATCACGTTGCCCTGCGCGACCGAAGTGGAAACCCGGTCGCGCAGGTCGAGACCGGTGCCCCGGCCGAGTACGGCGGCCGCGCGGTCGAGCACGACCGAACTGGTCGCCACCTCGGCCTGGGTGAGCAGTTCGTCCGCCTCGCGCGGCCCCTGGAGCAGGACGCTGGACGTGGTCCGGTAACCCGGCGAAAGGATCAACGACGATCCCGCACCCACCAGGGCACCGAGGACGGCGAGGACCAGCAAGGTCCGCCATCGCCCGCGCAGAACCTGTCCGATCATGGACAGGCGCACCGTGTCGTCAGTCAAAGCCGGGATCTCCCATCGGTGCGTGTGCGCACCGCCGCGAATGGCGTAACACCAACCCCGTCGGACTGATCGCGGTGTTGGTTACAGGATTGCCCGAGTCTTGTTCAAAACGCGACCGGGAAGTCGATCAACGGGACGCGGCCGCATAGGCCGCGAGCAGGGCTTTCTGGGAGTTCTCCCAAGAGAGCGGACCGGCGACGCGCGCCTGCCCCAGCTCGCCCATCTCGGCCCGCTGTTCCGGCGAGTCGAGCAGATGCGCGATCAGCTTCGCGAACTCCGGTTCGTCGTTCGCCGGGGCGTACAGCGCGGCCTCCCCGGCCGAAACACGTGCCTCCCTCAGCTCGAAGGAGACGATCGGACGGCTCATCGCCATGTACTCCATGATCTTGTTCATGGTCGACACGTCGTTGAGCGGATTCAGCGGGTCCGGCGACAGGCAGACGTCGGCCGCGGACAGGTACCGCACGAGATCCTCGTCGGAGATCCGGCCGGTGAACTCGACCTGATCGTCCAGCTCGAGTTCCTTGGACAAGGCGACCATGGCGTCGAAAGCATCACCGGAACCGATGAACACGGCATGCCAGTCGGTGCGGCCGACCTCGTCACGCAGCGACGCGAGCGCGCGCAGGGCGTAATCGACGCCGTCCTGCGGACCCATCACGCCGAGATACGCCAGCAGATGCGGTTTGCCCTTCTTCAACCCGGGCTCGGCCGGGACCTGGTGGAACCGCTCGACCACCGGCGCGCTGCGCACGACGAAGACGTCGTCCGGCGACTTGCCGCCGCGCTTCACCGCGACTTCCTTGTAACTCTCGTTGGTGGCGATGACGACGTCCGCGGTCTTGTAAGTGCGGCGCTCCAGCGCGCAGACCGCGCGGTACAGGAAGTCCTCGCCGCGGTTGAAGCGAGAGAGGTACAACTCGGGGCAGAGGTCGTGCTGGTCGAAGATGAACTTCGCGCCCTGACGCTTGAGGTACAACGCGACCAGGAACAGCATGTCCGGCGGGTTGCAGGCGTGCACGACGTCGATCTTTCCGCTCTGGCCGACCTTGCGGGCCAGCCGGAGCGTGTGCCACAGCGCGGATCCGTACTCCTGGACGTAGCCGGCCGGACCGCCGGTGGCGGCCTTCAGCGGGTATCGCAGGATGTGGACGCCGTCGATGGTGACTTCGGCCTCGGTGTCCCGTTTCGTCCCTTGTGGACAGATGACGTGGACTTCCCAGCCGGCGTCGCGAAGCGTCTGGCATTCCTGCCAGACGCGGCGATCGAAGGGGACGGAAAGGTTCTCGACGAGGATGAGAGCTTTACCAGGCAAGACCGACATATCCCTCTTCAGCCCGGCGCTTTTCGGCATCGGGTACGCGGACGAGATCGATGATGGTGTGGCCGCCGCCCGCCGGGAGCGCCGCGAGGACGTCCGGGTCGTTGCAGCCGATGAGGGAGACCTCGGCGTGGTCCAGGACCTCGCCGATGGAGCCGGCCAGCAGCTGCCCGAGATGCGGCAACCTGCCCTCGATGTACTCGCGGTTCGCGCCCATCAGCCGCGAAAGGCTGACGTTGGCGTCGTAGATGCGGAGGTCGTAACCCTTGCCGAGGAGACGCTCCGCCAGCTCGACGAGCGGGCTCTCGCGGAGGTCGTCGGTGCCGGGTTTGAAGGAGAGGCCGAACAGCCCGACCTTGCGCTTACCGGTGCGCACGACGAGGTCGAACGCGCGCTGGAGGTGCTCTTCGTTGGAGGGCAGCACATGCGAAAGGATCGGGACGGCGACGTCCGCGCGATGCGCGGCGTAGACCAGGCCGCGCAGATCCTTGGGGAGGCACGAGCCGCCGAAGGCGAACCCGGGGCGGAGGTAGGCGGGGCTGATGTTGAGCTTGCGATCGGCGAGGAAGACGTCGATCACCTGGTGCGAGTCGAGCCCCAGCGCACGGCAGATCGCGCCCAGCTCGTTCGCGAAGCCGATCTTGAGCCCGTGGAAGGAGTTGTCGGCGTACTTCGTCATCTCGGCCACCGGGATCGCGACCCGGAAGACCTCGCCGGGAAGCCCCTCGTAAAGCGCCGCGACGACGTCACCACTGGCCGGGTCGAGCTCGCCGATGACGGTCTTGGGCGGGTCGAAGAAGTCCTTGACGCTGCTTCCCTCGCGCAGGAACTCGGGGTTCACCGCGACGCCGAAGTCGACACCGGCGGTGAGGCCGGACGACTTCTCGAGGATGGGGACGAGCAGGTCCAGACAGGTACCCGGCAGCATCGTGCTGCGGAAGACGACGGTGTGCCTGCTCGTCTTGTCCTTGAGCGCCTCGCCGATCTGCTCGGCCACGCGCTCCAGGAACGCCGTCGACAGGCTGCCGTTCGGCGCCGACGGGGTACCGACGCAGATCAGGGAGACATCGCTGTCCGCGATCGCCTGTCTCACGTCGGTGGTGGCTCTCAGCCTGCCCGCGGCGACCACCTCGGCGGTGAGCTCACCGATACGTTCCTCGACCACCGGCGCCTTGCCGCTGGAGATGAGGTCGATCTTCACCGGGTTCACGTCCACCCCGACGACCTCGTGCCCACGCCCCGCCAGGCACGCCGCCGACACACAACCGACGTAACCGAGCCCGAAGACACTGATCTTCATGACGATTTCCTCCAGCCGCTTTCCGCTGCCCGTTGGTCGGCCGAAGCCCGCCGTTCGTTACCGGCGTCCACCGTTCGCCATCTTTTGGCGGAATGCCTGTGCGGCAAGGGAATTACGCATCGCTCGAAGGCCCCGAAACGCTACACGCGAGGCGTAACAATCTCGTGAGTGATTTGGGTCGTTAGAACGACCCAAATCACTCACGAGGTCTGCACCGAGGACACGTCGATTCCCGCCCTCCGGCCGGGTCCCAGCCCTCGCGTACCAGGACCTCCCTGACCTCGGCGGCGACAGCGCACGGTGAGGTCCGGACGTCGTGCCAGCCGTAGACGAGCCGGGCACGGCCTGCCAGCTCGGCGGCGTTGTCCCGACGGCGATCACGGAACGCGATACTCGCCATCGCATGGGTCGCGCGGCCGTCGAGACGAACGGTCAGCCGAGCTCCTTGAGAGTCGTAGGTCACGTCTTCCCAAAGCGTCTTGCCATCGACTTCGAACGGTGTCTGGTTGTCCCCGGCCGGCAAGCCGTGCTCCTTCTCGACCTCTTCCTGATATTCGACCTCGAGTGCCGACATCAGCCCGTTCCGCACCAGGTACAGCCCCCGCAGAATGGCTGCCCGGTAACGAAAAGGTGGCTGGAGTGCGACGCAGGTGTCCATCGCGGAAACCTCCACCCGGCTCCGGCTGACCAGGTCGACGATCGTGTTCGTGGCCTCCCTCGGGGTCCGCTGGGAGACGGCCAGGTCGACGATCGTGTCGGTGGTCCGCGTCCGAGGTGGCCGCGTTTCGACAGCCGTGTAGTCCAGGGCGCGCGAGCGATGCACGAGGACCATCGGTGGTTGCGAGACCGCCGAACCGGTGTAGGGGACCGTGATTTCGATCGGCCCCTCGATAACCGGGACGAGATTCCATTCTTCCGCCGCGGTGCGATGACTCAGGATCGCGCGGCCACCTCCGTAGAGAACCGCCGCGTGGAGTTTCGCGGTCCGGGACAACTCGCCGGTGAACGTGGCGATGACACCGGGAAGCACGATCCGCCATCGGCCGGCGTCGATATTGGCCCGCACGTCGGACGGAGTGTGCCGGTAGGCGCGAAGTTGGGCCCTGCTGACGATTCCGTGTTGCTCTTGCAGCAGGACCGGCCAGCTGGGGCGAAGTTCGGCCGGGATCGACTCTTCAGACCATCGGGTGTGAATAGGCACCCTTCGACGATCGCCGCCGAAGGAGTGCCGTGGGGAACATGGAGAGAATCTGTGGATAAAGGGGACGGTTGTGGATAACTGGGGTCGTGAGTGATTTGGGTCGTTAGAACGACCCAAATCACTCACGAGTCCTTCAGTTGCTCTGCACGAACTTCGCCGCCAGACCCTCCCCCACGGAGGTCGCCTTTCCGTGGTCTTCGATCGGCGACACCTTCGAGTTCTTGAAGCAGATGTAGGTGACGCCCGAGTCGACGCCGCCGTTCGCCGGGTCCGGGTTGATGCCCAGCGACTTCGCGGTCGCGTAGGACGCTTCGCCGATGATGTCGTTCGGGCCGGTGTCGCCGATGACGGTGTAGAGCACCTTGTTGTTGTAGATCACCGCGCACGAGCCGGCGCCCTTGAGGCCGGAGTTCCCGAAGTTCCACGTGCTGCTGACGCTCGGCACGACGATGTACGGCGTCTGGTCGGCGATGAGCGCCTTGCCGTCGGAGCGCGGGAACGCGGTGTCGGGGTAGAACCACGGGTCGGTGTTCTCGTTGCATCGCGCGGTCGGCTGGCCATCGCAGTCGATGTCCATGTCGGCCTTCCAGAACACGGCGCCGTTCGCGTCGCAGACCGAGATGGTGCGGCCGGTTTCGCTGTCGGTCTTGTATTTGCCGTTCGAGATCTGTTTGCAGCCGTTGGTCTTCGCGAGCAACTGCTGCGCTGTCGGACCCGCCTCGACAGAAGCCGGAGCCGGTGAAGCCGCCGCCGTCGCCGCGGGGGCCAGTCCTGCGGCCACCACCATCACCGGGAACAGGAGCAATTTCCGCATACCGCACCCCTTGGTCAGTAAGACTTCCTTACCTCAAGGGAGGATGCTGCCGTCAACGATCGGACTCAAGGGCTGACGGGGTGTTGTTTTCCCACCACGCAAAGAAAATCGGTCAAAACTGGGCAAGCCTGGCGACCCGCGCCATGAACCGTCCCGCTCGGCGGTACAGGCCGTCCCGTTCACCGAGGACACCGTCGAGCCACGCTTGATCGACGTCGTGCCGGACTTCGGTCCGCGGCTGCAGCCAGCCGTCGCTCGACGCGGCGCCGCCTTCGTTCGTGTAGACCCGCATCGCGCCGGAACGCCGGAGCCGGCTGAGCACCCGCCGGTCGTAGGCGCCGAACGGCGGCGCGTACGACCGGACCGGTTCCCCGCTCAACTCCGCGAGCAGCTTGGGCGCAACTTCGAGCTCGCGCCGCGCGTGCCTGCCGTCGAGCCGCCGCCAGTCGCGGTGCTCCCAGCCGTGCGAGCCGATCGACATACCGGCCTCGACGAGACGGCGGAGTCCGGCGGCGTCGAGGAAGCCCCGCTGGCCGATGCGTCCGGCCAGCGGGAAGAACTCCGCCGTGAGATCGCGCTCGACCAGCCGCGGCAGCGCGATGTCGACGTCGGACGAGTTGCCGTCGTCGAAGGTGAGCCGGACGTCTTCACGTCCGGTCACCGAGTCCAGCACCCGTTCGAACTGCTCGACGGTCACCCAGCTCTCGTTCTCGCCCGGGTCCAGCGCGCGCACGGGCCTGCCCACGCCGCCTATCGCCAGGATCACCATCCGCGCCTCATTCGGGACCGAGTGTGTTTCCCGATTAATCGCGTTGGCGAATGGAGTAGTTACACGATCCTGCAAGGTGTCCACGAACGGATTACTTGCGAATCTCCAGGGTGCAGCACTTCGGGCCGCCGCCGGCCTTCCTGAGCTCGGAGATGTCGACGAAGACGACCTCGTAGCCGCGTTCGGTCAGCCGAGCGGCCAGACCGGTCGCCTCGACCGGCAGGACGACGTTGCGGCCGTCGGAAACCCCGTTCAGCCCGAAGCACTCCGCGTCGGCCCGGTTCGCGATTACCGCGTCCGGGAACATCCGCTCCAGCACCTTCCGCGACCCGGCCGAGAACGCCTCCGGGTAGTAGGCGATCTGCGCGGGCGTGGCGTCGGTGGCTTCGGCGAGCACGAACAGCGCCGTGTCGAGGTGGTAGTAGCTCGGGTCGATCAGCCGGAGCGAGACGACCGGGACGCCGAGGACCTCCTGCGCCTCGGCGTGCGCGGCCGGGTCGGTCCGGAAGCCGGTGCCGGCGAGCAGGACCTTGCCGGTCCAGGCGAAGTCGCCTTCGGCCTCGTTGATCTTCTCGGGCATGGTGATGTCGCGGTAGCCGTGCTCGACGAACCAGCGGCGGAAGTGCTCCGCTTCGGCGGTGCGCTGCGGGGCGCGGAACCGGGAGCCGAGGACGCGGCCGTCGACGACGGTGCCGGAGTTGGCGGCGAAGACCATGTCGGGCAGGCCGGGCTGCGCGTCGATCTCCTCGACGGTGTGGCCGAGGCGTCGGTAGGTGTCACGGAGTTCGGTCCATTGCGCCATCGCGGTGTCGACGCTGACCGGGACGGAAGGGTCCATCCACGGGTTGATGACGTAATCCACCGCGAAGAATCGCGGCGGGCACATGAGGTAGCGGCGCGTCGTGGGCACACGGGGCTGCTCTAGTACCGGCATACACGAAGGGTAAGGCTCACCTAATTCCGCAATCAATCGCTGTTCGCTGCGCATATACCTGCTAAACATTGCGTGTGAACACCATCGACCAGCGAATCGTTTCATGTCTGATGGCCAACGCGAGGTCCAGCTACGCCGACATCGGGAAAGTCGTCGGCTTGTCCGCGCCGGCAGTGAAGCGGCGGGTCGACAGACTGCTCGAAACCGGGGTCCTGCGCGGCTTCACCGCGGTCGTCGACCCCGAGGCACTGGGCTGGGGAACGGAGGCGTTCGTCGAGGTCACCTGCAACGGCAACATCACCCCGGCCCGCATCCGCGCCCGGCTGGAGCCGCTGCCGGAGGTCGTCGCGGCCTACACCGTCTCCGGCGCCGCCGACGCGATCGTCCATCTGCGCGCGTCCGACATCCACCACCTGGAGACCGCGCTGGAGCGGCTGCGTGGACTGGAGATCGTCGACCGCACGGTGTCCACCGTCGTTCTCTCCCGGCTGCTAGAACGTCCGCCAACCCCCGAGGCGTGAACCTTTCCCAGCCGTTACAACGTCCGCCAACCCCCGAAGCATGACACCCTCGAGGCCGTGACCGATCAGATCCGCTCCAGCCATGACGGCGGCGTCGCCGTGCTCACCATCGACGCGCCCGCGACCCGCAACGCCCTGACCCTCGACCTGTCCGCCCAGCTGGCCGACGCCGTCGCGCGCGCCGAGGCCGACGAGAGCGTCCACGCGGTGATCATCACCGGGGCGCCGCCCGCCTTCTGCGCGGGCGCGGACCTCGACACCCTCGCTGCCGCGAAGGAGGACGGGCTCCGCGCGATCTACGACGGCTTCCTCTCGGTTGCGCGGTGTTCCCTGCCGACGATCGCGGCGGTGGGCGGGGCCGCGGTGGGCGCCGGACTCAACCTCGCGCTCGCCGCCGACGTCCGCATCGTGGGAAAAAGGGCGAAGTTCGTGGCCAGATTTCTCGAATTGGGTGTTCATCCCGGCGGCGGGATGACGTGGATGATCCAGCGGCTAGTCGGTCCGCAGAAGGCCGCGGCGATGACACTCTTCGGCGAAGTCGTCGGCGCCGAAGCCGCTGTAGAAGCCGGACTCGCGCTCCGGCTCGCCGAGGGCGATCTCCTCGAAGCGGCCCGTGAGCTGGCACAACCCGCCGTCGAAGCTCCTCGCGACGTCCTCCTCGCGACGAAGCGCACCCTCCGGCACACCGCGACACTGACCGACCATTCGGCCGCCGTCGACGCCGAGATCGAGCCGCAGCTGACGTCGCTCACGGCGCCCGCCTTCGCCGAACGGCTGGGCTGGCTTAAAGCCAGAATCAGCGGCCAGTGACCGACTCTCGAGCAGACTTCACTACGCTATAAGGAGATACGGCTCACAATCGAGCGGCATCGTTAACCGTTACCATCGGTAACACATAAACCGCAAAACCCCCGCTCAGCGACGAGCTCAGGACACTCGAGAAGTAGGTCAAGGCCGTACTTGCGGCAACCTGGGAAGTGTCACGAGGACTAACCTCGGGACAGGACACCTGTGACCTGGCCGACATCGCCGGGCGAGGCGTCGGACACCCGGCATTGCCGGGACCGCGCACGTCGGGAGAGAGGGATTCCCTGACCTATGAGCACGAGTGCGAACGGCAACGGCTCCTTGTCGGCCGTCCGGCCCACCGAGGTCGCCAAGCTGGACCGGGTGGTCATCCGGTTCGCCGGTGACTCCGGTGACGGCATGCAGCTGACGGGGGACAGGTTCACCTCGGAGGCCGCGGCCTTCGGCAACGACCTGTCGACCATGCCGAACTTCCCGGCGGAAATCCGCGCGCCACAGGGCACCATCCCCGGCGTCTCGAGCTTCCAGGTGCACTTCGCCGACTACGACATCCTGACGCCGGGAGACCGGCCGGACGTGCTGGTCGCGATGAACCCCGCCGCGTTGAAGGCGAACCTCGCCGACGTCCCGACAGGTGGGACGATCATCCTCAACACCGACGAGTTCACGAAGCGGAACCTGGTCAAGGTCGGCTTCGAGAACGACCCGCTCGACGACGACACCCTTTCGGCCTATCAAGTCCACCGGGTGGCCATGTCGACGTTGACCAGAGGCGCGCTCGAAGCGACCGGACTGTCCAAAAAGGACGCCGAACGCGCGAAGAACATGTTCGCGCTCGGGCTCCTCTCCTGGATGTACCACCGGCCGACCGAAGGCACCGAACGGTTCCTGCGCGAGAAGTTCGCGAAGAAGTCCGACATCGCCGAGGCCAACATCCTGGCCTTCCGCGCCGGCTGGAACTACGGCGAGACGACGGAGTCGTTCGCGACGACGTACGAGGTCGCGCCCGCGAAGCTGAACCAGGGCACGTACCGCCAGATCACCGGGAACACCGCGCTGGCGTACGGACTGGTCGCCGCCGGGCAGCAGTCCGGCCTGCAGATCCTGCTCGGCACGTACCCGATCACCCCGGCGTCGGACGTGCTCCACGAGCTGTCCAAGCACAAGAACTACGGCATCCTCACCTTCCAGGCGGAGGACGAGATCGCCGGCATCGGCGCGGCGCTCGGCGCCTCCTACGGCGGTGCACTGGGGGTCACCTCGACCTCCGGTCCCGGTGTCGCGCTGAAATCCGAAGCCATCGGCCTCGCGGTGATGACCGAACTGCCGCTGGTCGTGATCGACGTCCAGCGCGGCGGTCCGTCCACCGGCCTGCCGACCAAGACCGAGCAGGCCGACCTGCTGCAGGCGATGTTCGGTCGCAACGGCGAATCCCCGGTGCCGATCATCGCGCCGCTGTCCCCCGCGGACTGCTTCGACGCGGCGCTGGAGGCCACCCGGATCGCGCTGAAGTACCGCACCCCGGTCTTCCTGCTCTCGGACGGCGCGATCGCGAACGGCTCCGAGCCGTGGCTGATCCCGGACGTCGAGACGCTGCCGGATCTGCGGGTGGAATTCGCCACCGAGCCGAATGCCGAGGACGATTCCGGGGAATTCTGGCCATATGTACGCGACCCCGAGACCCTCGCCCGCGCGTGGGCGATCCCGGGCTCCGCCGGTCTGCAGCACCGCATCGGCGGGCTGGAGAAGGCCGACAAGACCGGCCACATCTCCTACGACCCGGACAACCACGAGAAGATGGTCCGCCTGCGGCAGGCCAAGATCGACGGCATCGACGTCCCCGACCTCGTCGTCGACGACCCGAGCGGCGGCAAGGCACGGGTCCTGGCGCTGGGCTGGGGTTCTTCCTACGGGCCGATCGGCGCCGCGTGCCGCCGGGTCCGCAAGGAAGGCATGCCGATCGCGCAGGCGCATCTACGGCACCTCAACCCGTTCCCGGGCAACCTCGCTGACGTACTCCGTTCGTACGACACCGTGGTCGTCCCTGAAATGAACCTCGGCCAGCTTTCGATGCTCTTGAGGGCCAAGTACCTCGTGGACGTGAAGTCGTACACGAAGGTCGCGGGGCTGCCCTTCAAGGCCGAGGAGCTGCAAGGCGTGTTCACGGAGATCATCACCAGTACGGAGGCGGCGAAGTGACTCCGCCGACGTTCTCTTTCCCGCGGAGGCGGCATGACTACTGTTGACCTGGGGATTCCTAGTCTTCTCGGCGGCTTGGACCTCGTGCCCACCGAAGCCGAGCCGCAGAAGGCCAAGGACTACAAGTCGGACCAGGAGGTCCGCTGGTGCCCCGGCTGCGGCGACTACGTCGTGCTCAACGCCGTCCAGTCGTTCCTGCCGACACTCGGCCTCAAACGCGAGAACATCGTGTTCATCTCGGGGATCGGCTGCTCGTCGCGGTTCCCGTACTACCTGAACACCTATGGCATGCACTCGATCCACGGCCGCGCGCCGTCGATCGCCACCGGGCTCGCGACCGCGCGACCGGACCTTTCGGTATGGGTCGTCACCGGTGACGGCGACGCGCTGTCCATCGGCGGCAACCACCTGATCCACGCGTTGCGGCGCAACGTGAACATCAAGATCCTGCTGTTCAACAACCGGGTCTACGGTCTCACCAAGGGCCAGTACTCACCGACGTCCGGGCAGGGCATGGTCACCAAGTCCACCCCGATGGGCTCGGTCGACACCCCGTTCAACCCGCTGTCGCTGGCGATCGGCGCCGAGGCGTCGTTCGTGGGCCGCGCGCTCGACTCGGACCGCAAGGGCCTGACCGAGGTACTGGAGGCCGCCGCGAAGCACCGCGGCTCGGCGCTGGTGGAGATCTACCAGAACTGCCCGATCTTCAACGATGGCGCGTTCGACGTCCTCAAGGACAAGGACGAGGCCGCCAGCAGGCTCATCCCGCTGCGGGCGGGTGAGCCGATCAGGTTCGGGCCGCAGAGCGAATTCGGCGTCGCCCGCGGTGGCTGGGGCGGGCTCGAGGTCGGCAAGGTCGCGAACATCGGCGAAGAGAACCTCGTCGTGCACGACCCGACGATCGAGGACACCGCGTACTCCTTCGCGCTGTCGCGGATCGGAGACCAGAACCTGAACCACGTGCCGACCGGCATCCTGCGGCAGGTCGAGCGGCCCACCTACGACGACCAGGCACGTGCCCAGGTGGAGGAGGCCCGCGCGACGCGCAAGCCCGACCTGCAGGGGCTGCTGCGCGGTAAGGACACCTGGACCGTCGTCAGCTAGCTCCCGCTTCGGCTCCGAGATGCAATGAACGGCCCGTTACTGGCAAATTTTGCCAGTAACGGGCCGTTCATTGCATCTCTCAGCCGAGGGGACGGAAGCCCACACGCTCGGCGTCGGCGGCCGAACGGAACCAGACCTCGGCGACCATCTTCGGGAACTGGACCGAGTCCTCGGTGCAGTACCGCAGAGCCGTCACGCTGGCCTTGACCGAGAAGTCGTCGGCCGGACGACCACCGCCCGGCCGCGGCATCGCGGAACCGGGACCGAACGGGCCCGGAGGAACGGACTCCGAGACAGGAGCGGCCGCCTGCCGTGCGGGCGGAGGCTCCGGAGCGGGCATCGCGTCGCCCGGTTGGACGGCGGGTTCGAACAGCGAACCGCTCTGCCCACCGGAGAGGTCCGGCTCGCGGCGCTCGATGGCCCGCATCGACGGCTGGATCGGCTGCGGCGGCTCGAAACCGCCGCGCACGGTGCCCCGCGGCGTGCGCTTGGGCAGCACCTGGGTGGCTTCGGCGGGCGTCTCGGGCTCCGAGTCGAGGAGGCCGGCCTTCGCCTCTTCGTCGGATCCGAAGGCGTACGCGGGCGGGTCCTGGAGCTCCTCTTCCCGCTCGAACCAGTTGGTCTCGACGGGCGGCTGCTCCGTGTCGACGCGCGAAGCGGGGCTGAACAGCGAGACCGGCTCCGGCTGCGTCTCGACGCCTTCGGGGTCCAGCTGGATCTCCAGGCGGGACCGGTACGGGCCATCGCCCGGCAGCAGCGGCTGGGGTTCCGGTTCGGGCTCGGGCTCCGGCTCGACGTCCAGCTTCGACGCGGGCTGGAGGTACTCGGTCGCGGCGGCCGCGTACGGGTTCGCGGGCTCCGGCTCAGGCTCGGGTTCCGGCTCCAGCTGGGCGGCCGGGATGTACTGCGTCCGCTCGGCGGCGGGCTCGGGATCGGGCTCCGGCTCGACCTCGGGCGCGGTGCGGTACTCCGCCTCGTATTCGTCGGATTCGTCTGCGTGCTCGGGCTCGGGCTCGAAGGTCCGCGTCTGAAGCGGGGTGTGCACCGGTTCCGGCGCCGGCTCTTCGACGGCGTCCGGGATGTACTGGGTGCGCTCGGCCGGCTCCGGAGCCTGCTCCTCGACCGGTTCGGTCCAGTGCTGCGCGGGCTCCTGCTCGGTGAGCGTCTCGGGATACGCGGGCTTCGGCGCTTGCGGCACTTGCGGCTCTTCGGCGGCCGCGAACTCCTCGTCGAGCTCGTCGTGTGACGGCTTGGTGAAGTACGCGGTCCCGCCCGCGGCGGCCGCGGCACCCCCGCCGAGGGACACCCCGGCCGGCAACCGCGAGGTCTCGGCGTGCACGGTGGCCAGCGAGCTCTCCAGCTCACGGATGCGCTTGCGCGCGGGAAGCACCAGCACCAGCCAGGTGAGCAGCGCGCCGACGACGAACGCCAGCAGGCTCCACAGCCAAACCTGTCCGAAAATGGACATCTATCTTGCCCCTTTAATGCGTTCGCGCGACCAGGTAGTCGGCGACCGATTCGCAGGCGTCCCGGGCCGGCGACGCGGGCAGCGCAGCGAGCTCGGCACGCGCCCGCCGAGCGTAGTCGGAAAGAGTTTCGCGTGCGCGTTCGAGTCCGGAGGAGGCCCGCAGCAGGTCCAGGGCCTCGGCGACGAGTTCGTCGTCCGAGATCGGACCCGAAAGCAGCTCGACCAGGCGCGGGTCGGTGGCCGGGTCGGCCAGCGCGTACAGCATCGGAAGGGTGCGGACGCCTTCACGCAGGTCCGTGCCCTGGGCCTTGCCGAGCTCGTCCGAGGGCGACGCGATGTCGATGACGTCGTCGGAGATCTGGAACGCCGTTCCGATGATGTCGCCGAAGCGGCGGAGCGCGTCGATGTGCTCGTCGGCCGCGCCGGACATCATCCCGCCGAACCGGCCGGACGTGGCGATCAGCGAACCGGTCTTCTGCGCGATGACCGTCAGGTAGTGCTCGACGGCGTCGTCGCCGTCGGCCGGGCCGACCGTCTCGCGCATCTGGCCGGTGACCAGCTCGCCGAAGGTCTCGGCGATGATCCGGGCGGCGTCGGTGCCGAGGTCGGCGACAAGCCGCGAGGCGTGCGCGAACAGGAAGTCACCGGTCAGGATCGCGATGGTGTTGTCCCAGCGCGCGTTGACGCTCTCCGCGCCGCGGCGCATCGTCGCCTCGTCCATCACGTCGTCGTGGTACAGCGTCGCGAGGTGCACGAGCTCGACCGCGGCGGCGGCGATGACCACCTGGTCACCCTGCTTCGGGCCGAACTGCGACGAAAGCAGCGTGAACAGCGGACGGAAACGTTTGCCCCCCGCCTCGACCAGGTGCGAAGCGGCGTCCTCGACAGCCTTGACGTCACTGCGCACGACGTCGCGAAGCAGCGTCTCGACGTCGGCGAGACCGGTCGCGAGGGTGCGCAGAAGCTGCTCGTCGGCGATCTGGAGCCCCACGGACGCGCGCAGGTCCTCGATGGCACCACCTGGGGCAGGTGAAGACACAGACACGTCGGCTCCGCTCTCTTTGACACCGGTTCGGGATTGCTTCCAGCGTAGTGGCTACCCACTCAGGCCTGTTGACGTGCTGTCCAGGGGAAACGGTGACGAATATGACACCCCTCCCGAGTATCCTGCCGCTCATCGCGCGAACTGGGGAAAAAGCACGACGACACCGGATGATTCCGGCGAAAGACCGGCATGGGCACCTCCCGCCCCGGGACATCCCTCGCCGACGTGACCAGGCAGGTAATCCCGCATTGGTGGCGAACGGGCTCGACCTCGGCTGGCAGCTGTTCCCGTTCGCGCACGAGTACGCCCACCACGTCCAGCAGGTGTCGGGGATCATGCCCCGGCTCGCCCAGGTCACGGTGAACGCCGGGAGCGACCGCGCGAAGGAACTGGGCAGTCGCCTGGAACTGCAGGCGGACTGCGTCAGCGGGCTCGTTCCCTAGCGGCGCCGGATCTTGATGTCGTCCATGCAGGTCGCCTTCCCCACCAGGTCGCGGTACGGGTAGCCCTTCGCCTCCAACAGGTCCATCACCTTCAGCTCTGCCTCGTCGAGCACTTCGCGCTCCTCTTCGCCCTGCAGCGTGACGCGGAAGGTGAATGCGCCGAGGTGCGCGCTGTAGGTGAAGAGGCCGTCCTCGGTGAACCCGATCGCCTGATGCCGGTCGAGTTCGGCGAGCAGCCGGGCGCGGGTGCCGGCGTCGGGGTGGTCGAACTTGCCGTTGACGAGGACGCGGTAGGTCGGCATGCCGCCGAATATACAGACCTGTATCCGGATACGAAGCCGAATATCCAATGGGTACCCATGATCCACGGACGAGTGAAACGGTCGTCACGCACGCAACGGTCGAATCCGACACGCAGATAGTGATCACAAAGGGAAGAACGGCCGCTCCGGCTCGCTCTCCATCACGTGAGGAGGAAGTGAATGCGCATCACCATCGCAAGTCGGGCCGGCCTGGTCGGCGTGCTGTTGCTGGCGGGTCTCGGCGCCGGTGTGTCGCCGGCCGCCGCGTCCAACCCCGCGGGCGTCGCGTCGCTCGGCTCCGCCGCCTTCACCAAGGGCAGTGCGACGCCGATCTCGATCGCGTCGCTCGCCGATTGCGCGGTCGAGGGACCGACGACCAACTCGTCCGGGGTCGTCACCAAGACCGGGATCACGTTCGGTGGCGGCACATCGACGTGCACCACCACGATCGTCGACCCCGAGAACGACGTGACCTCGACGAAATCCGAGGCCAAGGGCAAGGACTTCGAACTGTCGGCACTGGTCTCGTCGAGCGGCCCGCGTATCAAGATCAGGGAGTACTCGGTCACCTGCACGGCGACGCAGACGAGCACGAACGCGAGCTGGTCCTACAGCGCGGCGAGCGGGCTCGGCACGCTGCCGAACCCGGTGCCGGTGGGCTATGTCAAGCCGATCACCAAGTCCAACGGGACCCTGCTCGCCGAGGCGATCTTCAACGAGCAGACGTTGCCGGGCAACGGCAGCATCGGGCTGACCATGCTGCGGATCAAGTTCGCCCCCGCGTCGAACATCACCGGCGAAGTGGTCATCGGGCGCACCGCCTGCTCCCCCACTCCGTAAGAGTCACCACGCTCGAAGGGCGTTCGGGATTCATCCCGGACGCCCTTCTTGCTGTTGGCTTATATAAGTCTACGCTGATATCTTGTCGGCATCCGAGCCGAGGAGGGCCTCATGGTCGACGTGACCAGCCAGATCAACTCCGTCCAACGCAAGCTGGGCAACCGGGTGGTCGAAGCGGGTGAGGCCCTGACGGCCACCGTCGGCCAGGTCTACGACACCGACCTCGACGATCTCTGGGACGCCTGCACCAACCCCGAGCGCATCCCGCGCTGGTTCCTGCCGGTCAGCGGCGAACTGCGGGCCGGCGGCAAGTACCAGCTCGAAGGCAACGCGGGCGGGACGGTCGAGCGTTGCGATCCGCCGAAGAGCTTCGCCGCGACCTGGGAGTACGGCGGTGACGTCAGCTGGATCGAGGTCCGGCTGAGTGCCGAACCCGACGGGCGCACGCGATTCGAACTCGACCACACCGCCGTCCCCAACGAGCACTGGAACCAGTTCGGCCCGGGCGCGGTCGGCATCGGCTGGGACATGATGCTGAACGGTCTCGCACTGCACCTCGAGTCCGGCGAAGCCACCGATCCGGCCGCGGCGATGGCCTGGATGACGAGCGAAGAGGGCGTCCTGTTCATGACCCTCAGCAACGAGGCCTGGTACGAGGCCGACGTCGCCAACGGGACCGACGCGGCCACCGCGCGCACGCGTGCCGACGCGACCCTCGCCGCCTACACCGCCCCGCCGGAGAGCTGAACGCGACTACTCGCGTCAGAGCCCGAGATCTTTGGCGAGTTCGGGAGCACGAAGCAGGTCGATGAGTTCGTCGTCCGCCCGGAAAACGGCGCGGGCGCCGGGCATCCCCGCCTGCCGGAGCATCGCGTGGAGGACGTCGGCGTGCGGTTGGTCGAGCAGAGTCCAGATCATCGCGCGCCGCTTCACGTCGTCTCCCAGCTCGCGCGCCGTCCACCAGCCGGCGACGAGCGCGCTCACCTGGTTGACCGCCGTTTCCCGCCCCCGCGCCAGCTGCGCGCGGTTCAGCCCGCACACCTTGATCGTCTGCTCGCCCTTCTCGGTCAGCGCGCGATAGGTACCGATCGACAACACCAGGAACAGATGCTCCAGCGGGTCTTCGGCGGTCGGGTCGATCAGCAGGGCGTCACCGTGGGCGTCCACCGGGAACAGGTCACGTTTGTGGTGGCTGTTGCAGTATTCGCAGGCGAGTACGTGGTTGAGCCAGTCGAACGCGCGCCCGGGGTTCCGTGCGATCGGCTCGAAATGGTCCACAGTGGACCCGAGGCCGTCACCGCAGTACATGCAGTAGCCGCGGCCGGCGGCCATGACGTCCAAGCCCTGGCGCAAAGACCGCCGTACGGCACGGGAAACCCGCCACAACCGCCGCGCTTCCCTGCTGTCACCGGGAGGAACCCGGGCCGTCAGGTCTTCGAGATCGGCGACCACCCGGCCGGGCAGCGCGATCCGGCGGATCCCGATCACCGATCGTCGGCCTCGAACCGCCTGGCCACCTCGTCCACCCGGCTCGGCGGCGAGCTGCTCAGCATGTCCCGCAGGCGTTCCCATTCCCGGACGCCGTTCGCGTCCGCGCGGCCGGACGCCACCTGGAATTCCAGCTCCGCCAAGTGTTCCCGCAGTTCGACCGCCTGTGGCGAATACGGCGTGTCCAAGCCGAAGAGGTCGGAGAGCACGGCGTCATCCCCGGTGCCGAACACGACCCGTTCGTACAGCTCCTCGGAAACCACCCGTGGCGGGACTTCCTCGTCGGGGCCGGAAAGCCGGACGAGGCCACCGGGATCCGCGGCCTGGCAGACGTAGGGGCTGTGCGTGGTGACGATGAACTGGATCCGCGGGAAATGCGCCTTGAACCACGGCCCCATGCGTTTCTGCCACGACACGTGGAGATGCGCGTCCACCTCGTCGATGATCACGATGCCGGCGCTCTCGTGGTCGAGCCCGGCGTTGTCGAGCTGCTTGAGCAGGTCGACGACGAGCGCGGTCACCGTGCGGTAGCCGTCGCTCATCTCGCGCAGCGCGAAGCGGTCGCCGCGGTATTCGACCCAGAGCCCGTCGGAATCGACGTCCCGGATGCGGTAACCGTCGGGCAGGAGCCCGTCACCGAGGATCTCCAGTGCCTTGTCCTTCAGCTCCCGGGCGCCAGCTTTTCCTTCCAGCGCACGGAGATGCTGATTGGTCAGCCAGGCGACACCCTCCGCGAGCGACGCGTCTTCGTGGAACAGGCTCGCCATCCGCGCCAACGCCCCCGCGCCGCGCATCCACGACTCGGCCTCGCCGCTGCCGCCCGCGAGCCGCCGGAACGGCCCGTACGCGGCGCAGAACGGCTGGCCCGGCGGGAGACCGGAGATTGGCAGCAGACCCGAGTCGAGCCAGCGGACCTCGACCGGCGCCGGTCCCTCTTCCCGCATCACCGAAAGCTGAATGGACCCGTTGGTCGCCCCCGTCGAGATCCAGCTCCCGGCGTCCGACAGCAGTCCCCAGGCGACGTCCGGCGCCGCGGCGACCGCGATGGCCCGCAGCAGCGACGTCTTGCCGGAGCCGTTGCGCCCGGCGAGGACCACCCAGCCGGGGCCGGGTAGCCGGAGGTCGACGGTGCGGGCGCCGCTGAAGCCGCGGATGTTCTCCAGGCGGACCCGCTCGATGTACATGGAGGAAGTTTACGACGGCGCGGACCTCACCTGGGCACCCGAAAGTGGGTGGCCATCGCCAGTTCCATCACAGCCCGCGCCCTCGCGACGTCCACGGCCGAGATCGCCCTCGCGCGGTCCCAGTCGTCGATCCCCCGCTCCCGCTCGGGCGAAATCCGCAGCCGGACATGCCCACGCGCGTCGAGATTTCCGAACGGCGAGACGTAAAGAAGGAAGGCGCTGTCATCCTTCGAGCGGAACGTGACGCCGGGATTGCCGCTGAACGACGTCTGTTCGTGGTCTTTGAAGGTCCCGTTCGGATCCGCGTGCCACTCCCCCGGCGCGCCGCCGTTCGCGGTGGCCCCGGCCTCGATCTGAAGGCGATGCAGCGGCTCGACGAAGTAGCAGGAGCCAGGCGTGGCGATCGGCTCGAATTCCGGCCCGAACGTCTTCTCGACCGCGGCGCGGAACACCGCGCATTCGACGTTCGGATCGGCCGCGCCGGCGGCGAGGATCCGCTCGGCGCCCGTCGGCACCTGCGCGGCTACGGCCGGATCGCAGTTCTCACCCTTGGTGTTGGAGATCCAGTTCGCGCAGGCCCCGACGCGTTCGTTGTCCTGGCCGTCGGGCGGGTAGACGAGGTCACGGGGAAGCTTCGCGGCACCTGCGGTGGCGAAGTCGCGAAGGAGTTCGCAGTCCTTGCTCCGGCTCATCCCGAGTTCGAACTTGACCGCACGCTTGAAGCTGAGAGGAACCGTGATCGCGCAGCCACTGATCATGCCCTCGCGGCGTGTTTCGACCTGGTAGCCCTTGACCCCGCCGAGGTCGACCACGGCTCCGTCGTTCCGAAACGCCGTGTGCCCCGGGTCCACATCGCGAACGTAGACCAGGTCTTCGTAGCCGTCACGGTAAAGCGTGCACCACTTCTTGCCGTCCTTCACCTTGGGTTCGCGCTTTACGGGCCTGGGATTGCCTCCCTTCCTTCTGTCGTAGACGGCCAGGTCGATCAGCTGACAGAAATCGAGTGCGACCAGCGCCGCGTCGACGACCTGTTCGTCACGATCGGCGGGACGCGGTTGCTTCGGCTGCCATTTCGGAAACTGCGGTAGCGGCGGGGGTGTATCGACGGAATCCGTACAAGCCGCCAACAGGCTGACGAACACTGCGCCGAAAATCACTCTTCGGAACTTCATTACGCAGAGTATGCAAATTCGGCGCGTCACCTACCAGGCAGAACCCTGTTTCCCAAGGCACGTTCACCTGAACGGTTTTCACGGATAGTCACCAGGTTCGTTGACCCCATTCAGTACGGAACGGGACTTTATGCGGACGGGTTCGTCGCTCCGGGAACCCTGGTAATCTTCGCGGCGTCGGATTACGCAGGGTGCATCGGGGAGACGCGCCTTGTAGCCACGGGAGGGGCATATGACGACGGTGACTTCGGGGCGGCTTCGGCCATTCAGCGGGGATCGGTTCGGGACGGCGGGGGTGCATGGCCGTGCCTGACCAGCCACCTGTCTACGAACCCGGCATCAGCTGGAACGACGCCCTCGGTATCACCGCCCGTCCCACCGGGGGCTCGTACGGGACGCCCGTCTCGGAAGGCTCGGGGTTCAAGTACGACGAGGCGACCCTCCACGAACTGGTGACGGAGTGGACCGGCCTCGCTAAGGAATACGTGTTCGACCTGAACGAGGCACGAGCCATAGCTGTGGCCCAGCCACCAGGGCGCGAATACGCTAGCGGGGGCAACGCCGAAGTCACCCGAAAGTCAGGCGCCGCACTTGAAGAAGCGCTCAGGCATCGCATCGCCTACTGCAAGAGTATGGCTAGCAAGTACCTGACCGCGCTTGGCAAGTACGCCACCGCTGAAGACCACGCCAGAACAGTCATCAACCAGCTGCCGGAGGGCATCGCCTGATGCGACGCACCATTCTCATGCTTAGCGCGACCGCCCTCACTCTCGCCGCATGCTCGACACCAACCACCAACGGGACCCCCACACCTACCAACGGCGGAGCAAACACGAACCCGTCGAACTCGGCCAGCCAGGCTCCCGAAGCTCCCAAGGTCAGCAGTCCGATCGAACTCGCACAAATCAAACAAACACCGTGCAAGGCACTTACCGACGCACAGGCCAAACAGATCCTCGGTCCCACCATCGAAACGGTGGAACGACTTGACAGCTCAGCGGGCCCTGCCTGCATGTGGTCGGTCCCCTCAACCGCTCAACCCAGCGTCAACGTGATCTTCAGCAATCTGCCGGACAGCGGCACTGCGAAGTTCTATGCAGCCAAGGGAACGACTTACGAACTCCTTGAACCGCTCGCACCGATTGACGGATACCCGGTGACGGCCTATGACACCAAAGACGAGCGCGCCAGTGAAGGCCGCTGTTCGGTGGCGCTGGGAACCAGCGATACCCAGACCATCAGCATCTCCCTCGAGCAGTCCGAGGCGAACATCGGCCAGAAGGACCCCTGTGACGCAGCGCGCGAAGCAGCGATCAGGGTCCTCGCCACGGTCCGAGGAGGCAACTGATGGCCACCGAAGGGCCGCTCACTGCCGCCCAGATCTACGAACAGATCACCAGCGGTGAAGGCACCGGCTCTTTGTCCGATGCCCAGCGAAGTGGTTTCAACTTGACCAAGCGACACCATGAACGTGCGCAGAGGCTCACCTCGCTCGCCCAGAAGACCATGGCTGGTTGGCAGGGAGCGTCGGGCAATGCGGCCGCCGACGCGACGAAGCCCCTGGTCGAGGCCGCGATGGACGACGCGATGCACCTGAGCATCGCCCAGAACGCCATCACCGCGCAGTTGGGCGCGTTCGGGTCGGCGAAGAACTCCGTCAAGCCGGTTCCGCCAGAGCAGCCCGCCCCGACGGCCGAGGACGTGAAGGCCCTCATGGGTGGCGGCGGCCAGTTCGGTTACTGGGACAGGGTCAAGAGTTACCAGGCCGACAGCCAGCACAACATCGACACCTTCGCGACCTACCACTCGGCCAGCACCTCCAACGGCGATGTGCTGCCCGCCCAGTACGCGCAGCTCGTCGACCCCGGCGGCAGTGTCACACTGGACGACGGCAGCTCCGGGAAACCAGCGGCGAAGGGGTTCGGCGACGGCTCCGACGGCAGGCGCGATCCCGGCATCGCGGAGCCTTATCGCGGCACGAGTGGACCGAACGGGCCGGGAACCGGCACGCCCGGACCGGGTCAGGGCGGACCCGCCGACAGCGGCCCGCAGCCGGGCCAGGGTCCGCAGCCCGGCCAAGGCCTCCAGCCGGGTCAGCACCTGCCGGGTCAGCAGCCGGGCTCCCACCAGCAGCCCGACGACGGGACCCGCGCGAATTCGTACACACCGCCCCAGACCACGCCGGTCGTGCCGCCGGCGGCGAACCTCGACTTCGGGCCGAACGGCCGACCGCCCACCTCCTACAACCCACCCGGCACGTTCCCGCCTGGGTACGGCCCGTTCGGCCCAGGGACCGGAGGACCAGTGACCGGCGGGCCGGGAACGGGAACAGGCGGCAGAACACCGGGCGTGACCGGAGGCGGCTTCCGAGGCGGCACACCAGGTGTCCCGGGTGGTCCCGGTGGCACGGCGGGGCAGCCCGGCATGGGTGGCCGCAGCGGCGCCGGGATGCCGGGTGAAGGCGTCGGCGGTCGTGGCGCGGCCGGTTCCGCGGGTGCCGCCGGTCGTGGCGGCGCGAACGGGATGCCGATGGCGCCTGGCGCGGGCCGCGGGAAGGGCGAGGAGGACAAGGAAAAGAGGGCTCCGTCGTACCTCCAGAACCCGGATCCGGACGAGACCTTCGGCGGCTACACCGAAAAGCCTATGCCGCCGGTGATCGGCGAGAAGAAGAGCTAGCACCACAGTCCCAGGGGAGGGAGACACGTGGTGCTCGCGCGCCCGGTCGAGATCACGCTCGACACTTTGTTGACCGCGTTCCGTCACGCCGGCTGCGGAGATCCGCATCTGATCTTCGCGGGCGGGCTGCGCTACGTGCCGCCGTCGTCGCGCAACGGCGAGGACCGGGCCGCGTTCGAGGAGCTCGGCGGGCTCGGGTTCACCGAGGGCAAGCGGCTGACCAGCGACTTCGAGGACGTCTTGCACGTTCTCGACCGGCCGGACACCGAGTACTACGCGACGCTGCGGACGGAAGCGGAGCAGTACAGCGTGCTCGTCGCTGTGCGCGGACGCGCGGCGGTGACCGCGATCTGCGAAGGCGGCCGGGTGTGGCTGAAAGGCGTGCGGACGACAGATCGCGCGGCGGCGCTCGTGATGAACCTGCCCGAGTACCCGCCCGCGCGGTTCGCACCGTTTTCCTTGTCCCAGGACGAATTCAAGCCTGGCGCGGGGAACGAACTGTACGACGAACCCGAGTCACGAAGTCGGGAGGCGCGGCGGCTGGACGAGGTCTTCGAGCAACCGTATTTCGGCGTCGGGTTCTTCGCCGCGGCGAAGCGTTCTGACGGCGGTAGACGCACCGAGGCCGTCGACGGCCTGTCGTATCTGGACCTCGACGCCGGACGGGTGGCCATGCACGTGACCGGCTCACCCAGAAATCGGTACATCACCGTCCTGCCCGGCGAACCCACGCTGCTGGCCCAAAAGGTCGCCGCGCTGCGGGCGAGCCTCGATCACTGACTCGATCAGCCGCACCGACCGCGCGGGATCCAGCGCCACCGCGTCCACTGTGGACTGGAGATACGGTTCGACGTCGACGGGCCGGTGCAGGATCAGCCCGTATCGCCGTCGTTCCTGGTACACCAACGACCGCGTGCCGCCGAATTCCAGCAGGACGTAGGCGCCGCCGGGATGTGCGCCGGCTGAGAAGGGAAT
Source organism: Amycolatopsis pittospori (assembly GCF_013870525.1). Classification (GTDB taxonomy): domain Bacteria; phylum Actinomycetota; class Actinomycetes; order Mycobacteriales; family Pseudonocardiaceae; genus Amycolatopsis; species Amycolatopsis pittospori. Next base: position 131,694 of record NZ_JACBXD010000010.1, read on the forward strand.
GACCCGCAGTTCGACGTTGGTTCGCTCGGACATCGCGACGAGGTGCTGGAGCTGATTCGCCATCACCCGCGGTCCGCCGACCTGACGGCGCAGTGCCCCTTCATCGATGTAAGCGACGAACTTCTTCCGTCCCAGCATCTTCTGCCGTTCCCGCCGAGCTTCGACAGCCGCGGCGGGAAGGTCCGCGGCCCTCGCGTAAGACGGTGTTTGCAGCAGGCCGGGCAGGAGGACGGTTCCGAACTCGACGATCTTGGTGGCCTCCTTTTCGTACTGTGCGAGGGCCTTCCGCTGAAGAGACATGTCGCCGAACCACCATGGCCCGATGTCGCGGGACAGGGCGAGCAGCGCGTCTCGCCGTTCACCGGTGATCCGGTAGACCGCGAGCAGTGCCGAAACCTCTTCGGCGGACGCCGCCCGCGCCCCGGTCTCGATCCGGCTGATCGTCGATTGGGACCACGCCAGTCTGTCCGCCACTTCGGTGGCGGCCAGTCCGGCCGCCCTCCGCGCGTCTCGTAGTCCTTCGGCGAGCGCCCTCGCCTGAGGTGTGGGCTTCGGTTTCGGCATCGCCAGCACCGTGCCCGATGCACCAAGGCAAGTCAGCTCCCGATATGGGCGACTTCCCGGACGGCGTCGGCGATGGCGCGGAAGTCCTTCTTCAGCAGCGCGCCATGGTTGCTCTCGACCTTCGCGCTCACCTTGATGTTCGGGTTGCGGGCGGTCACCGCGTCGAGGCCGGCACGGATCTGTTCCTGCTCGTCTCCCTTGCTGCCGAAGGAGGTTCCGGAAGCGACGACGTACCTCGTCGGCACGGTGAGACCGTCCAGCACGGGGCCCAGCTCGGCCTCCCGGGAGAGCTTGCCGAGTTCGATGTTGCTCTCGGCCTGCTGCGCGGCGGTCATTCGCGGGGCCAGACCGGTCGGGCGCAGCAGCGGCATGACCAGGTTCAGGCGTTTGAACAGTTTGCGGATCCGCTGCTCCATGGCGTCGTCGAGCCAGTCGTACGGGAACGCGCCGTCGACCAGGACAGCGCCCAAGGTGCGTTCCGGGTTCCGGGCGGCCCAGTGCGCCGCGACGACGGCGCCGTAGGACCAGCCCACGACCACGGCCCGCTCCACGCCTCGGGCTTCGAGAACGGCGTCGACGTCGCGGACGGCGACTTCGAAGGAGTAGTCCGCCGAACGCTTCGACTTGCCGCGAGCGCGCTCGTCGTAGGTGATGTGACGCCAGTCCGACCCGAGGTCGGCGAGGATCCGCCGCCAGTAGCCCTGGGTCGCGAACTGGCCGTTGAGGTAGACGACCGGGATGCCGGGGCCGCCGCTGTCGGTCACGGCCAGCGCCGTGTCGTCGACGGAAATCATGCCGGTCCAGGGGGAAGTGGTGGTGCTGTGCTGTGTCATGTGAGCAACTATCGAGGGCCGGTCTGACACGCTCCTGACGCTGCCCTGACACGAAAAGGCCCCCTCACGACAGCGAGGGGGCCTTTCGTACGAAAGGACTACTTCAGCGCGAAACCGCCGGAGGCCGCCCAGTCGAGGGCGAACGCCGGGATCAGCCCGAGCACCAGCGTGACGATGACGCCGAGCGTGATCGCGGTGGTGGTGAACGCGCCGGGCACGGTGACGGTCGGGCCGTCGGGCGCCGGTTCGGAGAAGTACATCAGCACGATCACCCGCAGGTAGAAGAACGCGGCGACGGCGCTGAACACCAGCGCGATGACGACCAGCGGCGCCATCCCGTCGGACAGGGCCGCCGAGAAGACCACGAACTTGCCGACGAAACCACTGGTCAGCGGGATACCTGCCAGTGCGAGCAGCAGGAAGGTGAACACCGCGGCCAGTACCGGCGACCGTTTCGCGAGCCCCGCCCAGGCGGACAGGTGCGTCGCCTCGCCGTTCGAGTCCCGCACCAGCGAGACGACGCCGAACGCGGCGAGCGTGGTGAAGCCGTAGGCCAGCAGATAGAACAGCGTGCTCGAAAGGCCTTCCTCGGTCATCGCGATCGCACCCACGAGCAGGAAACCGGCGTGCGCGATGGACGAGTAGGCGATCATGCGTTTGACGTCGGTCTGGGTGAGGCCCAGCACCGCGCCGATCAGCATCGAGATGATCGCGACGCCCCAGAGGACCCCGCGCCATTCCCAGCTGGTCGATTCGAACGCCACCGAGAACACCCGCAGGATCCCGCCGAACGCGGCGACCTTGGTGCAGGCGCCCATGAACGCGGTGACCGGCGTCGGCGCGCCCTGGTAGACGTCCGGGGTCCAGGTGTGGAACGGGCCGACCGAACCCTTGAACAGCAGGCCGACGGCGAGCAGTCCGAGCCCGGCGAACAGCAGCGTGTCCGAGCGGTCCGAACCGGCGGCGGCGTTCGCGATGTCCGACAACTTCACGGAGTTCGCGTAGCCGTAGAGCAGCGCGAGACCGTAGAGGAAGAACGCCGACGAGAACGCGCCGAGCAGGAAGTACTTGACCGCGGATTCCTGCGAGAGCAGGCGACGACGTCGTGCCAGGCCGCACATCAGGTACAGCGGCAGGCTCAGCACCTCGAGGGCGATGAACATGGTCAGCAGGTCGTTGGCCGCGACGAACGACATCATGCCGCCGAGCGCGAACAGCGTCAGCGGGAAGACCTCGGTCTGCATACCGGTGGTGCCGACCTGCGCGCGGTCCTGCAGCGTGCCGGGCCGGATACCGGCCTGCGCGACGAACGCGCCGCCGGGTTCGACCGAGCGGTCCGCGATCAGCAGCACCGCGCCCAGTGCCAGCGCCAGCAGCGTGCCCCAGAGGAACAGCGACGGCCGGTCGACGGCGATCGCGCCGCTGAAGGTCGTGACGCCGCTCTTCGGTGCGGTCGAACTGGCGTACCAGACCAGGAAGACACCCGCCGCCCCGATCCCGAGCAGGGACAGGAAGACCTGCGACGGCCACCGCATGTGCTTGGGCAGGAAGGCTTCGAACAGCACGCTGACGCATGCCGCTCCGAGGATGATCAGGATCGGCGTGACGGCGAAGTAGTCGATCGACGGCAACTCGACCGCCGGCGCCTGAGTCAAGAAGAGCACTGTTACTTGCCTCCCTGTACGGACGACATCGTCGCCTGCACCGACGGGGTGATCGTGTCGAGCACCGGCTTGGGATAGAACCCGAGCGCGATGATCAGCACGACCATCGGCGCCAGGATCGCGATCTCCTTGCCGCCGAGGTCCTTGATGGCCTTGGTGGCGCCCAGTTCGGGCGCGATGGCCGTGCCCGGGCCTCCGCCGGCGCCCATGAGGGCGTCACCGCGGACGGGGCCCTGCATGACGCGCTGGTAGAGCCAGAGCACGTACGCCGCGGCCAGCACCATGCCGACCGTCGCGATGATCGTGTACACCGGGTAGTCCACAAAGGACCCCAGCAGCACCAGGAACTCACTGATGAAGGAGTTCGTGCCGGGCAGGGACAAAGTGGACAGACCGGCGATGAGCAGCATGCCGCCCAGCAGCGGGGTCACCTTCGCCATGCCGCCGTAGTCGGAGATCTTGGTGGACCCGCCGCGCATGACGATCAGGCCGACCACCACGATCAGCATGCCGGTGGCGAGGCTGTGGTTGAGCATGTACGACACCGAGCCGACCATCGCCTGCTCGTTGAAGGTGAAGATGCCCAGCGCGATGAAGCCGAAGTGGGCGATCGACACATAGGCGATGAACCGTTTCATGTCGCGCTGCCCGGCCGCGAGGATCGATCCATAAAGGACACCCGCGACGGCGAGCACCAGCACGAACGGTGCGAGTTCCTTGCTGGCCTCCGGGAACATCGGGAGGCAGTAGCGCAGGAACCCGAACGTGCCGACCTTGTCCAGCACGCCGACCAGCAGTACCGCGACGCCGATGGGCGCCTGGCCCGCGGCGTCCGGCAGCCAGGTGTGGAACGGCACCAGCGGGGCCTTGATCGCGAAGGCGAGGAAGAACCCGAGGAACAGCCAGATCTGTGTGCCCGTCGGAGCGTCGCGGACGACCGTGACCAGCGTTTCCCAGTCGAAGGTGCCCTTGCCGAGTTCGTCCGACGCCATCGAGTACGCCCCGATGGCCGAAGCCAGCATGATCAGGCCGCCGAGGAACGAGTACAGGAAGAACTTGACCGCCGCGTACTGCCGGTTCGCGCCGCCGTAGCCGCCGATCAGGAAGTACATCGGGATCAGCATGATCTCGAACAGCACGTAGAACAGGAAGACGTCGGTCGCGGCGAACACCGCGATGGTCAGCGCTTCCTGCACCAGGATCAGCGAGAGGAACCCGCCCGCCGAGCGCCCGGCCGGGAGCTTGTCGGTCAGGCCCAGCGCGCCGACCACGATCGGCACCAGCAGCCCGATGACCGCGATCATCACCAGCGCGATGCCGTCGATGCCGAACGAGATGTGGATGCCGAAGTTCGGGATCCAGTCCATCGAGGACTTCTGCTGGATCCGGTCCCCCGTCGGCGAATAGCTCGCCCACAGCGGGATCACCAGCAGGAACGTCAGGATGGAAACCGCGAGCGCGGTGAGCGTCGCCAGCCTGTCGTTCTTCTTCATCCCCGCGACGACCGCGGCGCCGACCAGCGGCAGCAGGATGGTTGCGAGTAGCCAGGTCATCAGGAGAACCTCACCAGCAGGAGTGCCGCCAGAAGCAGGAATGTGCCGCCCAGCATGGACAGTGCGTACGAGCGGACGAAGCCGGTCTGCAGGCGGCGCAGGCGCCCGGATCCGCCGCCGAGCCCGGCGGCGAGGCCGTTGACCGCGCCGTCGACCCCGCGGTTGTCCACGTAGACCAGGGCGCGGGCGAGCCAGGTGCCCGGGCGGGCGACCAGCGTCTCGTTCAGGGTGTTGCCGTAGAGGTCGTTGCGCGCGGCCTTGACCACGGCGGAGACCCGCTCGGGGCGTTCCACCGGAACGTCCTTACGACCGACGAAGAGCCACGCGGCCGCCGCACCCAGCACCGAGAGCGCCACGGTGAGGATCGGGACCAGCGCGTGCGGGATGACGCTGTGGCCACCCTCCTCCAGCGGTCCGACCACCGGCGAGAGCCATTCGGCGAACCGGTCGCCGAGGGCGAAGAACGCACCGGCACCGATCGAGCCGATCGCCAGGATGATCATCGGCCACTTCATCACCGCGGGAGATTCGTGCGGGTGGAAGTCGCGGCCGTCGCTGCTCTTGATCTCCTTCCAGCGTTCCTTGCCGAAGAAGGTCATCACCATCAGGCGCGTCATGTAGAACGCGGTGAGCCCGGCGCCGAGCAGTGCCGCGCCGCCCATCACCCAGCCGCGCCAACCGCCCTGGGACAGCGCCGCTTCGATGATCGCGTCCTTGGTGAAGAAGCCGGAAAGCGGCGGGATGCCGATCAGGGCCAGGTAGCCGAGGGCGAAGGTCCAGAAGGTGACCGGCAGGTGCTTGCGCAGCCCGCCGAACTTCCGCATGTCGACCTCGTCGTTCATGGCGTGCATGACCGAACCGGCCCCGAGGAACAGCCCGGCCTTGAAGAAACCGTGCGCGACCAGGTGCATGATGCCCAGCGCGTACGCGATCGGCCCGAGGCCGACGGCGAGCATCATGTACCCGATCTGGCTGACCGTGGAGTACGCCAGCACCTTCTTGATGTCGTCGTACGCGCAGCCGATGATGCACCCGATCAGCAGCGTGACCGTACCGACGAGGGTGACGATCAGCCTGCCGTCCGGGGTGGCGTTGAAGATCTCGTGCGCGCGGGCGACCAGGTAGACGCCGGCGGTGACCATCGTCGCCGCGTGGATGAGCGCCGAAACCGGGGTCGGGCCTTCCATCGCGTCCGGGAGCCAGGCCTGCAGCGGGAACTGGCCGGACTTACCGCAGGCACCCAGCAGCAGGAGGATCGCGATGGCGGTGATGGCGCCGGTCGGGATCTTGTCGATCGCGCCGAAGACTTCGGCGTAGCCGGTGCTCCCGACGTACTTGAACATCAGGAAGATCGCCAGCGCGAGCCCGACGTCACCGACGCGGTTCATCAGGAACGCCTTCTTCGCCGCGGTGGCCGCGGACGGGCGGTCCTGGTACCAGCCGATGAGCAGGTACGACGCGAGGCCGACACCTTCCCAGCCGAGGTACAGCGTCACGAAGCTGTTGCCCAGCACCAGGATCAGCATCGAGGCGACGAACAGGTTGAGGTACGCGAAGAACCTCGACCGATCGCGGTCCTCGGCCATGTAGCCGATCGAGTAGAAGTGGATCAGCATGCCGACACCGGTGATCAGCAGGACGAACGTCAGCGAAAGCGCGTCGATCCGAAGCCCGAAGTCGACCTGCAGCGCCGAGACCGGGATCCACGAGAACAGCTTGACGTCCGCGATGTTCTTCGTGTCGGCCGTGAAGAACAGGATCAGGCCGTAGACGAAGGACAGTGACACGGTCGCACTGCCGAGGATGTGTCCCCAGGGACGAGCGCGTTTACCGGCCAGCAGGAGAACAAGGGCGCCGAGGGCGGGAAAGGCCACCAGCAGCCACGATGATGCGGTCACTCTCGGTGCTCCCTCAGTACTTCAGCAGGTTGGTGTCGTCGACCGAGGCCGAGCGCCGGGTGCGGAAGATCGCCATGATGATCGCGAGCCCCACCACGACCTCCGCGGCGGCGACGACCATCACGAAGAACGCCATCACCTGGCCGTCGAGCCCGCCGTTGATCCGGGCGAACGTGACCAGGGACAGGTTCGCCGCGTTCAGCATCAGCTCGATGCACATGAACACGACGATCGCGTTGCGGCGCACCAGCACCCCGACCGCGCCGATGGTGAACAGCAGCGCGGACAGGAGCAGGTAGTACGTCGGGGTCATTCCTCGTCCCCTTCTTTCTTACCTACGAGCGCGTGGGCGTCCGGGCCCGGTTCCGTGCCGGCGACCTGCTTGCGCTCGTTTTCCAGCCGTGAGGCCGAAGTGGACTCGATGATGTCCGAAAGCGACTCCGGGGCGATCGAGCCGTCCGGCAGCAGCGCCGGGGTGGCGATCGAGTTGGCGGTCGCGAAGACACCCGGGCCGGGCAGCGGCGAAGGCCTGTCGTGCTTTCCGGTGAACCGGTCGACGACGAGTTCCTTCTGCGACTTCTTGCCGCCCTTGGCGTGCCGGTCGGTGAAGGCGAGCACCATCGCGCCGAGCGCGGCGGTGATGAGCAGCGCCGAGGTGAGCTCGAACGGGAACAGGTACTTCGTGAAGATGAGCCGTCCCAGGCCGCCGGGGCCACCGCCGTCGACGTTCGCCGGGTCGAGCGGCATCGCCGGGGTGACGTTGGCCAGCGAGCGGGCGAGGCCCGCCGCGAGCAGCCCGCCGACGCCGATGCCGAGCAGGGTCGCCATGACCCGCTGTCCACGCAGGACTTCGACGACCGAGTCGGAACTCTCCCGGCCGACCATCATCAGCACGAACAGGAACAGCATCATGATCGCGCCGGTGTAGACGATGATCTGCGTGAAGCCGAGGAACGGCGCCTGCTGGATCATGTACAGCGCGCCGAGGCACAGCATCGTGAGCACCAGCCACAGCGCCGAGTGCACGGCGTTGCGGGAGAAGATCATGCCGAGACCGCCGAGCAGCGCGAGCGGGCCGAGCACCCAGAACGCGATGGTCTCGCCGGTGGTGATCCCGGCCGAAACGTCGGTCTGGGCGAGGAAAGCCGTGATCACTTGAGGGCCTCCGTCGCTTCGGTCGCACCGGAGGGCTGCTGCCGCGCGAGCTCGGGGCCGTTGACGTAGTAGTCCTGCTCGTTCTCGCCCAGCCGCATCGGGTGCGGCGGCTGCTCCATACCCGGCAGCAGCGGCGCGAGGAGGTCTTCCTTGGTGTAGATCAGCCTCTGCCGGTCGTCGTCGGCCAGCTCGTAGAAGTTGATCATCGTCAGGGACCGGGTCGGGCAGGCCTCGACGCACAACCCGCAGCCGATGCAGCGCAGGTAGTTGATCTGGTAGTCGGCGCCGTACCGCTCACCGGGCGAGAAGCGTGCCTCTTCGGTGTTGTCGCCGCCTTCGACGAAGATCGCGTCCGCCGGGCAGGCCCACGCGCACAGCTCGCAGCCGACGCATTTCTCCAGCCCGTCCGGATGCCGGTTGAGCTGGTGCCTGCCGTGGTAGCGCGGGGCCGCGGGGGCGCCCGCCTCCGGGTACTCCTCGGTGGCGACCTTCTTGAACATCATCCCGAAGGTGACACCGAAACCCTTGATGGGATCAAACATCCCCATCGCCGGCCTCCCTTCCACTGGAAACCGCCGCGGGCTTGCGCTTGGCCGCCCGGGCTTCGGCCTTCTCGAGGGCCTTCTGACGCGGGGTCTTCTCCGGGACCTGCAGGTCGAGCGGCGGCACCGGGAACCCGCCACCGGTCACCGGGACGAAGTCGTCGTCCGGGACCTTCTTGTCCGGCAGGAGCAGGCTCAGGATGACGACGACGAGAATGAGCACGCCGCCGCCGATGAGGATCTGCGGGGTGGAGAGCCCGCCCGAGTTCTTGATCGCGCGGACCGAGACGATCACCACGATCCAGACCAGGTTGACCGGCACCAGGACCTTCCAGCCCAGCCGCATGAACTGGTCGTACCGCAGCCGCGGCAGCGTGCCGCGCAGCCAGATGAAGCCGAACAGCAGGATGAACAGCTTCGCGGTGAACCACAGCAGCGGGAGCCAGCCCTGGTTGAGCGCGTGGTCGGCGCTGACGAACGGGAACTTCCAGCCACCGAGGAACAACGTCGTGGCGAACGCCGAAACGATCACCATGTTGACGTACTCGGCGAGGAAGAACATCGCGAACTTCATCGAGCTGTACTCGGTGTGGAAACCGCCGACCAGCTCGGATTCGGCCTCGGGGAGGTCGAACGGGGCGCGGTTGGTCTCACCGACCATGGAGATCAGGTAGATCACGAAACTCGGCAGCAGCAGGTAGAAGTACCAGCCGGTCTGCTGCGATTCGACGATCTGCGACGTCGACATCGAACCCGCGTAGAGGATGACGCCCACGATGGACAGACCCATCGCGATCTCGTAGGAGATCACCTGAGCCGCGCTTCGCAGTCCACCGAGCAGCGGATACGGGGAACCGGAAGACCAGCCCGCGAGCACGAGGCCGTACACGCCGATCGAGGAGCAGGCCAGGATCACCAGCACGCCGACCGGCAGGTCGACCAGCTGAAGCGTGGTCTTCTCACCGAAGATCGAGACCACCGGGCCGAACGGGATCGCCGCCAGCGCGATCAGCGCCGGCACCGCGGAGATCACCGGCGCGAGGAAGTACACCTTGCGGTCGGCGGTGTCCGGGATGATCTGTTCCTTGAACGGCAGCTTGATCGCGTCCGCCAGGGACTGCAGGTAGCCGCCGGGGCCGACCCGGTTGGGGCCGGGACGGTTCTGCATCCGGCCGACGGCCTTGCGCTCCCAGACGATCAGGAAGATCGTCAGGATCGGGCCGATCAGCAGGATCACGACCGTCTTGATCAGGATCAGCCACAACGGGTCGTCCGCCAGCAGCGCCGCCCGTTCGGCGGCGTCCGGCATCTGGGTGAGCAACGGAGTCACTTCTCACCTCCGGTGAGGGTGACGGCCGAGCCGTGTCCCGCGGCCAGTGCCGCGCGGACGGCTGAGCCGTCGGAGTTGCCCGGGAGCCACACGACACCGTCCGGCAGGTCCGCGACCTCGACCGGCAGCGTGATGGAACCGCGTTCGGTGGAGACCTTCACGGTGCCGCCCAAACCTTCGGCGGTCTTCGCCGAGAGCCGGGCGACGATCTCGCGCTGGGTGCCCTTGAGGTGCGGCTCGTCGTCCTGCAGCGAACCGTTGTCGATCAGCTGACGCCAGGTGGCGAGCAGGACCTTGCCGTTCCCCGCGGCCGAGGCCGCCGCGGCGGCGATCGGCTCGAAGGCCGCGGGCTCGGTCTTGCCCGGCAGCTTGGCCAGGTCGGCGGCGGACGCCGCCGGGGTCTGCGTGAAGATGTCCGCGTCCATCTCGACGGCGAGGGTGTCGAGCACCCGGCAGTCCGGCAGGGCGCCGGTGCCTTCGAGGGTGACGGTGAACTCGCGGCGGCGGCCTTCCCAGTTCAGATAGGTGCCCGCCTTCTCGACCGCCGGGGCGATCGGGAGGACGACGTCCGCGTGCTCGGTGACCGCACTGTGCCGCAGTTCCAGGCTCACGATGAACTTCGCGTTCTCGAGGGCGCGGCGGGCCAGATCCGGGTCCGGCAGGTCGTCCGGGTCGACGCCGCCGACCAGCAGGCCGTCGATGTCCTGGCCCGAAGCGGCCTTGAGGATCGCGGTGGTGTCGCGGCCCGCCGTGGCGGGAAGCTCGACGCCCCAAGCCTTTTCGACCTCGGCGCGGGCCGCGGCGTCGG
>NZ_JACBXD010000100.1 GCF_013870525.1 Amycolatopsis pittospori
GATCCGATGTCCGAGCTGGTCATCGCCGTCGACACCGCCCTGGCGGGCGACGACCCGGTCACCGAGCTGAACGACTGGCAGCGGTCGCGGCTCGCGCGCTGGCGCGAGAACCCGGAACCGGCCCGCTCGCCGGTCTTCTGGGCGCCCCTGACCTGCCTCGACGCCACCGACGACGCCAAAACCTGGGTTCGGTAGCACCTCGGCCCGCCGAAGCTGTGTCCATCGAGAACGACACGGCGAAAGGCTGGACCCGATGTTCAAGAAGATCCGCGACAAGATCAACGACGCGACCCAGCAGGGCATGGCGCGGGGCGCCCAGGACTTCCAGCAGCACGCCGAGCAGTTCCGGCGGGCGGCCGCCGCGCAGGGGCACGACATCACCCCGCAGCTGCCGACGCCGCAGCTGGCCGCGCAGGCGTTCCGCAACCTCAACGCCGACCCGGACATGGCGGCCTTCCTCGCGCTGCCGATGGAGGAGCAGCTGCGCCAGCAGCAGGAACTGCAGGCCTACGGCACCGAACTGCGGCGGCTCTACGACACCTGTGAGCCCGCCACCCTGGTGATCCGCGGCCTGGACCCGACCGGCCGGAAGATCGCCGGACAGGCGCAGTACACCGCGACGCTCGACGTCACCCGCGCCGACGGCACCACCTACACCACGGTGGCGCAGCTGATCACGCCCCTGGCGACGATCCAGCAGTACGCGCCCGGCACCCGCCACGAGGCCCGCGTCGACCCCGCCGACCCGGCGAAGGTCGCCGTGTTCGGCCCGATCGCGTAGGCGGCGGGCGATGTTCGGCACCTTCGAGTTCGGCCTGCCGGGCGACCCCCGGCAGGCCCGCCGTCCCGGCCCGCGCCTGTGGCTGCTCGGCGTGCCCACGACCCTCGCTTGGGCGGTCGTGGGCTGGTCGGGCGCCCTCGGGCTGCTGGACGGCTTCCGGCTGATGTCGCTGAACCGCGTCGACGCGTGGGGGGCCGACGCGGGCCCGCAGGTCTCACTCGTCCTGTTCTTCAGCGTCTCGATCACGGTGGCGTCGTCACTCGGGTTCGCGATGCTGTGGGGCGGCGGGATGTCGTTGCGGGGCATGGGCATCGGCTTCCGGGCGAGCACACTGGCGGCGTCCCTCGGCATCGCGCTGGGCAGCGGCGTGGCGATCCCGTCATGGACGCCGCCCGAAGCGATCGGACAACGGCAACCGTTCGCCGGCGGCGCGGCCGAACCCTGGACCGACGTCGACTGGATCGTCTACTACGAGCCGTATCTGGTGCCCGCGGTGGCCGGGGTGGCGGCGCTGGTGATGGTCATGGTGCTGGGCCGGGCCTTCGTCACCAAGGCGGAGGCGGACGACCGCGCGCAGGCCTTGGCCCAGACCGGCCGACAGGTGATGGGCCACGTCGTCGGCGTCGAGTTCACGAACGTCTGGGTGATGGGGAACCCGCGGTTCACCGTGCAGGTCCGGTTCCCCACGGACGAGGGGGACCGGACGGTGATCACGACGATGGTCACGTCGCCGCTTCAGGCCCCGTCCCGCGGTTCGACGGTCAAGGTCACCTACGATCCGCGGAACCCGGACTCGGTCCAGATCGACCCGGACCCCGCGGACCGGGCGGCGGGTGGAAACCTCGGCGCGTTCCTGCCGCCGATGTTCTGACCGGGCCCCCTAGGGCGTGTTTCACGGGTCGGGTTCGCGGTCTTCGCGCCCAGGCGGCCCCTGACGGCACGGGCGGATGCGCCCGAGTACGACCCGGTACGAGGGCGATCCGCCCGTACCGCCAGGAACCACCTGGATCACGAAGCCCATCGAACAGACTCATGAAACACGCCCTAGGCTCGCACCTTCAGGCCGGAAGAGGGCAGGAGTGCACCATGGACGAACAGACGGCAGAGGTCTCCACCGCGCAAGCGGTCCGCAAGGCGATGATCCGGCTCGTCCCGTTCCTCGGGCTGCTCTACCTGCTGAACTACCTCGACCGAGTCAACGTCGGGTTCGCGGCGCTCACGATGAACGCCGACCTCGGCATCAGCTCCGCGGCCTACGGGCTCGGCGCCGGCCTGTTTTTCGTCGGGTACTTCTTCTTCGAGGTGCCCAGCAACGTGATCCTGCACAAGGTCGGCGCCCGGATCTGGATCGCCCGGATCATGGTCACCTGGGGCATCGTCGCCTCGGCCACCGCGTTCATCCAGGGCGAGGTCAGCTTCTACATCGTCCGCGTGCTGCTCGGCGTGGCCGAGGCCGGATTCTTCCCCGGCATCATCCTGTATCTCACCTACTGGTTCCCGCGCCGCCAGCGGGCCAAGATCGTCGCGCTGTTCTTCCTCGCGGTGCCGCTCTCGTCGGTCATCGGCAGCCCCGTCTCGGCCCTGCTCATCGAGCACGGCGACGGCGTGTTCGGCTTCGACGCGGGCTGGCGCTTCATGTTCTTCGCCGAGGGGGTGCCCTCGATCCTGCTCGGTGTGGCGGTGTTCTTCCTGCTGCCGAACCGGCCTCGTGACGCGAAATGGCTGACACCGTCGCAGCGCACGGCGTTGCAGTCGGCGATCGACGCGGAGGACACCCGCGAAGTCGGCAAGGAGGTGAGCACGCGATCGGCGCTGACCGACCCGCGCGTGCTCGCGCTGAGCGCCGTCTACTTCGGAATCGTGTTCGGCCTCTACGTGCTCGCGTTCTTCCTGCCGCAGGTGATCAAGGGCTTCCAGCAACAGTTCCAGACCAGCTACAGCATCGTGGAGATCGGCCTGATCACGGCGATCCCGTACGCGGTTTCGGCGGTGGCGATGGTGCTGTGGGCCCGGCATTCGGACCGCACCGGCGAACGGGCCCGGCATGTCGCCATCGCCGCGTTCGTCGGCGCGGTCGCGATCGCGGCCGCGCTGTACCTGGGTTCGCCGCTGCTGGTGATGATCGCGGTGACCGTCTGCGCGATCGGTGTGTTCGCCGCCATCCCGGTGTTCTGGCAGCTGCCCAACGCCTTCCTCGTCGGGGTCGGCGCCGCCGCCGGGATCGGCCTCATCAACTCCTTCGGCAACCTCGCGGGCTTCGCGGGCCCTTACCTCGCGGGCTGGCTGCAGGGCCTGACCGGCAGCTTCCGCGCCGGGATGTGGGCCGTCGCGTTCTTCATGGCGGTCGCGGGGTTCATCGCGTTGTCCTTCCGCCGCAAGGACGAACCGGTCGTCAAGTGAGGTGGTCGAAGTCGCCGTTCACCCACCGGATGTGGGTTTCGGCGCTGCGGCGCACGACGGCGCGGGCGTCACGATCGATGGTGTCGCCGCCGAGGGTGTAGAGCCGGTCGTACGGGAAGTCGTCGAGCCTGTCGACGATCCGGCGGACCACGGCCGCGGACATCGGGATGTGCTTGGGGAAGTTGCGCTGGAACGAGACCCAGTTCGGTGCCAGGCCTCCGGTGATCGTGTCCCCGGCCAGGATGCTGCCGTCCGGGGTGCGGGCCACGGCGCTGCCGCGCATATGCCCGCCGAGCCGGACGAGTTCGAGGCCCGGCAACGGTTCGGTGTGCTCGTCCCAGAACTCGAACGCGGGATCGGGCGCGGGCAGCCATTCGCGGTTGCGTTCGTTCACCAGGACCGGGACCCCGCCCAGTGCGCGGCTCCAGCCGAGCTGGGCGCCGAACATATGCGGGTGGCTGGTGGCGATCGCGGCGACGTCGCCCAGCCCGCGCACGACGTCGAGCACCTCGGTGTCCAACCAGGACGGTGGGTCCCAGAGCAGGTTCCCCGCCGGGGTCGTCGCGATGAACGACCAGTGCCCGATCGCGAAGTGCGGGTCCCGTTTCACGCTGTGCAGGCCGCGCCCGTGATCGCGGTGCGAGGTCTTGTGCGGTACGGAGATCAGTTCCTCGTGCGTCCACCAGCGCCCGGTGTGCGCGCCGAGGTCGCCGGCCTCTTCGATGCCGACCTCGCCGCGGTCGAGAACGCAGCGGGGCGGTTCCGGGGTGGCGGGATGTTCGATCCCGCACCTGTCGCAAATCCACATGATCGACAGCTTGCGACCTCCACCGCGCTGGAGGTCAAGAACCCGCCCCCGGCCGGAGCCGAGGGCGGGCGCCGGGGGGCTAGCCGACGGTCGTCTTGCCGAGGACGGTGTCCTGGTCGGGCGGGTCGAGCGCGAGCTGGACGTCGAACTCGCCCAGCGAACTGTCGGTCACCACATGCGTGGTCGCCGCGCCGTCCACGCTGCTGGTCGCGTCACCGGCGGGGGTGCCCGTCGGGATGGTGAACTCGACCTTGCCCTCCGCGGTGAACTTCAACGGTCCTTCGGCGGGCACGGCGGTGTCCGGGATGGGCAGTTCGACGGGGATGGAGACCGACTGCCCGCCGGTGAGGGCGACGTTCACCTTCGAGGAGATCGTGCCGGAGACCTTCGTGGCACCGACCAGCCGGAGCCCGTCGCCCGCGGCCTGACCCGCGTCGACGTCGAGGGAGAACGGGACCGAAAGCGGCGTCCCGGCCTGGGCGGTCGCCGGGATTTCGGCCTTGACGACCACGGCCACCTGCTGGTCGCCGATGAGGGGAAAGCCGCCCTTGTACGTGAGGTTCTTTTCCGCGGCGGCCGCGGTCCCGGCGGCGGAAAGCATCATCGTGCCGGCGACCGCGGCGGCGATCCCGGCCGCGCAGAACCGGCGAACACCCTTTCGCACGAGGGTTTCCATCATCTCGGGTCCTTTCGTCGTTGAATGGGCTCGCAGCCGAATTTAGGTGGAAAGTCACCAACGAGAAAGGGGTGGGATCGATCGCGTTTTCTTTACGCGTCGATCTTGTCATCCGTATGCGGAATTGTCCGATCGTGAATTGTCACGGCAAAGCGGAAAGGGGAATTCCGGGGAGCTTTCTTGTAACCACCGTGACAGGTGCTCCGGTCGAAGGAGCCCCGCCGGACCGGCTAGGGTCTTGATCGTGACCGAGCGATCCGACCCGTGGCACCTCCGCACCCGCAGGTTCCTGCGCGCGACGGATCAGCGCGGCGAGCTGGTGCGCGGGGCACGGTTCCTGCGGAAGCTCGTCCCGGGCGAGGCCGATCCGCTGGCGCCGCCGACCGGCCGATCGTCCGACCGGCTCGCCAGGCTGCTCGCCGAGGCGGGCGCCGACCGGCCCAGCGCCACCCGTGAGCTGGGGCTGGCCGCCGTGCAGGCGTGGCAGGCCGTCCGGCGGACCGACGCGCGGCCGCGGGCCACGGACGGGATCACGGTGCTGTTCACCGACCTCGTCGGTTTCTCGACCTGGGCACTGGAGGCCGGCGACGAGCGTGTCCTCGCGCTGCTCCGCGAGGTCTCCGACGTCACCGAGTCCATCATCAAGGGACATCGGGGGAGCGTCGTCAAAGGGCTCGGCGACGGTGTGATGGCCGTGTTCGCCGACCCGGCCGAAGCCGTGAACGCCGCCTACGAGACGTGCTCCGCCGTGAGCGTGATCAAGGCCGAGGGCTACCTGCCCCATCTGCGCGCGGGCCTCCATCGCGGGAATCCGCAGCGTGTCGGCGACGACTACTTCGGCGTCGACGTCAACATCGCGGCCAGGGTCATGGCCGCCGCGGACGGCGACGAGGTGCTCGCAAGCGGAAGCGTCGTCGAAGAACTCGACGCGGACGCAGTCATCGTGCGTCCGCGCCGGAACTTCCGAGCGAAGGGAACCCCGAAGGACCTTCGCGTCTACCGCGTCGTCCCGCGGTATTCGGCGACCTAGCCGGGCATCTCCGAGGGCTGCGAATCGAGACCCGGCCGCGCCTTCGACCAGCCGCCGCGGGTGAAGTCCGGCACCGCGACCGGCTTCCCGCCACGGGCCAGCGAGACCACGCTCAACGGCACGGGGGAGCACCACGTCGCCGAGTCGTAGACGTCGATGTCCGGCACGAGCCCGGCGCGCATCTGCTGCACGATCCGCCACTGCAGCACGTAGTCCATACCGCCGTGACCGCCGAGGTTCGGGTCGTCCTTGAGCTTCTTCCACAGCCAGTGGTCGTGGCGCTCGCGGTACGGTTTGAAGTCCTTCCACGCGTGACCGCTGTGGTCCGGCTCGACGTAGATCCGCTCCGGGTAGTCCTCGACGATGCCGCGGCTGCCCGCGAGGCTGTTGATGCGGCTGTACGGGCGCGGGGAGCTGACGTCGTGCTCGGCTCGGATGATCCGGCCCTGCTCGGTCTCGATCAGGCAGCTCACCAGGTCGCCGTTGATGTAGGTCTCTTTCCACGACGGGTGCCCGGGCGGCATGTGCCGTTCGCGGTAGTCGGCGAGCCCCTTCGGCTCGGTCGCGGTGGCGCGCAGCGTGGCGAACCGGTCGCCGCGGTTGACGTCCATGCAGGCCGCGATCGGCGCGAGACCGTGCATCGGGTAGAAACTCGCGGTGCTGCGGGTGTGCCACTTGCGGCGCCACGCGTCGGTGTAATACGTGTCGGAGAAGAGCAGCTCGCGCAGGTCGTGCAGGTAACCGCCGTGCCCGTTGGTGACCTCGCCGAAGACGCCCTCGTGCGCCATCTTGAGGATGGCCAGCTCGTTGCGGCCGTAGCTGCAGTTCTCGGCCAGGAACAGGTGTTTGCGGGTGGACTCGCTGGTGTTGACGAGGTCCCACAGCTGGTCGAGCTCGGTGGCGATGGGCAGTTCGACCCCGACGTGCTTGCCGGACAGCAGTGCGGCTTTGCCCTGCGGGTAGTGGAATTCCCACGGCGTCGCGATGTAGACGAGGTCGATGTCGGTGCGGGACAGCATCTTCTTGTAGGCGTCCGCGGATCCGCCGTACTCGGCCGGACGCGGGCGCCCGTCGGCGGCGAGCTTGTCCGCCGCGGCCTTGGCGCGCTCGGCGCGGATGTCGCAGACCGCGGTGACCACCGCGCCCGGTACGGCGCTCCACCCGCCGATCATGGACATACCGCGGTTCCCGAGCCCGATGAGCCCGATCCGGACGGTCGCGTGCCGCTCGAACGGCACTCCGATCATGCTGCGCTGACCAGGGCGGCGAGGTGAACTCTCCGCTCCGGTGGTCTCTGCGGCTTCGGCGCTCGCCGGCATCGCGGCGAGCGCCCCGGCGGCGAGCGCGCCACCGAACAAGGTCCGCCGGGAGACAGAGGGCAGGTCGGCCATGAAGAACACTCCTTCGTGTCGCCTTCGGTGCCCCAGACTGTGTCTATTCGCCGCCGGATATGTCAAGAGATGCGTCAAACTGAGCAGAAAACTGCACTAATGCGCAGTTTGGCTGTGCGTTGACGGCCACTTCGCGCAACCCGGGTGCGCGCACGCACCCGGGTCGAGGGGAAGTCAGCGGCGGATGAGCACCTGGTCGATCGACTTGCGGACGAGGTTCGGCACCACACAGTCGTCAGCCGGGTAACCCACCGGGATGACGGCGAACGCCTTCTCGTTCTGCGGCCGCTCCAGCAGCTCGCCGAGGAACCGCATCGGCGACGGCGTATGCGTCAACGCGGCCAGTCCGGCCAGGTGCAGCGCCGTGATCAGCATGCCGACCGCGATGCCCACCGACTCGTCGACGTAATAATGCTTGTGCTTGGTGCCGTCCTCGTCGAGGAAGTAGCGCTGCTGGAACACCACGATGAGGTACGGCGCGTCGGTGAGGTGGGTCTTGACGGCGTCCGTGCCCAGCGGCCGCAGCGCGGACAGCCACTCCTCGCCGAGCCTGCCCTCGTAGGAGACGCGTTCCTCCTCCTCGGCGGCCTCGCGGATCCGCCGCTTGGTGTCGGCGTCCTCGATGAGCACGAACGTCCACGGCTGCTGATGCGCGCCACTGGGCGCTGTCGCGGCCACCGCGATGGCGTCGACCAGTACCTGCTCGGGCACCGGGTCGGGGGAGAACATCCGCACGGTGCGGCGGCTGTCCATCCGTCGGCGCAGGTCGGCGGCGGTGGCCAGCGACTCGTCCGCGGACATGCGAGCGGGCCGGTAAGGCACCGGTTCGAAGGGGTCGCCGTAGGTCGGGGTCCACTGTGCTGCGGTCATGATGGTCATTCTGAGGCGCCCGGCCGCCGACGTCGAGGTTATGCCCCTTGAGTTATGCCGCCATCCGTCCCAAAAGGACGGACGACGAACGGGTCATATCATGGGAAAACCCGGTTCTGGTACCTAGAGGAGGCACCTAACGGTGCCCACGCCGGAAGAAATAGGTGCGCCTACGCGACTTTCGTCGGTGTCCGATTTGCCGGACCGGTCACAGAATCAGCGCACCCCCGTTCCTCGTCCACGCGGCCGAACCCGGCCGCAGAAATGAGTCGGACCATGCGATTGCGCTCATTCGCCCTGATCGCCGGCGCCGCCATGATGGCGCTGCTCGGCGCGACCGCCCCCGTGGCGACCGCCGCGGAACCGTCCACCGACGTCCAGCCGATGATCATCGGCGGCCAGAACGCGACGAGCGGCCCCTGGGCGGCCAGACTCTTCGCCAACGGCCGCCAAACGTGTACGTCCACGATCATCGCGCCGCAGTACATCCTGACCGCGAAGCACTGTGTGGCCAGCGGCGGCACCTTCACCTTCCGGATCGGCAGCCTCGACCAGCAGAGCGGCGGCACCATGGCCACCGGCTCGACCGTCACCCGGCACGCGAGCGCGGACCTCGCGATCGTGCGCCTGACCGCACCCGTCACCGCGACGTACTCGCCGCTGGGCACCACCGCCAACGTCTCCGTCGGCCAGACCGTGCAGGTCTACGGCTGGGGCGCGACCAGTCAGTGCGGCTCCGAGATCAACTGCCAGTCGCGCTACCTGAAGGTCGCCAACGTCCGCGTCACCTCGGTCGCCTGCCGCGACTACAACGGCGGCATCGCCGTCTGCGCCAGCCGCGGCGACGGCATCACCGCCGGCGGGGACTCGGGTGGCCCGATGTTCGCCTCCGGCCGCCAGGTCGGCGTCGCGTCGACGAGCGACCGGCAGACGACCACCGCGTACACGAACATCACGCGGTACCGGCCCTGGATCCAGCAGATCGCCGGCGTCTGATCGTTCGGTCGTAGCGGAGCCCTCCTCGGCGCTTGTCGGGGAGGGCTCCGTGCTGTATCCGAAATTGCACTCTAATCCTGCGTTGCAGCGGAGAAGCGGGTCGCGTTCTGAACGTAGTGAAGGTTTATTCGGGAGGACAAATCGGGTGCAAATAGAGGTGCGACCTGGCAATGAGCGCAAAAGACTCTATCGCTCCATTACTTCTACGACTCGATCGATAATCGAGAAGCAATCTTGAATGGCGCCATATTTGAGTTTTAGACTTCGAATGTCAATATAGACCTCGAATTGAGGATGGCTACCTGCGCGGCGCGAAACGTTAGGATACCTGTCTATCGCCGAGTCAATTTGTCGCGTTATCTCGTGGCGCCTTATGGAGTTCTTTGTCCCAATTACTCCAATTCCTCCTATTGCACGTAGTCGCGCTTCGAGAATAGTACCCTCTCGTCTTCCCGCATTTCTGATTGTCAAGCTAACTTCGGTGCGCCCAGATTTACTTGCGAACTCAGACGACCGACTGCCGGAGAATGCGAATGAGATCCCTTCAATGAGTCGAACCTCCGTTATTGGTGAATCTGGCGTCGCGCTAACGAGGTGTGCACGGACATTGAGGAGTTTGTCTATGCAATCTTGGATCGATTGAGGTCTGCTATCCGGCGTTGGAGAGTTGCAGTCTCGGTAAAGTGTCATAAAGGCATCGGCAGCCTCGGCATTTGGCCAACTGATTAGAGTTCTTGAAAGTGTCGCCTCATTGCCGGTGAAGTCCATTGGTGTCGGGTTGCTGTCGACGGCGCAATAATAGGCGAGTTGCCCAAATGAGTAGACGTCGACCGTTGGCTGCCGGGCTAGTATGGCGGAGCGAGGTGTTAGCTGTTCGGGGGCGGCATAGGACAAGGCGCCGATCGCCTGATTTGTTAGTTGGGTAGCCGTAGTGAACCAGGCTAGGTCGAAATCCGTGACAAATGGTTCAAACTCGCCGGTCGTGGCATCATACTGCATGATGATGTTTTCGGGCTTTATGTCTCTGTGTATTACGCTATGAGCATGTGCGTGACGTAATGCTTCGGCTACTGTGACGAGCAGGCTTATGATGCGCAGCGGGTCATCTTTTGGCGCACCCATTTCCCTGAGATTGGGGCCTTCTATGTAGTCCATGGTGAAGCCGAGAGGGCATTGGGTCATATCATATACTTGAACTATGTTTTTGTGGTTTAGCTGACGCATGGCGATGTAGCCCTGGCGGAATCTCTTGAGCTTGTCGGAGTTTCGAAGTTCGCTCGGGCTGTACACCTTATAGGCAAATGGGCCTGCTGTGTTGACTACCTGCCAAACTGCTCCGAAGGTTCCGGAGCCAAGGTGCTTGACTACGTTTCCTTTCTCTGTTTCTAAATCGATGGCGAGATTTGCGAGGTGGCCAGCTTCGGCCCAGGCGGAATCGTACAGTGTTAAAAATTCAATATTTGAAGCTAAGTCGCTCTTTAGTATTTCCTTTTCGAACCACAGTAAAACTGGCTCCAAAGACTTGCAGGACTCCTGGTAGCCGCGAGCAAGCCATTCTGTGCGCGTGGTGCCATTTCGTAACGTGTATTCATTAAGAAATTGCCGCCCGCGTTGAATCGAGAGCTCCTGTGATTTCCTTCTATCCTCATTTGTTTCCTGTGTAAATTTCGCGACAGGCAGTCCTTCGGCTAGGATAAAGTCGCCGTACAAATCGCCCCGCAAGACCGGTGTCTGACGAGTATCTTTTTCGAATGGCGCAGATACGTGCTGATAGAGGCCGGCGACTGTAATTCTTCCCGACTTGTCGACGGCGGCTCCACTCAATCCTTCCGACAAGTAGTAGCTGAATACTCCATGTTGCACCTCGGGGTCCTCCCATGCCTCCTGGCTTGGTAAGCAGGCGGCAATTACAGCCCGAGTTCTGGAGGATTGAAGGCCGATCCGGTCGAGATCATCAGAGGTTGCGGCTCTGACGAGTTCTCCGTTCACTGAGGTGGGTCTTGCTGCGTACGGCGAGGCTGCCCCAGAGCGACAGCAATCTAGAAGAGTCAAAGTCGAAGAGACGCGATCGTTGCCCTGTATATCTAGGGCGCGCGAGAGGGTGTCTAGTTCCAGGCCCTCGTCATACATTTCGGTTTCCGAGAGAACCAGATATGTTCCTGTTCCTGTTGTTACGCCGTGGCCCGCAAAATAAAATACAATGGCTTCGGGTTCGAGTTGTCTAAATTCTGTTAGCTTCCTGATGATGGAACTTCGAGTTGCTTCGCTGTTTACTAGAGTGTGGACGTCGTATCTGTACGTTGAAGATGAGAAAATTTCCGACATCATGGCAACATCGTTTGCGGCATACTTCAGGTCTATGCCTGGGATTGCGTAGTTGTCTACGCCGACGATTAGGGCTAAACGTAACTCCACGCCCCACCTCACTCTAGATCGCGTGAGGTGTAGTTCGTTCCGCCGTGACTGGTTGTTACATGCGCAGCGAGATGCGAAGAACCGGGTGGATACTTGGCGTAAACTAAGAGTAGTGTGTCAATGGCGTGCTAACAGAGCGCGGTGGTCGCGGAGTTGCATAAGGCGTCCGCTAGGCAATCGGGCGACAGTGAAATTTGTTGTGTGGTCGGCTCTGCGGCTCGCCTTCAACGAGTGCGGGCCGCGGCTTGGCGCGCTCGGTGATTGGCGACGTTGATCCGGTTGCCGCACAGCCCCGGCATGCAATAACGACGCCGTCCGGGGCGCGTGGTGTCGATGAACGCGCCCTGGCAGGTCGGCGAGCCGCAGGATCGGAACCGTTTCTCTCCAAGGGTTTGCACGACGCCGAGAACGCCGATGCCGCAGATCAGTGAGAGGGCGTCGAGGATGGTCGCTCCCGGTCGAAGCGAGACGGCCCAACGGGTGTGGTTCGCAGGGCCGGGAACGAGGGTGGTGCCGCCGATCGGGGACGTGAGTGCGGCGGCACCGGCGATGAGTCGCTCACGCGAAGGGTGGTCGATCAGGCTTCGGACCGTGTCGCGCAGGCCGTGAACGGCGCGAAGGCCGGCAGGTCGCGCCTGGCGGGCGAGGGTGGCGAGCGAGTCGGGGCCATGAAGCTCGGCGAAGGTGACGAGGGAGGCCAGGTCGGGCAGGTGGTCCTCACCATGCCAGACCTCAGGTGCCGTGTTGACCAGCTCGGTCGCGATGCCCGCCGCCCAGACGTAATCGTCTAACGCTACTTGCATCCCTTACCGACCTCTCGTACGTTCGACGGTTAACGGCTAGTTTAACCCTTACGAGGAGGTTGCGTGGACATCGACGCCTTGGTGTTCGACGTGCTCGGCACGCTCGTCGACGAACCCACCGGGCTCCGCGCCGGTATCCGCGAGGCGGAGCCGCGGGCCGACCCGGATGACCTGGTCAAACGCTGGCAAGTCCACATCGAAACCGAGCAGCGTCGCATCGTCGAAGCTCGTAGGCCCTACGCGACTAGTGAGGTTCTCGACCGCGAAGCCGCCCAGCTCGTCGCGAAGGACAGTGATCCCGCGAAGCTTGCGACAATCGGCCAGAGGCTCCCTCCCTGGCCCGACACCGTCGAAGGCCTCGCGCGTCTCGCCGAGCAGTTTCCGCTGATCGGCCTCTCCAACGCCAGCCGTTCGGCCTTGCTGCGCATCAACGCCCACGCGGGCCTCCGCTGGCATCAGGCGCTGTCCGCCGAGGACGCGCAGACCTACAAACCGGACCCGGCGGTCTACGAACTCGCCATCAAGGTGACCAAGACGCCGCCGGACCGGCTGCTGATGGTCGCCGCCCACGCGTGGGACCTGAGGGGAGCCCAGAGCGTCGGGCTCAGGACCGCGTATGTCGACCGGCCGGGCGGGGATCCGCCGGCGACCGGCGACCGGTTCGACTTCCACGCCGACGACCTTCTCGATCTGGCGGCTCAGCTCGGAAAACAGCGAATCTGATCAGAACTGTCGGTGCCTCACGCTAGGTTCTTCCCAGTCCCCACCGAGGCACCCCGCAAGGAGAAGATGCGTTGTCAGACTGGGAAAGAGCGAGCACGGCCAGGGTCCTGAAACCCGCCCGCCCGCGCAAGCTCTCCAAGGTCCCGTTCGTCGAGCTCGCCGACGGACGGGTGCAGGGCGTGGTGTCCAGCGGGTCGGACATCGGGCGCGTGTACGTCTCGTCGGTCGCGGCGAGTACGTACGAATTCGCCTGTAGTACCAACAACAATCGGCCCTGCGGCGGGGCGCGGGGCATGTTCTGCAACCACATCCTCGCCCTGATCACCGAGGCGGTCCTGCAGTACGGCGCCGAGCGTGTCGCGCGGTATCTGCGTGTGGAGGTTTCGGAGGCGACCGCGCAGGAGATCGCGAGCACCATGAGCGCCACCCGGCCGTCGCAGGGGGACAACAGCGCCGCCGCGTCCGTGTTCAGCCAGTTCTTGCGGCACTTGGCATATCTGGAGTTCGAGCCCACGACGGCGCCGGTGCCCGAGTTGCAGTGGTTCCCGCCGACCAGGGCGGTGGTGTGATGCGGACCGATCTGCTCACCGATCCCATCGCCGGTCTCGACGAGGCTTTGGCGGCCGTCGACGCCTTCGATCAAATACTCGTGGCGGGACTGCTCCGCCCGCAACCGTCCCAGGTCACCGGTCTGAACGAACTCGTCGACGCCGTCGCGGGTTCGCCTCTGGCCGTCCGGATCGCGGAAGCGGCCGAGAAGACCGCGGCCGGAGCGGCGGGGGAGGAGCACTTCGTTTCCCTTGCGGCGGCGAGGATCGCGGTGTTCGGCTCGGTGCACGACGCACTCGTCGCCCGCGTCGCGGAGGCGACCGGTCGTCCGCCTGGTGACGAAGGCGGCTCGCGCAGCGCAGCGTCCGAGTCGCCGAATCTGCTGGCGGCCGCTCGTTCCTGGTTGTCCGATCTGGCCCGTGCCGGGTGGCAGGGCATCGACCACGACCTGATCTCCGCTTCGGCGCCGGTGATTTCCGCGGCGCTCGCGGAACCGGGCCTGCGTCGTCTGGCGGTTCTGCTCGACGGGTTCGCTGCCGAACTCGCCGCCTCCTGCCCTGGCGCGTCGTTGGAGCGCATCCCGGTTCGTCGCTGGGCCGACCTGTGGTCGCGCGCGATGCTGCTGACCCTGCCGGGTGCCACGGCGACGCCGGCGATCGGCGCTGTCACGGGCCGCCTTCTGCCGCTCGGTGTCGACCTGCTCGAACACTCGACGGCCGCGCAGGCCCAGGTACATGCGGTGTTCGAGCCGGACGACGGTACGACGCCGCGGCTCGTGCGGGTGAGTGTGACCGCGCCGAAGCCGGACACGATCATCGGCGCCGGGATCTGGCAGCTCCTGCGTCCGCACCTGTCACTGCTCACGGCGATCAGCGAGGGCCGTTCGATGGACCTCGCCGACATGCCGCTGACCGAGGAGGGCGATCTCCTCTGGACGGACGAGCACGCCCGCCTCGGAGAGCCCGCGGACGCCTTCGCCGCTGCGCGCGTCGCCTTGGCGACCGCCGCCACGCCGGCGGTCGCGGCACTGGACCGGCATCCGGCGCGCATCGCGGTCCCTGTCTTCCTGGAGGGCTACGGGACGGAAGGCGATGAAGACGCGCTCGCGTTCACGTTCGCCGGGAACCACCTCGCCGTGGACACCGATCGCATTCCCGCCGCGGGGCCGCTGACGCCGAAAGCGGTCGCGAGTTCCAACGCCTGCCTCGGCCTGATCCGGTGGGACGCGGGAGTTTTCCGGATCCAGCCGTTGGCCGTCGAGTCCACCGTGCGCAAGAAGACCACCGTGCTGCACGCCGGAGCGTGGGCCGGGGGCACCACGGACAAGGTCGGGGTCAAGGCCGAGAAGGCCGCCACCGACGCCGCGTCCGTGCTGCGCGAACGCGCCGGAAGGTTGCTGCGGACATGACCGACCTCCAGGACAACCGGCGCCAGGTCCTGTACTGGCGGCTGCTCTCCCGGCTGTTCGACAACGACGAGCAGGCCACGCTCGAATCGGCGAGTATGGCCGTGGTCGAGGACATCGGCCTGCCGCCCGCGTTGCTGGACCCGAACGTCGCGGTCGACTCGATCGTCCAGCGTCACCCCGAACTGGCCGCCGACTTCGACGGCCTGATGGTCCCCGAAGCCGAGGACAACCGGGACAAGGCCGAAGAAGTACGCCGCGCGGCGCTGGTGTCGAAGGTGCTGCTCAACGTCTTCGCGGCGGCTCCCGGCACGGTCACCGCCGGGCAGCTGTCCAACTGGCAGGCCGACGCGGCGTGGCTCGAACGTGCCTTGGGCTGCCGTCCGGGTGAGTTGCGCGGTGGCCGCCCCGGCGGCAGCGCGGTCAGCCCGACTGGGATCGGGGGCACCGGCGGAGCCGGGACGCCCGATCTGAGCACGCTGCTGCCGGCGATCGGGCCGGAACTCGGCGCCATCGAGGCCGACCTCGTCAAGCGGATGCATCTGCGCGAGGTGCTCGCGGATCCCGCGCTCGCGGCGAAGCTGAGCCCGAGCATGTCGTTGATCGAACAGTTGTTGCGAGACAAGGACAATCTGTCCGGTGTCGCGCTGGCCAACGCCAAATCACTGATCCGCCGGTTCGTCGACGAGGTCGCCGAAGTCCTGCGCACCCAGGTCGAGAAGGCCACGTCCGGCAAACTGGACCGCTCGGTCCCGCCCAAACGCGTGTTCCGCAACCTCGACCTCGACCGCACCATCTGGAAGAACCTCACCAACTGGAGCCCGGAAGAAGAGCGGCTCTACGTCGATCGCCTCTACTACAAACAGACCGCGAAGAAGACCACGCCGCAGCGGCTCATCGCGGTCGTCGACCAATCCGGGTCCATGGTCGACTCGATGGTCAACTGCGCCGTCCTGGCCTCGATCTTCGCCGGACTGCCCAAAGTGGACGTCCACCTGATCGCCTACGACACCCAGGCGCTCGATCTCACGCCCTGGGTGCACGACCCCTTCGAAACCCTGCTGCGCACCAACCTCGGCGGCGGCAACGACGGCATGGTCGCGATGGAGCTGACCCGGCCGAAGATCGCCGAGCCCGCCAACACCGTGGTGGTGTGGATCTCCGACTTCTACGAGACCCGCGTCGAGCAGCTCTTCGAAAACATGGCCGCGATCCACCGGTCCGGGGCGAAGTTCATCCCGGTCGGCTCGGTCACCAGCGGCGGCCGCGGCAGCGTCAACCCGTGGTTCCGGGAGCGCTTCAAAGACCTCGGCACACCGGTGATCTCCGGCCACATCACCAAGCTCGTCCACGAACTCAAGACCTTCCTCACCTCCTGAACTTTTCGAAAGGCACGACATGTCCGACCTGTTGCGCGCCCCCGCCGAACTCAAGTACGCCGAAGAGCTGGACTGGCTCGAGTCGATCGACGACAGCCCCAAGCCCTTCGCCTGGCGCCTTTCCCCGAAGATGGTCCGGCTGTTCGTCCTGGGTGCCGAGCGCGCCGACGGCCTCGACCGCGAGATCTCGCAGAAGTGGTTCGGCGACAGGAGCATCGTCGAGCGGGCGATCGTCACGCTCGCTTCCGACCGCGGTCTGCTGCTGATCGGGGACCCCGGCACCGGCAAGAGCTGGCTCGCGGAACTCCTCGCCGCCGCGATCTCGCGTAACTCCACGCTCGTCGTGCAGGGCACGGCGGGAACCACCGAAGACCACATCAAGTACTCGTGGAACGTCTCGATGGTCATCGCCAAGGGACAGTCCCGGGAGTCGATGATCCCGTCGCCGATCATGACGGCGATGGAGGGCGGTTCCATCGGCCGGTTCGAGGAACTGACGCGGTCCACCAGCGACGTGCAGGACGCGCTGATCTCGATCCTGTCCGAGAAGTACATCTCGGTGCCGGAACTCGACAGCGACGGCATCGTCTTCGCCAAGCCCGGGTTCTCCGTGATCGCCACCGCCAACAGCCGCGACCGCGGTGTGAACGACCTGTCGTCCGCGCTCAAGCGGCGCTTCAACTTCGTCCGCATCCCGGTGGTGACGAACAAGAAGAGCGAGGCGGAGATCGTCCGCTTCCGCACCGAGGAACTCCTGAAGCGCCACCAGATCGAGCTGGAGGTGCCGCCGACGCTGCTCGACGTGCTGCTGCGCAGCTTCGGCGACCTGCGTGCCGCGGCGGCGTCAGCCGGCAGTGACGACGAGAAGCTGGAGTCCGCGCTGTCCACCGCCGAGCAGATCGGCGTGCTCGAAGACGCGGTGCTGCACAGCAACTTCTTCGGCGACCGGGCCTTGTCCGCCCGCACGCTCGCGTCGTCCCTCGTCGGCTCGCTCGCCCGGCGTGAGCCGGAGGACCTGGCGATCCTCAACAAGTACCTGCACGGCGTCGTCGAGCCGCGCAGCAAGGACGAGGGCGGGGACTGGCCGGAGTTCCTCGACGGCGGCCGCGACGCGATCGCCACCCTGTCGTGAGCGGCGCCTTCGAGGCGTTGCGGGGCCAGTTGCAGGAGGCCGCGGCCGCTTTCGCCGACGGGCCTGGTGCACTGGAGGGCATCCTGCTCGGGCTCGTCGACGACGTCGACCGCGCGGTGCGGGAACCGCTGGAGATCTTCCCCGTCTGCCACCATTCCCCGGCGTCCGCCGTGGCGATGGCGCGGCGTTTGCGGGAGAAGCAGCCGAAGGTGGTCTACCTCGAACTGTGCGAGGACATGGCGCCGCTGCTGACGGAACTGCGCAATTGCCGTCTTCCGGTGGCGGTGCAGGCCTTCGCGACCGACGTCAAGGGTTTCCCGGCGGAGTGGGCGCCGCTGTCGGTGGTCGCGCCGATCACCGAGGCTTCGGCGGAATACCAGGCGATCGCTTACGCCCTGGACACCCCGGGTGTCGAACTCGTTCTCGTCGACCGGTCCGCGGACCACGTCTTCCAATGGAACGAGCGTGAGCCCGCGGCTGATCCGGACGCACCGCCCGCCGAGGAGGAAGCGGCACTGCACGGTGACGCGATCGGTGTCGAGATCGGCGATCTGCGGCCGCGGTTCGCCGAACTCGAGGAACACCTGCTGCGTCATGGCCGAGTGCGGCATTGGTCGGAGTGGTGGCACCAGTACGTCGAACTGCCGCTCGGCGACAGCGACCACGACACCTACCGCCAGGTCATGTTCCTGATCGGCAGCCTGTTCCGCCGGCTCGCGCCCGGGGACACCCGCCACGTGCGGGTGGACGAGGACCGCGAGCGCTACATGTGGACGAGGATGCGCGAGCACCTCGCAGCTTCGGGTGCCGATCCGGCCGACTGCCTGTACATCTGCGGCGCTTTCCACGCGGCCAGCCGGGTCGCGGAGTTCGGGGTCGAGGGCACGGACGGGTTCGTGATCAGCCCGCGCAGCGCGAGCACCTGGCAGTACGGGCTGATCCCGTCGAGTCACGCGTCGATCGAGGCGCAGTTCGGCCTGGCCGGGGGATCGGTCTCGATCGCCGCGACCGAGTGGGCGAAGAACCTCAAGCGCACCCGGGTGAAGCAGTTCCAGCTGGAAGGACAGGTGGGCGCTCCGAAGCGGAAGAAGGCCGCGGAGCTGCCCGATCCCACGCCGGAACTGGTCGCCTCCGATCACCTTTCCGGGTTCCTGCAACGACCTCCGGTCCTGGACCGGCTGGACGAGGCCGAACTACTGGGCTGGTCGGTCGAGGTCGTGCGGGCGGCACGCCGCAACGGCTATCTGTCGTCGACGGCCGACGCCATCGCGGTGTTCGAGACGTCGATCCTGCTGGCGGGCCTGCGTGACCGGGCGAAGCCCACGCCGTACGACTTCCAGGACGCGGCGGTCACCTGCATCGAGAAGGACGTCGTGCCCGGCAGGCGCGACGTGCGCCGCATCGTCGAGATCATGATGGGCGGCGACCGGATCGGCCAGGTCGGTTACGACGCGCTCCCGCCGCTGGCGCGCGACGTGCACGACAGGCTCGAACCGCTGAACCTCAAGCTGCAGCAACGAGGAGTGCAGCGGGCGCTGCTCGACATCGCGTCGCGGCCGGAGCTGGAACCCTGCTCCGATCTCCTGTGGATGCTGCGGTACCTGATGCCGCATGGCGCCGCGCGGCCGATCATGGGGGAGCGGCGGCTCGGCGAACGCCCGATCCAGGAGTCGTGGGATCTGGCGCTGGGCACGCACCAGCGAGCGCTTATCGAGCTGGGTTACGAGGGCGTCAGCATCGAGCAGGTGCTGGAGCAGCGACTGCGGCGTGCCGCGTACCACCCACAGGCCACGGCGGCGAAGGTGCTCGAAGCCGTCGAGGACGCGACGCTCTATCTACGGAGTGCCCGGCTGGCGGGCGAGCTGGGCACCCGCGCACTCGAGGTCCTGGCCACCGAACGCACCGTCGACGGCGCGCCGGAGGTCCTCCGTCGAGTACGCAGGCTGCTGGCGCACTACCGGACCAGCGAGCCGGTACTGCCGCGGTGGATCGAGGACTTCGTCAGGACCGGGTACGCGCATTACTGCACCCTGCTGCCGGCGGCCTTCACCGACGAGGAGGCGGGCGTCGAGCAGGTCGCCGCGATGCTGGGCTTCCTGTTCAGCATGGAGGCGCTGGCGTTGTCGCTGGGCTGCGACCGCACCCAGCTGGAGCTGGCCATCGCCGGATCGCATCCGCAGGAGCCGTCGAAGGTGGCGCTGCTGTGGGCGGCCCAGGTCCAGCTCGGCCACCTTTCGCGTGCGGAACTGCGCGAACGGTGCGCCGGTCTGCTGGCGAATCCGCTGGTCTTGCCCGCCTATCCGCGCTACCTGAGCGGGTTCGTGCACGCGCTGGAACCGGCGCCGGGTCTGGCCGACTTCGTCGTCGAGGCGGTGTCGAACGCCTTCTCCGAGCTTCCGGACAGGTTGTTGCTGCCGTGGTTGCCGACGCTGATCACGACGTTGCGGTCGCGGGGTGCGGACCTCGTGCCGCTGCTCGTCCGTGAAGCGGGACGCGTCTTCCCAGGCCGGCTCGCGGCACTCGACGAATGGGTTCCGCCCTGGAAAGCCCAGTCCGAACCGGTACCCGTGCGGAAGAAGGCGGGCGGGACGGGCGTGGCACTGCTGGCCGCGCATCCGGCGACCTGCGACGCGGTGGCTGGCCTGCTGGGCTGTGACGAGCCTTGGGAAAGCACCGCGCCCGCGGGTTTGGCACTGGTCGGGCGGCACCCGGCGACGGCCGCGGCGCTGGACGCGGTGCTCACGGGCGTGTGAACGGGCGGGTCGCCGGGATACTCCGGCGACCCGCCCGATCGATCAGTCGGAGACCCAGCTGCCGTGGAAGCCCAGCGGCACGGGCCGGGGGAGGTGGATGCGGGCCAGCGGCTTCGCGGTGAAGTCCTGTGCCGAGAGGATCACCAGGTCCGAGGCGTTACGGTCGGGATTGTTGACGTAGGCGAGGGCGTAGCCGTCGTCCTCGGCCTTGCCGCGGGCAGAGGGCACGAAGACGGCTTCGCTCGCGTCCGCGCCCCGGCCGAAGCGATGTACTTCGGAGCGGCCGCTGAACAGATCTTGCTTGATGAGGGCGTTGCCGAAGGAGTTGGCGGGTTTGTCCAGGTAGACGTCGAAGAGTTCACCGGGGGAGGCCGAGTACCCGTATCGGTGCCGGCGTGACACCAGGCTTTCGTTGACCCGTGGGAACTCCTGGGGCCGGTCGTCGAGGACACGGCGCTGTACTCGGCCCCGCGCCAGGTCGATCGTCCAGCGCTCCAGCACCGGCGGGCCGGACGCCGACGGCCCGCCGAAGCCCTGCTTACCCGCCACCTCGAATGGCGCCGGCATCGTGGTCAGGTCCACCACCACTGTGGTGCCCTGCTCGTAGGCGTTGAGCGTATGCGAGTAGAACACCGGATCCACCCCGAACCAGCGCACCGGTCCGCCCTCGCGCTTCATGACCCCGACCCGGGCCGGGTGCTCGGTGTTCCACTTGTAGGGCACCACTTTCCCCGGCTGCGGATCGAAGGTGACGGGCACGTCGAAGACGACCACGTAATTCTTGGTGAGCCCGAAGTCGTGCATCATCGGGCTGTCGGTGACCGGGATCCGGTTGGTCCGCACCACGCGGCCGGTCCGGTCGATCATCAGATGCCGTACGTGGTCCCAGGTCGGGTAGTAGGTCACCGCGTGCAGCTCGTCGGCGTGGGCGTCGAACTTGGTGTGCGCGGTGTAGGAACCCTCCAGCGAACCGCTGAAATCGAACGGTCCCAACGTGTTCAGCTCGTCGTCGAGTTCGTAGGGCGGGGGGCCGGACTCCTGCAGGGCGAGGATGCGGCCGTGGTGGCTGATCACGTGAGTGTTCGGCGCGAAGTCGTCCGCGGGCACCGGCCACGGGTACCGTTCGCCCAGTTTCGCCGCGACACCCGACGAGCGCACCCAGCGGTTGCGGTACCACTCGGCTTTCCCGTCACGGAGCCGGACGCCGTGCACCATTCCCTCGCCCAGCATCCAGTGGTGCGCGCGCGGGTCTTCGAGGCCGAGCACGTTCGGCCCGGTGCGCAGGTACCGCCCGCAGAGGTCCTTCGGGATGCGGCCGGTGACCGGCAACCCGAACGCGGTCACCTCCTCCTTCACCGGCGCGAACGCGCCCTCGACGAACGGATAACCCCCCTTGGTCCTGCCGGTGGATGGGGACGGGGCGGCGAAGGCGGCCCCGGCACCGCCGTAGGTCGCGGCGACGCCGCCGACGGCCAGCGCGGCCGCTCCGCGGAGCACGTTCCGCCTGTTCGGTTCGGTCATGGTCGATCCCCCAAATCCGAAGCTAACTGTGTATGACATGAACAGTGTATGCCTTTACCGGTTTTGGGTGCAACAATGCCCCGATGGACGCCGACAAGATCGAGTTGCTGCCGCCGGGCACCGCGCTGGCCTGGGGTCACGCACCCGCGCCCCGGCGCGGGCCGAAACCGGGATACAGCCTCGAGCAGATCGTCGCCGCGGCCATCGCTCAGGCCGACGCGGAGGGGTACGCGGCTCTGTCCATGCCGTCGATCGCCAAACGCCTCGGCATCACCGCGAACGCGCTCTACCGGTACTTGAGTTCGAAGGAAGAGTTGCTCGTCCTGGTGGCCGAGGCGGCCTGGGGTCCGCCGCCGGGGCCGTCGTCGGGGGATTGGCGTGCCGCGGTCACCGCTTGGGCTCGCGCCTTGCTCGAACGCAGCCGCCGTCATCCGTGGCTGATCGACCTGCCGGTCCGAAGCGCGCCGACAACGCCGAATCTGCTGGGCTGGCTGGAGAACTTCCTGGAGGGAATGGCGGGCACCGGGCTCGGCACCGGTGACGTGATGGGCTGTGTCGTGCTGGTCGACGGCTGGGTGCGCAGTACCGCGGCTCTCCTGCGCGACGTGAACGCAAATGCCCCTGAGCGAGTCCAGGCGCTGAGCGAGTTCTTGCGACCGCATCTGCGGGAGCGGGGTTATCCGCGCGTGGCCGCGGTGATGTCCGGCGAGACGTACAGCGAAGAAGGCATCGAAGACGCCGACATCGAGTTCGGCCTCGGCCGCATCCTGGACGGCATCGAGGCCCTGATCGTCGGCGACGCGACGGCCGGTGGCCGGCCGTCGCGTCCGTGAAGCCTCAGGCCGCGGCCGCCTGATCCGGCCACGACGGGGAGCGTCCCAGCAGGGCGACGATCGTGTCCAAATCGGACGGTCCCGTCGCGTCGACTGCCGGGCCGAAGGCGGCGCCCGGCTCCTTCCGGTTCTTTCCGTTCGGGATCGACTCGGCGAACCGCAGCCCGGCGTCGAGAACCTCCTTCTGGAACTTGAGCGGCAGGCCCAGGGTCTTGGCCACGTCCCAGGAGTGCACCAGGTAGTCCACGAAATGGAAGCCCAGGGCCTGTTCCGCGGTGAAGGTGATCTCGGTGGAGAACTCGGGGAGGGGGAACTTGCGGTCGGCGAGGTCGTGCGGCACGAAGGCGTTCAAGACGCGTTTGACCGAAGCGCGGTAGGTCTCGATGGGGTCGTCGCCGAGCGGGACCAGGCGCCAGTAGTCGAGGTGCCCTTCTCCTTCGGCGGCGGCGGCGAAACCGTAGTGCTGGGTGGTCATGTGCGCGAGTAGTCCGTGCAGGGTCCAGGCGCTGCACGGCGTCGGTTTCCCGAGGTCGTCGGGGGTGATCTTGGAGACGAGGTCGAGGCTGGCCCGGACCACGATGGCGTCGAGGATGCGAAGTTCATCGGTATGCATGTGCTTATCATCTACACATGCGTACGAGTTCGTCAACCGGATTCGCGGGTTCGCTCGGTATGGTCTGCGCATGGCGGAGCAGAGGAGGCCGGATCTCGCGGCGATGCTCGGTGGTCTGATGCGACGGCTGATGACGGCCGAGACGCCGGTGCTGGCCGAGCACGGTTTGACGATGTGGGGCTACGTGGTGCTCAGCGCGCTCGACGACCGGCCCGTGCGCACGCAGGCCGCGCTCGCGAAGGCGATCGGCGCGGACAAGACGCGGATCATCGGCACGCTCGACTCACTGCAGGACGACGGACTGATCATCCGCGAGCCGGACCCCAACGATCGCCGGGTCCGGCTGCTGGAGATCACCGACGCGGGCCGCGCCGCGCGGCGATCGGCTCAGGCGCGTATCCAGGAGCAGGAGGAGCGGCTGCTCGGCGAGCTTTCCGCCGCGGATCGCAAAGCGTTCCTGAAGGCCGCGCGGGTACTGTCCGAAGCGGACTGGCCGTGACGTCTACGGACGGTACAGCTGGTCGTGAGTGGCGATTCGGGTTCTAACCCGAATCGCCACTCACGACCCCCTTCCCTCGAAGAGAGGGCGTGGAACCGGCGTCGCTCATCCCAGTACCTCCGTGACCATGCCCGCCGGGTAATCCGACGGCGAACCGTGCCACCAAGCGCCGAACGCCTGGGCCAGCCGTCGCGGCACCTCGATCTGCGCGCCGCCGTCGTGGAAGTCGATCGTCACCAGGACGGCGGAGATCTCCGTTTCGCCCCAAGGGACTCGCCGGATGAGCTTGGCGTAGTCGGCACTGGCGGAGACGAACGTGACCACCTGCGCGGCATCGAGGCGCCGGGCCTGGTCGATGATGGCGTGTTCGAGTACGCCGGGCGGCCAGTCGCTGAGCCTGAGTTTCCGGTCGTAGTAGGCGATCGGCTCGTCGGCGCGGAGTATGCCGTAGCCACCGCTGAGGATCAGGGTCCGGCCGTTCTCGACGGCCTCGCCGAGGGCGCCACCGACGTTCCGGTAGAAGTGCCCGTTGTAGCGGCGCCACGCGGGCCGCAGGCCGCCGCCGTCGACCTTGGACCTGGCCAAGACGTCGGTGCGGGCGCGAAGCAGTGCCTCCGGCCAGACCGCGCCGGCTTCGGCAGGTGAGTCACCGCCTCGGGCCTTGCCTTTCGAACAACCGAGGATCGTCAGCGCTTCGCGGGGATCGATCGTGTTCAGGGCGGTCTCCACCAGGAGCAGCCTAGCCCTCGGTCAGCGGAACCAGCTGGAGGCGCCGCCGCCGTTCGGAGTCGGCAGCATGCCTTGACTGGGTGGCCACAACGCCGTCGTCGGAACCTGTTTCAGCTGGCCCCGCAAGGAGTTCACGGGCAGCGGCCGTCTGCGCGTGAGCAGGGTCGTCGTCCGCGGGTGCAGGTCCACGAACGGGTAGGTGGCGTGGAGCGCGCCGAGCCGCCGTTCGAGACGCAGGCTGCGTTCGGTCAGGTCGTCCACGCCCAGCGCGGGCTGGACGAGCAGGAACTCGTCGGTACTCAGCCTGACGGCCTTGTCGAGTGGACGCAGGCCTTCGCGGATCAGGTCCGCGATGTTCTGCTCCGTGTGCATCCTGACCCGGTTCCCGTGCCGCCGCCCGACCTCGGCGAGGTCGTCGACGGTGATCAGGATCAGGCCGAGCGGCACCGTGTCGGTCGACGCTCCCAACCAGCCGGCGATCCCCGCCATCGTCGCGAGACCGGTTTCGGGGTCGGTCGCGAGAGCGGGTTCGTCCGGTTTCGACGGCGCCCGCCGTTCCAGCCGGGAAGCGAGGTGACGCAAAGCCGCTTCGGCACGGTTCTCGACAGGGGCCGCCGCCGGGGTCGTCACGCTGTTCAGCACTTCGTCGATCTTGATCCGTGCGGAGGGCGGCAGCCGATCGCCCAGCGCGTCACGCAGCCGGACGACTTCGGCGTAGGCCTCGTCGCGACGGAAACCCCAGCGGCCCTGAAACCGTCGCGCGGCTTCGACGGACGTCGCCGAGGGGTCGACGTCGTCGAGATCCTGCGCGACGACCGAGCCGCCGAAGGTCGGGGTGAGGACCGCGACCGACCATTCACGGGCGAGGTTCTCGTCGGCGCGCAGCAGCACGGGGGTCACGCCGTGCGGCAGGTCCGGACGACCGGAATCGACCATCCCGACGACGGTCACCGCCGCGCGACGGGCGATCCTGGCATAGACCTCGCGCTCCCGTTCGAAATAGGGCAAGCGCTGGAAGAGCGCGAGGACGACCATGTTCTCGTCCGTGCCTTCGGCGAGCGCGGCCCTTTCCACCGCGTGCGAAGCGATCACGAGCGCGCGTTTGGACAGCACGCCCGCGCGCGCCTCTCCGTCGGTCATCGAGTGCATCGCTTCCGTGTGGGGACGGGCTCATCAGGCTAAGAGAGCGTGTGGCCGCGGCGCAGCTACACGATGGTGTGAGACGCGCTGACCGGACGCTGATCGGTGGCAGGCATGCTGGAGACCGATCACCGACCACGGGAAGGGGAAGCATGTCGCTCGTCGTGCACGGCCTGTGGTCCCGCGGCCGGGGGATCGTGCTGTGGGGCGAGGACGGCGACCGCCCGGCGACGACGTCGATGCGGCCGTCGAGTGCGGCCCGGCCGCATCCGTTCGCCGCGTCGGTCGCGGATCTGACCGCGGTGCATCCCGGCAAGCCGGCGTCGGCGGTCCTGCTGTTGCCGTCGCGACGCGGTGGCCCGGTCGCCTCGCCCGAGCTGGGTATGCGCGGGCGTCCACACCAAGAGCTGACGCTGGAGCCCTGGTCGGTGCCGGCGATCATCGTCGACCCGTCCGAGCTGGGCGACCTCGTCGAGTCGGTCGGTTACGGGACCTCGGTCCGGCACCTCCGCGCCGTCGCCCGGCTGGCGGACGATCTCGTACGCCGCGGCCGGGTACTGCCCACACTCGTGCGGAACGAGATCGTGGCGCGAGCGCGCT
>NZ_JACBXD010000101.1 GCF_013870525.1 Amycolatopsis pittospori
GCCGGCGGTCTTCGCCGCGTTCCGCACGGTCGCGAGGTCGAGCCGCACCGGGACCAGGACGGCCTCACCGTCGGCCACGGCCGCGTCGAACAGCGCGAGTCCTTCTTCCGGTTCGAGGGCGCCGAAACCGTCACGGCCGATCCGGTCCCGGTCGGTCCCGCTCAGCGCGGCACCCATACCGTCCCGCCACAGGCCCCAGGCGAGCGACTGGGCGGGTTTCCCGTCGGCGCGACGTTGCCGCGCGAGCGCGTCCAAGGCGGCGTTCGCGGCCGAGTAGGCCGCCTGGCCCGGCGAGCCGAACACCCCGGCGATCGACGAGAACAGCACGAAGAAGTCGAGATCGCCGGTCAGTTCGTCGAGTACCTGGGCGGCAGTGGCCTTGGCCCGGAACACCCCGGCGACCCGCTCCGGCGTCAGCGAGGTGACGACCCCGTCGTCGAGGACACCCGCCGCGTGGACGACACCGGTGACCGCGGGCTCCACGCTGCCCACAAGGGAACGCACCTGGTCGCGATCGGCGACGTCGCAGGCTTCGACACGCACCGTGGCCCCGAGGGCGGCGAGATCCGCGACGAGTTCGGTGGCGCCGGGCGCGGCCTCACCACGACGGCTCACCAGCAGCAGGTGCCGGACTCCATGGGTGGTGACCAGG
Organism: Amycolatopsis pittospori; assembly: GCF_013870525.1. Classification (GTDB taxonomy): domain Bacteria; phylum Actinomycetota; class Actinomycetes; order Mycobacteriales; family Pseudonocardiaceae; genus Amycolatopsis; species Amycolatopsis pittospori. The sequence goes on from NZ_JACBXD010000101.1 coordinate 653, forward strand.
TGCCGCGCGAGCCGGGCACCGAGCCCGCCGGTGCCGCCCGTGATCAGCACGGTGCCCGAAGTGTCCAATGTAGACTTATCGGTACCGGTCGTCGCCCTGGCGAGACGCGGCGCGAACAGTTTCCCGTTGTCGGCGTGCACTTCGGGTTCGCCGGTGGCGAGTGCGGCGTCGACGTCGGCTCGGGTACCCCGGACCAGGACGATCCGGCCCGGGTGTTCCGCTTGCGCGGCACGGACGAGTCCTTCGACGGCGCCGTCCCGGCTCAGGACCACCAGCGGATCGGCCGCGTCCGTCGCCAGGAAGTCCTGCAGCGCACCAAGAGTGGCGTCGAGCGACTCGGCTTCGAACACCGCGGCGGCCGTGGTGTCCGACGAACCTGCGGGAAGCGGAACGTCTTCGATCCGGTAGAGCCCATCGCGATCAGGCGTGGCGGCCGTCGTCACGGCGCGGACGCTGAGCCCGCCGATCGAGGCGACGGGAGCGCCCGTGCCGTCGGCGAGATCGAGCGCGAACGAGCCGTCGGCGCCGGGGCGGGCGTGGACTCGCAGTTCGGTCGCGCCACGGGCGTGCAGCACGACGTCACGCCACGCGAACGGGACGGCGCCCTGGTCACCCTCGCCGGGGACGGCGGTCGCCTGCAGCGCCGCGTCCAGCAAGGCGGGATGGAGGCCGAACTTCGCCGCCTGCTCCGGCTCCGGCAGCGCGACCTCGGCGAAGATCTCCTCGCCGCGGCGCCACACCTTGCGCAGCCCACGGAACATCGGCCCATAAGCGAGTCCGGCGGCGGCGAGCCGGTCGTAAGCGTCGTCGAGCCCGACTGCTTCGGCGTTCTCCGGCGGCCAAGCCAAGTCCACGGTGGACACCTGAGGTGTGCCGAGAAAACCGGTGGCGTGCGTGACCCACGGACGCTCGGGCAGACGGGAATGGACCGACACCGGACGGCGGCCGAACTCGTCGGCGGCACCGGCGACGACCTGGACCTCCGGCGCGGACCCGGGTTCGAGGACCAGGGGTTCTTGCAGGATCAGCTCTTCGACACCGGTGCAGCCGACCTCGTCGCCCGCGCGGACGGCGAGTTCGGCGAACGCGGTGCCGGGGACGAGCACACGGCCGGCGACGACGTGGTCCGCCAGCCAAGGGTGCCGTTCGAGGGAGAGCCTGCCGGTGAGCAGGACCCCGTCGTCGGCGGCCACGGACACGGCGGCACCGAGCAGCGGGTGGTCGGCGGCGGCGAGCCCGGCCGCGGTGACGTCGGCGTCGCTGTCCTGACCCAGCCAGAAGTACTCGTGCTGGAAGGCGTAGGTGGGCAGTTCGGTGAACCGGCCACTGCCGCCGAAGTAGGCGGCCCAGTCGACGGTGACACCGCGCGCGTGCAGCGCGCCGAGCGCGGTGACCAGCTGACGGGGCTCGTCATGGCCACGGCGAAGCGCGGGCACAGCGCCGTCGACGAGTGCGCTGAGGACGGCGTCGGGTCCGAGTTCGAGGAACTTCGTGATCCCGTCGGCGGCCAGGCGCTCCGCGGCGTCGGCGAATCGCACGGTCTCCCGGACATGCGTGACCCAATACGCGGGGTCGGTCAGATCCGCCGGACCGGTCACGGTCGACACGATCGGGATCCGCGGCGCCGTGAACTCCAGGCTTCGCACCACTTCGGCGAAGTCGTCGAGCATCGGCTCCATCAGCACCGAGTGGAACGCGTGCGAGACGTCGAGTCGTTTGGTCTTGCGGTCGCCGAACCGTGCGGCGGCTTCGAGCGTCGGGCCCTCGGCACCGGACAGCACCACGGAGGTCGGCCCGTTCACGGCGGCCAGGGAAACCTCGTCGGAGAGGACGTCGCGGACCTCGTCCGCCGACGCCTGCACCGCGACCATCGCGCCGCCCTCGGGCAGCGCCTGCATCAACCGTCCGCGAGCGACCACCAGCTTCGCCGCGTCCTCCAAGGAGAACACGCCCGCCACATGGGCGGCCGCGATCTCGCCGATCGAGTGACCGGCCAGGAAGTCCGGCCGGACACCCCACGACTCCACGAGCCGGAACAGCGCGACTTCGAGGGCGAAGATCGCGGGCTGCGCGAACTCCGTCCGGCTCAAGTCGCCGAACTCCGGCAACAAGGCGCGAACCTCGTCATACGCCGCCGCGAACACCGGGAAAGCCTGATAAAGCTCGGTTCCCATCCCGGCACGCTGCGAACCCTGGCCGGTGAACAAGAACGCCAGGCCACCCTCGGTGACCCGGCTGGAGACACCATCGGCCACCTCGGACAGCCCCGCCGACAACGTCTCCCAGCCGGTGCCCGTGACGACAGCGCGGTACGGCAGTGCCGCCCTCGTCGTCGCCAGGGTGTAGCCGACGTCGACCGGTTCCGCGGTCCCGGCAGCGGACAGCAACCGTGCCGCCTGTGCGGCCAGCGCGGATTCCGTCGCCGCGGACAGCAGCAGCGGGACGACCGCGGGCGCGGCCTCGACCTCCACGGGGTCGGGCTCGGGGGCCTGCTCCAGGACGACGTGCGCGTTGGTCCCGCTGATCCCGAACGACGACACCGCGGCCGAACGCAGGCGCCCGGTCTCGGGCCACGCGGTGCGCTCGGTCAGCAGCGACACCGGCCCGGCGTCCCAGTCGACCTCGCTGCTCGGCGTGCCGACGTTCAGCGTGGGCGGCAGCACTCCGTGACGCATCGCCTCGACCATCTTGATGATCCCGGCGACCCCGGCCGCGGCCTGGGCGTGCCCGAAGTTCGACTTGACCGAGCCCAGGAACAGCGGCCGGTCACGGTCGCGGCCATAGGTGGCCATCAGGGCCTCGGCTTCGATCGGGTCGCCGAGACGAGTGCCGGTACCGTGCGCCTCGATCGCATCCACGTCCGAAGTGGACAGTCTCGCGTCGGCGAGCGCGGCGCGGATGACACGCTGCTGCGACGGGCCGTTCGGGGCGGTGAGACCGTTGGACGCGCCGTCGGAGTTCACCGCGGAACCCCGTACCACGGCGAGGATCCGGTGCCCGTTGCGCCGCGCGTCCGACAGCTTCTCCAGCACGAGCATCCCGACGCCTTCGGCCCACGCGGTGCCGTCGGCGTCGTCGGAGAACGACTTGCAGCGCCCGTCCGGCGCGAGGCCGCGCTGGCGCGCGAAGTCGACGAAGATACCCGGCGACGCCATCAGGTTGACGCCGCCGGCGAGGGCGAGGGTGCACTCCCCCGCGCGCAGGCCGCGCACCGCGGCGTGCACCGCGACCAGCGACGACGAGCACGCGGTGTCGATCGACACCGCCGGCCCCTCCAGACCCAGCTGGTAGGCGATCCGTCCGGAGTGGACACTGCAGGTGGTGCCGGTGAGCAGGTAGCCGTCCACCGCGTCACCAGGATTGTGCAGGCGTGGCCCGTATTCCTGCGCGGACACGCCGACGTAGACGCCGGTGGGGCTGCCGCGCAGCGCGGCCGGGTCGAGGCCGGACCGTTCGACGGCCTCCCAGCCCACCTCCAGCAGCAGCCGCTGCTGCGGTTCCATGGCCAGCGCCTCACGCGGCGAGATCCCGAAGAACTCGGCGTCGAATCCGGCGGCGCCGGGCAGGAAACCGCCGGTGCGCACGTAGGTGGTGCCGCGGTGGTCGGGGTCGTCGTCGAACAGTTCCGAGGTGTCCCAGCCGCGGTCGGCGGGGAACTCACCGATGCCCTCGCGGCCGGAATCGACCAGCTCCCACAGCGCGGCGGGCGTGTCGGCGCCGCCGGGGAACCGGCAGGCCATCCCGACGATCGCGACCGGCTCGTGCCGCCCGTCCTCGGCGTCGCGCAGGCGTTCCCGGGTCCGGTGCAGATCCCCGGTCACACGCTTCAGCAGGTCGAGGAGCTTCTCTTGGTCCGCCATCACACCCTCGCTGTAGTCAGAAGATCTCGTCGGTGAGGAAGCCGAAGACCTTGTCGACGGCCGCGTCGAAGAGCAGGTCGTCGAACTCGTCGTCCTTGTCCCCCGCCGCATACGCCAGCAGCATCTTCTTCAGCGGCTTGGCGACCTTCTTGCGGTCTTCGGGATCGAGGTCGCTCAGCCGGTCGCTCAGCTTCTCGATGTCGGCCAGCGCCTTGGCGACGGCCTTCTCGTCCGGCATCAGGAAATCCCCAGTTCGGTGGCCAGGAAGTCGACGACCTCGTCCGCGGTCGCGTCCTCCAGCCGCCCGCCGACGTCGGCGCCCGGCGTGGCGATCCCGTCGAGCAGGGTCCGCAGCCGTCCGGCGACCGCCGTGCGCCCGTCGTCGTCGCCGACCGCGGCCAGGCGGGCCTCGAGTTTGTCGAGTTCGGCGAGCACGGCGTCGGCCGCGCTGAGCGTCGGCGGCGCCAGCTCGGCCAGGAGGTGCCCGGCGAGTGTGGCGACCGTCGGGTGGTCGAACACCGCGGTCGCCGACAAGCGCAGCCCGGTCACGGTGTTGATCCGGTTGCGCAGTTCCACCGACGTCAGCGAGTCGAACCCGAGGTCCTTGAACGCGCGTGCCGGGTCGATCGCACCGCCGGCCTCATGACCGAGGACGGCGGCGGCGTTGTGCCGCACGAGGTCGATCAGCAGGGCGGAACGTTCGTCGTCGGGCAGCGTGGTGAGCTTGTCGCCGAGATCGGGTCCGCCGGTCGTGGCGGGCCCCGCCGCGCGCCTGGTGCTGACCTTCGCGAGGCCGCGCAGGACCGGCGAGACCTCGGTGGTCCGCGCGTGGTCACGCAACGCGGCCCGGTCCAGTTCGATCGGCAGGACGGCGGTGAACCCACCGTCGAGGGCGGCGTCGAACAGCGCGAGCCCGGTCTCCGCGGTCAGCGGCGGCAGTCCTTCGCGGGCCATGCGGTCGACGTCGGTTTCGGCCAGCCCGCTGCCCATTCCCTCGCGCCACAGGCCCCACGCGAGCGAGACCGCGGGCAAACCGCGTGCCCGCCGCTGGAAGGCCAACGCGTCCAGGAAAGTGTTCGCGGCGGCGTACGACGCCTGCCCCGCCGAGCCGACGATCCCGGACACCGACGAGTAGAGCGCGAACAGCGCGAGGTCGTGGTCCCGGGTCAGTTCGTGCAAATGCCAGGCCGCGTCCACCTTGGGGCGCAGGACTTTCGCGAGGCGTTCCGGGGTGAGGCCGGTCAGCACGCCGTCGTCGAGGACACCCGCGGTGTGCACGACACCGGTCAGATCGACGCCGTCCAAGAGCGCGGCGAGCGCGTCCCGGTCGGCGACGTCGCAGGCGGCGACCCGGACTTCCGCGCCCAGGCCGGTCAGCTCCGCGACCAGGCCGCTCGCACCTGGCGCGTCCGGGCCGCGACGGCTGGTGAGCAGCAGGTTGCGCGCCCCGTGCGCGGTGACCAGATGCCGCGCGACCAAGGCGCCGAGTCCGCCCGTGCCGCCGGTGACGAGCACCGGCCGCTCCGGATCGAGTGCTCGCGGCAGGGTCAATGCGACCTTGCCGATATGCCTGGCCTGGCTGACGAACCGGAACGCGTCGGGTGCGTGCCGGACGTCCCAGGTCCGCAGCGGCAGCGGCGCGAGCGCGCCGGACTCGAACAGGGTGGTCAGCGCGTCCCAGATCTCCGCCGTCCGTTCCTTGCCCGCTTCGATCAGGTCGAAGGCCCGGTACTCGACACCCTCGGGCGTGCGGACGTCGGTCTTGCCCATCTCCAGGAACCGGCCGCCCGGCGCGGTCACGGCGAGGGAAGCGTCGACGAAGTCCCCCGCGAGCGAGTTGAGGACGACGTCGACACCACGTCCGCCGGTCGCGCCCAGGAATCCGGCGGCGAAATCCAGGGTGCGCGACGACGCGATGTGGTCACCGGGCAGTCCGGCCGCACGCAGGACGTGCTGTTTGCCCTCGCTCGCGGTCCCGAACACTTCGGCGCCCAGGTGACGCGCGAGCTGCGTCGCGGCCATGCCGACACCGCCCGCCGCGGAGTGGATCAGGATCGATTCGCCCGGCTTGAGCCCGGCCAGGTCCACCAGCGCGTAGTAGGCGGTGAGGAACACCAGCGGGACCGTCGCGGCCTGCTCGTCGGTCCAGCCGTCCGGGACGCGGGTGAGGAAGGGACGTTCGCCGACGGCGACCGGGCCGATGCCGCCGTGCACCATGCCCATCACGCGGTCACCCGGCGCCAGATCGGTCACCGCGGCGCCGGTGGCCAGCACCGTCCCGGCGACCTCGCAGCCCAGCGGCCCGGCCTCGCCCGGATACATGCCCAGGACGTTCAGCACGTCACGGAAGTTCAGCCCCGCCGCCCGCACGGCGATGCGTACGTCGTCGGGTCCGAGGTCCGGCTCTTCGATCGGCGTCAGGGCCAGGTTGTCGACCGTGCCCTCACCGGACTTCTCCAGCCGCCAAGACCCGTCGGGCGGCAGAAGCACCCCCGCGCCGGCTTCGGCGATCCTGGGGACGAGCGGGACACCGTCGCGGACCGCGATCTGCGATTCCCCGGTCGCGACGGCCATCGGCACGTCTTCGGCCTCGCCGTCGACGAGGACGAACCGGCCCTGGTGTTCGGCCTGGGCACTGCGCACCAGTCCCCAGATCGCCGCGGCCGCGGGATCGGTGGTGTCGGCGGAGTCCGGTCCCGCCGCGTGTCGTGTGTGGACGACCAAAGTGGACTCGTCGCGCGTCACCCAGTCCTGGAGTACGGCCAGCACCCGCACGCCGAGCTCGTGCGCCGAGGCGACCGGATCGCCTTCCGCCTCGACCGGAAGCACCGGCAACACTACGGGTTTGCCCGGGACGACCTCCGGATACGTCGTGCAGGCCACCGGTTCGGCGGCCGCGACCGGTACCCAGTCCACGGTGAACAGTCCGGACGGCAGTTCCCGGCCGCGCGCGGAAGGACGGCGGACGACCAGCGAGGCGACCCTCAGCACCTCGGCGCCCGCCGGGTCGACGGCGATCAGCGACACGGTGTCCGCCGCGTGGAACGTGATCCGCAGCCGCAACGCGGTCGCGCCGCTCGCCCGCAGCCGGACCCCCGACCACGAGAACGGCAGCCCACCGGCGGATTCGGCCGACTCGCGCAGGAACATCGCGTGCAGTCCGGCGTCCAGCAGGGCCGGGTGGATCCCGAAGCCGCCGTCCTCGTCGCCGGGAAGCGCGACCTCCGCGTGGACGTCGTCGCCGTCCACCCACACCGCTCGCAGGCCACGGAACACGCCGCCGTAGTCGAATCCGGGCAGGTCGTCGTAAAAGCCTTCGAGGGCCTGGGATTCTCCCGCCGGGGGCCACGACGTCACCGGGGCGACATCGGCCTCGACGTCGGGAGCGAGTATGCCGTTCGCGTGCCGTGTCCACTCTTCGCCGTGCTCCGGTCGCGTGTGGACGGTGATCGCGCGGCGTCCTTCGTCGTCCGCCGCCGCGACCACGACCTGGATCTCGACCGGCGCCGAAAGCACGAGCGGCGCGCCCAGGGTCAGTTCCTCGACGGCCGGGCAGCCGGTCTCCGCGCCCGCGTGCAACGCGAGTTCGAGGAAACCGGTACCGGGGAAGAGAATGTCGTCGCCGACCCGGTGGCCGCCCAGCCACGACTGGTCGGCGACCGACAGGCGCGCGGTGAACACCGTGTCGCCACCGGGAACCGGGACCACCGCGCCCAGCAGCGGATGCTCGGCGTGGCGCAGGCCGAGCCCACGTGCGTCCTTGGCCGGGCCGGGGGTGAGCCAGTATCGCGAGCGCTGGAACGGGTAGGTCGGCAGGTCGATCTTCCGGCCGCCCGGGGCGAGCGCCGCGAAATCGACGTCGACCCCGCGTACGTGGACGGTGCCCAGCGCGGTGAGGAGTTCGGGGACCTCGGGCCGGTCCCGGCGCAGCAGCGGCCGCGCGACGCCGTCGTCGACCAGCGCCGACAGGACGCCGTCCGGGCCGAGTTCCAGGTAGGTGCCGCAACCGGCGTCGCGCACCACGTCCAGCGCGTCGGCGAACCGGACGGTCGCTTCGATGTGGCGGACCCAGTACTCGGCCGAGTCGTGCCCGCCGATCCCGCCGGTGACCGTCGAGACGATCGGCAGGTTCGCGGGGTGGTACTCGGCGAGCCGCGCGATGCGGGCGAAGTCGTCGACCATGCTCCGCATCAGCGGGGAGTGGAAGGCGTGGCTGACGTTGAGCCATTTGACCTTGCCGTCGAACCCTGCGATCGCCGCTTCCAGCGCGTCACGGGCTCCGGACAGCACGACGGCGTCCTTGCCGTTGACCGCCGCGAGCCCGGCGAGGTCCTCGTGCCCGGTCAGCAAGGCGCGGGCCGTTTCTTCCGACGCGCGCAGGGAAACCATGGCCCCGCCCTCGGGCAGTTCCCGCATGAGCCTGCCGCGCGCGGTCACCAGCATCGCCGCGTCGGCGAGCGACAGGACGCCGGCCACGTGCGCGGCGGCGAACTCGCCGACGGAGTGGCCGCACAGGTAGGCCGGGACGACACCCCAGGACTCCAGCAGCCGGAACAGCGCGACCTCGACGGCGAACAACGCGGGCTGTGCGTAGTCGGTGCGGTCCAGCAGCGCCGGTTCGGCCTCGCCGAACACCACGTCCCGCAGCGGCGGGTCGAGCTGCAGGTCCACGTGCGCGCAGGCTTCGTCGAAGGCCTCGGCGTAGACGTCGTAGGCGTCGTAGAGCCCGGCGCCCATCGCGATCCGCTGAGCACCCTGGCCGGTGAAGAGGTACGCCAGTTCGGCGGACTCCTGGAGCGGGCCGCCACGGAGAACACGGTCGTCGAAAGCGGTCAGGGCTTCGACCAGCTCGGCGGCGTCCCGCGCCAGCACGAAAGCACGTTCGCCCAGCGTGGCCCGGGTCTTGGCCAGCGAAAACGCCAGGTCCGCCGGATCGGCCGCGACGGCGGCCAGCTGATCGGCCTGAGCACGCAACGCCTCCGGATCGGCGGCCGAGAACGCGACCGCGATCGGCGACGGCGATCCGGGCGCGGGCGCTTCAGGTGCGGCGGACGCGGGTTCTTCGAGGATCACGTGCGCGTTGGTGCCGGAAATACCGAACGACGACACCGCGGCCCGCCGCGGTTCCTCGCCGCGGGGCCACGCGACCGGCTCGGCCAGCAACGAGACAGCGCCGGCGGACCAGTCGACGGCGGGCGTCGGATCGTCGCCGTGCAGAGTGCGCGGCAGCCGGTCGTGGTGCAGCGCCATGATCATCTTGATCACGCCCGCCGCCCCCGCGGCCGCCTGCGCGTGCCCGATGTTGGCCTTCACCGAACCCAGCCACAGCGGCGTTTCCCGGTCCCGGCCATAGGTCGCGAGCAGTGCCTGCGCCTCGATCGGATCGCCCAGGGTGGTGCCCGTCCCATGCGCCTCGACAGCGTCCACAGTGGACGCCTTGATCCCGGCGTCGGCCAGCGCCGCGCGGATGACCCGTTGCTGGGACGGGCCGTTCGGGGCGGTGAGCCCGTTCGACGCGCCGTCGGAGTTGACCGCGCTGCCTCGGATCACCGCGAGTACGCGATGTCCGTTGCGCTCGGCGTCGGAAAGCCGTTCCAGGACGAACATCCCCGCGCCTTCGGCCCACGCGGTACCGTCCGCCGCCGCCGAGAACGGCTTGCAGCGCCCGTCCGGCGCCAGGCCGCGTTGGTGGGAGAAGGCGACGAACGGGCCGGGCGTGCCGAGTACGGCGACCCCACCGGCCAAAGCGAGAGTGCATTCACCGGCCCGCAGCGCGCGGACCGCGAGGTGCAACGCGACGAGCGACCCGGAGCAGGCGGTGTCGACGGTGAGCGCGGGTCCCTGCAGGCCGAGCGTGTAGGCGATCCGGCCGGAGACGACGCTGGGGGCGCTGCCGGTCAGCAGATGACCGTCGAGACCTTCGGGCGCGTCGGCCAGGCGCGTGCCGTATTCCTGCGGCTCGGCGCCGACGAACACCCCGGTCGGGCTGCCCGGCAGGGTCCCGGCGTCGATACCGGCGCGCTCCAGCGCTTCCCACGCCGTCTCCAGGACCAGGCGTTGCTGCGGATCCATGGCCAGCGCCTCGCGCGGCGAGATACCGAAGAAACCCGCGTCGAATTCGGCGGCGCCGGGCAGGAACCCACCGTGGCGCACGTAGGTCCGGCCCGGGATGCCCGGGCGGGGGTCGTACAGGCCGTCGACGTCCCAGCCGCGGTCGCGCGGGAACTCCGTGACGACGTCCCGGCCTTCGTCCACAAGGGACCAAAGCGCGGCCGGGGAGTCGGCGCCGCCGGGGAACCGGCAGCCGATACCGACGATCACGATCGGCTCGCCGGATACGACGCCGCTCGCGGTGTCCACGACGTCGGCACCGAACAGGAATTCGTCGAGGAAGTCGGCCAGGGCTTCCGGGCCGGGATGGTCGTAGGCCAGCGTCACCGGCAGGTCGAGCCCGGTCTCCGCGGTCAGCCGCTCGTGCAGCCGCACCGCCAGCAGGGAATCGAAGCCGAGTTCGGCGAAGGTCCGGCCGGCGGGCGGCGGCGCGTCCAGCACCGCCGCCGTCGCCCGGCGCACCAGGCCCAGCAGCGTTCGGCGTCGCTCGGCCCTCGGCCGGTCTTCCAGCCGTCGCAGGGAATCCAGCTCGGTCATGCGCGCACTCGCCACCTCGGGTCGCCCGGCACAGGGAATTGGCCGGTCCAGTTGGCCACAGCGGCGGCGGTGGGCGGGGCGGAACTGTTCCATCGCCGGGTAATCGCGCGTTCCGCCGCCCGGTTTCCGGGTCATGGGCAGCCGGTGGAAAAGGTATCCACCGCGTCCGAGCGGAATCGTTAACGTGGCTCTCGGCGAACCGGATTTCAGCGCCGAGACCCAGTGGCCGCACGAGTGCCGGGACGTCCGGCGAGACCGTACAGGCCGGAGGTCGTCCGCGCGACGCCAGAACTAGTGCCGGAGGTAACGCCGATGACCATGTCTCCTGTCGAAGAACGCCCGCTGCCCGGTCTGGACGCCGGCACCGGCTCGACGAGCATGCTGTGTCCCGATTTCCCGTTCGCTTACGACGACTGGATCCGGCATCCGGCCGGTCTGGGCCGCGTGCCCAGGCAGGCACACGGCACCGAGGTCGCGGTGATCGGCGGTGGCCTGTCCGGGATGGTGGCCGCCTACGAGCTGATGAAGCTCGGCCTGAAGCCGGTGATCTACGAGGCCGAGCAGCTCGGCGGCCGGATGCGCTCGGTCAGCCTGCCCGGCTACCCGGACGCCGTCGCCGAACTGGGCGCCATGCGCTTCCCGCCGTCCGCCGGCGCGCTCTTCCACTACATCGACAAGGTCGGGCTGGAGACGACGCCGTTCCCCAACCCGCTCTCCCCCGCTTCGCCGAGCACGGTGATCAACCTGCACGGCGAGAACCACTGGGCCCGCACGGCCGCCGACCTGCCGTCGGTGTACCGCGAGGTCAACGACGCCTGGACGAAGACGTTGCAGGAGCAGGCCGATCTGTCGCTGATGGAGGACGCCATCCGGCGCCGCGACGTCACGACCATCAAGGCCCTGTGGAACCACCTGGTCACCAAGTTCGACAACGTGTCGTTCTACGGCTTCCTGACCTCGTCGCCGCTGTTCTCCTCCTTCGAGCACCGCGAGATCTTCGGCCAGGTCGGCTTCGGCTGCGGCGGCTGGGACACCGACTTCCCCAACTCCGCGCTCGAAATCCTCCGCGTGATCTGCACCGACACCAGCGACGAGCACCACCGCATCATCGGCGGCTGCCAGCAGTTGCCGCTCGGACTCTGGACGGACGAGCCCGACGATCTCGAGTACTGGCCGTCCGGCACTTCGCTGTCGAGCCTGCACGGCGGGGAGCCGCGTCCGGCGGTCGTGCGGATCGACCGCACCGGCCGCGGGTTCACCATCGAGGACGCCGACCGCGACGTGCGCACCTACCCGGCGGCGATCTTCGCCGCGCAGAACTGGAACCTGCTCTCGGGCATGAAGAGCGACGACGCCCTGCTGCCGCAGCCGGTGTGGACCGCGCTGGAACGCACGCACTACATGGGCGCGTCGAAGCTGTTCGTCATCACCGACCGCCCGTTCTGGCTCGACCAGGACCCGAAGACCGGCCGGGACGTGATGAGCACGACGCTCACCGACCGCATCCCGCGCGGGGTCTACCTGATCGACAACGGCCCCGACGAACCCGGCACGATGCTGCTGTCCTACACGTGGAACGACGACTCGCTCAAGGTCGCTTCGCTGACCCCGGACGAGCGGCTCGACGTGATGCTCTCCGCGCTGGCCAAGATCTATCCGGGCGTCGACATCCGCTCGCATATGATCGGCCCGCCGATCGCGATCACCTGGGAGACCCAGCCGCATTTCAAGGGCGCCTTCAAATCCTGCCTCCCCGGCAGCTACCGCTACCAGCGACGGCTGTTCACCCAGTTCATGCAGCGCGACGCCGCCGATCACCACCGCGGCTTCTTCCTCGCCGGTGACGACGTCGCTTGGATCGCCGGTTTCTCCGAGAGCGCGGTCACCACCGCGCTGAACGCCGTATGGGGCGTCGTCGAGCATCTCGGTGGCGGTACCCACCCGGAAAACCCCGGTCCCGGCGACGTCTTCGACGAGATCGCCCCGGTGAGCCTGGATTGACAGCGGAAAGGACTTCTCAATGTTCGCGAAGATCTATTCCCCCGACGCGGTCACCGGCGGCGCGGCCTTCGAGCAGCAGGCCCTCCGCGTCGCCGAAGTACTGCGCGACCGCGGCGTCGGTTCCGGCGACCGGGTCCTGCTCAAGGCCGACAACACCTTGGCCTACTTGACGATCCTGGTCGCGCTGATGCACGTCGGCGCGTCGGTGGTCCTGGTCGACCATATGGAGCACGCCGACCGCACCGCCGAGACGATCACCCGGTCCGGCGTCGCGCTGGCGGTCATCGACGACGACGCGCCGATGCCGCCGTCCGCACCCTCGGCCTACACCTACGAGATCATGGTGGCCGCCGCCGACCGGGAGCCGGCCGACGACCACCTTCGCTTCGACGTCTGGGAGAAGCTGCCCGACAGTCTGGTGATGTGGTCGTCCGGCTCGACCGGCGTCCCCAAGGGCGTCGCCAAGAACGGCGCGCGGTTCCTGAAGAACCTGGAACGCAACGCCGATCTGGTCGGCCACGTCGAGGGCGACGTCCTCCTGCCGTTGCTGCCGTTCAACCACCAGTACGGCTTGTCGATGGTGATGATCGCGTGGCTGCGGGACTGCTCGCTGGTGGTCGCGCCCTACCGGCGTCCCGACCGGGCACTGCGCCTGGCCGGACGCGCCGGGGCGACGGTCGTCGACGCGACGCCGTCCACGTATCGCAGTCTGTTCAACATCATCGGCAAACGCCCTGCGCTCAAAGACGAATTCTCCCGCGTACGCATGCTGTGCAGTGGGGCCGCCCCGCTCGAACCCGGACTCGTGGAGCAGTCCGAGGAGCTTTTCGGGATGCCCCTGCTCGACAGCTACGGCAGCACCGAAATGGGCAACGTGGCCTTCGCCAACACGGGAAACCCTTACGGCTGCGGGCAGATCGTCGACGGCCTGAGCCTGGAGGTCCGCTCCGACGACGGCGTGGCGCTGCCCGCCGGCGAGATCGGCGAACTGTTCGTCCTCGACCCGGATCTGATGGAGGGCTACCTCGACGACACCGGCCAGGTGATCCCCGTCGACCGTGACTGGTACGCCACCGGCGACCTCGGACGGCTCGACGCGGCCGGGAACCTTTTCGTGGTCGGGCGCAAACGGGCGGTGCACCGCAACGGGCACACCCTGCACCCCGAGGTGATCGAGCACCGGCTGGCCGCCGACGGCTGCTCCGCGAAGATCGTCGCGCTGCCCGACCAGCGGCGCGGATCGAGTCTGGTGTTCGTCGTCGAGGACGACGCGCAGCGGGACTCGCGATACTGGCGGGACCGGATCTGCGGTGTGCTGCCCCCGGCCGAGCAGCCGAACCGCGTCCTCGTCACCGACCAGTTCCCGTTGAACCGCAACGGGAAACCAGACCGGCAACGGCTCGAACAGTTCGCCGTCGCCGAACACTTCTGATCCCGAAACCACCGAAACCGGGTGTGCACTGTGGACAAACCTGCGGACGCCGTCCTCTTCCCCGGCATGGGCCCCGCCCGTGCCGCGGAACTGGGCCGGTTCCTCGTCGTCGACCCTCTGGCCCGGCGCCTGCTCGGCGTGGCCGAGCGGGCGCTCGGCCGCTCCCTGCTGGACCCGCTCGCCAGAGGCGACGAGTACACGGAACACACCCAGATAGCTTTCGTGCTCGCGTCGCTGGCACTCGCCGAGCGGGCGGAGCGGGACCACGGGCTGGAGCCGGTCGCGGTCGCCGGGTCCAGCTTCGGTGAACGCGCCGCCGTCGTCCGTGCCGGTGCCCTGCCGCCGGAGGATCTGGTCCGGCTCGTCGACGCGGTCGCCCGCCGGGAACGGGAGTATTTCGAGACGGCGCACCAGGATCTCGTGAGCCAGTTCGTCGTCCGCACCCCGGAATCCGCGCTCGGCGAGATCCTCGACGGGATCGGGCACGAGCTGTCCGGCCGCTTCGACGACGAGGCCCATCTGGTGACCCTGCGCGAGGCAGATCTGGACGAATTCGTCCGGCGGGTCCGCGCGGCCGGCGGGTACGCGCTCACGACCATGCGGCCCGCGGCCCACGCGCGGGTGCTCGGCGGGTTGCGCGACAGGCTCGCGGAGGAGGTCTTCGGCGGGTTCGCGTTCACCGACCCGGTGCTGCCGATCGTGTCCGATCAGGACGGAGAGCCGGTCCGGACCGGCGGCGGGGCGGCGTCGCTCCTGCTGGAGTCGACGGTCAACGCGGTGCGGCTGCCCGGGCTGGTCCACCGGTTCGCCCGGCTCGGCGTCGGCCGGGTCCTCGTCGCCGGCCCGGACCACCTGCTGCACCGGCTGCCGGGATTGAAGACGGCGTTCACGCTGGTGCGTGCCGATCTCCGGGACACACTGACACCGAGGCCCCGGGCCCGCCTGGCCAAGGCGGTGGCCGCATGAGCACCAAGGCCCGCGACATCGCCACGATCATGGTGTCCTGCCTGGCGCAGCTGATGGTCGCGATCGACATGACCGTGCTGCATCTGGCCGTCCCGGCGCTCACCACCCAGCTCGGCGCTTCCGCCGAGGAACTGCTGTGGATCGCCGACGTCTACGGGTTCGCCATGGGCGGTCTGCTGGTGACCATGGGCAACCTCGGCGACCGCTTCGGGCGACGTCGAGTGCTCCTGATCGGGGTCGCGGCGTTCGCGGCGGGCTCACTCGTCGCCGCGTACGCCCCCAGCGCCGAAACGCTCATCGCCGCCCGCGCGCTGCTGGGCGTCGCGGGAGCGGCCGTGCTGCCGTCGACGACTTCCTTGCTGCGCGCGGTGTTCACCACCCAGCGGTCGCGGACCGCGGCGGTGGGCGTCACCGCCGGGGTGTCGGCGGCCGGATTCGCGATCGGCCCGATCGTCGGCGGTGTCCTGCTGGAGCATTTCTGGTGGGGTTCGGTGTTCCTGGTCAACATCCCGGTCGCGCTGTTCATCTTCGCCGCCGCCCGCGTCGTGCCGGAGTCCCGCTCCAGCGGCCGGTTGCGGCTCGACCTGCCCAGCGTCCTGCTGTCGATCGTCGGACTGGTCGCCGTGGTGTACGGGCTGAAGGGCGCTTTCTACGTCGGCCTCTGGTACCCGGAGGTGCTCGGCGCGTTCGCCCTCGGCGGGGCTTCACTCTGGCTGTTCGGCCGCCGCCAGCGACGGCTCGACCAACCACTGATCGACCTGGACCTGTTCCGGCGCAGAGGATTCTCGGCCTCGGTCGGCTCGAATCTGGTGTCGGTCTTCACGATGTCGGCGTTCGCCTTGATCAGCAGTCAGTACTTCCAGCTCGTACTGGGCTGGAGCCCGCTGCGCTCCGGGCTCGCGTTCGTCCCGGGCGCGATCGCCGCGCTCGTCGCGGGCGGTGTCCTGGCGGCCAAGGCCGTACGCCGGTTCGGCCGGGCTTCGACGGTGTCGGGTGGGCTGGCACTGGCGTCGGTCGGTTTCGGCCTGTTCGGCGCGGTGAACACGGACTCGACGTACGTACTGGTGCTGGCCGCGCAAGTGGCCTTCGGCGCCGGGGCCGGGCTCACCCTGACCGTCACCGGCGACACCATCCTCGGCACGGTCCCCCGAGACCGCGCCGGCGCGGCGTCCGCGATCTCCGCCACCGCCTACGAACTCGGCGGCTCACTCGGCATCGCGGTGGTCGGCAGCGTGCTGTCCGCCGTCTACCACGCGGAACTGACCCTGCCACCGGGAGTTCCGCCCGACCTGGCCGCCCAGGTCCGCGAATCGTTCAGCGCCACCGCCGCGGTCGCGACCGGCCTGCCGGAACCGGTGGCGACGGCGGTCCGCACGGCCGCCGAGGAGTCGTTCGTCGGCGGCATCCGGACCAGCATGCTCGGCAGCGCCGTGGTGATGGTCGTCCTGGCCGTGGTGGCCCTGCGAAGCCTGCGAGGAGTCCCAAAGGTGATCGAGACGGACGTCCCTCCCCAACCCGAGCCCGCCGAGGAGGCCCCGAGCACGCGAGCCTAACCTTCGCATTTAGTCCTCTAAATGCGATGCTTACCTCACGCAACTACCGCATTCAGAGGACTAAACGCGTGACTTTCGCATTTAGTCCTCTGAATGCGGTGCTTACCTCATGCAACTATCGCGTTCAGGGTGCCGAACTGTGTAGGTGGCGCATTCTCGCCCCGGGGACTGTGAGTAGACGCCGTTACCCCGAGATCGGGGGCGGATGCCTGCCTGCGGTCGTCTAGTTGCGGCGAAATCACCCTCTAGGGTTATTCAGACCACTTTAAATGTGGCCTAAAATTACGAACACATGTTCGACATGTTTTGGTATTCTTGGGGTGTGTCCGAGACGACGTTCCTCCCCGAGTTGCCGCAGGAGTTGTGGCGCGCTGGCAAGCTGGAGCTTGCTCATGGCGTGCAGCAGTTCCTGCAGCTGATGCGGGTCGCCTCTGCTGGTTTGGGCCGGTATCTGGCGGAGATCGAGTCTCGGGGATCCAAGGATTTGTATGGGTATGGGACGACGCTGGCGTGGTTCGCCGATGTCGCCGGGTTGTCTCAGACTGAGGCGCGTCCGTATGTGAACCAGGCGATCGATCTGAATCCCACGCGTGCCTTGGACGGGCGTGAGATTCCCGCGTTCGCTCCCGCGACGGCTGCCGCGGCGGCGGACGGCGCGATCGGGCAGGAACGGATCAAGCAGATCTTGGGGATCTTGAAGGAGATCCCGGCCGAGGTGCCTGCCGAGGATCGAGGGTTCGCCGACACGAGACTCGCCGACCTCGCTCGGAATGCCGGTCCCGGGGAGGTCTCCGAACTCGGGGGCACCCTGCTGGGCTTGCTGGATCCCGACGGTGCGGAGCCGAAGGATCCCGAACCAGCTCAGCCGCGTCGTGAACTGACCGTGGAGCGGCGTAAGGACGGGTTCTGGAAGATCAAGGGCCTTCTTGACGATGAGTTGGGTGCCCGGACGGCGGCCGCGCTTGAGGCTTATGCCAAGCCTCGCCCGGTCGACGAGTTCGGCCAAGCCGACTTCCGCACCAAAGCGGAACGCCAGGGTGACGCGTGGGCGGAGCTGCTGGACCTCGCGATCGCCTGTCCGGATCAGCCCGGCACCAGCGGCTACCGGACTTTGGTGCACGTGACCGTCGGTCTCGACGAGTTGAAGACCGGGATCGGCAAAGCCTGCTTGGATTTCGTGGGTGAGATGACGGCCCGCGAAGCGCGGATGGCCGCGTGCGACTGCCTGATGCTGCCCGTCGTACTCAACGCCGCTGGGGAACCCCTCGATGTGGGGCGGCTAAGAAGGTTCGTCACCCCTGGCCAGCGACGGGCGTTGAACATCCGCGACGGGGGCTGTGCGTTCCCGGGCTGTCATCGGCGGCCGAAGAACTGTCACGCCCACCATATTCACCACTGGGCAGACGGCGGACGCACCGATCTCCGGAATCTGGTGCTGCTCTGCGGCTTCCACCACCGGTTGATTCATCACGGTGAGTGGGAGGTGCGGATGGCGGCCGATGGGTTGCCGGAGTTCATCCCACCCCAGTACCGGGACCCGTTACGAAGTCCCCGGCGCAACACCCTCCACCGCGCCGCCGCATGACCGCAGGATCCGAAGAGCCCGCCAGCCACACGGCGACGGGCCCTTCGGCATGCCCACCGGAAGTCGGGCGAGCCGGCGTCAGCGGAAGTGACCGATTCGCCCGCCCCTCCCTCAACGACCTCCGGCCCAAGGATTGGTCTGGGTACAAGCTGGCCGTAAGTGGCAAGTCGCCTTAGAACGACCCTTACCACTCACGACTCCAACCACGTCATGGCAACCCGGGCCAGGCACAACACCACGCCCCCGTTTCCTTTTTCGTGACTCGTGGCCGCCAGGCCCGGCATGACCTATGCCCCAGCCGCGTCCATGATCCGAGGGGCGGCGTAACCGGATTTGGTGGCATCGAGGGACCGCTGACAGGGACACAGCCGCCCGCCCGGCAGGCCTCGTCCTCATGTGGCTGTCTGCCGTCAACGCTCGACTACTGACCATGCACGACAGACGGAAAATACCTTCGATGAACAGCGATTACGTGGTGTTTTCAGCAAGGGCGAGCCTAAAGCCATCGGTTTGGACCCGCTTGAATGTCACCGCACCGAAGTTCGCGCATGGCACAATCAACGCTATGTCGACCATCCGAAAGGGCAATGCCGCGTAGATCGCCAGCCCGCGTCCGGGCCGATACTCATCGCCGCAGCCGCACTGACGAGCGGATTTCCTCGCTTCAGGGCCTCTCACCCCGAGGACGAGCCAGCATCGCCCGCCTCGAACGCACCTGGCTTTGGCCCGGCGCCTCCGCTGAAGCACTTCAAGCCTGGAGACTGTTCGTTCACGAACCGATGCATCGACTCTGGGACCCTCACTGCGGCTGCGGTGTGCCGCAATGCTGCCCCGACCCGGCCGAGCTACGACGAACCCTCGACCTCGTCGCACACACCCTTCCCTCTAAGGACGCCAGAACCTTCCGGCAGCAACTCGCAACCCTCGACGAACTATGGTGACCAGAAAGCCGACACCCCGCCAGGTCCGGCACCTGAAGGGCAGGCCCCGCCTTCTCCGGAATCGCTCGATGGCGCGAATCCGTCGACCGTGGTGTGCACGGGCAACTATGCTGGCCGAAGGTGCCCGGCCGTTCGACTCCCCGACCACGCGATCGCTTCCTGCGCCATGCTTCGGAGCGAAAGCTGGAACCGCCGCCTGGCCGCGACGGCCGAGGAGGGACATGGGAGCGACGGCCGTCACGAACGCCGGTCCGGACGACGCGCAGGCGGCCTTGGACCGGGTGCTCACCGGTCCCGGCGCGATCTGGGTGGTGCACGGGCCGTCCGGCAGCGGACGCGGCACCGTTCTCGCCGGTATGGCTCAGCGCGGCCGCCGTTCCGGCGCCGTGGTGCTGGCCGTTCCCGCGGGTACCGATCCGGACACCGTCCTGCTCCGGCTGACGACGCAGCTGGTGGAGCTGATCGGCGCCCTCGACCGGCCCGAGCTGGCCAGTATGCTCAGCGCTGCCGCATGGCTGCGCGCCCGGCTGGAATCCGGGACCGGCACCGGACCGCAGACGACGGCCCACGATCTGATCACCGTCCTCGCCACGCTCTCCCCGCGTAGCCGGATCGTCCTGCAGTTCGACGACTTCGACCTGCTCCCGCCGGACGTCGCCACCGTGCTCACGCTGGTCGCCGAGGGCGCCCGCGCCACCGGGACGGTCACCGTCGCGACCACGCTCGGCCATGCCCCGGTGAGCGGGCCCGCCCGCAAACTGCTCGCCCTCGCCGACGGCACCGTCGACCTCCGGCCGTTGACCGCAGCCGAGACGACCGCGCTGCTGCCCGGCTGGACCACCAGGGGCGGCCGGATCGCGACCGATCCCGCACTCGTCACCGCGCTGCGCGCCGCGCTCGGGCCGCTGTTCGGCAATCCCGGGACGGTTTGCGCGACGGTCGAGAGCCTGCGTGACCGGGAACGGCTGGCGGTGGTCGACGAACACGTCTGCCTCGTCGGCGCCCCGACGCCGATCGTGCTGCCGGACCGGCATCCGGAGGCGCTGCGGCTGCGACGGCTTGGGCCGCACGCGCAGCGGCTGGCCGCCATCATCGCGGTCCTGAGCGAACAAGGCGCCCCCACTCTCGAAAAGCTGTCCTGGCTGGCCTCCGCCGCGGCGATGGAACTGCCGGCCGCGGGCCAGGCACTCGACGAGCTGGTGCGGGCCGGGATCCTCCGCACCGGAACGGGCGGTGAGGTGGAGTTCGCCGTACCCGCGCTGGCCGAACGGCTCAGGCTGGAGCGCGGTATGCGCTGGCGCACCGTGCTGCACCGCCGGATCGCGCGGGATCTCCTGGAGCGGCGCGGTGCCGACCCCGCCGAAATCGCCCCGCACCTCGCCGAACTGCCACCGTCGCCGCCGGATCACGAAGCGGTGGAGGTCCTGCTCGCCGCGGCCGCGAGCAACCGCACCGAACTACCGACGGCCCGCCGCTACCGGATGGCGGCGCTCCGGCGGCTCGAACCCTCGGACGACCGGTTCCCCGAAGTCCTGCGGGCCCTCCTCGCGGACAGCTTCGCGGCCGGCGCGTACGGCCTGCTCGCCGACGATCTCGCGACCGTCCTCGCGCCGAAGCTCACCGCTGCCCGGTTACCCGTCCGCCTGTCGGCCACCGTGCTGGCCTGCTGGCTGGGCGCGCTCGCGCACGAACAACGGATCGCCGAACTCGACGCCGTGCGACCGTTCGCCCGCGCCCTCGGCGCAGGGCGGCTGCTCGCCGCGGTCGACCGGGGCGACAAGGCGGTGGCGATCGACGCGATGCAAGCATTCGCGCGGACCTGCGACGCCGAGGACGACGACGTGTTCGTCCTGGGCGCCCGGATCCTGCTGGGCTCGCTCCCCGGCGACGGCTGCCGTCCCGTCGAGCCGGGACAAGCACTGACCGACACACCGCTCGAGGACGTCACCGAAGCCGCCGAGGTCCTCGACTCGGTCAGTGTGCTCGCCGTCTACCTGCGCGGCAGCTACCAGCCACCGACGACCGGTTTCGCGTTCGGCTGGCACGCCGTCCGGCAGGCCTATCGCGACGGTGACTGGGACACGGCGCTCTCCTTGACACGAAGGCTCGAAGGCGAGCGCCTGTGGTGGGATCCGCCCCGCCGCCACCGGTTCGCGAGTGTGTTCGCCGCGGAGATCTGCGCGCAGCGCGACCAGCCGGACCGGGCGGCGGATTGGTTGCGCCGCCTGCCTTTCCGGACCTCGGCCGACGCTTACGTCGCCTGGGCGCGCTACCGGCTGCACCACTCGGCGGGACGGCACGACGAGGCCGCGGAACGTGGCTGGCGGGATTACGTCGACTGCCGTGAACGCGGTGTGCGGCCGGGAATGGAACGTCTGCTGGCCCGGCTCCTGCTCGGCGCGAGACGGCGAGGGGACACCGAAAGCGTGACCCGGCTGCTCGCCGAGCTGGAAGGCACCGCCGCCCGCTGCCCGACGGCTTCGGTGCAGGAGGCGGCCCTGGTGTGCGGCGGGCTCGTGCGCGGCGACCTGGAGTCGGTGCGCGCGGGCGTCAGGCTGGCGCGGCAGTCCGGTGACGTCTTCCGGATCGCCGAGGCGTGCACGGCGTTCGGTGAGCTGAGCCCGGTCCCCGCGCCGTCCCTCCTGGAGGCGTACCGGACTTTGAAGCGGCTGGACGCCGTCGCGGCCTTGGCGACCGTGTCGGATCTGCTGGAACAGCACCGGATCGCCTTCTCCCCGGAACGCACGGACCGCGTGGACCGGGCCGGGCTCGATCCCCTGGAGCGCCACATCGTCGGCCTGATCGCGAGCGGCCGCACCAACCGCCAGATCGCGGCGGCGCTGCAGGTCAGCGAGAAACGCATCGAAGCACGGCTGACGTCGCTGTTCGAACGCACCGGCAGCCAGTCCCGGGTGGAGCTGGCCGCGGCCTGGCTGCAGGGCCGCCTCGGCGCGGCGACGGTGCCCGCCGGATCCTGACCGGGCTCACCCCGCCCGGTGGCCCCGCATCGCCGCGGCCAGCTGCGCGCGGCCCGAGATGCCGAGTTTGCGATACGAACTGGTCAGATGTTTCTCCACCGCGCGTACGGTGACCTCCAGCAGTTCCGCGATGTCGCGGTTGCGGCGCCCGGACACCGCCAGGTCCACCACACGCTGCTCGGTCACGGTCAGCAGCCCGCCGTCCGAGGAGTCCGCCGGTTCCGCGGATTGCCGGGTCAGCCAGCTCGCGCCGCAGCCCGCCGCCAGCCGGTGACCCTCCAGCTCGTTCTCGCTGGACTCGGGTCCCGTGTCGCGCTCGCCGAGCATGATCAGCGTGCGGGCGAGTTCGAGCCGGTCTCCCGAGCGGGCCAGCGTTTTCGCCGCTTCGCGCAGCACCGGGACGGCGTCCTCGTCGCGGTCGAGCAGTGTCGCGCGGACGCGCAGGGCCCGGCCCACCACCGACGGCGCGCCCCAGGACAACGCCCGCTCGACCTCGCCCTGTGCGACGGCTTCGGCCCGTTTCGGTTCGTCGGTCGCCGCCAGCAGCAGGGCGATCTGGCCGCGCAGGGGCAAGAGCACTCGGTTCCCGACCCGCTCCAGCTGATGCACGCAATCGAGGAAGTACTCGGCGGCGGCCGTGTGATTGGCCTCGGTCAGCGCCACCGTGCCGTGGGCCAGTGAGCGCAGCCACGGATCGTGTTCCACCTCCAGATGGTCGACGATCAACCGCGCCAGCGCCGGATCCCGTTGCTCCATGGCGATTTCGGCCAGTACCCGCATCGCCGTCATGGTGATGCCGACCCGGCTCGGTCCCGCCGACTTCAGCACCGCCTGCGCCCGTTCGCGGGCCACGCCGAGCAGTCCCGTCGCCGAGGCCACCAGCGCCTGCCCGGTCCACGCGACCAGCGTCGGGAGGTCCGGTTCGGCGCCGGGCCCGCAGGCCGCGGCGAGCCAGGAATCCGCGCCGTCGAGTGCGTCGGCGGCGGCCAGCACCAGCACGGTGAGCGGCAGCGTGGTGTACATCTGGGCGGGCGAACCGGGTTCCCGTTCCAGCACCTGCCGCGCGAGGTCCACAATGGACTCTCGGGGCGCGACGCCGGCGACGGTCACCAGGTACAGCAAGGACGCCACCAGTTCGCGCTGGGCCGAAGATCCCTTCGCGGGTGCGGGTCCGAGGTCGGCCAGCCGGTCCGCCGCCGAGTCCCCGGAACCGGGCAGATCCTTTTCGAGGTAGCGAAGCCGGGCTTCCATTCTCAGTGCCGCTTCGGCCGCGTCCTGTCCCGGAATCTCCTGCAGATCCTCGATCACCTGCCGGAGCTGACGGGCATCCGCGGCGAACCGGGGGCCGGTCAGCACCGGGAGCAGGCCGAGCGCGAACGCGCGATCCACCGGATCCCGCAGCAATCCCAGGGCCTGGTGCAGATGCCGGTGCGCGGCGGGCAGGTCGTACCCGCGTTCGACGGCGGCGAGATCGACGAGCAGTTCCGCGCGATCGGCGCCCGGATGCGCCAGCGCGTGCTGCAGGTACTGGGCGGCGGTCCTCGGCGCGGCGTTCGCGAGCGCGGCGCTGGCCGCGGTCCGCAGTACCTCCGCGGCCCACGGTTCGGGTTCGGCGACCGTGGCCAGTAACTGACGTCCGATCTGTTCGACCGGTTTTCCGTTGCGGTACAGGACATTCGCCGCGTGCAGATGCAGCCGGTCCTGTTCGTCCGCGCTCAGCTGATCGGCGACGAGGTCGCCGACCATCTCCCCGGAGAACCGCAGTAGTCCGCCGTCGGGGGCCTCAACCAGCCCGAGCCGTCGCAAAGCCCTTACGGCGGCATCGAAATCCGGCGAGTCGAGTGCGGAGAGATCGGAGACGACGTGGGTCTCCGTGGCCTCGCCGAGCGCGGCCATCGCCTTGGCCACCGCCCCGACGTCGTCCGGCTGGGCGCGCAGGCACCGGGTCACCCGGGCCGCGGCGGGTGAGGGGCGCAGCGCGGCGAGTTCGGCGGTGGCCGAGGCGACCGGACGCAGACCGTGCCCGAGCATCGTGTTGACCAGCGCGTCCAGCAACATCGGCGAACCACCGGTGCGGGCGTAGCAGGCGTCGGCGAACTCGTCCGCGGGTTCGCCGCCGCAGCGCGCGGTCAGATAGGCCCGCACCCCTTCGGCCGAAAGCGGGACGGCGTGCACCGTGCGTGCCGCGGTGCGGGCGATGTCCTTGACCACGACGTCGTCCGCGGAATCGTCGCCCTCCAGTAACGTCGCGACGACGAGGACCCGGAGCCTGCTCATCCGCTTGGCCAGATAAGCGAGCCAGCGCGCCGAAGCCGCGTCCGCCCACTGCAGATCGTCGACGAGCAAGGCGACCGGGCCGGTGTCGCGCACCATTTCGGTGAACAGTTCCAGCAGTTCGTGCAGTACGAGATGCGCGCGCCGCGCGTCGGGCGGGGCGGCCGGGAACTCGCTGTCCGCCCGCACCGCGGTGAGCAGTTCCCCGCGCCTTCCGGCCTCCAGCAACGGTTCCAGCAGCAGCCAGGCCACTCCGTGG
>NZ_JACBXD010000102.1 GCF_013870525.1 Amycolatopsis pittospori
CGAGAGCCGCGCCACCGAGCACGATCGGCGCGATGATCCCGCGCAGACCGCCGTTGATGTCGGCCAGTTCCGCGGCCAGCGCGCGGCACTGCTCGCATTCGTCCAGATGGTTCTCCACCTGCGCGCGTTCCCGCTTCGACAGGCCGTCGCGGGTCCACGCGCCGAGCTTGTCCGCGCTCGCGCGGCAGCGTTCGCCGGAGTTTTCGGCCAGGTGCACCTGCAGATACGCCTGCCGCAGGCCTTCACGCGCCCGGTAGGCCAGCGCGGAGACACCGTTCGCGGTCAGCCCCAGCAGCGGCGCGACCTCGGCGGGGCTCTGCCCTTCGATCTCGGTGTGCCACAGCACGGCCTGCCACCGCTCGGGCAGCCGCGCGAACGCCTTCGCGGCGAGCGTGCGCTCGAGCCCGGCGACGGCGGTGTCGGAGAAGGGGACCGTCAGCGCTTCGCCGACGGCACCGCCGACGTCCGACATGTCCTCGTTCAGGTCGACGCGCTTGTCCTTGCGCGTCTTGTCGTAGGCGGTGTGCCGGAGCGCCGTCAGCAGATATGCGCGGAACGCGGTGTCCGGCCCTTTGCCACCGCGGAGGGTGTCCAGCACCTTCGCGAAGGCTTCCGAAACGAGATCGTCGGCTTCGGAGCTGGACCTGGCGAGCTGGCGGGCGAGATTGTGCGCGGCCCCGGCGTGACGCTCGTACAGGGTTCCGTAAGAAGCGATCTTCCCGTCGCGCACCTCGGCGATCAGCTCGGCGTCGCTCTTACCGGAGAGATCGGCGGGAACGGTGGACACGGGACTCCTTCATCTGCTGGTTGGGCGGGTTCTCACTGACTTGACGCCCGAACCCGCCCAGTGTGACGGACCGGGCGACGTACGTCACCTCGCGGTCCCACCGATGACCCGGAGGGCCCAACAGCTTCACCCGCCATGGGTTGGATTTGAACAGCGCGCGACAGCGCCCGTTGAGGGTGGCGGCGGGGGCATGGATGGAGAGTTCGGAAAGATCCTTGAAAAACGCCGTCACGCCCGACGTGGACCGTCGTCCCCACCGTGAAGCGATCGCAAGATCGACAAGATCGGGACGGAAGGGGCGGTGGCCAGTGGACGTACCGGCGACCGGTGCGCCGTCCGGGGGAACCGACGGGCAAGCCGCCTGGAACCGGTTCGAACGAGACCGTTCTCTCCGCGCCCTTCGGGCTCGCTGGCGGACCGCCAGCCTGGCCTCGGGCTGGCGTTTCCCCAGCGACTGGGGGCTTCCCGAGGTCGACGCCGTCTGCGCGGCGGTGATCAAGAACGGCCGGGCGGCCACCGTCGAACTGGCGGAAACCGCGCTCGCCGGACTGGGCAGGGCACGTGCCGCGGCGGGTGCGGGCTTGGCCGAAACGCTCGCGGACCTCGCGGCGTTGCACGCCGTGCTCGCCGACCCGGACGCGGTGGACGGTTTCATCGCACCGGATGTCGATTCCACGCCGTCCCGGTTACTCCGGGTGACAGCGCTGGCTTGGGCGGACGTCGCGACCGATCAGCTCGTGAACACCGAAGTGACCGAGCCGCTGACCGGACTGCCCACTGCCGCGTACCTGAGGACCCGGTTGAGTGAGCTGTACCGCCAGGCCCGTCGCGAAGAGCGACCGGTCGCGGAGGCGCACACCCTGCTGGTGGTCGCGATGGACTTCAGTTCGGTCGCGGGCTGGCCCCGGCTGACGGGGATGATCCTGGTCGCGGACGCGCTGAAGCAGGTGTTCGACGGCGGGGAGAGTGTCGCGTCCCTCGGGCCGTCGAAGGCGGGTGCGCTCGTCCCGAAGGACGTGAGGCTCGCTTCGTCGGGCGTCGCGCTGCGAAGGGCGCTCAACGAGCGGCTTTCGGTGGACGCCCAGCTGCAGGACACCGGCCGCCCGCAGATCTCGGCCGTCCGGCTCCCGGCGACCTACGATCAGGCGTGCGATCTGCTCACCTCACTGGCCCGTTCGTAGCGGGTTAGCGCAAGACGTTCTCCAGGTCACGGGCGACCCTGTCGACCAGGGACGACCCGTTCATGATTTCCTGTTTGCGTGACCCGGACTGTTCCCGCCGATGCGAACGGCGACGTTTCGGCGAGCCGCCCACCGCATCGCCTCTCGTTGCGCAGGTCGCTCGCCCGCTTGTCCGTCCGGCCGAGGTCGATCCTGATCCTCTCGGTGATCCCGCTGGTCGCGATCGGTTTCGGCATCTGGGGATGGCAGCACGAATGGGTGCTCGGCGTGGACAGCGCGGTCTACCGCGCCGGCGCCGAGACGCTGCTGAACGGCGACCCGCTGTACGACGCCAACACGCTTCCGGTGGAACCCTGGTGGGCGCTGCTGCCGTTCACCTATCCGCCGACGGCCGCCCTCCTCTTCATCCCGCTCGCGCTGGTCCCGACACAGGTCGCCTGGGGGCTCCTGACCGCGGTCTCGCTGCTGGCGCTGGCGCTGTGCGTGCGGATCGCGATCGGCGCGCTGCCGAAGCCGTCGACCGACGGACCCCGCTGGTGGGCCTCGCCCGCTCGTTCGACGATCGCGTTCTTCCTGGTGTTCCTCGGCCTCGAGCCGGTGTGGCGCACGATCTTCCTCGGCCAGATCAACATCATCCTGATGGCGCTGGTGATGCTCGACATCCTGGTCATCGGGGCCAGGGGCAGCCGCTGGGGCGGGGTGCTGGTCGGCGTCGCGGCCGCGGTCAAGCTCACCCCGATCGTCTTCCTGGGGCATCTGTTCATCACCGGCCGCCGGATGGACGCCGTCCGCGGGCTCATCACGTTCATCGTGATGCAGGGCCTGATGTTCCTGATCATCCCGCACGACGCGGCGCGCTACTGGACCTACACGCTGCCCGACACCGGCCGCATCGGCCCGGTGCACTGGGCCGGGAACCAGTCGCTGAACGCGCTGATGAACCGCTTCACCGAGCTCGCGCCCTGGGCGTCGAAGGCGGCCATGGGGATCGGCGCGCTGCTGGCGATCCCGGCGATCTGGCTGGTGCTGCGCTTCCACCGCAAGGGCCAGGCGCTCGCGGCGATGCTGGTGACGGCGTTCTGGATCCTGCTGATCTCGCCGATCTCCTGGACCCACCACTGGGTCTGGGTGGCGCCGCTGGTCGTCCTGCTGGTCTCGCGGCTGCCGAAGACCACGCCCGCCACCGCGTGGAAACGCTGGCTCGGCACCTTCGCGGTGTTCTTCGTCTTCATCAGCTGCGTACTGCTGATCCTGCCCAACGGCCGCAATGTCGAGCTGCACTGGAAGGTGTGGCAGAACATCCTCGGCAGCGCGTACATCTTCATGCCGCTGGTGCTGGCGCTCGCGCTCGCCGGCCGGTGGTGGTACCTGAGGCGGAAACGACGCGGAGTGGCGGGCGACGACGTCATGGGGGACGACGAAAAGCATGCTGAAGTCGCGACAGGCGGCTGAGCCCAGGACCGGACTGGCGCTGGCGGGTGCGCTCGCCCTGGCGATGCTCGTGCTGGGCATCGTGGCCTGGCTGGGCGAGTGGCAACTCGGCGCGGACAGTGCCGTCTACCGGGCCGGCGCCCTCACCCTGCTCAAGGGCGAGCCGCTCTACACCCGTGAGGCGCTGACGACGCTGCCCCCGTGGGTGCTCTTGCCGTTCACCTACACTCCGGCCGCGGCGCCGCTGTTCCTGCCGCTCGCGATCGTCCCCGCCGGGTTGACCTGGGGCGTCGTCGGCGCGGTGTCCCTGGTCTGTCTGAGCGTCGTGATCACCGTGGTCGCCCGCGCCTGCGGTGCCCCGATCACCCGGTGGTGGGTTCTGCCGCTGGCCACGGCCGGTGCGCTGGCGCTGGAGCCGGTGTGGAAGACGCTCTTCCTCGGGCAGATCAATCTCATCCTGATGGCGCTGATCGTCCTCGACGTCCTGGTGCTTTCGGCGCGCGGCTCGCGCTGGGCAGGGGTGCTCATCGGGATCTCGGCCGCGATCAAGCTGACCCCGCTGATCTTCGTGCCGCATCTGCTCTTCACCGGTCGCTGGAAGGACGCGCTGCGGGCACTCGGCACGTTCGTCGCGCTCGAAGCCGTGATGTTCGCGGTCATCCCCGGCGACGCCGTCCGTTTCTGGACCGAATCGGCCACCGATCCCAGCCGGGTCGGTTCCGTGCACTGGATCTTCAACCAATCACTCAACGGGCTGGTGAACCGGGCTTCACAACTGGCGCCGTGGTCGCTGACGGTGGCCATCGCGATCGCCGCGATCCTGGCGGTACCCGCCGTCTGGCTGGTCGTGCGCCTGCACCGCCGGGGCGACCCGGTCGGCGCGCTGCTGGTGACCGCGTTCTACGGACTGTTGCTTTCACCGGTGTCGTGGTCACACCACTGGGTGTGGACGGTGCCGCTGCTGGTGCTGCTCGTCATCCGTCGATCGTGGGTTCCGGCCGCGGGCGTCGCCGTGCTGTTCGTGAGCGGCGTGATCATGTTCGTGCCCAACGGCGGGGAGACCGAGTTCGGCTGGGGGCTGGGCTGGTCGCTGCTCGGCAACATCTACGTCCTCGCCGCTGCGACGGCGATCACAGGACTGGCCGTGCGCGAGCTGCGGCGCGGGTCCGCCCAGGTCGTGGCGGTGGCGGCCAAGTAATCTCATGCCCGGCATCGGCTTTTCGAGCGGGAGTGTGCGGCAGTAGTGGACAAGCGAACCGGTCTTCCGATCGTGGGCATGGTGGGCGGCGGTCAGCTGGCCAGGATGACCCATCAGGCGGCGATCTCCCTCGGCCAGTCCCTGCGTGTGCTGGCCGCCGGGGAGAACGAATCCGCCGGTCTCGTCGCGGGCGAGGTCGTGCACGGCCACCACACCGACCTCGAAGCGCTGCGCTCGTTCGCCGCCGGCGTCGACGTGCTGACCTTCGACCACGAGCACGTTCCCGGCGAGCACCTGCTGACGCTCGCGATGGAAGGCGTCACGATCCGGCCCGATCCGGCCGCGCTGTCGATGGCGCAGAACAAGCTCGTCATGCGCGAGATGATGGCCGGACTCGAGATCCCTGGCCCGGAATTCGCCGAAGTGTCCTCTGTGGACGATGTGATCTCCTTCGGTGACAAGCACTCCTGGCCGGTCGTGCTCAAGGCCGCGCAGGGTGGCTACGACGGGCGCGGCGTCTGGATGCTCGACACCGCGCAGCACGCGCGCGAGACCGTGCCCGAACTGCTCGACGCCGGAACTCCTTTGCTGGTCGAGGAGAAGGTCACCATGCGGCGCGAACTTTCCGCGCTGGTGGCCAGGTCCCCGTTCGGACAGGGCGCGGCGTGGCCGGTGGTGGAGACCGTGCAGTCCGGCGGGATCAACACCGAGGTCCTCGCGCCCGCGCCCGGGCTGAGCCTCGCCCGCACGCAGGAAGCGCAGGATCTCGCGCTGCGGATCGCCGCCACGCTGGGTGTCACCGGCCTGCTCGCCGTCGAACTGTTCGAAACCGACGAAGGCCTGCTGGTCAACGAACTCGCGATGCGCCCGCACAACTCCGGGCACTGGACCCAGGACGGTTCGAAGACCTCGCAGTTCGAGCAGCACCTGCGCGCCGTACTCGACTACCCGCTCGGCGTGACCGACCTGATCGCCCCCGCTTGCGTGATGGCGAACGTCCTCGGTGCGCCGGAAGCGCCCGAGATGGGACCGGACGAGCGTCTCCACCACCTGTTCGCGCGGTACCCGGACATCCGGGTCCACTTGTACGGCAAGGGAGAACGGCCCGGCCGCAAACTCGGCCACGTCAACCTGGTCGGTGAAAACATGGAGGAGTTGCGCGACCGGGCGCTGCTCTCCGCACACTGGCTTTCCCACGCCGTCTGGCTCGACGGCTACGAGATTCACTAGGAGTGTGAACATGGCGCCGCAGGTGGGCGTGATCATGGGCAGCGACTCGGACTGGCCGACCATGGAGGCGGCCGGGCAGGCGCTGGACGAGTTCGGCGTCGAGTACGAGGTCGGCGTCTACTCGGCGCACCGCACTCCGCAGCGGATGCTCGACTACGCGACTTCGGCCGCTTCGCGCGGCGTACGCGTGATCATCGCGGGCGCCGGCGGTGCCGCGCACCTGCCCGGCATGGTCGCTTCGGCGACGGTCCTGCCGGTGATCGGCGTGCCGGTGCCGCTCAAGTACCTCGACGGCATGGACTCGCTCCTGTCGATCGTGCAGATGCCCGCCGGTGTCCCGGTCGCGACGGTTTCCGTTGGCGGGGCCCGGAACGCGGGCCTGCTCGCGGTGCGGATCCTCGCCGCGTCCGACGAGGCCCTGCAGACGAAGATGGCGCGCTTCCAGGCGGACCTCGAGCAGTTGGTGCTCGACAAGGACGCCGCACTGCGCAAACGCGTCGAAGGCTGACCTTTCGGATTCCTCCGACTTCGCCGGAACCCCCTTGCGTCCGTAGATCGTCACAGTAGGGTGTCAGGCGGGCACTGCTGGTCAGAATGGCCGGCGGTGGAGGAGGGGAGCACGAATGCTCGGCTTTGTGATGCGCTCATGACGGCGGCGCAGGATCCGCGCGTCTTTCGCGATCAGGTACGGGCCATGGAAGCCCGGCTCAAGAAGACCGTGCACACCGGACGGTCCGCTGATCGAGCGGTCACCGCGACGGTGACCGGGCGCGGCGAACTGGTCGATCTGCGAATCGCTGACAACGCCCTGGACAGGGCGCACCCCCAGTTGCTGGGGAGCGGCATCGTGCAGGCCGTCCAAGCCGCGCGGGGCGTCGCGCGCTCGGCGGCGGTCCCGGAGCTGGCGGCGTTGGTCGGGAAAGAGCCGGAGAGTCCGGTTCGACCGTCATCGGCGGAACCGGCACCGGCAGGTCGGAGCGTAAGGGCGCCACGAGACGAAGTGCCTGATGAAGAGAGCTTCGACCAGGTCGACTTCCTCTCGGATGAGGACGTCGACGACCGAGGCGGCCATCGATGAACACCCACGACAGGCTCTACCACCTGGCCAAGGAGATCGATGCCAGGGTCGGTGCCATCGAGCAGGCCGCGAGCAGTGGTCGTACGACGACGCTGACTTGGACCATTCCCGCAGGCCTCGGCACGGTCACGGTGGACGGGATGGGCTCGTTGATCTCCGTCGAGCTGGACCCCGATGCCGTAGAGACGCAAACGGCGGCGAGTCTGTCTCGGCATGTCTTGCGTGCGATCAACGAGGCGGAGAGCGCGGCGAGTGCGCGACGCGACTCATTGATCGAGGACGCGGAGAAGGAAGGCATTCGATGAGCGGACCGTTCGACCCACTCGGCTCCAGCGGATCCGGCTACGAGGTCTACCCAGAAGCTCTCCGCAGGGCGACCGAGGATGTCTTTCATGCGGCAGGACGTCTTCGGGACTTCGCCAACGTCGATATCGAAGGACTGCGCCTGGGCGTTCACGACGTCGGCATGCTCGGTGAACAGGCGGGGATTGTCGAAGCCTTCAACGGAATGATCGCCAACTTGCAGGAGAAGAGTACTCGCGGCTTTGAGCGTTTGATCAGTCTCGGCGATGCCATGGACAAGGCCGCTGACTACTACGACGCGCAGGACGAGGAGTACTACAAACGTCTCCGCGACCTGGAGAAGGATGGGGGCTGAGCATGAGCGAATTGGCGGAGTATCCGATCGCCGCGGATCAGAAGATCCGCGATTTCGCCGGGCTTCCACTCATCGGCCGCTCTGACGTGTTCTTGATGCTGGACGATATTCGGACGCGACTTCTCGGCAACGCCGTGAGTGTGCAGGAGATCGCGTCCAGGTTCGCGAGCAACGCCACGATCCAGGACGCACACGACGACATCGGTGCCGCCGTCCAGGCCTTGGCGGGGACTTGGACCGGGCGAGCCGCGGACCAATTCGTCGCGCATGCCGCCAATGTCACCAACGCGCTCAAATCGGAGCAAGAGGCGGTGGCCAGTGTTTCCGCGGTGATGACCGATATAGCGCACAAGGTGATAGAGACCTACGCTTCGGCCATCACGCTCTTGGGAGAGTGTGCGGGAGAGCTTGCCAAGATTGATTTGAAGGCGCTTGTCGCTGCTCTCACCAGTGTTATCCCAGGGGTGAACCTCATCACCTTCGCCGATGTGATCGATTCGGTCATCGAAGCGCTCGGGGAACTTGTGAAGAAGGTCGTCGCCCTGTTCGCCGATGCGATCAAGGCGATCGACGGCTTCAAGGGCAGCGCTGTCGGCTTGACGCAGATCAAGACGAATTTCGTTGAGCTTCCTGAGCTTCGCCCGGGTTCCGGAGTCGAAGATCAGAAGCAATGGAAGGTTGAGCCCGATGCTTTCCCGGAATGACGTGAAGCCTGTTTCCCTGATGTTGCTGCTCGTGATCGTCCTGGTCGCCGGTTGCGGTCTGGGGAAGCCGGACCGGGTACTCGAAGGTCCGCCCGCACCGGCACAGGCGGGTGGCGTGATCCCGTTCTCCCCTGTCGAAGAGCCGGTAAACCTGGCGTCTTTTCAGGTGGACCCTTGTGGCGCGTTGAAGCGTGAGAATATCGCGGCGTTGATCGTCGATCCGCCGGACGAGGTCAGTCCCCGGCGAGCGGATTCGGCTCCGACCGGATGCTCATGGAATGTTCTAGGGGGGCCGCTTCTCAGCGTGCGGCTTCCTGCCGGCGAAGAAGTGACACTTGCTGAAATCGCGGCACTCAACGAGCGCGATCCGAGTCTTTATCCTGGATGGCGAGCGTTGTCGATCAGCGGTCTGCCCGCCGCTCAATACCATTCATCCGGTGACATGAAGGCCTGCGAGCTCATGGTCGGTATGTCGGATGAGGCGGCACTCGAATTCCGCTATCAGGTCGCCGGTGAAGCCAAATCCCAGTACTGGGGCGACGACCGGTGTGCGGCGGCGCTCAAGGCCGCGGAGCTGGTGATCGGCAACCTGCGCGGCCGCTGACCGCATTTCGTCCTCTGGATGCGGTAGTTCGCTACCGAACCACCGCATCCAGAGGACTAAATGCGTGGTGTCATTCGGCGAGTTGCTTCCGCAGTTCCCGTTTGAGGACCTTTCCGGCGGCCGAAACCGGGATCTGGTCGACGAAGTGGATCGCCCGCAGTCGTTTGTACGGCAGGACGCGTTCGCTGACGGCTTCCATGAGTTGCTCGGCCGTGAGGTTTTCGTCGCTGCGGACCACGAAGGCGACCGGGAGTTCGCCGACCTCTGTATCCGGTTTGCCGACGACGGCCGCCGCGGAGACGCCGGGCAGGGTGATCAGCAGCTCTTCGAGTTCGCGTGGAAAGACGTTGTACCCCTTGTACAGCAGCATGTCCTTCTTGCGATCCACAATGGACAGATAGCCGTCCTCGTCGAGGATGCCGATGTCGCCGGTGTGCAGCCAGCCGTCGACGAGCGCGGCCGCCGTCTCCTCCTCGCGGTGGCGGTAGCCGATCATCACCTGCGGTCCGCGCAGGCAGACCTCGCCGCGTTCCCCGGCGGGCAAGGGATCTTCGCCGCCTTCGGCCGGGACGATCTTGACCTCGGTGTCGGGCAGCGGCAGGCCGACCGAGCCGACCTTCCGGGTGGCGGAGCGATACGACGGCGCGATGACCGCGCCCATGGTGACCTCGGTGAGGCCGTAGCCCTCGGTGATGATCACGCCGGGGAAGCGGTTCTGCAGGGCGCGGATCATCTCGTGGTTCATCGGCGCCGCGCCGGAGCCGATGGTCAGCACCGACGACAGATCGGCCGTGTGGAACTCCGGGCAGGCCAGCAGTGCCGCGAACAGCGCGGGCGCCCCTCCGATGGTGGTGACCCGCAGCATCTCGGCGTCGGCCACGTACGCGGCCGGGTCGAAGCGGTCGTGCAGGACGACGGTGCCGCCGTCGAGCAGCGGGACGTTGAGTGCGGCGATGGTGCCCATCGCGTGGAACCAGGGGGTCAGGTTGAGCGCGATCCCGGTGCCGATCCGGGACGGCCATTCGTCCGGTTCGCCGAACTGCTCGACGATCACCTCGCCCGAAGCGTCGAGCGCGGGCAGCGCGCCCAGCCGCCAGCATGAACTCTGCAGGCTGTTGACCACGACGTTCCGGTGCGGCAGGCAGACGCCCTTCGAGCGACCGGTCGTGCCGCCGGTGTACGCCAGATGGGCGAGATCGCGGTAGATGTCGATCTCGACGTCGGGTCGCTCGTCGGAGTGATCGGAGTAGAACTTCGTGAACTCGACCTCTCCCTCGCCCAGTACTTCCGGCGGGTGAACGACGATGCTCAGCCGGACCGACGTCCGGTCGCGGACCGCGGCCAGCACACGCGCGACCGGGCCGACCGTGACGGCGGCGACCGCGCCGGCGTCGGCGAGCTGGAGGGCGAGGTCTTCCGGCGGGAGCAGGGGGTTCGCCGGGCTGAAGGTGGCCCCCGCGAGCAGCGTCCCGTAGTACGCGACCGGGTACGCCAGGCAGTTCGGCAGGTGGAGCGCGACCACGTCGCCCCGCCCGATGCCCTCGGCACGCAGCGCGTTCGCGAACCGGCAGGCCGCGCTGTACGTCTCGGCGAAGGTGAGGCTCTGGTCTCCGTGGGCGAAGGCGGTGCGTGAGCCCCAACGAGCGGCGGCGCCGGCCAAAACCGAGCCGACCGGGACCTCGGGATAATCGAGCGACCGGGGGAGCGGAGTGAGCTGCATCACCCGAACGTACGGACTTTGCGGTCAAAGACACAAGCGCTCGCGATGTCGCACAATGTGAACGAGCGCTAACATCGGTCGAACTCCCCAACGCGTTAGAAGAGGTGACGAAGGTGTCTGACGGCCCGGGTCTGTACCAGCTTGCCGAGGAGCACGAAGAGCTGCGGGCCGCGGTCCGTGCCTTGGCGGAGAAGGAAATCGAGCCGTACGCGGCCGAAGTCGACGAGGACGAGCGCTACCCGATCGAGGCGTACAACGCCCTGGTCAAGTCGGGTTTCAACGCCGTCCACATCGACGAGGCCTACGACGGCCAGGGTGCCGACGCCATCGCCGCCTGCATCGTGATCGAAGAGGTCGCGCGTGTCGACGCGTCGGCGTCGCTGATCCCGGCGGTGAACAAGCTGGGCACGGTGCCGATCATCCTTTCGGCGTCGGAAGACCTCAAGAAGCTGGTGCTGCCGTCGATCGCCTCCGGTGAGGCGTCGGCGTCGTACGCCCTTTCGGAACGCGAGGCCGGCTCCGACACCGCGTCGATGCGCACCCGCGCGAAGCTCGACGGCGACCACTGGGTGCTGAACGGCACCAAGTGCTGGATCACCAACGCGGGTGAGTCGTCCTGGTACACCGTGATGGCGGTGACCGACCCGAACGCCGAGAAGAAGGCCAACGGCATCTCCGCGTTCGTCGTGCACAAGGACGACCCCGGCTTCGTCGTCGGCTCGAAGGAGCGGAAGCTCGGCATCAAGGGCTCGCCGACCCGCGAGATCCACTTCGAGAACTGCACCATCCCCGCCGACCGCATCATCGGCGAGCCCGGCACGGGCCTGAAGACCGCGCTGCGCACCCTCGACCACACCCGCCCGACCATCGGCGCGCAGGCGCTGGGCATCGCGCAGGGTGCGCTCGACGCGGCGATCGCGTACGTCAAGGAGCGCAAGCAGTTCGGCAAGTCGATCTCGGAGTTCCAGGGCGTCCAGTTCATGCTGGCCGACATGGGCATCAAGATCGAGGCCGCCCGAAACCTCGTCTACGCCTCCGCCGCGGCGACCGAGCGCGGCGACAAGCGCGGCGGCTACATGGCCGCGGCCGCGAAGGCGTACGCGTCGGACATCGCGATGTCGGTGACGACGGACGCCGTGCAGCTGTTCGGTGGCGCGGGCTACACGCGCGACTTCCCGGTGGAGCGCATGATGCGCGACGCGAAGATCACGCAGATCTACGAAGGTACCAACCAGATCCAGCGCATGGTCATGGCGCGCGCCCTGCTCAAGGGCTGATCCTCATAAGTACCTGAAGGCCCCCTTCACTGCGCTAGACGCAAGGAAGGGGGCCTTCCTGTACTTATGACCCCGGTCGAGGGAAATTTTCGCGGACGGCGTATCCGATTACTGCGTTCGCAGTAATGTCACTGTCTGTGAAAAAGATTACTGTCGCACTTGCTGGGGCTGTGCTCGCGTGTCTCGCCGTCGCGCCGAGCGCAGGGGCTGCCGAAGTGTCGCCGCGCGCCGCTGACACGTTCTACAAATGTGGATTCGTCCCGTCCTATTCGAGCGCCAATGGAAATGCGCTGTACAACCACTGTGGCGAAACCCGGGTCAAGATCATCGTCGAGAACATCTGGTTCCAGGACACGGAAAAGTGCGTCTACCCGGGCGTGACCGACATCGAAGGCGCCTCCAGGGGCAGCAAAACACGCGACGCCTGGTACATCGGTAACTGCTGAACCTGACCTCGTCGAGAACCCGGCGGCCTATTCCGGTCGCCGGGTTCTCCCTGTTCGGCGCGTGTGAGATCAAGCGTCGGTGAGATGCTTCACGGAAATACGGCGATCATGGGCCGACGGTGTCACTCTCGAAGGATGTTCTGGTCGGCTCCGGTGTCGTGGACACCGCATGACGAGGCCGAGCTGATCGCCGGCTGGCGGTTGTGGCTCGAGCTTCGGGATCGCGCGTGGCCGTCGGCGGCGTGGGACGGGACCGCGGCCGACGTCGTGAAGCCGTTGCGCGAGCTGGTCGCGGCCTGCGACGAGATCGAGACGGGCTACCGCAAGGCCGTCGCCGAGCCGTCCGACGAGTTCATCCGGATCATCCAGTTCCTCGTGTTCACCGTCAGCACGGTGATCGAGTTGTGGGCGGACGACGAGGTGCCGCTCGACGCCGAGCGGATCGCGTTGCTGCACGCGGATCTGGCCGGGTTCGCCGAGCAGGCGGAGCGGGTGCTCGAAGTGCTGGCCGTCAGCGGGGGCTGGACCGGCCTGGCCGCGGAGCATCGGCGGCCGGATCGCTGAGCGATTCGGGTTTCTCGACCCAGGCGAATCGCGAACCCGCGAGGTGGTCGTCCAGCGGGCGGTCCAGTGAAAGCAGGGTGACGGGGTTTCCGAGCGGGTCTTCGCCGGGGATGATCCCGTAGCCGATTTCGACCAGGGACTCCGCTTTCTCGTCGGATTCGACGTCGTGCCGGGTGACGCCGTCGTCGATCGACCACGTGCCGTCGAGGGTGCGGTGGAATTTCAGGGCCAGGGTGCCCGGGGCGAACGCCGCCCACGTGTAGCGCGAGACCGTGAACGCGGTGCTCCAGCTGGACCAGTAGAGCCATCCGGAGCCGTCGCCGCGGAACGCCAGTTCGGCGGACTCGACGTCGCTCGGATACAGCATGCGATCCGACCACAGTCCGACCAGGCGTTCATCCATCACGGGGGAGATTCTGCCCGCCGGACGCGCCGGACGGGGGGATAACTCCGCGGCATTCCACGCCAGGACATGGCGCCGATCGTGTGCGGTTCCTGTCGGGTACCTGTCGATCACGCTCCGGAGGTGCCGCCGGAGGCGCCCGGTGTCCTACCGTGATCCCGGTAAGTTGAATATTCACCGACCAGAAAGCTGATACCCGATGTTCGCTCGTTTCAAGGATGTCGCCCTCCTGCTGGGCCGGATCGGTGTCGGTGTGGTCTTCCTCGCACACGGCCTGCAGAAGTGGGAAAACGGGATCG
Source organism: Amycolatopsis pittospori (assembly GCF_013870525.1). Lineage (GTDB taxonomy): Bacteria > Actinomycetota > Actinomycetes > Mycobacteriales > Pseudonocardiaceae > Amycolatopsis > Amycolatopsis pittospori. Next base: position 13,581 of record NZ_JACBXD010000102.1, read on the forward strand.
ACGGCACGGCGAAGTTCTTCGAGCAGACCGGCATCCCGCTGCCGACGCTCGCGGCGATCTTCGCGATCGCGGTGGAGATCGTGGGAGCCATCTTGTTCATCGTCGGTTTCCTGACGCCGCTGGTGGGCCTCGGCTTCGTCGTGGTCTCCGTCGGCGCCCTGCTCTCGGTGCACCTCGACAACGGTCTGACCGGTCAGGGCGGCTACGAACTCGTCCTCGTCCTGGCGGTGGCCGGGCTCGCGCTCGGCTTCAACGCCGGCAAGTTCTCGCTCGACCACGTGCTCTTCGGACGCAAGCGTGAGGCGAAGCAGCTTCAGGACGCCTGATCCCCACGCCTGTTATGAACGGACCTTTCATAACGAATCCTGTTATGAAAGGTCCGTTCATAACACATCAGGCGGAGAGATCCGCGGTCGTCCGCTCGGCTTCACGCCGGGATGCGAGTTTGGCCGGATCCGCGTCGGTCACCTGCACCAGATGCGCGCCGGCCGCGAGCGGCGTCAGGAATCCCGCGAGGATCCCGTCCTCGCCGGTCCATTCCACAGTGGACAGAACGCGATCCTCCGCGGACAGGTCGGCCGATGAAGCGCGCGAGCGGGCTTCGGCGAGTGCTTCGTCCACAGTGGACGAACCCAGTGCGGGAGTGTCGCCGGGAATGGGGGACAGCGGGCTGAACTGGTCGCCCGAGAGCCGCGCCTCGGTCAGGTAGTCCAGCATCCCGTCCGGCAGGGCGCCGGCGGGCAGCCCGAGACCCATCGGATGCAGCGAGACGACCGCCGTCGCGGCCGCGTCGGAAGCGCCGTCCGGCGCGATGAACGCCACCCGGGCGCCCGCGGTCTCCGTCACCACCCTCGCGCCGCACCACCAGGCACCCAGCAGGACACCGGCGGTCTGCCAGTGTGACGGCAGCACCACGGCGACCTCGTCGCCCGGCTCGACGTCGAACTCGTCGACCAGCCAGTTCGCGGTTTTGGCGGCCCAGTTCACCGTGGTCGCCACGGACAGCTCGACCCGGCTGCCCTGCTTGTCGTCGTAGTGCGTGATCAGCGGTTTCGCGGGCGACCCGAGCAGGGGCCGCAGCAACAGTTCGGTGAGGCTCACGCCCCAACGCTAGTTCACGCAGGGAACGCTCGACGCGGCGAGCAGGGGAGCCGCGCCCGGCGCGCCGCCACCACCGGCGGGACCTCGGCCCACCAGGCCGGTGACGAAGGTCCGCACGGCCGCGGGGTCGATCTCGACGATGCTCTGGCCGTCGGCGCTGCGCCCGTTGATGTTCACCACCGGGATGGTCGTGAAGGTCAGGTCGCCCGAAGCGATCCCCTTCGCCTGCTGCGCGAACTCCAGCAGGTCCAGCCCTTCGTCCAGGACGATCGACCGGCGTACGACGTCCATCAGGCCGCTCATCGTCGACGGGCTGGTCAGCGTGCCCGCCGAAAGCACCTGGTTCAGCGCCGAGGACAGGAACGTCTGCTGCCGCACGATGCGGTCGAGGTCGCCGCGCGGCAGGTTCTTCCGCTGGCGGACGAAGGAAAGCGCCTCGCCGCCCGACACGGTCTGTTCGCCGCGCCGGAAGTTCGCGCCGGAGTCCTTGTCCTCGGTCGAGTGGTTCAGGCAGACCTTCACCCCGCCCAGGGCCTCGGTCAGCAGGTAGAACCCGAGCAGACTGACCTCGGCGTAGTGGTCGATGCGGATCTGCGTCAGGTCCTGAACGGTCTGGACCAGCGCCTTGCGGCCTTCCTGGTCGGAATCGCGTTCCAGCTTCGCCTGATCGGGCTCGCCGCGGTGGGCGTTCGCGTAGTTGGTCTTCGCGACGCCGTACGCCGAATTGATCTTGTTCGTCCCCCGGCCGGGGATCTCGGTCCAGGTGTCGCGCGGGATCGAGACGCCGGACGGTTTCCCGCCGTTCTTCGGGATGCGCAGGATGATGATGGTGTCGGTGTTGACGCCGGCCTTCTCCTCGGTGCGCAGTTCCTTCAGCACCTTCGCCGGCAGCGGGTTTCCCTGCGCGTCGGTGCGCGCGTCGCTGCCGACCAGCAGGATGTCGTTGGCGCCGTCGTCGGCGGGCGGCGCGGCGGGGTCGTCGGCCTTGCTCAGAGCGTTCGTCGTGGGGACGTTGCTCTGCAGCTGGTCCTTGGTGACGTACGCGTAGCCCGTCGTGCCGAGGGCGAGCAGCGACACCAGACCGAGGGCGATCCGCCGGGTGATGCGGCCGGCGCGGCGCATCGGGCGTTCGGGGACGGTGAGGACACCCGAGACCGCTTCGTCTTCGGCCGGGCTGGACGGCTGGGGCAGGGGATTACGCGGGTACGGCGTCGGGACGAACCGAGGTTCCTCGTCACTCGGATTTTCGTCACTCTCGGTGTCCGGTTCGGTCGCGTCGTCCGGCTTCGCCTCGTCGTCGTCCGCTTGTTCCGGCCGCTCGCCGGTGTCCTTGTCTTCGCCGTCCATCCCTGTTCACCTCCCCTGGCGCGCTGTCGCTGGTCCGATCGTAGGAGAAGGCTAGGTCACCGCGAGCTCGGCCACGCTGAGTACCCGGACATTAATTGACGCAGGGCACAGCGCCCGCGACGATCGGTGTCGTGGTGGGGGCGGCAGGCGCACTGGCGGGCGGCTGAGCCGGCTGTGAGGGAGCCGACGTCTTCGCCGGGGTGGAGGTCGGTCCGCCGGCGCCGGCGGACGCGCCCTTGAAGTCCTTGCCGAGCAGGACCCGCACCTTGCCCGGGGCGACGTCGCGATCCGCCTCGGCCTGCACCGCGGTGCCGACGACCTGCTTGACCAAGGCGAGCGCGTCTTCGTCGCCGGGCGCGTACCGGATGACCGTGGAGTTGCGCGTGCTGAGCTTCGTGTCGGCGGCGAGTTTGAAACCCTTGCCCTGCAACAGGTTCCGGGTCTCGGTGGCGATCGTGGGGGAACCGGAACCGTCGAACAGTTCGACGGTCACCGCTTCCGCGCCCGGCAGCTTGGCGGAGGTCTCGGTGGGCGTCGTCTGCCCGTCGGAGGTGAGGCGGGTGACCTCGGCCTGCACCTGCGCAGGGTCCACGCGGAGGACGGCGGCGCCGCCGATCGTCGCGTCACCCTGGGTCGGGATCGTGTGGAACTCGACGTTCCCGCTGGTCAGGCCGCGCATCTGGGCGGCGAACTCCGGCAGGTCCCAGCCCGCCGACAGTACGACCGACTTCTTCACCGCTTCGATGAGGTTCGCGATCTTCGCCGGGTTGATCAAGACGTCCGACGACAGGACCTTGTTCGCCAGCCCGGACAGGAAGGCCTGCTGCCGCGCGATCCGGTCGAGATCGCCGTTCTGCAGGTCGTACCGCTGGCGGACGAACGCGAGCGCCTGGACGCCCTCGACCGTCGATCGCCCGGCGGGCAGGTCGACGCCGGACTTGCGTTCCTTGACCGGGCCGTTGAGGCAGACCTCGACACCGCCGATGGCCTTGGTGATCTCGTAGAAGCTCGACAGGTTCACCTCGGCGTACCGGTCGATCATCTTCGGCTTGCCGATGAACTTCTCCAGCGTCGCGATCAGGTTCTTGCGGCCGGCGTCCTTGGCCTTCGCGTCGACGTCCTTGAGATCCGCGTTGCCCTGCTGCTGCAGCGTCTTCGACGTGTCGTTGTAGGCGTACACGTACGCGCTGTTGAGCTTGTGCTTGCCGAAGCCGCCGGTGATCTCGACCCACGAGTCGCGGGGGAAGGAGATCGCGGTCGCCTTCTTACCGTTCTGCGGGATGTGCACGAGGATCATCGTGTCGGTCTGGCGCTCGCCGTCGGAGTTGCCGGCGTGCAGCATGTCGAGGACCTCGCGCGGCAGCGGGTTTCCCTGCGCGTCGGTGCGGCTGTCCTGGCCGACCAGCAGGATGTCGATCGCGCCGTCCAGCGGTTTCGCCGGCGGATGCCCGTTGTCCTCGAAGATGTTGGTGGTTGCGAAGCCCGTCGCCGGGTCGCCGATGAACTGCCAGCCCCACCAGGTCAGCGCCAGGATCGTGATCGAGAACAGGCTGAACACGACCTTCACCCCACGACGGGCGAACACCACGACGCCGCCGCCACGGCGCGCCGGAATGGGTGGCCCGGGCCACTCGGTCACGTGCGGTCCTCCACGAATCTCCCCAGGGCACACGCGTGCCACTCCCACAACTCTACTGATCCTCGTGTTAGACGTCCGTAGGCTGGTGGAAGGTTGCCCCGGTCGTGACACACTCGGCGGGTCCGGGAAGTCGTAAAAGGAGGAACGCGGGATGCGGGTGCTGGTCACCGGGGGTGCCGGTTTCATCGGTTCGCATTACGTCCGGCAGGTGCTGTCGGGGGCATACCCGAGCCTGGCCGACGCCGAGGTGATCGTGCTCGACAAACTGACCTACGCGGGCAACGAGGCGAACCTGGAGCCGGTGAGCAAGAACCCGCGCTACCGGTTCGAAAAGGGCGATATCTGCGACGCCGCCCTGGTCAGCGAGCTGATGCGGGGGGTCGACCTGGTCGTCCACTTCGCCGCCGAGTCCCATGTGGACCGTTCGATCGCCGGGGCCGCGGACTTCGTGCTGACCAACGTGCTCGGCACGCAGACCCTGTTGCAGGGCGCGCTCGAGGCCGAGGTCGGGAAGTTCGTGCACGTGTCCACCGACGAGGTCTACGGGTCCATCGACGAGGGTTCCTGGACCGAAGACCGGGCGCTGGAGCCGAATTCGCCGTACTCGGCGTCCAAGGCCTCCTCCGATCTGTTGGCACGTTCGTTCTTCCGTACACACGGACTGCCCGTCTGTGTCACGAGGTGTTCGAACAACTACGGTCCGTACCAATTCCCGGAGAAGGTCATTCCCCTCTTCGTGACCAACCTGCTCGATGGCAAGAAGGTCCCGCTGTACGGCGACGGGCTGAACGTGCGTGACTGGCTGCACGTGGACGATCACTGTCGCGGAATCCAGTTCGTCGCCGACGGCGGCAGGGCGGGCGAGGTCTACAACATCGGCGGTGGCACGGAACTGACCAACCGCGGGCTGACCGAGCGACTGCTGACCGCCGTGGGCGCCGACTGGGGAATGGTCGAGCCGGTCGAAGACCGCAAGGGTCACGACCGCCGCTACTCGGTCGACATCACCAAGATCGGCCAGGAACTGGGTTACGCGCCGCAGGTGTCCTTTGAGGACGGACTGGCCGAGACGGTCGCCTGGTACGCCGGCAACCGGTCGTGGTGGGAGCCGCTGAAGAACCGTGCGGGGGCGTGACCCGTGCTGAGCGTTCTCGTGCCGGGCGGATCCGGCCAGCTGGGACAGGACATCGCGGCGCTGGCGCCGGACGCGGCCACGCCGTCGTCTTCGGAGCTGAACGTGCGTAACACAGGCGAGGTCGTCGCCGCGGTGACCGCGTTCGCGGACGCGGCGCGCGCGGCCGGGAAGTCGCCGGTGGTGATCAACGCGGCGGCCTACACCGCGGTGGACGCGGCGGAAACCGATGAGGAGCGGGCGTTTTCGGTGAACGCCGACGGGCCCCGGGTGCTCGCGGCGGCCTGCTCGTCGCGCGGGGTCCCGCTCATCCACGTGTCGACGGACTACGTCTTCGCCGGTGACGCGACAGCGCCGTACGAGCCGAATGACCTGCTGGGCCCGCTCAACGCGTACGGCCGGACAAAGGCGGCCGGTGAGGACGCCGTACTCGGCTCCGGGGCGCGATCCTGGATCGTGCGGACCTCGTGGGTGTATGGCAAGACCGGGTCGAACTTCGTGAAGACCATGGCGCGCCTGGAAAAGGAGCGCGAAGAATTGTCCGTTGTGGACGATCAAACCGGTTCGCCGACCTGGTCGCGCGACCTCGCCGCCGGGTTGCTGGAACTGGCCGATCGTGTCGCCGCCGGCGAAGGGCCGTCGCAGCGGGTGCTGCATTGCACGGGCGGCGGAGCGACGACGTGGTTCGGGTTCGCGCAGGCGATCTTCGCGGAACTCGGCGCGGATCCGGCGCGCGTGAAGCCTTGTACGACAGCGGAATTCCCGCGTCCGGCGGTCCGTCCGGCGTACGGGGTGCTTTCGAACGCTTCCTGGCGCGAAGCCGGTCTCACGCCGCTTCGCGATTGGTCCGACGCGCTGAAGGCCTACTTCACTTCCTGACCCCGCCCGCGTTTAGTCCTCTGGATGCGGTACTTGCACACGCAAGTACCGCATCCAGAGGACTAAACGCGGGTGGTCAGTGCTTGGTGCTCGCTTGGCGGTAGGCGGCGACGGTGAGTTCGGCGCAGGCGCGCCAGGTGAAGTTCGCGACGTGGGCGCGGCGCGCGGCCGAGGTGGCGACGGCGTGCGGGTCGCTGACGGCGATCCGCAACGCCTCCACGAGCCCGTCGACGTCCTCGTAGGGGACCAGGCTCGCGCAGTTGCCCGCGACCTCGCGCAGCGCCGGGATGTCCGTGCACACCACGGGCACGTCCGACGCCATCGCCTCCAGTACCGGAAGCCCGAAGCCTTCGTCGCGTGACGGCAGCACCAGCGCGCTCGCTCCGGCGACGACCCGCCGGAGGTTCACGTCCGACAGGTAGCCGACGTGCCGCGAACGGTCGCCCACCGAGAACTCGCCGGGGCCGACGAACACCAGTTCCGGCAGGTCCGGCGCAGCTTCGTGAGCCCGCCGCAGCCAGTCGAGGCCCTTGCGGGGCCCGGCGGCACCGGCGAAGAGCAGGTACTTGTCCGGAAGGCCGAGTTCCTTGCGGCGCTCCTTGTCCGGCGGGCGCGCGTTGAACCAGGCCGGATTCACGCCGAGCGGGGTGACGACGATCTTGCGGCGGTCGACGTCGAGCCGTTCGGAGATCTGGTCGGCGACGGCGTTGGTGGGCGTGCAGATCACGTCGGCGAGCCGGGCGCCGCGCCGGACCAAGTGCGGCAGCTCGTGATCGCTCGGCGCGAGTTCTTCGGGAGCGTCCAAAAAGGCCAGATCGTGGATCGTCACCACGCCTGCCGCGCGGAACCGGCCGGGCAGCACGAAGTTGGTGCCGTGCACGACATCCGTCGGTCCGGCGAACAGTTCCACCGGCGGTAGCTGGGAACGCAGCCACGCCTTGCGCAGCAACCGGGCCGCCACGGGCATTCCACGGGCCTGCACGCCGTGCGGCAGCACCTTCCGCAGACGGCGCCAGCCACGCAACGTGAACGCGACGGCGCGGGTGTCCACCTCGGGCATCGAGGCGAGCTCTTCGGACAACGCGACCGTGTAGCGGCCGATACCTGTCCTGGCACCGAGAAGAGGGGTCCCGTCGAGCAGGACGCGCAAGGGGCGGTCAGCCACGGCCGAGCCTCTGCTTCGCGACCTTGACCACGCGGCCGCCGACGCGCCGCACGAGTTCCTTCGGGCCGCCGTCGGCGAGGTATTCGCGGATCAGGTCGACGTCGCGGCGCAGCATTTCCTTGCCCCGCACTGGTTCCGTGAGCACCAGATCTTCCGAGCCGGGCAGTCTGTCGGCCGCGGGACGCGGGTTCCGGCAGAACTCCACGAGCGGCTTCAGCGCTTCCGGCCAGGCGTAGCGCTGGGCGACGGCGGCGATCCGCTCGACGCAGCCCGCCGCGAACTCCTCGTCGTACAACGACCTTTCCAGCGCCTCGGCCAGCGCGTCCACGTCCTCGGCCGGGACGACGACGCCGAGCCGTTCCTCGCGGACCAGGTCGGCGAACGCGTCGCCGTCGGTGGTGACGATCGGCAGGCCGGCCCACAGGTAGTCCAGGACTCGGGTGCGGAACGCGAACGTGGTCTCGACGTGCTCGAAATGCGTGGTGACCCCGCAGTTCGCGTCGAGGAGCCAGTTCTGGCGCTCCTCGAACGGCACCCAGTGCTCGTTGAAGAACACGTGCTTGCCGGTCAGCCCGAGGGTGTCGGAGAGCAGCATCGTGCGCGCGCCGATGTCCATCTCGGCGACCTCGGGGTTGGGATGCTTCATCCCGAGGAACACCAGCCGGACGTCGCCGCGGCGCTGCCGCAGCTTCTCGATCGCGCGGACCAGCGTGAGCGGGTCGAACCAGCTGTAGACCCCGCCCGCCCACAGGACGACGTGATCGGTCTCGCCGATGCCGTCCAAAGTGGACCGGAGACCGGGGCCGGTGCGGACCGGCGCCTGCGGCGACAACCCGAACGGGACGACCGAGAGCAGTGACTGCGTGGTCGGGTCGGCGTCGTAGAGGCGCGGCGAAAGCCTGCCCATCGCGGCGAGGTGCCCGAGCCAGAAGTGGCGCTGCCGCTCCGACGCGCAGAGGAAGAAGTCGCCGCGCTCCAGCTGGGCGTCGAGGACCTTGGTGACGCCGATGAGGTCCTTCGCGCGCTTGTCGTCAGCGACGCCCTTGCCCTGTTCGAGCAGTTCCAGGTGCATCGGGTCGTACAGATCCGCGACGACGATCTTGTGCGCGTACTGCTTCTTGAGCGCGGGTGCGAGTTCGAGCACGTGCCCCTGGAGGATGACGATGTCGGCCCACGCGATCGGGGCCTCCAGCTCGCGCCGCGTCGCCGCGCTGACCTGGAACGGCGCCGGTGGCGGGTCGGCGAGCGGGTTGACCGTCACCAAGTGGACGTCGTGCTCCGCGGCCAGCGTCGCGGAGATGTTCCACGCGCGGATCGCCGGGCCCGCCATCCGCTCGGTGATCGCGTCGCCGGTGATCACCAGGACCTTGCGACGCTGCCCGAAGAGCGCGTCGATACCGAACGTCTCGACGAGGATGTCGTGCGCGGCGAGGTAGCGCGGCAGCGGGTACGCGGGCTCCAAGGCCTTGCGCAGCAAGGGAAGCAGGTCGGCATCGGTACGGACGCGGGCGGCCTGCTCGGCGGCGCGCGACTCGGCCAGCGAGGGCAGCAGCTCGACGAACTGGTCGATCGCCAGCACTCCCGCGAGCGTGGTGCGTGGTACTTCGACCGGACCGGTCTCGGCCGGGCCGACGCCCTTCGCGAGGTCGAACCGGGTTGCGTCGAGGTCACCGCGCGCGGTCGCGCGGCGGACGGCCAGCGCCAGGGCGGCGGGCAGCGCGCGCGACAGCGTCTCGTCGGAGAGGTTCTTGTACAGCGCCGCCAAGGCGTTGCGCTCCAGCAAGAACGTCTCGCGGCCGGAATCGGGAGCGTCCACTGTGGACATCGTGGCGTGGTGCTTGTGGTAGGTCAGCGACTCCGGCAGGTACCGGACGCGCCAGCCGCGCAGGTTCAGCCGCCAGCCGAGGTCGACGTCCTCGTAGAACATGAAGAACCGCTCGTCGAAACCGCCGAGTTCGGCGAACACCCCGGCGCGGACGAACATCGCCGAACCGGTCGCGAACAGGACGTCCTTGGCGATCTCGTGCTCGGCGGCCGGGACGTCGGCCAGTGGGCTGCCCGCGTGGCGTTTGTAGCCCATGCCGAACCAGGTCAGGCCCGCGTCGACGAAGTCGGTGCCGGTGCCTTCCCAGTCGAGTACCTTGCTGGCCACCGCGGCGACCGTCGGCTGCGCGCGCAGTTCCGCGACGGCCGTGCGCACCCAGCCGGGGGCGGGGCGCGCGTCGTTGTTGAGGAAGGCGAGCACGGTACCGGTGGCGTGCCGCGCACCGAGGTTGCAGCCACCCGCGAAACCGGTGTTCACCGGCGACTCGACGAGCTTCACGCCCGGGGCCGCGGCCTTGATCTCGGCGACGTCGGAGCCGCCGGAAGCGTTGTCGACGCAGATGACCTCGAGGTTCGGGTAATCGTGTTCGGCGAGCGCGCGCAGGCAGGTGACGGTGTCGGCGGCCCCGCGATAGTTCACCACGATCACCGAGACGACCGGTTGCGTTTCCCCCTGCGCCAAAGCCGTACTCCCTGCACTCGATTGGCCCAAGCTTAAAGGCCCGCCCACGCGTCCCAGACCGCGCCTCGGCCCAGTGCCGCCCGCCGCCCGATGGCCCGTCTCTCGGAGAGCGTGCGCGGCAGGCGGACGGCGACGGCGCCGAGGACCCGGCACCGGAGGCTGAGACGGAAGTTCGGCGCCGCCGGCTTCTTGGTGTGACGGAGCCCTCGGAGAGGCAGAACCGCGGTGAGGACGGCGAACTTCACCAGCTGGCGGATCGCGACCGGGCGGGGAGCACACCGGAGAAGGGTGAGCAGGCGATTGCGTTCATTCCACAGGTGGAACTGGACCGAACCCGGCCGCGTGCTCGCGCCATGCTGATGGGTGACGTCGGCGGCTGTGCTGTCGACACTGTTGATGCTGTCGACGCTCACGACGTCCCAGCCCGCCAGCCGCAGTCGCCACGCGGTGTCGGTGTCCTCGTAGTAGCAGAAATAGGAGGCCGGGACGCCACCGACGGAGCGGAGCGCCTCGACGTTCAGCACGGCCGCGCCGCCGCAGAAGCCGAACACCTCGTCGGTGGGTTCGGCGAGGTCGGCGCCGTGGCCGTCGGCGGTGAGACGTACGCCGGTGGACTGGACCGTGCCGTCGGCCAAGGTCAGACGGGCGCTCACGGCGGCGGCGAGCGGGGCCTTCTCCAGAGTGTCTTCGCAGGTCGCGAGCCATTCCAGGCTCGGCGCGGCGTCGTCGTTCAGCCACGCCATCAGCGGGGTGTCCACCTTGTGCAGTGCGGCGGCCATCGCGCCCGCGTACCCGGCGTTGCGTCGCAGCCGGAGGACCTCGGGTTTCGACGGATGGGCGGCGAGGAGCTCGGCCGTTCCGTCGTCGGAGGCGTTGTCGACGACCAGCGTGCGATGCGGGCGGGATTGCGCGGCGAGGGCGTCGAGGCAGGCGGTGATGTGCGCGGCGCCGCGCCAGGTGACCACGACGACGGTGGTGCTGGGTTCGGCGTCGGTCATGCCAGAGAGAATAGAGACCATGCCCGAACTGGTCGTGCTCGCCGAGCAGCTGCTGGCGCCCGTCCCCGGCGGAACCGGCCGCTACACCGGTGAGCTGCTGCGGGCGCTCGCCGAGACCGCGCCCGCGGGCTGGACGGTGTCGAGCGTGGTCGCGCGGCATGCCGGCATCGACACCGTCGAGGCCGCCGTGGTCGAG
>NZ_JACBXD010000103.1 GCF_013870525.1 Amycolatopsis pittospori
CGCCGCGGAGCGCGTCGCCCGCTTCGCCGCGCCAGCTCTCCTCGCTGCTGCCGACCAGGCCGGCCAGATCGGACGTCGCCTCGTGCATCCGCCGCGCGAGCGCGTCCCAGGCGGCACCGATGCCGCCCGCCGCCTCGGGGTCGTTGCCCGCTTCGACCTGGGCGGCCAGCGCCTCGTGGCTGTAGGCCTCGTACCGCGTCGCCGCGACCGGGACCTCACGGCCCGGCATCTCTCCTTCAGGCACGGCACCTTCTCCTAAGGCAGTTTGGGTTCGGCCAGTCCCGCCACCGTCACCGCGCGCTCGCAGGCGAGCGTGGTGTCGGTGAAGTTCGTGTTGCTCACGTCGATCTGGACGCTCGCCTTCTCCCCCATGCCGAGCAGGACCGCGCAGGTCCCGTCCGCGGCCTTCCGGTCGGCGACCTTCAGCGCTTCCCGGTCGCCGACCTTGGTCTTCGTGGCGGTCTTGCGCGCGACTTCGAGGTCACGCAGGCCGTTCTTCTCGTCCACGGTGATGGTGACGCCGAAGGTGGCGGGCACCGTCCAGTCGCAGGCGCGGGCGCCGTTGATCTCCTTCGGGACACCGAGGACGTTCAACCCGGCTGTCGAGCGATCCATCGGGTCGAGCAGCGTGCACGGGTCCACACCGCCGTTCGACGCGGATGAGGACGCCGGGGGCGCCGAAGGAGCCGGGCCATCGCCGTCGTCCGCGGCCGGAATTCGCGCCTGGCCTGCGGCCCCTTGTCCGCAGGCGGACACTGTAAGGACGGCGAGCGCGCCGAAGAGGGCGAGGACGGGGAGGCGGGACGTCATGGGTTCAGCCGCCGACACAGTCCACGCCCGCCGCCGCTTCCTCATCCTGACGGGTGTATTTGGCCAGCGCCTTCGCGATCCGGTTCTTGAGCGCTTCGAGTTCCTTGCCGAAGGCGGTCAACGCCTCGACGGCGGATCCCTCGGCACCGATTCCGTACTGCGCCATGAACCGGCCGACCTCGTCCGCGTATCCCCCGCCGAGGGGAACCGTGCGGCCGAGCACCTTGGCCTCGCGGACCATCTGGCCGACCACGTCCTGCAGGGCGGAGATCTTCGCGTGGGCATCGGACGCCAGCTCCGGCGCGACCGCGAATCCGCTCAGATCGAACCGGGGTTTGGCGGTGCTCACCTCGCTCATATGCGATTACGCCTCTCCGTAGTCGAGCGACCTCGCACCGGAGCATACGACAAAACACGGCGTCAGCGGGAGCACCCGAAAACGCGCTCACCTCACCCGATCGAGGTAAAGTCTCTGGTTGCACAGAGTCATCGACTGGGGTTGGCGGGGTTCCCCCCACGAGTTCGCCCGAGTTTGACACACTTCGTGGGAGGCTGACCGCTGCTCGGGGGACCACTCGAGCGATCAAGCTGGCCCTTCAGCAGACACCAGCGGACATCCAGCCACGCGGCACCAGGAGGTCGAGTGACGTCGAGAATCCAGTCTGCGACGCCCGGCGAACAGCAGGGCGAGCAGGCATCCGGGCAAGCGCCGTATCCCACGGCCGCGGGCTCGGTCAGCGGCCGGCAGAACGGCCGCGCGAGCAGAGCGTCTCTCGACGAACTGCATGAGACGGCGCGGCGGATCGCCGCCAACGTGGAGCGGGTCCTGGTCGGCAAACCCGACGTCATCCGCATCGCGCTCGTGACCCTGCTCGCCGAAGGCCACCTCCTCGTCGAGGACGTCCCCGGGGTCGGCAAGACCTCGCTGGCGAAGGCGCTGGCCCGCTCGATCGACTGCACCGTGAGCCGGATCCAGTTCACCCCCGACCTGTTGCCCAGCGACGTCACCGGGGTGTCCATCTACAACCGGCAGAGCGGCGGGTTCGAGTTCCGGCCCGGCCCGGTGTTCGCGAACATCGTGGTCGGCGACGAGATCAACCGCGCCTCGCCGAAGACGCAGTCGGCGCTGCTCGAATGCATGGAAGAGCACCAGGTCACCGTCGACACCTCGACGTACCACCTCGAAGAGCCGTTCATGGTGATCGCCACCCAGAACCCCATCGAGATGGAGGGCACCTACGCGCTGCCCGAGGCCCAGCGGGACCGGTTCACCGCGCGGGTGTCCATCGGCTACCCCGACCAGCAGGCCGAACTGGCCATGGTCGACGAGCACGCCGGGCACAACCCGCTCGCCGATCTGGAGCCCGTCTCCGATCGCGACTCCGTGCAACGGCTGATCGAGACGGTCCGCTCGGTGCACATGTCGCCGGAGGTCCGCCGGTACGCCGTCGAACTGGTCTCCGCGACCCGGCAGGTGCCGGAGATCCGCCTCGGCGCCTCCCCGCGTGCCACCCTGCAGCTGGTCCGCGCCGCCCGGGCGCAGGCCGCGCTTTCGGGCCGCGAGTTCGTCGTCCCGGACGACCTGCACACGGTCGCGGTCCCGGTGCTGGCGCACCGCCTGGTGCTCACCACCGAGGCGCACGCCGCCCGCCGTTCGGCCACCGACGTGGTCCGCGCGATCCTGCACCGCGTCCCCGTCCCGCAGGGCTCGAACAACCGCTGACACGTTAGGGAAAACAGCGCATGCTGCGTGCTCTGTCCGGCCTGACCACACGCGGCCGCTGTCTCCTCGCCGCCGGCGTCGCCGCGGCGGTGTGCTCGTTCGTGCTCAACGAACGGGACCTGCTGCGCGTCGCGGTGTTCGTCGTCGCCCTGCCGCTGCTGGTCGCCTTCTTCATCTCGGCGACCCGGCTGCGGCTGGGCGCGGCGCGTGCCCTGCGCCCGGATCGCGTCTCGGTCGGTTCTCCCGGTGAGGTCCAGCTCGAACTCTGGCGCAACGGCAGGCTCCCGGCAGGCGAGGTGCTGCTCGAAGACGGCGTGCCGTACGCGCTGGGTTCTCGGCCGCGGTTCGTCGTCGAACGGCTCCCCCACGACCGCCGGGTCGCGCTGCGGTATCCGCTGCAGCCGGTGCTGCGCGGGATCCAGCAGGTCGGCCCGCTGCGGGCGACGATCACCGACCCGTTCGGGCTGTGCGAGTTCGAACGCGAGCTGATCGGGCATTCGCGGCTGGTCGTCGTGCCGAAGGTGGTCGGCCTGTGGGGCCTGCCCAGCGGCGCCGGCATCGGCGCCGGGGACGACGGCAGCATCCGCCTGCACGCCGGACAGGGTGAGGCGGACGTGATCGTCCGGCAGTACCGCCAGGGCGACGACCTGCGGAAGGTCCACTGGCGTTCGACCGCCCGCCGCGACGAGATCATGGTGCGCGTCGAAGAACGCCCGTGGCGCGGCGGCACCACGGTGCTGCTGGACCACCGCGCGGCCGCGCATCACGGCACCGGTCCCGCCGCGAGCCTCGAATGGGCCGTGTCGTTCGCCGCTTCCGTCGCGCTGCACCTGCGGCGTTCCGGTCACCGCGTCCGGCTGGTCACCGAACACGGCCACACCCTCGCCGACACCCCCGGTGAAGGCGGCGAGCACTACGACAACATCGTCCTCGACGTCCTCGCCGCGCTCCAGCCCGCGCACCAGCGCGACATCACCCTCGGCGGCGACCCGGCCGAAGGACAGGAACTCATCGCCGTGCTCGGCACCGTCAGCAACGAATCCGTCCACGAGTTGTCCCGGTACCGCCCGCGCGGGATCCGGAGCCTCGCCGTGCTGCTCGACACCCCCGGCTGGTCCTCGGGCGTCAACAAACCCGAGAACCGCGCCGCCGCCACCGAAGAGTCGGTGGCGCTGCTGCGCGCGGCGGGCTGGGGCGTCGTCGTCGCCGGTCCGGGATCGCCGATGCAGCAGGTCTGGGCCGAGCTGTGCCAGACGGCCACCCGCCGCGGCACGCTGATCGGAGGTGGCCTGTGACCGCGACCGCGCCACCCCGCCCGCACACCCCGAAACCACGGCCCGAAGCGCCGGCGCCGGTCTGGACGAGCAGCGTGCTCGCCCCGGTCGCCGCCGGAATCGCCACGCTGTTCGCCTCGACGTCGCTGACCGGCGTCGTCTCGGGCTGGGCGTGGTTCGGCTATCTGCTGGTCGCGGTCGTGCTGATCGCGTCCACCGGGCTCGCGCTGCGCTCGCTGCGCGCGCCGACCATCGTCGTCGGCCTGTCCCAGCTGCTGGTGCTGCTGTTCCTGATCACCGGGGCGTTCACCACCAGCGGGATCCTGAAGATCATCCCCGGCCCGGACGCGCTCGAAGAACTGCGCGGCGTGCTCGCCGCGTCGGCCGAGCAGATCCGCGTCGGGCTGCCGCCGGTCGAGGGCACCCCGCCGATCCTCTGTCTGGTGACGATCGCGATCGGCCTGGTCGCGGTGCTGGTGGACACCCTCGCCGTGGCCGCCGCCGCGCCCGCCGCGACCGGTCTGGTGCTGCTGTGCGTGTACGCCGTCCCCGCCGCGCTGGCCGAGGAGATGCTGCCGTGGTGGACGTTCCTGCTCGGCGCTGCCGCGTTCGCCGCGCTGCTCGCCGTCGACGGCAACCACCGGCATCGCCGCTGGCGTAACCGGGACGCGCCCGGGCTCGGCAACTCGGCGAGCACGCTGTCCGCGCCGGTCGGTGTGGTGAGCGCGGCGATCGTGCTGGGCCTGATCATCGGCACGGCGGTCACCGGCATCGGCACGGTCGGCAAACTCCCCGGCGCCGAAGGATCCGGCCGGGGCGGCGCGGGCGGATTCGGCGTCGAGCCGTTCACGCAGCTGCGCGGCCTGCTGGACCAGGGCGAGAACGTCGAGCTGTTCAAGGTCTACGGGATGGGCGCGGACAAGCGGCTGCTGCGCGCGTTCACCCTCGACACCTACACCCCGAACAAGGGCTGGGGACTGGCCCAGAACGGCCGCGCCCAGCAGGGCGTGCAGGCCAACCGCGGCCTCCCGCCCGCCCCGGGCGACGACGGCGCCGGCCCCTCCCGCGAGATCCGCATCGAGCCGACCAACTGGGTCGACAACTGGCTGCCGATCTACGGCGCGCCCCGGACGCTCAACGGGCTGGCCGACAACTGGCTGTACGACCCCGTCGGCGGAGCGGTGTTCACCACCACCAAGCAGAACGCGCCCGCCTACACCGAAACCGCGTCGATCAAGGAACCCTCGAAGGACGAGCTCCGGCTGGACGACCCCGAGCTCTCCGAGGTGCCGGAACAGTTCCTGCGGGTCGACCGTGTCGACCCGCGCGTGGCCGAGAAGGCCAAGCAGCTGACGCAGAACGAGTCCAACAACTTCGACAAGGCCCAGGCGATCTGGTCGTTCTTCACCGCGCAGAACGGCTTCGTCTACGACACGAAGACCGCCGACCCCACCGACGCCGACACCGACGCGCTCGCCGACTTCGTCCTCAACGGCAAACGCGGGTTCTGCGAGCAGTTCGCGTCCGCGATGGCCGTGATGCTGCGGTCGGCGGGCATCCCGGCGCGGGTCGCCATCGGCTTCACCTCGGGCACGCCCAAGGGCGATCACAACTCGATCAGCTCCGAGGACGCGCACGCCTGGGTCGAGGTCTACTTCGGCACCAAGGGCTGGGTCAGCTTCGACCCGACCCCGCTGGTCGACGGCCGCGCGGTCGTCCCGCCGTATCTGCAGACCGACACCAGCAGCTCCCCGACCAACGACACCCAGGAAGTGCCGAGCGCCCCGGCGTCGAGCGCCCCCGCGACCGGCACCCCGCGGGACCCGGGCGCGGACCTCGGCGCGGACGGAAGCACCGGCCAGCAGGAGGAAGAGCCCCTGTGGCCCGCGATCATCGCCGGTCTCCTCGGCGGTCTGGCCGCCGCGGTGACCGTGGTCGCGATCGTGCGTTCAAGGTTGAGATACCGGGCGCTGATGCGCTCGCCCGGCCCGGACCATCCCGAGCAGGTCGAGGAGGACCAGGGCCCCGGCGGATTCTTCGACCGGCCGGACGTCGCGAACTGGCTTCCGCTGATCGCGATCGGCCTGTGGGTGGCGGCGCTCGCGTTCCTGGCGGCGTGGGTGTCGTGGTGGTTCGCGCTCATCCTCGTCGTCGTCCTCGGCGGGATCGGTACGCCGACCGCGATCCGGGAGATCAAACGACGGCTGCGGCTGCAGAAGATCGCGTCCCACTCCCCGAGCGCGGCCGACGCGGCCTGGCGCGAACTGATGGACGAATGCGCGGACCGCGGCCTGCCGCTCACCGACGGCGACACGGTGCGCGTGGCGGGCCGGAAGGTCGTCGAGAAGCATCGTCTGGACGAAGAAGGCCGCACCGGCCTGCGGACGGTCATCGGCGTCGTCGAGAAGTCCTGGTACTCGGACGAGCCCGCGAACGACCGGACACTGGGCCCGGCCTTCGACGAGGTCCGCAAGAGCCTGCGGCGGAACGCGCCCATGTCGTGGAAGGGCCGGCTGTTCCCGCGGTCGCTTCGGCGGCGGGAGAAGTAGGGCTCGGCCTTAGGCGGTCACGCGTGACCGGATGGACGGCACGCGTGACTGAGCGGACGTCACTCCGCGGAGCCTGGCCGTGTGCTTGCCGTCCGTCCAATCACGCGCGCCGTCCGTTGGCTCACGCTTGCCGTCCGTCCAGTCACGCGTGACGTCCGTTGGCTCACACTTGCCGTACCGGCTCGGCACCCGGGGGGGCGTGACAACGCGAACATGCCGACGGGGCAGTGCCCCGTCGGCATGTTCGCGTGTGTGAGAGCTACTGCTCCTCGAAGCGCTGGCGGAAGCGCTCTTCCATGCGCTGGGTGAACGAGCTCCGGCGCGTGGACGGCTTGCCGCCGCCACCTCCGCCGGCTCCCGAACCGCCACCGCCGTCCTTACCGCCTTCGCCTTCGGCTCCTTGCCGAATCGATGTGACGGCCAACATGACTCCGAAGAACATCACGAGGAACCCGAGCACGCTGATCACTGGGATCTCGGCGACCCGGATGTTGACCACCACGCCGAGCACCAGCAGTGCGACGCCCACCACGAACAGGGCTATGCCCTGCAAACGCCGTCGACGGGCGGGTCGGCGCAACCGGGTGCCTCGCACCGTGGATGCGAACTTGGGGTCCTCGGCATAGAGCTCGCGCTCGATCTGATCGAGCAGCCGCTGCTCATGCTCGGAGAGTGGCATCTTTCCTCCTCCGGCACAGCTGTCGCGGGCGCCGGGCCGCGCAACGTCATGGACCCAACAGACAACCCCAGGCGGGGTGTCTCTGTCCAGGATACGAGCCCCGCGCTCGTCCGACTACCCGATCCCGTATCCAGAAGGGATCGAATTGGCCGAAACCACCCGACTCGGCTCTCTCGAAGACGATCCGGCGGGCGAAGTCACTGGTCACGGGGTGTCAGCAGTGACGCGGGCCGCACCGCGGCGGCGCCGAACTTCGACCTCGCGACGTCGGCGGCCACTTCGGCATCCCGCCATCGGGGTTCCGGTGAGTCGAAAAGTAGCTGCTCTCCGTCACTGTCCGTGTCCAACCCCTCGACTCTTACGCCGATCAGGCGGACTGCGCCCGTCGGCGCGTGCTCGGCGAGGAGTTCGACGGCGGTGCGGTGGATGTCGCGGGCCACGTCCACCCCGACGGCGGTTGTCCGGGCGCGGGTGATGGTCTTGAAATCGGCGAACCGGACCTTGATCGACACCGTCCGCCCGCGCAGTCCCCGGCGGCGCAGGGTCGCGGCGACGCGCTCCGACAGCCGGAGCAGTTCGAGACCGAGCGCGGCACGGTCGTGGAGGTCGACGTCGAAGGTCACTTCGGCGCCGATCGACTTGTCCGGCGTCTCCGGGACGACCTCGCGTTCGTCGTGGCCATGGGCGAGCGCGTACAGATGCTCCCCCAGTGCCCGTCCCAGGGACCGCCGCAGCCGGGGCAGCGGTGCGGTGGCGACGTCGGCGATCGTGTCGAGACCCTGCTGCCTCAACTGCTCCTCGGTGCGTTTCCCGACGCCCCACAGCGCCGACACCGGCAGCGGATGCAGGAACGCGAGCGTCTCGGCGGCCGGGACGACGACCATGCCGTCCGGTTTCGCCATCCCGGACGCCAGCTTCGCGACGAACTTGACCTTCGCGACTCCGACGGAGCAGTTGATCCCGTGTTCGGCGGCCACCCGCTCCCGGATCAGGGCGCCGAGCCGCGCGGGCGTGGAGCCCAGCCGCTTCAACGCCCCGCTGACATCGAGGAAGGCCTCGTCCAGGCTGAGCGGCTCCACCAGCGGCGTCAGCTCGCGGAAGACCGCCATGACGCCCTTGGACACCTCGCCGTACAGCCCGGGCGTCGGGGTGATGCAGATGAGCTGGGGACAGAGCCGCTTGGCCGTCGAGAACGGCATGGCCGACCGGACGCCGAACTCGCGCGCCGGATAGCTCGCGGCCGCCACCACCGACCGCGGGCCGCCGCCCGAGACGACCACCGGCTTGTCCGCCAATTCCGGACGCGTGCGCAGCTCACAGGACACGAAGAAGGCGTCCATGTCGACGTGCAGCATTCCGCAGCCGGTGTCGTCGGGCCAGGTGGTGGCCCCGGTCGTCACGCGGTAGCGGGTCATCCCGCCGGGCAGCTCAGCGTTTCTCCCCACACCCGGACGCTAGCCGCACCCACCGACAGTTCCGCCCGCCGCGTGCTATGAACGGCTCGTTACTTGCAAATTTTGCAAGTAACGAGCCGTTCATAGCATCGGGTGAGGCGGACGGAGGCCGGCTCAGGCCGGGCGGCGCGCCAGGACGTGCAGCCGGCTGGAGATGTCCCGCAGCGGCGAAACCGAGGCGGCCGCCAGCTCGAACTCCGCCAGGTCCTCTTCCCGCACGCCTCCGGGCACGAAGTCCGCCACGACGCCGTCGCCCTGCAGGGAGACCACTTCGAGCCCCACCGCGATCAGCTGCGCCCGCAGGCCCTCGGCGTCGAAGCGACGCAGCACGGTCTCCCGGCCGCCGCCCAGGACGCCGCTCTCGGCCGCGAGCAGTTCCCGCGCCTCGCCGAGCCGTCCGGCCAGCGCGCGCTGCAGGATCGCCGCGTGACGGTTCGCCACGAGCACCGACACGGCGCCGCCGGGTTTGACCGCCGCGGCCAGCGCGGCGAGCACCGCCGCCGGATCATCGACGACCTCGAGCAGGCCGTGCGCGAGCACCAGGTCGGCGGATCCGGCCGCGACGTGGGCGCCGAGCGCGTCGGAGTCGTCGGCGATGACCGTGATGCTGCCGGAGACGCCTTCCTCCTCGGCGCGACGGCGCAGGGTCGCCAGCGCGTTCGGGTTCGGCTCCACGACGGTCACCAGGCAACCCGCCGATGCCAGCGGCACCGCCCAGCCGCCGCTCCCGCCGCCGACGTCGACGACGTCCGGCTGTTGTGCGCCTCGCGCCCGGGCGGCCCGGAGTTCTGCTTCGAGAACCCGGCGAACCGCCCCCGATCCCCGCGTGGCCACGGTGTCCGTCTTCATAAACGCACAGGGTAATGCCCGCCCTCCGGTGACCTGCGGGTGTAGTCCGATGCGGTGTTCGACACCTTGCCGGGGAGCCACCCCGCCGAAGGCCCGTAGGCTGTGTCGAGTGCACACGGTCGCTGTTCTCAGCCTGAAGGGTGGCGTCGGTAAAACGACGGTCGCCCTCGGTGTCGCGTCCGCAGCCCTGCGTAGGGGCGCCCGGACCCTCGTGGCCGACCTCGACCCCCAGGGCAACGCCACCACCTCGCTGGACCCGCCTTTCACCGACCGCACGCTGGCCGACGTCCTGGAGACGCCGGCGCGTTCGGTCCTCGAACGCGCGATCGCGCCGAGCGTGTGGAGCGACCAGATCGACGTCCTCGTCGGCGCCGAAGAGCTGGAGATGCTCAACGAGCCCGACGCCGACAACCGCCGGCTGGAGAACCTCTCCCGCGCCCTCGACGAGCTGCACACGAACCCGCTGCGCGACGAGCCCTACGAGCTGGTGATCCTCGACTGCCCGCCGTCGCTGGGCAGGCTGACCCGCTCGGCGCTGGTGGCCGCGGACAGCGCGCTGATCGTCACCGAGCCGACGATGTACGCCGTCGCCGGAGCCCGTCGCGCGCTCGAAGCGATCGAGAAGATCCGCGAAGAGCAGAACCCGGGGCTGCGGCCGATCGGCGTCGTGGTCAACAAGCTCCGCGTGCGCTCCTACGAGCACCAGTTCCGCGTCGCCGAACTGCGGGAGAACTTCGGCCCGCTGGTGATGCCGACGGCCATCCCGGACAGGCTCGCGGTGCAGCAGGCGCAGGGCGCGTGCAGCCCGATCCACGAGTGGCACTCCCCCGGTGCGCAGGAGATCGCGCTCACCTTCAACATGATCCTGGCGAAGGTCCTCCGCTCCAGCCGCGCCGGACGGCATCGCGTCCGCGGCGACGAAGACGTCCCGGAGCCGGAGACCCCGGAAAGCACCGACGAGCCCGCCAAGCTGAGCGACACCGGCACAGGTTAGCGGCGATGCCCGAAGGCGACACCGTCTTCCTCGCCGGCAAGGTCCTGGACAAGGCGCTGGCCGGGAAGACGCTGCTGCGCGGCGAGTTCAGGGTTCCCCGGCTCGCCACGGCCGACCTCGCCGGACGCGACGTACTCGGCGTGGGGACGGTCGGCAAACATCTGCTCACCCGCTTCTCCGGCGACCTCACCCTGCACAGTCATCTGCGGATGGACGGCAAATGGGCGGTCTATCCGGCGGGTGCCCGGTGGCGCCATCCGGCGCATCACGCGCGCGTCATCCTGGCCGCGGAGGGGGTGCAGGCGGTCGGCTTCCGCGTGCACGACCTGGAACTCGTGCCGACGGACGAGGAAGACCGGCTCGTCGGTCACCTCGGCCCGGATCTGCTCGATCCACAGTGGACGGACGAACTCGCGGAGCGGGCCGCGGCCGCGCTGGCGGCGGATCCGGACCGTGAACTGGGCGACGCCCTGCTGGATCAGCGGATCATGGCCGGGATAGGGAACATGTACAAGGTCGAGATGTGCTTCCTCCTCGGCGTCACGCCGTGGACGCCGGTGTCCGAAGTGGACCCGGCCAAAGCCGTCGCGCTCGGCCGCAAGCTGTTGAAGGCCAACGCCTGGCGCACCTCGCAGACCACCACCGGGGATCTGCGCCGCGGTCGCGAGCACTGGGCCTACGAGCGGACCAAACAAGGCTGTTTCCGCTGCGGAGGGCGGCTCCGAGTCGCCTCCCAGGGCGCCGGGCACCAGGCGAGGCCGACGTGGTTCTGCCCGAAATGCCAGTCCGGACCAGCTCCTACCGGTTAAGCTGGGCCCGTGACGCTGTTCAAGCTCCCCCTCTACGGGGCCGACACCGAACGCGGCGACCTCGCTCCCTGAGCCGTCCGCTCCCCTCCGCACGTCACCACACCTCTTTCAGGGAGCTTTGTCATGCCCGGAATCCTCACGGGCGAGGCGCTGCGCGCGTTCGTGCACGCCCTGCCCAAGGTCGAACTCCACGTCCATCTCGTCGGTTCGGCGAGCCTGCCCACGGTCCTGGAACTGGCCCGCCGCCGCCCGTCCGCGGGTGTGCCGACCGAGCCCGAAGCCCTCGCCGGCTTCTTCACCTTCCGCGACTTCCCGCACTTCCTGCGGAACTACCTGGCGGTGACGTCGCTGGTGCGCGACGCCCGCGACATCCACACCCTCGTCACCGGCCTGGCGGCCGACCTCGCCGCGCAGAACGCCCGCTACGCCGAAGTGACCGTGACGCCGTACAACCACGTCCTCGACGGGATGTCGGCGGACGACCTGCTCACCGGCCTCGCCACCGGGCGGGCCGAGGCGCTGGCCGAGTACGGCGTCGAACTGGCCTGGTGCTTCGACATACCCGGCGAGAAAGGTGTCGTCGCCGGGCGGGAGACGGTCGTGTTCGCGCTCCGCGAACGCCCGGAGGGACTGGTGTCGTTCGGGCTCGGCGGACCCGAGGTCGGCGTCGGCCGCGCGCAGTTCGCGCCCTTCTTCACCGCGGCCAGGGAGGCGGGGCTGCACAGCGTCCCGCACGCGGGCGAGACCACCGGGCCGGCCACCGTCTGGTCCGCGGTGCACGACCTCGGCGCCGAGCGGATCGGCCACGGCGTGGGCGCGCACACCGATCCGGCATTACTGGAATACCTTGCCGTACAAAGGATTCCCCTGGAGGTCTGCCCTACATCGAACGTCCGAACAGGACAGTTCTCCTCGATCGCGGCACATCCCGTGCGACGACTGCTCGACCACGGCGTCCTGGTCACGCTCAACACCGACGACCCGCCGATGTTCGGCGCCACCCTCGACGGCGAGTACCTGGCCGTCGCCGAGACGCTGGGCCTGAACGCGACCGAAATCGCCCGGTTCGCGAAGAACGCGGTCGAAGCGTCTTTCCTGCCTCCTTCGGGCAAGGCCGTCCTGCTGACGGAGATCGAAGAAATGTTGTTGCAGGACCCCGAAGTCCTCGCATAGCGTGGCGGTACACGAGAGAGGAGGTGGTCCAAAGTTGTATAGCAACAGGACTCGTGAGGTGACTGTCCGCTAGCGGACGGCACGCGTAGGACTTATGGGCAGCGATACAACGCAAGTTGGAGCCACCTTCGGCTCGTCGTCTGCTTCGCGTGATGCCTGATAGCGAATACCAGGCAGTCACCGGGCCCCCGAGGTTCCCGAGCACCGGTCCGGCTCGGGCCCGGCGCCTTCACCGGCGTCCGGGAGCCGCCTCGGGGTTCCCCTATTTCCGGGCCGTTCCTCCCTTTGCGAGGCCGAAGGGACCGCCCGCCGAACCGGAGAACCGCCCGCCGCCGTTCCGCTGCCAGGAACCCCGCAGAGTGGATAGCCTGACGCCATGTTGAGGCCCGACTTCCCGATCACCACCCCGCGCCTTACCCTCCGCGCCTTCACCGCGGACGATCTCGACGAACTCAACTCCTTCCAGTCCCGCGCCGACGTCGCCAGGTATCTGTACTGGGGCCCGCGCAGCCGGGCGGAATCCGCCGCCGCGCTCGCGAAACGGGTGCACAGCAGCAGCCTGTCCCAGGAGGGCCAGTTCCTGGCCGTGGCCGTGGAACTGACCGAGACCGGGCAGCTCATCGGCGATCTGAACCTCGAGTACCTCAGCAGCGAACACCGTCAAGGCGAGATCGGTTTCGTCTTCCACCCCGACCACCACGGCAAAGGGCTCGCCGCGGAGGCCGCCGTCGAACTGCTGCGGCTCGGTTTCGAAGACCTGGGGCTGCATCGCGTCATCGGCCGCTGCGACGGCCGCAACACCGCGTCGGCCGCGCTGATGGAACGCCTCGGCATGCACAAGGAGGCACATCTGCGGGAGAACGAGATCGTCAAGGGCGAGTGGTGTGACGAACTCGTCTTCGCGATGCTCGAAAGCGAATGGAAGGCGAGC
This sequence comes from Amycolatopsis pittospori, assembly GCF_013870525.1. Classification (GTDB taxonomy): domain Bacteria; phylum Actinomycetota; class Actinomycetes; order Mycobacteriales; family Pseudonocardiaceae; genus Amycolatopsis; species Amycolatopsis pittospori. The sequence goes on from NZ_JACBXD010000103.1 coordinate 13,246, forward strand.
CGCTAGCGTCCCTGTGTCTCGTGCCCGCCAGGACTCACGAGAGGTGTTGCGAAAGCCACTTTCGCAACGTTGAAGGTTGCGAAAGTGGCTTTCGCAACACCTTCTGCCCGTCGGAGCGCTCTGGGCCGTCCGGCTTCGGCTGATCGTAGATCCTGTCCGTGAAGGCCTCCTTCCCTACCCTGAAGGTAGTGAAGGAGGCCTTCACGGCGTTCTCTGATCGCCACATCCACCCCAGACGCACCAGCAAGCACAACGTCAGCGCGTGAAGGCCTCCTGCCGAAGTACGTCGTGACTGGAGATCACTCCGCCGATCCGGCCTCTTTACGCCGGTTGGCGGTGAAGCGCGCCTTCTTCTGCCGATTCCCGCACGTGTTCATGTCGCACCATCTGCGGGTGCGGCTCTGGCTGGTGTCGAAGAAGGCGGCCCGGCAGGTCGGCGACGCGCACAGCGCCAGTTTTCCGTCTCGTTCGCCCGCGATGACGCTGATCGCGTCGGCGGCGATCACGCCCAGGGCGTCTTCCACCCGGGAAGCCGAGCTGAGCCGCCATCGCCGCTCACCTTCGGGCGTCAGGATCGCCGCGGCCCGCCCCTGAACGCTGTGGTCGTTGAGGACCTGGACGGCGGACGCGGGAAGGGCTTCCTGGAGCGCGGCGGCTGTCGCGGCGGCGTGAATCGACTCCCTCAGTTCCCGGGCGAGGTCGAGCTGGGCGGTGGTGCAGGAGTCCACGGCGAGACCGTTCACCGTCAGCCAGTCCACGAGCCGCTGCGGGGTGGGAATGCGCTCCACGGCGTCGCCACGACGCTCCGTCAGGGTCCCCGTGAAGCTGGTCGCCAGCACGCTACCGAGGCGGAAGTCAGGGAATCCGGCAGGCATGGAACCACCTTAGCCGGTTGCGAGTCGGCGCGGGGACCTGTTAGAACCGTCTTAGCCGGTTCTCTTCAGCTAGGAGGTCTCATGCCCAGCGACGTACGAGCATTCGAAGCCCACGCGACCGACGCCGACCTCGACGATCTGCGCGCACGACTGGCCGCGGCGCGGCTACCGGAGGCCGAGACGGTCGATCGGGCCGGCCGCTGGGACCAGGGCGTTCCCCTCGCCGACCTCGTCGACGTCGTGGACTACTGGCGCACCGGGTACGACTGGCGAGCGTTCGAAGCGCGCCTCGACCGGATCGGCCAGTTCCGCACGACCATCGACGGTCTGGGAATCCACTTCCTGCACCGCCGATCCACGCGGGCGGACGCCACTCCGCTGGTCCTGACGCACGGCTGGCCGGGCAGCGTCGCCGAGTTCGTCGACGTGGTGGACGAGCTGGCGGATCCGAAGGACGCGGACGCGCCGGCGTTCCACGTCGTGATCCCGTCGCTGCCGGGCTTCGGTTACAGCGACAGGCCCGCCACCACCGGCTGGGGAACCGAAAAGATCGCCGCCGCCTGGGTGGAGCTGATGGGGAGGCTCGGCTACGGCGAGTTCCTCGCCCACGGCGGCGACTGGGGCGGCAACATCACCACGGTTCTCGGCGGCAGGTTCCCGAAGCACGTTCTCGGCATCCACACGACGTTCGCGCAGGGACTGCCCGGGGCGACGACGGACGGGCTGACGACGGCCGAGCGCGAATGGGCCGAGGAGACCCACCACTTCTGGCGCCACCGCGCGGCGTACGCGAAGCAGCAGGCCACCCGGCCGCAGACCATCGGCTACTCGCTCGTCGATTCCCCGGTCGGGCTCCTCGCCTGGATCCTCGACAAGTTCGCCGAGTGGTCGGACACCGAGGACAGCCCGTTCGAGACGATCTCCCGAGACCGCGTCCTCGACGACGTCACCCTCTATTGGCTGACACGGACAGGCGCGTCGGCGGCCCGGATCTACTACGAAAGCCATAACTCGCTCGACCCCGAGCTCCGGGTCGACGTCCCGTCGGCGATCACCATGTACCCCCGCGACATCGAGAAGTACCCGCGCCCCTGGGCGGAGCAGCGCTATCGGCAGATCGTCCGATGGCGTTCGCCCGAAGCCGGAGGGCACTTCCCGTCACTGGAGGTTCCCGAGTACTTCGTCAAGGATCTGCAAGAGGGTCTCGCGGCGGTGCTGGCCGCCCGCCGGTGAACGCGGCCCGAGGCCGGTCGGCGGACCCCACCAGGCATGATGGGCGCGTGCTCTTCGAGAAGATCGTCCGCCCCGCCCTCTACCGCGTCTCCGGCGGCGACGCCGAAACCGTGCACGAACGCACCATCGGCACGCTCGCCGGACTGAGCCGGGTCTCCCCCGCGCTCGGCGCGCTCGGCCGCGTCTACCGGACGGACGATCCGGTCACCTTCCTCGGCCTCCGCTTCCCGAACCGGGTCGGCCTGGCCGCCGGGATGGACAAGAACGGGCGCGCGCTGCACGCCTGGCCCGCGCTCGGGTTCGGCTTCGTCGAGGTCGGCACGGTCACCCGGCATCCGCAGCCGGGCAACGAAAAGCCGCGGCTGTTCACCCTCGCCGAGACCGACGCGGTGATCAACCGGATGGGCTTCAACAACGAAGGCGCCGAAGCGCTCGCCTCCCGGCTCGCCGCGGGCGGGAAGCCGCCGGTGCCGCTCGGCGTCAGCATCGGCAAGTCCAAGGTGACCCCGCTCGACGAGGCCGTCGAGGACTACCGGTTCTCACTTCGGGCCCTCTATCCCTACGCCGACTACTTCGCGATCAACGTCAGTTCGCCCAACACGCCAGGGCTGCGGGCCCTGCAGGACAAGACCGCGCTGGCCGAACTGCTCGGCGAACTCCGCAAGACCTCGGCCGAGCTCGCGGGCGACGCCGCACCGACGCCGGTGCTGGTGAAGGTCGCCCCCGATCTCACCGACGAAGCGCTCGCGGAACTGCTGGAGGTCTGCCTCGACCACGGCGTCGCCGGGCTGATCGCGACCAACACGACCCTGTCCCGCGAAGGGATCGCTCCGACCGAGGCCGCCGTCGGTGAGCAGGCGGGCGGGCTTTCGGGCCGCCCGCTCACCGCGCGTTCGGTCGAGGTGGTGCGGTTCGTGCACGGCGAAACCGGCGGTAAGCTGCCGATCATCGGCGTCGGCGGGATCTTCGACGCCGGCGCCGCCGCCCGGATGCTCGACGCCGGCGCCGGTCTCGTCCAGCTCTACAGCGGTTTCGCCCTGCACGGACCCGGTCTGGTCAAGCGGGTCGCCCGAGGTCTCGCGGCCCGGCCGTACTGACGAACCTCAGGTAGGCGCGCCAGCACTGGTACCGCGTCAGCTCCGGCGCCGCGGCCGTGGCCGCCTGGTCACAAAGGACGGCCAGCGGCGTCTCCCCGTCGTCCAGCCGGATCCGGCCGAGGACGAACGGGGCGGGCAGCGTGGCGGCGAAGGCACCGAGCGCGGCGGGCGAGAGCCGCCACCGTTCACCCGACAGCATCGTGTGCTCGCCCGTGGCGCTCACCGGCACCACACCCGGCTGCGGTGGCTCCGTCGGCAGCAACAGCATCCGGTAGCCCTCGCCGGTCTGGACGAGCCCGGTGAACCGCGCCCCGGCGGTGACCAGATGCTCGTTCAGTGGCTGCCCGCGCAGGTGCGCGCCGAACACCACGAGATCCGCACCCGGTGCGGGATAAGGGGAATCGGCCTGTTCGTCGGTGAGCACCGCGGCGAGGTCGATGGCGACCTGGTCGTCGAACGGCCGCACCACCACCGAAACGCCGTACGGCCCGAGATCCGACGGCGACGCCGGCACCGTGACCGCGGCGAGGTCGAGCAGATTGACGAACGCCGTGAACGTCTCCAGCCGTTTGGCTACACCGTCCGGATCGGACAGCGCTTCGGCCAGTTCGGGATGATCGGTGACCGTCGGCAGGACAAGGGCGTCGTAGTCGGAAAGCAGGCGCAGCGCGAGCATCGCGGCCTCGGCGACCCGCTGCCTGTCCGCGGTGAAGCCGTCGTCGCGGAGCAGATCGCCCATCGACAGCAGCGCGGACACCTCGACCGTCTCCACGACGGCCCCGGACGCGCGCAGCGCCGAAACCGCGCCGAGGAAGGCGGAACGGGACGGGAGCGAAAGCGCGGTGAGCGTGTCCGAACCCGGGATGGCGACCCGCGGCCGGTCTCCGGCCGAGAGCCGGACGTCCGGGGGCCAGTCACGCGCGAGCGGGTCGATCCCGTCGGGACCGGTCATCAGTCCCAGCGCCCGCTGCCCCAAGGTCAGGCTGCGCGCGAACAGGGCGACGCCGCCGCATGGGGCGACGCCGGTCTTCGGCACCAGGCCCAGTGTCGGCTTCATCCCGACGATCCCGTTGAGCGAAGCCGGAACACGGCCCGCTCCCCCGGTGTCCGTGCCGACCGCGAGGTCGACCAGGCCCAGCGCGACGGCCACGGCCGCCCCACTGCTCGCACTCCCGGAGACCTTGGCGGTGTTCAGGGCGGCGCTCACGGCGCCGTACGGGCTGTGGGTGTCCTTGAGGTCGCCGCCGTAGCGATCGCGGTTGGTCTTGCCGACCACCACCGCTCCGGCGGCGGCCAAGCGGGACACCGCGGGGGCGCCGACACAGCAGACGTCCTCCCCCGCCGTCGGGAGACCGGCGACGTCGATGACGTCGGAGACCGCCACCAACGTTCCGGCGAGCGGGAGGTCCGCTCCGGCGCGTACGCGTTCATCGACCGCCTTCGCGTCGACGAGGACGTCTTCCAGGGCGCGGAGGGTGATCCAGACGTCGGGCCGGTCGACCTCGGAGATCCGGTCGTAGGCCGCTTTGACGCGCTGGTAAGAGCTGGGAGGAGGGACGGGGGTCGGCTCTGGTTCCGGGGGGAGCGTCGTCACTGGGCGTCCTTTCCTCGGGGGGACGAGAAAGACCACTGCGCGAGATCCACTGTGTCCGGTCCGCCACCCTGGGACGCCCGCTCACGCGGGCTGGGTTCAGGCCCGAGCTGGGAGAAGCACTGCGTGCATGAGACAAACGTTAGGCATCGCGAGTTGCCGTAACCAGCGGTTTCGGGTTACGCGAGCGTTTCGGTACCACACAGTGAGCGAGTCGTTACGCAATGGAGTATTAGCGACAACGAATGAGACGATTGTCCAGGAAAGCGCCTGCTCAGGAAAGCTCTCGCAGCGCCATCGCCAGTCCGGCGAGCTTGTCGGTCGCGTCGGAGAGCGACTCCTTGGACGACGTCATACCGTCCGAGCTCGCGGCGACGGTGTGCCCGGCGGCCGCGACGAGACCTCCGTAGCCGTCGACGCCGTCGTCGAGCTGCTCACGCAGCTGCGTGATGGCGGCGTCGAGCGCGCCCTTCTCCCGCTCGGGCGCGGAGTCACGGCCGCGTTCGATGGCCTGGATCCGGCCGGCCAGCCCGCGAAGCGCCTGCGCGGCCTCCGCGGCGGTGGTCCGGGCGTCCGCCACGGCGATCTCCGACACCGGCATGACACCGACCGACGACGGCTGCGAAAGCTGGTGAAGCAGCTCCGCCAGCGAAGCCTCGCTCTCGACGAGACGCTCCATCGGTGCCCGCGCTACGGAACGCGCCGAGGGCAACGGTGGCGGCGGCGCGGGCGCGGCGGGCAGCACGGTGCGGTTGAGTGCCCGCAACCGCAGGCCCGAACGGACACCGAAGGTGCCGAAGACGAGGGTGAACGCACTGGCCGCGATCGCCTGGAGGACCTCGGCCTGGCCGTCCTGCAGCAGGCCGGTGCCCGCGACGACGGCGAACAGTCCACAAAGGATGGTGAGGAGGATCCAGAAGGTCATCGCGCGCGACGTCCGGCGCTTGCGGCGCTCCAGCTTCGCGGCCGGCTCGTTCCAGCGGGCCCACTTGGCCTTCGCCTCGGCGACCACCGGGATCTGGGCCGTGGTCATCGACGTCAGCTGCTGCGAGATCTTCGGCATCGGGGGCATCTTCGGCATCGCCGGCCTCGACTGGGGCCGGGGCGCCACGGGCGTGGAGGGCCGCGAGCCCGAGCCCTGCTCGGACGGCGGGATGTAGCGCTGGAGCTTCTCCTGCGCCTTCTGGGCGTAATCGGGCAGCTTCTCGATGTGCTTCTCAAGCTTGGCGGTGAACTCCCCGAAGTCCTTGCGCCTGCCCTGGCCCATTGCCCTCGCCCCTCAGTTCGGTGAGACCGGTCCCGCACCCGCACGGGATGCGGGACCGGCTCTAGGTGGTGTGTCAGGCGGGGTTCTTGCCCTGTTCGGCCTGAACCCGTGCCTGGATCTCACGCTGGATGTCCGCACCGCTCGACGCCTTCGGCGCGGCGGCGGTCTTACCGTCGGTCACCTGCGCGACGGAGTCACCCTTCATGGAAGCGCGGATCTGCTCCAAACGCGAGTGCCCCGCGAGCTGCGTCGTCGACGCCTGGACCTCCATCATCCGGCCCTGTACGGAGTTCTGTGCGAGTTCGGCCGAGCCGAGCGCCGTCGTGTAGCGCTTCTCGATCTTGTCGCGAACGTCTTCCAGGGACGGGGTGTTACCCGGCGCGGCGAGCTGGCTCATCTGGTTCAGCGAAGCGGAGACCTGCTCCTGCATCTTCGCCTGCTCCAGCTGAGAAAGCAGCTTGGTGCGCTCGGCCAGCTTCTGCTGCAGCATGGTCGCGTTGCGCTCGACGGCCTTCTTCGCCTGCTCCGCAGCCTGAAGCGACTGGTCGTGCAGGGTCTTCAGGTCCTCGATGCTCTGCTCGGCGGTGACGAGCTGTGCGGCGAAGCTCTCCGCCGCGTTTTCGAACTCGGTCGCCTTCTGCTCATCGCCCTTGGCGCGCGCCTCGTCGGCGAGCACCAGCGCCTGGCGGGTCGAAGCCTGAAGCTTCTCCACGTCGCCGAGCTGGCGGTTCAGCTTCATCTCCAGCTGACGCTGGTTACCGATCACCGAGGCGGCCTGCTGGGTCAGCGCCTGGTGGTTGCGCTGTGCCTCCTCGATGGCCTGCTGGATCTGTACCTTCGGGTCGGCGTGCTCGTCGATCTTCGACGAGAACGCCGCCATCATGTACTTCCAGAACTTCACGAACGGGTTGGCCATCTCCTCCGCCTGCCTTCTCGCATCCCACGGGCTGTTACCTCGAGGTGGGGCGTCCCCTCTGTGATGTTGCAACGTCCCGACCCCGGCGTTGAGTTCCATCGTGTCAGGTCGGCGTCCCGCGTTCCAGGCGACCCCGACGGAATTCAGGGATACCCCTGACTGTGATGTCCGTGACTTTCGGGTTCACCGGCCGGTGACCCAGGGTGAAAAGGAGCGGAGTCAGCGGCGCAGCGCGGTCGCCTGTTCCATCCGTGACAACTTCTCGGGGTCGCGCACGGAGTGGAGACCCCTCGCGCCTAGGTACAGGAACGGGGCCTTCATGTACCCGCCCAACGCGAAAGGCCCCAGGCACGTACGCCCAGGGCCTCTCACGTCACAGCTGCTATGCGGCGACCATCTTCGGTGCGGCGATGGTCGTCCGCAGGGTGGGGCTCATCCGCGGCGGCGGCGAAATCCGCAGGTCGGCCAGGTCGTTGCCGATCAGCTCGGACACCAGGCGGCCTCCTTCGAGCCCGCTCGCCTCGGCGCTCTCACGCTCCGGGGCACGCCGCTTGCCGGCCTCGACCTTCTCGTCCACCGGGGCGACCTCGACGTTGTCGATCGCCGAGACGTCGGCGGCGACTTTGTGCAGGAGTTCGCCCAGCGGAAGGTCCAGGGCTTCGCAAATGGACGCCAGCAACTCGCTGGACGCCTCCTTCTGCCCGCGCTCGACCTCGGAAAGGTAGCCGAGGCTCACCCTGGCGGCGCGGGAGATGTCCCGCAGCGTTCGACGCTGGTTCGTGCGGGCGTGTCGGAGCCGGTCGCCGATCGCCTCGCGCAACAGCACGGTCATCACGCGCCTCCCTTCCAGGACTGACTGCCCCCTACGTTACCCAGTGCGGTGCCCCGGGCGCAGGTGTTGACACGGCAATACGCCAAGGGCGAACGCGGCGATCATGCGAGATGTTCCCCCAGCAGGGCGAACGCACCCTCGACGGCGCCGGCCCTGACCGAGGCTCGATCACCGCTCAAGGCCAGCGTACGGACGGTGAGCACGCCCGGCCCGGCGAGACCGACGTGGACGGTGCCGGGAGCGACCCCGTCCTGTCCGGCCGGGCCCGCGACACCGGTCAGGCCGAGGCCCCAGGTGGCGCCACAGCGATCCCTCGCGCCCGTGGCCAACTGCGCCGCGACCTCGGGATGGACCGCGCCGTGGGCGGTGAGGAGGTCGGCGTCGACCCCCGCGAGCGAGGCTTTCAGGTCGGTGGCGTAGACGATCAGCCCGCCCCGGACGACGGCACTCGATCCGGGCACTTCGGTCAGCTCCGCGCAGACCAGCCCGGCGGTGAGCGACTCCGCCGTCGCCACCGTCTCCCCTCGCTCGATCAGGTGAGTGACCAAGGTCTCACGGGTGGTGACGGTCATGCGCCCGCCGCGCGCCGCCCGGCGGCCCGCAACCGGACCGCGCGGACGACGTAGTCGAGCCCGGTCACGACGGTCAGCACCAGGGCGAGGCCCATCAGCACCCACCGGACCGGCTCGGCGGCCGCGGGCAGCGGCAGCAGATACGCGGTGATGGCCGCGATCTGCGCGAGCGTCTTGGCCTTGCCGCCCCGGCTGGCCGGGATGACGCCGTGCCGGATCACCCAGAACCGCAGCAGCGTCACGCCGATCTCGCGGATCGCGATGACGATGGTGACCCACCAGCCCAGTTCGCCGAGCACGCTCAGCCCGATCAGCGCGGCGCCGATCAGCGCCTTGTCCGCGATCGGGTCGGCGATCTTGCCGAAGTCGGTGATCAGCCCGTACTTGCGGGCGACCCAGCCGTCGACCTGGTCGGTGAACGACGCGATCGCGAACAGCGCGGTGGCGATCGCCCGCCAGAACGTGTCCGTCCCGTCGCCGGTGAAAAGCGCCATCACGAACAGCGGCACCAGCACCAGCCGCGACATCGTGAGCAGGTTCGCCAGGTTCAGCGTCGGGACCGGGGTGGCCTCGGGAACCCTGGCGTGTTCACCGCCCGTTCCCTCGCCCGCCCCGGCGTCGCTCGGGGCGGCATTCACCGGTCGGCCTCGGGCGGCGCGGGCCGCACGATCAGGTCGACGCCCTCGGAGTCCACGACCTCGCAGCGCACGAAGTCGCCCACGGACAGCGCGGGGAAGTCATCGGTCTCGATCAGGACGCATTCGCCGTCGACCTCGGGGGCCTGGTGCGCGGCGCGGCCGATCGGGTCTTCGCCCTCTTCGACCTGCTCGATCAGCACCTCGACGAAGTCGCCGATGCGCTCCTCGGCGCGCTGCGAGGTCAGCTCCTCGACCAGCGCGGAGATCCGCGAGACCCGCTCGTTCACCACGGACTCGTCGAGTTTGCCGTCGAAGGTCTCGGCCTCGGTGCCGTCCTCGTCCGAGTAGCCGAAGACGCCCACCGCGTCCAGCCGCGCGCCGGTCAGGAAGCGCTCGAGCTCGGCGACGTCCTCTTCGGTCTCGCCGGGGAACCCGACGATGACGTTGGTGCGGATGCCGGCGGCGGGCGAGAACTCCCGGATCTGCTCGGTCAGCGCGAGGAACGAGTCCGTGGACCCGAAGCGGCGCATGCGGCGCAGCACCGTCTCACTGGAGTGCTGGAAGGACAGGTCGAAGTAGTCGGCGACGCCCGGAGTGGTCGCGATGGCCTTGACCAGGCCGGGGCGCGTCTCGGCGGGCTGCAGGTAGGACACCCGGACGCGTTCGATGCCCGGCACCTCGGCCAGGCGCGGGACCAGCAGTTCCAGCGCGCGGGCACCGTCGCGGCCGAAGTCCTTGCCGTAGGAGGTGGAGTTCTCCGAGACGAGGAAGACCTCCTTGACACCGTTCTCGGCCAGCCACATCGCCTCGGCGACGATCTCGTCCGGCTGCCGGGACACGAAGGAACCGCGGAACGACGGGATCGCGCAGAACGAGCAGCGGCGGTCACAGCCGGAGGCGATCTTCAGCGCGGCCACCGGCGAGTTGTCGAGCCGGGTCCGCAGCACACGCGGTCCCCAGCCGTGCTGGGCGTGCCCGGGCACCTCGACCGACTCGGCGGCCGTCGGGCGCTGGACCGGGCTGATCGGCAGCAGCTTGCGGCGGTCGGACGGGGTGTGGGACTCGACCTTGCGTCCGGCGACGACGTCGTCGAGACGCTCGGCGAGGTCGGCGTAGTGGTCGAAGCCCAGGACCGCGTCGGCCTCGGGCAGGCTCTCGGCCAGCTCGTTGCCGTAGCGCTCGGCCATGCAGCCGACGGCGACGACCTTCTTGCCGGTGTCGGACGCGGCGAGCAGGGTGTCGACCGAGTCCTTCTTGGCGGACTCGACGAAGCCGCAGGTGTTGACGACCACGACGTCGGAGTCCTCGGGCTCGGCGGCGAGCTCCCAGCCGCCCGCCGCCAGCCGTCCGGCGAGTTCCTCGGAATCGACCTCGTTGCGGGCGCAACCGAGGGTCAGCAAGGACACGCGACGGGTGGCGACAGGATCAGTGGTGGGAGAAGGCACGTGCCTTAGGGTAGCTGGCCTGCTCGCCGGGTCGGCGATCGCTCGCTCGGGCGAGCCCTCGACCGGTCGCGGCCGCGCGGATGGCTTAATGGTGGATGTGCCGTCAGACCCTCTCCTTCACCGCCGTCCCACCGTCCGCCGGGCCCGGATCGCGGACGTCCGCAAGATCAAGGCGCTGGTCGACTCCGACGCCGGGACGGTGCTGCTGGAGAAGGAGCTCGTCACCCTCTACGAGAGCGTCCAGGAGTTCTGGGTCGTCGAAGACGGTGACGACGTACTCGGCTGCGGCGCCCTCCACGTGCTGTGGGAGGACATCGGCGAGCTGCGGACCATCGCGGTCGACAAGACCAGCCGGGGTCGCGGCATCGGGCACGCGCTGGTGGGGCAGCTGATCGACTTCGCCCGAGAGATCGGGCTGAAGCGGCTGTTCGTGCTGACCTTCGAGACCCATTTCTTCTCCGGGCACGGCTTCGTCGAGATCGACGGGACGCCGGTGACCCAGGAGGTCTACGAGGAGATGCGGCGCTCGGCGGATCCGGGTGTCGCGGAGTTCCTCGACCTGCCGTACGTGAAGCCGAACACCTTGGGCAACAGCCGGATGTTGCTCGAGTTGTAGCAACCAGGCGCAGCCTGCCCGTCGAGGGTGGCGGCGGGGCGGGGTCCGGGTCAGGTCTTTTTCGCGTGGCGGGCGACCCGGACGCGGTTGCCGCACAGCGACGGCGTGCACCAGACACGCCTGCTGTTGGCCGCCACGAACAGCATCGAGCAGTCGTGCGCGCCGCACCGCCTGAGCCGGCCGGCGTGCGG
>NZ_JACBXD010000104.1 GCF_013870525.1 Amycolatopsis pittospori
CCGTCCGGCGGCGGCTGCGGCAGCGGCGGAGGGGTCGCACGACGTGGCCGTTCACCGCGCTCACCGCGTTCGGGCGGGAGCTGCTGCGGTGGCGGCTGACGGCGTTCGGCTCGCTCGGGGCGTCCCGAACGTTCCGGACGGCGTGCCGGGCCATCGGTGCGACGGGGCGGCGGTGGCGGAGTACCTTCGCGCCGGGGACGGCCTGCACGCTCGGGCGGTACACCCGGCTCTCGTTCCAACGCGTGCCCAATCCTCGGTGCTCGACGATGCCCGGTGGCACCGTTCGGTTCGACCCAGGGTAATCGGCAACGCCCGGAAACACTTAAACCTGTGCGTCCTCGGTCACACGCGGGGGAGTTTCGTTCGTCCGATCGACGCGTGAGTCTTTGATCCTCCGGTAGATCCGGCGGGACGAGAGCAGCAGCAACGCGCCGGCCGCGGTGACGGTCACGATGATGGTGATCGCGCCGTACTCGGTGGAGGTCAGTTCGAATCGCGCGTCGGAACCGAGCTTGGTCCCGTCCGGCGTGGTCAGGGTGACGTCGACACTGAACCGGCCCGCTCGCAGCGCTTCGACCGGGATCAGCTGGTTGACGGCGCCGTAGGCCGGGACGGTCCGCTCCGGGACCGCTTCGGTCGGGCGCAGGCCCACGTTGTTCTTCAGCACGGTGCGGACGTTGATGCCGACCGGCAGGCCGTTGGTGATGTACGCGGGAAGCGGCGACGCGCCGGAAGCCAGCGCGATCGTCTGCTTCGGCCGCTCCACGGTCACCTGGCCGCGGATGGCTTCGAGGTCACCGCGGGCGTTGCCGGTGACGGTCCCGGCGTCCGCGCCGCGCCACGACGTCGACGCGGCCCGGATCAGGGCGAGCCGGACCGGGGCGATCACATCGGCCGGATTCACTCGTTTGGTGGAATCCATCGTCATCGCCGACGACAGGCCCAGGGTCTCGTTGTCGATCTGGGACATCCTCGCGGTGACGTCGCCGCTGGTGGCCGTCGTCAGATCCTGCGGGTCGTAGTTGACCGTCGCGGTCCCGGCCGGGCTCTCGCCCAGAAGCTCGGTCAGCGGCGCCGACTTGGCGACGCCGGCGCCGAAGAAGTCACCCATCCGTTCGAGGAACGCGGTGAGTTCGGGGCGGGTCTGGTCCCAGTGCCGCGGCGGGGCGATCAGCAACTGCGAGCGCTCCGGCCCGCCCGTCTGCCCGCCGAGTCCGGCCCGGAAGGCGATCGCGCCGAGCCCGTTCTGGGTGGACACCGCCCGCATCGCGGCCCCGTCGAGCACACCGCCGGTGGCGCCCGACCCGTTCAAGGCGGACGAGATCAGCGAGTCGATCGGCTGCGCGCGCAGATCCGTTCCGTCGATCGACACGCCACCGGAGACCGCCGGACCGGACTGGAGCCGGTTCGACTCGGTGATCACGGTCTTCACGCCGGCCTTGCCGATCGCGTCGACGGTCTGCGAGTCGAGGGCGCCGCCGGGCCAGAGCACGCCGTCCTGCGGCTGGATGCCGAGCAGGTTCTTGATGGTCGCCGCGCCGCCGATCGCGCTGGTCAGGAGCGCGGTGTCGGTGGCGTCACCGGCGCGGACCTTCGTCAGCGCGGTGAGGTCGGCGTCGGCGAACGGGAGCGTGACCACGCATCGGCCCGCGACCAGCGCCTTCAGCTGACCGAGCCAGTTCTTCGCGATCTCGACGCCCTTACCGGGGACGGGCGCGCCCCCGGTGGCGACCTGGTAGCCGCGGGTCATCCCGTCCACGGTCGCGACCAGGTCGGGGTCGATGGCCAGGCACAACGACGACGAGACCTTCGTGTCGGCTTCGGCCTCGCGCGCGGCCGCGACCAGCGAGTCCAGCCGTCCGCCGCTGTCCATCTCGGTGGCCAGCCGTTCGTCCGCCAGCGTCAGCGGACCGCCGAGCGGGGACGAGACGACGTGCACCGTGCTGTTCGCGATCGGCCACAGCAGGCTCGTCGAGGGCGCGGACGGCGGACGCGACGCGGGCGGCTTGCCCGGGACGCCGAGCACCGGCATCAGCAGGCTGATCGCGGCGAGCCGTTCCGGGCCGCCGAAGTCGGGGGTGCCGTTGACGTTCACCAGCAGCGGGTACACCCCGGGCTTCGGGAACTGCAGCTTCGAGGACTGGCCGAGCGGGACGGTCAGGTTCAGCCCGGCGGACTGCCCGGCCTCCAGGGTGTCCGGTTCGAGGTCGACGAACTCGGTGGCACCGAGGTCCTTGAACTTGCCGCCGGCCAGCACGTCCCCGATCTGCTGTTCGGTCTGCAGCCGGGTGCCCAGCTGCAGGCGGACGCCCAGTTTGGTGATCTTGCGATCGCCGATGTTGGTGACCCGGCCGGTGATGGTCAGCGACGTCGAGCCCGTGGTGACCACGCGCGGGTTCAACTGGTCGAGGTCCACGCGCAGCCGGGACTGCTCCTGCGCCTGCGCGGTCGCACCGAACAACGCGGGCAGGGCCAGGAACAGGATCGACAGGACAGTGGCGGCAAGCCGCTTCACTCAGGTGCTCCCTCGGCGGTGTGCTGTTGCTGCGCGAAGAGTTCTTTGGCCTTCCGGACCAGCTTGCGCTCGTCGGAGTAGGCGAGGGTGGTCTCCAGGTCGGCGAGCGGTACCCAGGCGACCTCGGTCACCTCGACATCCTCGTCCGAAAGTTCGCCGCCGGTGGATTCCAGGATGAAATGGTGCACCGTCTTGTGCACCCGGCGTCGCTCGGCCACGAACCAGTAGTCGATGGTGCCGAGGGGCTGGAGGACCTGCGCGGAGATGCCGGTCTCTTCCTTCACTTCGCGCACCGCTGTCTGCTCCACCGTCTCACCGTCCTCGATGTGGCCCTTCGGCAGCGACCACAGCAGTCTGCCGTGCCGGTCGAGCCGCCCGATCAGGGCGGCGTTGGCCCGTTCCGCGTCGACGACGAGACCGCCGGCCGAGGTTTCGTCGACCGTGGTCAGCCGCCTTCCCCGCCTGCGCCTCCGCCGGCGGCCCGGCTTCGAAGCGCCGGAGCGGCCGGCTGATCCAGACATGCTGCGATGCTAGAGCAAACGGCGGTACGGGTACGCTGGCTCTCCGTGCCCGTGTTGGGCCGGGTCGTAGTAAGTGTCTCGGTAAGTACATCCAAATCGTGGTGGGATTGTCGTGAACAAGGTGGTCGCCGGGCAGGCGATTGCGGGGAAGAGCACTGCGATGCAGAACGCTGTGACGGAGCTGATGCGTATTTCGCCGCTCGCGGACGAACTCGCGAAGCTCTTCGCCAAGTCGGGCTACCGCCTCTATCTGGTCGGCGGCAGCGTCCGGGACATGATGCTCGGCAGGCTGTCGAACGACCTCGACTTCACCACCGACGCCCGGCCGGACCAGGTCCTCAAGATCGTGAGCGTCTGGGGCGACGCGGTGTGGGACGTCGGTATCGCGTTCGGCACCGTCGGCGTGACCAAACAGGGCATGACCCTGGAGATCACCACTTTCCGCGCCGACAACTACGACCGCGTCGGCCGCAACCCCGAGGTCACCTTCGGCGACAGCATCGAGGGTGACCTGCTCCGCCGCGACTTCACGGTCAACGCGATGGCGATCGAGCTGGCGAGTCAGACCTTCGTCGACCCGTACGACGGGCTCCAGGCGCTGCAGGACCGGGTGCTCGACACACCCGCGACCCCGCAGGAGTCCTTCGCCGACGACCCGCTGCGCATGCTTCGGGCCGCGCGGTTCTCCGCGCAGCTCGGGTTCACCGCGGCGCCGCGGGTGGTCGACGCGATGACGTCGATGGCCGAGGAGATCGACCGGATCACCGCCGAACGCGTCCAGGCCGAGCTCTCGAAGCTGCTGCTGGCCGAAGACCCGCGGCCCGGGATCGAGCTGCTGGTGGACACCCGCCTCGCCGACCGCGTGGTGCCGGAGGTGCCCGGGATGCGGCTCGCGATCGACGAACACCACCAGCACAAGGACGTCTATCAGCACTCGCTGACCGTGCTCGCGCAGGCGATCGACCTGGAGAAGACGCACGAGCCGACGTCGGAGCCGGATCTGATCCTGCGGCTGGCGGCGCTCCTGCACGACATCGGCAAGCCCGCGACCCGCGAGTTCCAGCCGGGTGGCGGCGTGAGCTTCCACCACCACGAGGTCGTCGGCGCGAAGATGGTGCGCAAGCGTTTGCGCGCGCTGAAGTTCTCGAAGGAGATCGTCCAGGACGTCAGCCAGCTCGTGTTCCTCCACCTGCGGTTCCACGGATACGGCAAGGGGGAATGGACGGATTCGGCGGTGCGGCGCTACGTCACCGACGCCGGCGATCTGCTGCCCCGGCTGCACAAGCTCGTCCGCGCCGACTGCACCACGCGTAACCGGCGTAAGGCGGCCGCCCTGCAGGCGACCTACGACGACCTCGAAAAGCGGATCGCGACGATCCAGGCGCAGGAGGACCTCGACCGGGTCCGGCCGGACCTCAACGGCGAGGAGATCATGCGGATCCTCGACCTCAAGCCGGGTCCGGACGTCGGCAAGGCGTGGAAGTACCTGAAGGAACTGCGGCTCGACCGCGGTCCGCTGGATCACGACGACGCGGTGGCCGAACTGAAGAAGTGGGCCGCCGAGAACGGTGTCGGCGGCTAGCGTCTCCGCTCATGGGGATGAGAGCGAAGATCGCCATCGGCCTGGTGATCGCCGCCTTCGCGGCGGCCTGCGTGGGGTTCGAACTGTGGCCTCGCGGCCAGTCCGCGGCGCAGGTGGAGCAGCAGGAACCTCAGCGTCCGGTCCGGCGGGACGGGTTCGACGATCTGTTCCGCGACGGGCTCAAGGTCCGAGTCACCCTTGAGAACCGGCCGGAGGCGATCGTCGAGGTCGCCGAACTCGGCGAACTGGATCTGCCGAGCGGGCGGCTCGTGGCGGGTGATCCTTCGTACGGCGGCAGCTCCGCCATGCCGGGGCCGTTCCTGGTGACCGTCCCGCCCGGCGGCTATCCGGTTTCGGTGGCCAAGGTGCGGCTGACGGACGACGACGGCGGCGAGTACCGGCGGATCGCCGCGGCCCGGGTGCGGGTGCGGGCCGAGCCGGTGGTCCGCTGGGAACTCGCGCTGACCGAGGGGGACGACCCGGCGAAGGCGAAGGCAGGCGAGGTCTACGGCTACGGGGTCGACTCCGGAATCGGCTCGTTCCTGGACGCGACCGCCGCCCCGGCCTTGCCACGGCTCGTCGGAGACAGCGGTGAAGGTCCGCTGATGAAGCTGTTCGAGAACGACGGGATCGGCGGCGCCCATCTGATCCGGGACGGCGGCGCGGCCGTCGCGGCGTTCATCTCCGGATGGGGCGACGGCGGCTACCCGACCTGGATCGGCTACACCGACCGGGGGCAAGTCGCCCGTTTCGTCACGGATTTCCACGTCATCGGCTGAGATAACCCCGTTGGACCCTGGCTCGTTGTGCCGTTAGCCGACATACTCGCGCCGGTGCTCGGGGCAGGGGGAAATTCGATGGCGAAGCGGCCACCCAGTTTTCTGGTGACGTTGCTGCGTCGCGGCGCGCCCGCGCTGGCCACCGCGACGAGTGAGCTGTCCGACGAGGTCGGCGACCCGACGCCGATGCGGGCGTTGCGGCGGATCCAGCAGATGTCCGGGCCGGTCGACACCGCGTATCGCGACAATCTTCTGTTGCGCGCCGCCCGTTATGTCGCACTTGTCCCCCTGGTCTATCGGCTCTTCGCGGTGCCGGGCGCGTTCGGCGTCTACGTCTCCACGCACGGCATGATCGGGATCGGCCCGGTCGGGCTGGTGGCGCTCGGGTCGGTCGGGCTGTCGCTGTACGGGATCCGATGGATGCTGCGCTCGGCGCCGTTCCGGCCGCAGCACGCCGCCCGGCTGCTGGCCATCGACCTCGTGTTCACCCTGCTGGCGCCGCTGGCCGTCGGCGCGCTCGTGCCGGCTTCGGTGTTCGAGCAGGCGATGACCGTGCCCGGCAAACACCTGCTCGGCGAGGTCGCGCTGCTGGCGTTGGCGCTGGGGATGCCCGCCGCGGTGGGGCTGGCGCTCGGCAGCTTCCCGGTTCGGATGCTCGCGTCCCTGTTCGGCACCGGCAAGGCTTCGCCTGGCGAAGCCATGGCCACCTTCCCCTCGATCCTCGGCGTGCTGTTCACCGCCAGTGGCGCGCTGGTCCTGATCGGCCTCGGCACCCGCCTCGCCCTCGCGTACGGAATCCGCAACGGCCGGATCGCCGAACGAGCCCGCCAGCACCGGATACTGCACGACTCCGTGCTGCAGACCCTCGAAGCGATCGCGCTCGCCAACAAGGGCGACCCCGCCACCCGGCTCGCCGAGGTCCAGCGGCTGGCGCGGGCGCAGTCGATGGAACTGCGGCAGACGATCGAAACCGAGACTTCGGAGCGTTCGGAGGCCGGCTCGCGGCCGCTGGGCGAGAAGCTCGCGTCGCTGGCGGCGGAGATGGCCAGGGACGGCCTGCGCGCCCAGCTCGTCATCGCCGAACTGGACGACGACACGCTTTCGGAGGTCCGGCAGGTCGCCATCCGGGACGCCGTCCGCGAATCCCTGCGCAACACGCTCAAACACGCCGGGACGGACAAGGTCGTCGTGCGGGTCGAGGAGCAGGATGGCGGCGTCGCGGTGATCACCCGTGACCACGGCGCCGGGTTCAGCCTCGACTCCCGCCCCGCCGGTTTCGGCATCAGCGAGTCCATCACCGCCCGGCTGAACGAGGTCGGCGGGACCGCCAGGGTGGAGTCGGCTCCAGGCAATGGCACCAGAGTCACCCTTTGGGTGCCTTTCTGACGGTAAACAGGAGAACATGACGAAAACGGAAGTCCTGGCCGAAGCACTCACCGCGTACAGCGTCGGTGACCCGGCCAAGGCGGCGGACCTCGCCGGGCGTGCCGGATCCACGCTCGGTGCCGAATTGCGGCGCTACCTGACCGAAGGCGGCGGTGGTCCGGTCTACGACCAGCCCGCCGCGTTCACGGCGTTCATCCGCGGCGGCGGGAACGTGAAGCTCTACCGGAAGCTCAGCGAGGCACTCGCCCGGCGCTACGGAAGTGTCGGTTCGCTGCTCGACCTCGGCTGCGGCGACGGGCTCGCCGTCGTCCCCGCGCTCGAACAGGCCGACCGGCAGCCCGGGCGGATCGACCTCGTCGAGCCGTCGAGCGCGCTGCTCGCCGAGACGCGCAAGCATCTCGACGGCACCCACGGCCTGCACACCTGGGAAGCCACCGCGCAGGAGTTCCTCGCCCGCGACGACGATCGACAGTGGCAGCTGACGCAGTCGACCTTCGCGCTCCAGTCGATCCCGACCGCGGAACGGACCGAGGTACTACGGGCACTCCGGCCGCGCACCTCGTGTCTCGTACTCGCCGAATTCGACGTGCCTGAGTACGACGAAGAGTCCGCCGAATACGTGCTTTCGCTGGTCACGCGCTACGAACGTGGGATCTCCGAGTACGGCCGGGACGCGTCTTTGGTGGCGCAGGGCTTTCTGCTGCCGATTCTGCTGGGCCTCGTCAAACCCGGAGCCGACCGGACGAACTGGGAGCAGCCGGCGACCGACTGGGCCTCGCAGCTCAAGGACGCGGGCTTCACCGGCATCCGGATCGAACCGCTGGCCGACTACTGGTGGTCGCCCGCCGTGCTCATCACCGCGTCCTGACTTTTGGCTACTTTGGGGGCCATGGGGATCTCGCGGCTTTCCGCGCTCGAACTCGCCGTCGTCGAAGACGGTCGCGCCGCCACCGAAGTGCTCTCGTCGACGGCCGTCGTCGCCGGGAAACTGGAGGAACTGGGGTACCACCGGATCTGGATCGCCGAGCACCACGGCTCGCCCGCCATCGCGACGGCGTCCCCGCCGGTGCTGGCGGCGCATCTGGCCGCGGTGACGTCGGCGATCCGGATCGGGTCCGGCGGGGTGATGGTGCCGAACCACGCCCCGCTCGCGATCGCGGAGCAGTTCGCGACGTTGTCGGCGCTGCATCCGGGCCGGATCGACCTCGGCGTCGGCCGCGGTCCTGGCACGTTCGACGAGAAGATCGTCCGGGCGCTTCGCCGGGGCGCGGATCCCACGACCGACGACGAATACCGCGCCGACGTCGCGGAGTTGCTTCGCCATCTCGCCGGGGAGACCGGGATCCGGGTGCTGCCCGGCGAGGTGCCGACGCCGGAGCCGTGGCTGCTGTGTTCGAGCGCGGCCGGCGCCCTGCTCGCCGCCGAACTCGGACTGCCGATCGCGGCCGCGCACCACATCCGTCCGCAGGACACGGCCGAGGTACTCGAGACCTACCGCGGGAACTTCAAGCCGTCACAGTGGCTTGAGAAGCCGTACGTGATCCTCTGCGTCGAGACGATCTGCGCGGACACCGACGAGGAGGCGGAGTACGTCGCCGGGCCGTGCAAGGTGATCAAGTCGTACCTGCTCGACGGCGAGGGCGGCGACCTCGCCGTCCCGACCCCGGAGCAGGCCGCCGCGCACGAATTCGCCCCGGAGACCGCCGAGATCCTCGGCCGGTTCGCCGCCGCGCAGGCGCACGGCGGACCGGAGAAGGTGGTGCGCTCGCTGGAGACGCTGGCCGCCGCCACCGGTGCCGACGAGCTGATGCTGACGACACCGGTGTACGACGCCGGGGCGCGGGCGCGGTCCTACGAACTGGTCGCGAAGTCGCTTTAGCGGCTACTGGACGCGGGAAAGCGCTCCGGTTTCGAGGTGCTGGGCGAGCGGCCGGGGCAGGACGTAGGCCACGGCCCCGCCCGGCGTCCCGTTCCACGGCGCGGTGATCCCGGTGATCACGCGCAGCGGCCGCTGCACGCGGAACAGGCGGCGATCCCGTTCGCGGTCCGCCGCGAGCGAGGTCTCGATGAACCGCGCCGATTCGGCGTGCACGAGGTTGCCGGTGTCGTTCCCGAACCGCTGCACGGTGGTGCCGGGGGGAAGGACGACGATCCGCTTGCGGCGGAAGAAGTTCAGCGGCGGCTCGCCCCGCAGCGGCAGGATCGGCCAGTCGGCCGGGTTGTCGGCCTCCTCGTTCGCGCCCACCGCGGCGCGCGCCGGGTACAGCAGCAGGGTGCCGAGCAGGAACCGCGCGGCCTCTTCGAGTTTGGCGAACGCCACCGGTTCGTCCGACGGTGGTCGCGAGACCTCCCAGCCGTTCGCGACGCGGCGCAGCGTCCAGACCCCCGGCTCCGGCACCACGTTCGCGCCGATCCGGTAGGCCGTCGGCGCGACCCCGTGTTCGGCCAGCCGCTGGGCCAGCACGTCCAGCACCTCGCCGGCCCGGATGTCGCGACCGGGCTCGCCATCGCGTTCGACCCGGGTGCGGACGCCTTCGTCCGGCAGGTCCGCGTCGGTCTGCGCCGGCCTCGGTTTGCCGACGATCTCCGCTTCGGCGGTCGCCCGCACCAGCTCGCCGACCAGCGGCGGCCAGAACCCGGCGGCCCGGATGTGCTCGACCAGCTCCGGCTCCGGCGGCACGCCGTACTTCCGCAGGTAGTGCGGGACGGCCGCGGGCCAGATCCAGACGCCGTCGGTGTGGAAGGCGTTCGGCACGTCCGGCGGACCGTTCGGGGTGAAGATGTCGGGCTGCGGACCCGGCCGGGACACCGCCACCGGGGAGCGGAAGAGGTAGTCCAGCACCCCGCGGACCTGGTCCGGCGGCACCGGTGGCCGGTTGACGACCGGACGTTCGCCCTCGTTGTGCGCGTCGGCGACCTTCGCGTGCCGGAAGACGACGTCGAGCGGCAGACCCGCCTTCGCCGAGAGCCAGGCCGGGACCTGCTTCGCGTCGCGCGGGAAGATCGCCAGCTCCGTGGCGTACGCGCGCGGAGACGGCTTCCCGCCTTCATTCGGCGTCAGCCGCCAGGTGGGTTCCTGCTCGGCGTCGAAGTCGAAGTCGAAGTGCGACTCCGAGTCCAGCGTGAAGGTGCCCTGGAACCAGGCGCCGGTCTCGGCGCTGTACATCGCCGCGCGCAGCCGCGTGAACAGCGATCCGAGTTCCGGCGGGGCCGCGATCGACACCGACACCGGGCCGTTGCCCTCGTCACCGACCGAGCGGACTTCGAGTTCGGCGTAGTCGCCGACCTGCCGGAACTGCGCGCCGACCCGCTGCCAACCCGGCGGCAGCACCTTCAGCAGCGTCCGGCCGATGGCACGCAGCAGCGCCGACTGGTCACCCGTGCCGACCTCCGGCCGCGCGTCCGGCGTCTCGACGAAGTCGTGCCTCGTCTGCCACAACGCCGTCAGCTGCGACGGTGACGCTTTCGTCGAGAAGTCCGTCAACCCCAGCTCGGCCGCGCGGGCGGCGTCCTCGCCCGCCCAGCGCAAGGTCAGCTCGCCGCCGGTGTTGGGTGCGACGAGGAAGTGCTCGTCGTCGTAGCGGCCGTGGGTCTGCAGGCTGAAGGTCACGCCGACCTCGCCGTTCAGCACCACCCGGGCGGCGCGCCCGTTCCACTCGCGATCGAAGCCGTCAGGCGCCGCTTCCCCCGGCGGCGCGATGAGCAGCAGCGTGCCGTCCTCGGTCGACCTCTGGGCCGCGAAGACGGTGTCCCCCCACACGGCGTACAGGCCATCCGGCCGCTCCGCCGCTTGAACCCGGTAACGCACGATTCGTTCCCCTCCCCAAGTTCCCCAAACCGGAGGTAAATCTAGTAGGCCGGGTAGCGGACGTACCACCGGTCGTCACCCGGCGCGTTGCCCGCGAACTCCGCGAGGGCGTCATCGGCCAGCTGCCCGATCACCCCGGCCAGCTCCAGTTTCGACAGCCAGTCCGTCTGTAGTTCTTCTTCGCCGTACATCGCGCCGACGAGGTTCCCACAGACCGATCCCGTCGAGTCGCTGTCCCCGCTGTGGTTCACCGAAGCGAGCAGCGCGGAATCCGGGTCCGTGGTGGCCAGGGCGACGTAGACGGACATCGAAAGCGCGGTCTCGCCGACGTTCCCCTGCCCGAGCGTTTCGAGTTTCTCCGGCGTCGGCGCCCCCTTGCCGGCCAGCGCGAGCGCCTGGTCCAGCGCGACGCTCTGTTCCTCGTGCCCCTGGTACTTCTCCAGCTCGGCCCGGCCCACCCGGACGGCGTCGAGCAGCGGTTTCCCGCGCAGCAGTTCGTGCACGATCACCGCGAACGCACCCGACGAGAGATACCCGCTCGGGTGACCGTGCGTCAGCGCCGCACTCTCGGCGCCGAGCCGGAACACCTCCGCGACGTCGTCCGACCACAGCGCCACCGGCGCCGCGCGCATGACCCCGCCGCAGCCCTTCGAGTTGTTCACCGGCTTGTCGATGCCGGCGCGCACGCCGGTCTTGCCGTACGCCTCCAGCTCGCTGAAACAGGTGAGGCCGGGCGCGCGACGGCTGAACAGCTCGCGGTTCGTGATCAGCCAGCCGTCCGGTTCGACGCTCGTGTTCTCCGGCCCGCGGGCCCGCTCCCACGAGACGCCCTGGGTGTGCAGCCAACGCTGGTAGGCGAGCTGGAGTGACTGCTCGACTGGGAAGGCGTTAGCAAAGGTCCCTTGCTCACTGTTCGCGCCGACGTGGGCCCTGATCAGGCCTTCCAGTGTGAAGAGCGTCATCTGGGTGTCGTCGGTGATCCGCCCGATCCCGCCGTACGCGGGGATGAAGCCGGTGATCCCGGCGGGGCCGGCGATCTCGCGGATACGGTCGATCGAGTCGAATTCGGTCTTCGCGCCGAGCGCGTCGCCGATCGCCCCGGCGTACAGGCTGCCGCGCAGCCGCGACCGGGTCGCCGGATCCTGAAGCCATTCGCGCATTGCTCTACTGATCTCCTCGCGGGTACCGCTCCGCGTCCCAGCGACGTCGCTCTTCGGGTTCACGGGGCAGGCCGAAACGGTTGAAGTAGTAAAAGGCGTCGCCCGCCATGGCGTCCACGGCGCCGAGACCGTCGAACGCGGCGAGCCATTCCCGCGGCAGGCCGGGCACGGTGAGCCTCGCGCCGACCATCGTCCCGGTCAGCGCGCCGGTCACCGGACCGCCGCGGGCGGCCAGCGCCAGCGCCGCCTCGGGGTCGTGACCTCGTTTGGCGGCGGCGAACAACGCCCTGCCCAGCACCGAAAGCGGCGTGCGGCCGTCGCCGATGCTGTCGAACTGTTCGACGTCATCGCCGTCGATGTCGTTCCTGAGGTCGAGAACGGTCTTCACCAGCTCGCCGACTTCGCCGCTGTAGTCGTCGAAGCCTTCGAGGAAGTTCGCCACCGCGGGCACCCGGTTCCGGGCCGCGAGCTGGGCGCGGAACAGGTTCACCAGCAGTTCGGCGCCGTGGACGACCTCGTGTCCGGCCGCGGAACCGACCAGCTCACGGACCACCTTCATGGCGTAGAACGTGCTGTCGGCGGGACCTTCGACGCCGCCGGTCACCGTCGCGGCCAGCGCGGTCACCAGCATGGCCGAGAACTCGGCGGGTGGCGGACCGGCGGCCGCGGTGGCCTTGGCGACCCAGCCGTCCGGACGTCCGCCCGCGGGCAGCGACGCCGGGATCTCGGCCTTGTCCGGGGTCGCGTCGAGGCCGCGGATCACCGATTCGGTGTGGAACAGCAGCTGCCGGGTCAGCCCGCCGAGCGGCAGGCCGTCCGCCGGAGCCGCGCCCGAGCCGAGCGCGTCCCCGATCGCGAAGCCGACGTACGCGCCGACGAGCGGCGGATACGCGAAGCTGCCCAGGGGCAGGTCGGGGTCGAAGAACTTCCCGCCGGTCCAGGCTTTGGGCCATGGCTCGCCGTCGTCGTCGAAATGCGTCACCAGCCCGGACGCGAACAGGTCTTCGGGCATCTCCGGCAGCGGACGCCGGTCGTACTTGGCCCGGGATCGCTTGAACGACAGCGTCGTGGCGCGCACGTAGCGGACGAGTTCGTCGGTGCTCAGCGTGTAGCCGTTGTTCCTGGCCTGCGCGATGAGGCTCGGCAGGTTCGAGGTGGCCGCGCCGACGTCCTCGCCCAGTTCCTCGCGAAGCGCCTCGAAGGCCTTCGCATAGTCCTCGCCGAGGTAGGCCGGACGCCCGATGGACGGCTGACGCTGGGCTCCCGACTCGAGACCGAGGTCGGCGACCTGACTCAACGTCTCCGGGTAGACGTGGAAGGTCTCCGGGCGGCCCGGGTTCACCAGCAGGCCGACGCCCGGGGTGCCCTTCGCGCGCTTCAGGAGCACTCGCGGCTGGACCCGTTCCCAGGTGTCGTACTCCGGCAGAACCTGGTTCTCGGAGGTGTAGACGACGAACCGGGCACCCGCGTCACCGAACTCGCGGACCTGGAGGTGGCCGCCCTTGGCCGGGGCCAGCACATCGAGGTCGAGCATCCAGTGGACGAACTCCTCCGGAGTGATCCACTCGACGCGCAGGTAACCCAGCAGCGTTTCGACGTCGCTTTCCGGGACAGGCCGCCCGGCGAAGCGCGGGCCGGGCCGGTAGTCCGGGTTCGCGCGGACGGCACCGGCCGGCTCGCCGTAGAGCGTGTGCTGCTCCCAGCGCCGGATCGCCGCCTTCGGCACCGGCAGACCGGGCGCCACGGCGGGATCGAACTCGGGATCGACGACCTCGGCCCAGCGGGTGAACGCGTCGTCGTCGGCGTCGCCGCCCGCCGCCGAAACCGCCATCAACTCCAGGTCGAGCCGGATCTCGCCGCCGTCGTCGGGCACGAACGCGACCGGGCTGGGGAACAGGCCGACGCCCGGGTCGGTCCCGTCGAGCCAGCCGACGGTGTTGTACGTGACGTTCCAGCCGTCGGTCGCGCGCACGACGTACTCGCGACGGACCCTCAGCGCGCCCGTCCCCTCCGAGCCGCGGCCCGCCAGCCACTCCTCGACGCGGCTGACGGCTTCCTCTTCGTTCATCGTCCCCATTCCTGATTCACCAGCGGGGATACCGCCGGTCCCAGCCGTCGACCTCGTGCAGCGCCGAGTGACGGTCGAAATGCCAGAACGCGTCGGTGGCGATGTTCTCCACCAGATAGCGCAGTTCCAGCTGCTCGACCCACTTCTGCGGCAGGCCGGGAATGCCGGTGCGGGCACCGAGCAGCGCACCGGCGATCGCGCCGGTCACGGCACTGCGGCCCGAATGGTTGACCGCCCGCAGCAGCGCCTGCTCGGGGTAGTTCTCGAAGCCGGACAACGCCGCGAACGCGCGGCCCAGCACCGAAAGCGTGCCCTTGCCGTCGCCGATCAGCTCCGGGACGCGCAGGTCGGGTAGTCCGTGCTTGCCGAAGAACGGCACCGACTCCGCGACCATCGCCTTGAGATCCGCCCAGACCGGTCCCCGCTGGTGCGGATTCTGATCGTCGAAGATCTCGCGGGAGGTGTTCCACACCGGGTAGCTGAACGCCTCCGAGGTCAGCGCCGGTTCGAACAGCCAGGTCAGGTAGGTCGCCGCCTCGACATCGACCTCGCCGGGGTGCGTGACCGAAACCAGGTCGCGCACCGCCTGGCGGACACCGCCGCTCATCGCGCTGCCGGGTCCGGCCGAGGTCAGGGCGGCGGGCAGGGCCGCGACCAGCGCGTCCGGCCCGCTCAACGGCATCGCCGTCGGCGAGATCGTGGCCAGCGCGTGATAGGCGTTCAGTTCGGCGTCTTCGGGAGTGCGCCGGACCCGGAGCTCCGGCACCTTCACCAGCCAGCCGTCCGCGTTGTCCAGCGGCGCGCCCTGGGTGTGCAGCCAGCGCATGAGCGCGTTGCGGGCGACCGTCCCGAGCGCCCGTTCGGCGTCGCGGTTCTCCGGCTGCTCGCGGTGCGGACTGCGGATCACGGCCTCGGTGTAGAACAGCAGCCGCTGGGTCAGGGGCCCGATCCGGCCGGGCAGGTCGAACGCGACCGGCAGGTCGGTGACGCCTTCCGGGCCGTAGGTGCTGTGGATCTCGTCGAGTCGCATCCGGTCGACGGCCGCGCCCAGTGCTTCACCGAGCGCGAAGCCGACGTACGCGCCCGTGACGCGCTGCCAGCCGTAGCGCGAGCTGGAGCGGTCGCGGTCGAAGTACTTGCCGAAGGTGTCGAGACGCGGCTGGATCTGGCCTTCGTTGTCGTAGCCGGGGGCGAGACCGTTCGCGCGCAGGTCGTTCGGGCGGCCGCGCGGCGGTTCCGGCAGCTTGAGCCGCGCCAGCCACGACTGGCCGAGCACGGTCTTCTGGCATTCCTCGGCGGTGAGTTCGAAGCCGCGGCGCCGGGCTCGTTCGGCCGCGTGCAGCGGTGGCTTCACCGGCTCGGGCAGGCCCATCTTCGCCGCGGTGTCGGCGGCGAGGGTCTCCAGTTCGGGATCCGCCTCCGGGCAACGCTCGTTGACGTCGATCGGTGCTCCCCGGCGCGGGAACCGCTGCGCGGTCTCGGCGAGTTCGGCGCCGCTGACGTCCTCGAACGTCGCGGGTCCGCCGTTGATCACCAGGTTCGGCGGGCTTTCGTACCCGGCCAGCGTGGCGATGTCGACCTTCCAGTACCCGTGCTCGCGGGACGGGAGGTTCCTAGTCGAGCTGAAGACCCGCAGCTCGGCGCGTTCCTCGTTGAAATAGAACCGCTCCGTCTTGCCGGACGCCAGGTCCAGCGGGACGTAGACCTCGCAGCGCAGCAGCCCGATGAGCAGCTGTTCCCTGGTCAGCCAGCCGACGCTGGCGAACGACAGCAGCGTTTCGAGCTTGTTCTCCGGTTTCGGGTAGCCGCGGCGGACCGGTCCGGCCCGGTACTCCGGGTTCTCGCGTTCCTCGCCGGTCTGGACGCCTTCCGAGTTGACCTTGACCCAGCCCGCGACGACGGGCGGCGGGACCCCGAGGTCACCGAGCCCGGCCTTCGCGTACTCGGGGTCGACGACCTCGCGCCAAGCCTCCTGGCCGGGGAACGCGACCGGGACGCTGAGCCCGCCCGGCTGTGGATGCGCCTGGCGCAGCTCGCCGTCCGGTTCGCGGACGGTCACCGACGGCGGCGGGAAGATCTCCTTCTCGGCGTGACCCTCGTCGAGGAAGGCGATCGTGTTGTAGGGGACAGACCAGCCCTCGGGGATGCGGAGGACCTTTTCGTGGTGCACGCGCAGGCCGGCGCCGCCAGGTTCGGACACGTCCGGACCGTGGACCGCGCGCAGCCACTCTTCGACCTTGGCTACCGCTTCCGCCGATTCCACCTACTCGATCCTCTCCAGGCTGCCGTCGGACACGTGCTCGGCGATGGTCTTCGGGAGCACGTAGGCCACCGCACCACCGGGCATGTTCGCCCACGGGACGGTGACACCGGTGATCACGTGGAGCGGGCGTCGCAGCCGGTAGGTCCCACCGACACGCTCCCGTTCCAGCGGCAGGGACGTCGTGGCGAACCGTACCCCGCCATGGTGAACCAGATTGCCGGTCTCCTCGCCGAACCGCAGTACGACCGTACCGGCGACCATCCGGCTGACGCGCTTGTTGCGGAGCAAGGTGAGGGGAGGCTCACCCGCCGCCGCGTGCACCGGCCAGTCGGCGAGTTCCTTCGCGGTCTCCAACGGGGTTTCGTGCCCGGCCGTCATCCTCGCCGGATGCAGCAGGACGGCACCGAGAAGCTGGTGAGCCGCGTCTTCGAGCTTTTCGAAGTACTTCGGCGACACCGGGGAGCCGTCGGCGTAGGCCGCGACCTCCCAGCCCTTCTCGGTGAAGTTGAGGCACCAGGCGCCGTCCGCGCGGTCGCCGATGCGGTACGCCTCCGGCCAGACGGCGTGCTCGCCGAGCCTGCTGACCAGGACCACCAGGAGTTCTTCGTCGGCCAGGGCCGGGTTCGGGGACGTCTCCAGCTCCGCGGCGATGTCGCCTTCGGTCTTCTTGACGTCGGAGCGGCCCGGCTTCGGCCGCGGTTTGCCCAGCAGGTCGGCCTCGGCGGTCCGCCGCACGAGGTGCTCGACGTACGGCGGCTGGAATCGCTGCCCCCGGATGTGCTCGACCAGCTCCGGCTCCGGCGGGATGCCGTACTTCCGCAGGTAGTGCGGGACGGACGCGTGCCAGATCCAGGTGCCGTCGGTGTGATAGCTCTCCGGGACGTCGCCGTCGGCTTCGGGTTCGAAGATGTCCTTCCCGAGACCGCTGCCGGAGAGGATCGCCGGCTCGCGCTCCAGGTACTGCGCGACCAGCGGTGCTTCGGATTCGTCGAGCTCCTGTCTGTCCACCACGGGCGGCTTGCCCTCGGTGTACGCGTCGACGATCCGCGCGTGCCGGAACTCGACGCGCAACGGCAACTGCGCGCGCAGCCGCCACCAGTCCGGGATGTGCTCGTCGTCGCGCGGGAACGCGGCCAGCTCGTCCGGATACGCCGACGTCGCCGGCGCCGCGGTCCAGGCCGGTTCGTCGTCGAGGGTGAAGTCGAAGTCGAAGGTGCCGTCGGGTTTGAGCGTGAACCGCGACTGCAGCCAGGTCCCGCGGCCGGTGGTGTACATCCCGGTGCGCAGGGTGCCGAAGAGCGCGTTCAGCCCGGGATCGGGGATGACATTGTGGCCCTCGAGTTCGGAGTGCTCCCCGGCCTGGCGGAAATCGGCGACCGCGGCGTGGGCGGTGTCGGTGACACCCGCCCGGATGAGCTTGCCGATCTCGACCAGCAGCCCGCGTTGTTGTTCGGAAGTCAGTTGTTCCACGTGAATCATCGCGCCCGGGTCGGCCGGTCGAAGGCGATCACTGGGAATCCCCTTCCTCCGGGGGTTTGTATTCGGGGAAGCGCGGCTCCGCGCGGAAGGTCGGTGGCTCGCCGGCGGCGCGACGGGCCAGTTCGTCCTCCCACATCTTGAAGGTGCGCTTGCGCAGGGACTGGATCAAGGCCGATTCCTGCGGCTCCATCCGGCGGTTTTCTCGACTGGCCTGCTCGTACAGGCCGTCGATGGTCTCGTAGAGCGCGAAAACCGGACCGCTGCCCTTGAGTTCGTACGCGCGAGCCCGCTCGGTTTCCTGGACGAACTTCTCCTCGGACACCTTGCTGATATCCGAACTCGCCATCGCCCACATGACCTCGCGGACGAATTCAGGCCTTTCGTCGAACTCACCCGTGCGAGGGTTGAGGAGGTAGCCGGTCAGACCACCGCCGGGAGTGGACTCGAGGCGGTAGGTCTTCCCGAAGTACGTGTAGAAGGACGGGTTCTGGGTCACGTGCTCTCCTCAGGCGGCAGGCCCTGCCGGAGCCCGGTCATGAACTTCTCCCGGACCCGGTCCATCAGCGCCGCTTCCAGCAGTGCTTGTTCCGGGGTCAGCCGCTTCTTGTTGTTCTCGTCCAGTGTCCGGTTGTACGTCGGGAGATCACGCCGGACTTCGTACAGCGCGTGCTCGTAGGCCGAGACGGTGTCGATATGTCGCAGGTGCAGCCGCAGTTCCGCGACGTGCCCGTTCGGCAGCCGGACGTTCATCTGCAGGTCGCGATACCCACTGTCCTGCGGATTCGCGAATCGGTCGTCGAAGCTGACGATCCGGAGCTCCGGATCGGCCATGACCGCGGCCAGCGCGTTGTAGGCGTCGGCGACGGTGTCGAACTGGATCTTCGCTCCGACCAGGTCGGTGAGTTTTGAAGCGTCGCCGTCGTAGCCGTCGATCTTCGCCCTGGCGCGGTCGTCGTCCTTGACTCCCGGACGGCCGGACGCCTCACCATTGTTCTCGGTGGCGATCCGTTCGGCGATCCGGTTGAGGTCGCCCTGGTTCTGTGGCCAGGCCTCACGCTCGGCGTCGAGGAACTCCTGGATCTTCTCCGGATTTCCCTTGTTCGCGCGCTCGAACCCGGCGTGGTACCGGTCGCGCGGTTCCACGTCGCCGGCGGTTTCCGAAGCCGACTCCGAGATCTCCCGCTGTACCTGGGAGAGCGGGGTATCGCCGGGGCCCTCCTGCTGGACGTCGTCGATCATCTGGAAACCGCGGTCCTCGACATCGCGCAAGGCGTCCTCGAGGATCGGGATGGCCTCCGGGTGCAGCAGCAGGCTGCCGATGGTCATCGGGTTGTTCAGCAGCGAAGCCCGCAGGTACGCGTTGTCCGGGTTCTCCAGCAACCGGACGAGTTCCGGATGCCCTGGCAGGTGATCGCGGATGAAGTCCCGCATCGGCCCGACGTCGTGTTTGACCCCATCGTGGTCCTCGTAGACGGCCCGCTTCTTCTCGGGATCCAGTCCGTCCACCCTCGAAGCGACCTCGGGGTCGTTCAGGAAGCGCTCGACCTCGGCGTGGACCGCCGGGTCGACGTTCTCGGGCTTCCGGGGCAGGTCGGCCTGGTCCGGCTGGCCGGCGTCGTGCGCCATGCCGTACCCGGCGTCGCGCGGCGGGGTCACGATCGGACGGCCGTCCGGCCCGATCCGCGACGGCTGCACGTCAGGGGTGTCTTCGCGGGCGAAGGCGATCCGCGGGTCGGTGGGCTGATCCGGCCGCGCGAACGCGATCCGCGGGTCGACGGGCCGCGCCGACGCGGTGTCGGTCTGCGTGGTGTGCCCGTCGGCGTGCTGCCCGGCGTGCGCCGCCGGACCCTCCGGGACGCCGACGTGCATCAGCTTCATGCTCAGCGGCGGATGCGGCAGGTTCATCAGCGCGCCCGACTGCGGGTCGATGAACGCGACGCCGTCCCGGGTGTTCGCCACCATCGCGATATGGCCGCGTTCGACGCCGTTCTCGTCGAGGTACTTGACCGCGACGACGGCGTGGTGATCGGTCGGCATGTCCCGCATCTCGCGGATGACGGTGTCGTAGTCGGCGCGGTCGGAGAACTGGCCGCCGAACCGCTCTTCGACGTGCTCCAGCGTGCCGCGGCTGTCCATTTCGTGCACGAGCAGCGGGTCGGCGGTGGAGTCGATGCCGTTCATCCGGTCCATGTAGGCGCCCGGCGTGCGGGTGCAGTTGGACCGGTAGCCGTTCTCCAGCGCGTCCGGGTCGTTGAAGTGCGGATTGACCTCGCCGAGGTGCGGATGCCGTTCGCGGACGTACGCGGCCTGCTGCTCCGGGCTCGCCGAACCGGCGTGGATCGCGGGTTCGCTCGGCGGGTTCGTCGCCACGGCCAGGGACGAGAAGTCCCGCTCCGGGGCAGGCAGTTCCATGGTCTGATCGGAGTCGCCGTGGTCCTGGGCAGGCTGTTCGCCGTACTCGGGTCCCTTGTCCGCGTCCGCGACCCCGTGCTGGGCCGGGTTTTCCGTGGTGAGGTGCGGGGTCTGAGGCTCGTCGAAACCACCGAGGCGCGCCATCGACTGTGCCTGCGCGAGACGCGCGAGCTCGGGTGCCTCCGCGTTGTGCCGGGCCCGCCGCTCTTCCAGCTTCCGTTCGGCGGTCTCGGCGTCGAGGCAGCGCGGGTCGGGAGGCGTGACCTCTTCGGCGTGGATGACCCACTTCGGCCGGTCGACCAGCGGAGGAGTCTTGAACTCCTTGCTGTGCACGTAAAGCTGCGTCTTGGGCTTGCTGATCGCCTCGTTCTCACCCGGGTTCTCGGCGAGTGAGGAAACGTCCTTCGCGGTCTTCGTGACGATGTGGATCTCGACGTCTTGGCCGAACTTCGACTTCGTGTCCGAGGACGTCTTGATGGTGGAGCTGGTCATCGTCGGTTCGGGGACCGTCTGGCCGGGCTCGTAATGCGCCGCGATGATCCCGGCGGCCTGCATGTCGCCCTTGGTGTCGACGCCGCGGATGGCCTCGCCGTGGAAGTCGGGTAGCTCGTGCAGCGCGCCGACGATCGCCCGGGTGCTGCGCTGGGCGTTCTCGAAGTCGGGGTGGGCTTCACCCCGCCGGTTGGCCTCGTTGATCGCGTAGGCGTGTTCGCGCGAGTACGAGTAGATCGCTTCAGCGGCTTCGGGCGAGACGCGGTCCTTGAGCGGACTCGCCTCAAGCCGCTGGACGGCCTTGGCGCGAGCCTGCTCGGCGAGTTCGGCGCTGTCGTACCGGTCGCGCAGGCTCTTGTGGTCCTCGGGCGAACCGCGGAAACCGGTGTCGTCGACGTAGCTCTCGTCGAGCCGCGTCGGCGTCTCCTCCGGCCCCTTGAGCCGGTCGGCGATGTCCAGCTCGGTCTTGGGCGCCGGCTGGTCGTCGGACCGGTCGACCGGCGGCGGCTCGTCGTCGCCGCGCAGCCGCTCGGCAGGCGACTTCTCGGGCTCGGGCGTAGGCGAGTCCGCCGGAGTTTCCGACGTGTGTGACGGCGCTTCCGGCGTGTGGGCGTGCGGAGCGTCGCCGCCGCCCATCGGCATCGCCTTGATCGACGTCGGATTGTCGGGCAGTGTCGCGAGCCGCCCGGTCATCGGGTCGGCGAAGACCACGCCGTGCGGGGTGTTCACCGCGGCGACGATCCGGGTCTCGACCCGGTCCTTGGACCGCGGCGAGCCCTCCGGCGCGTTCGGGTCGCCGGCGGCGTGATGCTCGAACGCCACCGCCGTCCGCGCGCCGACCGGACGTTCACCCAGGTCACGGGCGATGTCGCCGAAGCCGCTCTGCTCCGACCACCGGCCGCCGATCCGGTCGCTGACGTGCTGCAACGGCGAACCACCGGTCGACGGCCCGGCGACTGCGTCGCCCCCGTTCATCCGGTCCTCGAACGCGACCAGCGCCTCGGCCGAGTTGGTCTGGTAGCCGTCCTTCCACGATTCGGGCGTGTAGTAGTTGCGGGTGTTGACCTCGCCGACCGCCGGCAGGTCGTCCATCAGCAGGCGGATCTGCTGCTGCGGCGTGTCGGTCGAACCGGCGTGGATGGCCGGGGCCCCGCCCTCGTCGAGCGGCTTCGCCAGCTCCGACCAGCCGCCCTCGGGGGCGTGCTCCCTCGGCTTGGGGATCTCGCGGACCGGCGCGTCGTCGGGAATGTCGACGAAGCCGCCCTTGCCGTCGGCGATCTTGGTCTCGAGGCCCGCGAAGTTGTTCTGGAACAGCTCGGGGTGGTCGCGGCGAAGCTGGGCGTCGCGGTCGATCTCTTCCTGAGCCAGCCTGTCCTGCTCGGCGTTGTTGTACTCGCGCCGCTCCGCGACCTTCTCGTTGACCTGTTCCGGGGTCAGGTGACCGTCGTCGCCGGCGACGACCTCTTCGCATTCGACGATCCACTTCGGAAGGTCGTTGACGCTGCCGTCGTCCAGCCGTGCCCTGTACTCGGGGTGGTCCGGATGCCCCGGCCCCATCTTGACTTCGGTGACGCGCAACTGCGTCGCCGACTTCATCAGCACTTCGCGCTCTTCCGTCTTGGAGGCGAGGTCCTCGATGTGGCGTCCGGTCTTCGACTGGATGCGCATCTCGACTTCACCCGGGAAGGTGCTGTGCGGATGCTCGGGGGTGACCCGCGACGTGCTCAGCATCTGCGGGTCGACGATGACCCGGCCCTCGGCGTGCGCGGCGAGGAAGCCCTGGATCGCGCTCTCGTTGCCGTGGAAGTTCACCCGCCGCGAGACGACGCCTTCGTAGGCGGGCATCTCGTTGAGGCCGGAGGTGATCGCCTCGATATGCGGCCGGAGCGCGTCCAGCTCCGGCCCACCGTGACGCTGGGCGCGAGTGATCGTCTCGGCCATATCGGTACGCGTGTAGCTGTGTACCGCGTACGCGCCCTGATCCGACATGTTCTTGACGTGCGGATCCTCGTGGGCGTCGCGTTTGGCGAGGGCTTCCCGGTGGACCTGCTCGTTGCGCGCTTCCCCGGTCTTGGGGTCGACACCGCGTTTGTCGATCTGCGTTTCGGCGAGCGCGCGGTAGGCCGCGGGATCGTCGGTGTGGAACTCCGGATCCGTCAGGTACCGCTCGTCGGACGGGTGCGCCTCGTCCTTGGGCGCTTCGGTGTCGTGAGGCGCTTCGGTTTCCTTGGGCGCTTCGGAGTCCTTGGGCAGATCCGCGTCCTTCGGCAGATCCGTGTCCTTGGGCAGGTCGGCGCCGTCGTTGAGGTTCCCGCTGTGGTCCTTCGGCGCCTGCTGGGGCGCGCGCTCTTGCGGTGCGGGGCCGGCGTTCCCGTCCTGGCCCGGGCGCGGGGCCGGGACCTGCGGAGGACGTTGCGGCTGCTGGCCACCGAAACGCGGCTGCTCGCCACCGGGCGGCAACGGACGCCCGGGCTGCTGACCCGGATGCCCGGGCTGACCCGGCCGACTCTGCTGACCGGGGTTGGGCTGGCCGGGATTGGGCTGGCCAGGGTTCGGCTGACCCGGGTGGTGACCGGGCGGAGGCGGCGGCATGGGACCGCGGTTGCCCGGGAACGGTGGGTTGCCCGGATGCTGGGGTCGCGGCGGAGGCGGCTGGTAGCCGGCGGGGCCACGCTGCTGGCCCGGATGCTGACCAGGGTGCTGACCCGGATGTTGCCCGGGCGGCGGCAGCTGCGGACGCGGCGGGACACCACCGTGCTGGCCGGGTCCCTGGGGCGGCCTGCCCTGATAGCCCTGCGGGCCCTGATGCGGCGGGGGTGCCTGGTGAGGCTGGGGTGGTTGCGGCGGCCGCTGGCCGGGAGGAGGTCCCTGCGGCGGCGGTTGCTGGGCACGCTGCTGCGACCTGTCCCCCGGACCGCCAAGACGCCGATCCTGGACATGACCACCGTTGCCCGGATGCTGGGGCGGCGGCTGCGATCCGGTGGGGCGCGGACCCTGCGGCTGACCCTGCGGTCCGCGAGCGGGCATGGGTCCGTGGCCGCCACCCTGAGGCGGCGGCGGAGGCGCGAAGCCACCCGGAGGTCCCTGCGGCGGCGGCTGCATCGGCTGGCCCTGGAAGGGCATCTGACCCTGCGGCTGATCGAAACGCGGCTGCTGCGGCCCGCCGTTTCCACTGAGACCGGCGGCCTGGACGCCGTCGTTCGGCCGGTTCGGCGGCGGGAACCCACCGGGTGGTGGTCCGTTGCCGCCGGGCGCCATGCCATAGCCGCCCGACGATCCGGGCGAGCTCGAACCCGAGTTCGGCGCCATGCCGTACCCACCCGAGCTCGCCGGGGAACCACCGGACGACGCCGGTGCACCGGACGAGGCCGCGGGCGGCATTCCACTGGACTGGGCAGGACTCGGTGCGGGGCTCGGGGCTGGTCCCTGTGCGGGACTCGGGGCCGGGCTGGACGCGGGGCCCTGGGCGGGACCCGGGGCCGGACTTGATGCCGGTCCTTGCGCGGCGCTGGACGCCGGGCTCGACGCCGGACCCTGTGCCCAACCCCGCGGTCTGGGTGAAGGATCACCCGGGGAGCACCGCCGACAAGATCAAGGCCGCC
>NZ_JACBXD010000105.1 GCF_013870525.1 Amycolatopsis pittospori
GTCCAGCGACTCCTCGCGCGCGGCCTGCTGCTGCGCCGGGACGACCAGACCGTCGAGTTGCCACGCGAACTCGGGATCGCACTGCGCGGCGGGTCGGTGTTCGACCCGGCGTCGCTGCGCGAACCGGAGCTTCCGGTACATCCGCATCAAAAGTCCACAGTGGACGAGACAGCGGCCGGCGAGGCGATGGAGTTCTTGCGCCAGACCGAAAGCATGCTCCGCGCGTGGTCGGAGAATCCGCCGCCGGTGCTGAAGTCCGGCGGGCTCGGGGTGCGCGAACTGAAGAAGCTCGCCAAAGATCTCGACGTCGACGAGACGCGGGTGACCCTGCTGGCCGAGATCGCCGTCGGCGCCGGGTTGGTCGCCGACAGCGAAGCGACCGCGCCGGAATGGGTGCCGACGACACTGACCGATTCGTGGCTCGCGTCGCCGACCGCCCAGCGCTGGATGACGGTCGCGCAGGCCTGGCTCGAACTGCCCCGGCTGCCCGGCCTCGCCGGCGGGCGGGACGCGAAGGACAAGCCGATCGCGCCGCTGTCCGAGGAGCTACGGAGGCCGCTCGCACCGGTCTCACGGCGACGGATCCTGCTCGCGCTGGCAGCGCTGCCCGACGGCGCCGGGGTGAAGAGCGTCGACGAACTGGTCGCCTCGCTCTCCTGGCGCGCGCCGCGACGGGGAGGACGTCTGCGGGACGAGACCGTGCGCTGGACGATGGCGGAAGGGGCCGCCCTCGGCATCACCGGGCTCGGCGGGCTCACGACCGCGACGCGGGCGCTGCTGGCCGAAGACCGGCCGGGCGCCGTCGAGGCGATGCTCGAAGCGCTGCCTCGGCCGGTGGACCACGTCCTGGTCCAAGCCGACCTGACCGTGGTCGCGCCCGGACCGCTGGAGGCCGAACTCGCGTCCGAGATGACCGCCGTCGCCGACATCGAATCGTCCGGGCACGCGACCGTGTACCGGATCACCGAGACCTCCGTGCGGCGCGCACTCGACACGGGCCGGACCGCCGGCGAACTGCACGCGCTGTTCACTTCGCGGTCGGCGACGCCGGTGCCGCAGTCGCTCACCTACCTGATCGACGACGTCGCCCGCCGGCACGGACGCCTGCGCGGCGGCGCCGCCGAGTCGTTCCTGCGCTGCGACGACGCGTCGCTGCTGGCGGAGGTCATGGGCAGTCCGGTCGCGGGACAGTACGGCCTGCGGATGATCGCGCCGACGGTGCTCATCAGCTCGTACCCGCTCGCCGAGGTCCTCGACGCCCTTCGCTCCGCCGGTTTCGCTCCGGCCGCCGAAGGGCCCGACGGCCGTGTCATGGACATCAGGCCGTCTGGACGTCGCCTGCCCGCGAAGGCGCGCGGCCCGCGTCGCGCACCGGGAGAACAGGCCGGGCTGACGGACGACCAGGTCGGCAAGATCGTCGCGCACGTCCGGGCCGGTGACGCCGCTTCGGCGCGACGTCGCGGTGAGACCGTGCGGGCGCCGCAGGGCGGTGGCTCCGGGGACACGTCCGCGACGCTGGCGCTGCTGTCCCAGGCGACCATGGAGCGTCGCGAGGTGTGGATCGGCTTCGTCGACTCACGCGGGACGGCGAGCCAGCGCGTCGTACGCCCGATGCGCGTCGGCGGCGGCGTGCTCGAAGGCACCGACAACGAGCGCTACCCGCTTCACCGGATCACCTCGGCCGCCCTCGTCGAAGACTGACCCGCCCGCGTTTAGTCCTCTGAATGCGGGCTGCGTCGCCTCAGTATCCGCGACATGGTTTGTGACGGCGGGTCGCCTGGCCTGCGCGCAGAGCGTGACTAGGTGTCTTGAACGGAGGGTTGCGCGCTAGGCCAGCTGTTCCGTGCGAAGGTCTTTCAGGACCATGGACATGACCTCGCCATGGGTCGGCCATTCGGGTGTCCCGATCCCCACCGAGTGCAACGCGGCCCGGACCGCGGCATGACCTTCGGCGATGGCATGCGACAGGTCGTCGCTGGAGACATCGGCCTCGATCTCCATGACCGCACGCCCGGTGTCCGCGGAGACCGCGCTGTCCGTGAATCCGGCGACGCAGCGTTCCTGGTCGAGCAGTGCCTGCATCACCTTGTCGCAGTAGCCGAAGAGATCATCGGCGCCGTCGGCGATGAACACCCAGTGCGCATGGACTGTCACACTCATCGGGAGCCTCCCTCGATCTCGTAGCAAGGTTGACGCAGCAGCCAGGACAACGCGTTCTTACCGTAGTTCGAACCGCTCGGCGTCAGATGAATCCAACGCTGATGCCTCCCGCACGGGCACCTGACGGTGTAGTAGGTCGGTGGATCCAAGATCCGCCAACCCGCGCGATGGAAGTGGTCCAGAACGGCTTCCAGATCCTTCCTAGGATGCTTTCTCCAGTACCCCACCGGTTACTCTCCTCGACCAGGTTAACGCAGATCAGGAAGACCGGCGTCACGCTGAGATCCCGTTCACTGACGACGACGGTTCTATCGAGAAGCGACCTAGGCCATTACCAAAAGTGCCAGCAGGTCACCGCAAAGTAGTCAGCTCGCATCTGTCATTGCACCGATGCATTCCGCGACCCGCCCGCGTTTAGTCCTCTGAATGCGGTCCTTGCGTGC
The DNA here is from genome assembly GCF_013870525.1 of Amycolatopsis pittospori. Lineage (GTDB taxonomy): Bacteria > Actinomycetota > Actinomycetes > Mycobacteriales > Pseudonocardiaceae > Amycolatopsis > Amycolatopsis pittospori. Next base: position 2,604 of record NZ_JACBXD010000105.1, read on the forward strand.
GCAACTACCGCATTCAGAGGACTAAACGCGGGGAGGGGCGCTCAGAGGGCCCGAAGGCCTTGAAGGACGCGTTCCATGAAGGCGCGCGAAGAAGAGTCGCCCATGATCAGTTCGGTCTGGTGGATCAGCACCAGACCCGCGTCCGCCATGTCGCCGACGAGCACCTTCACGACGCCCAGCGGCAGCCGGAGGTGTGCGGCGATCTCCGCGATCGACCGGGTGTCCAGGCAGAGGTCGCAGATCTGGCGGTGCTCGATGGTCCGGACGCCGCGGTATCGGCGGCCGTCGTCGCTGGTCGACACCAGCGCTTCCAGCGCCAGGTCGTGCGCGGTACGGGTGCGTCCGCCGGTGCGCGTGTAGGGCCGGACCCGGGAGCCCGAGGCGGGCGGCAGGTAGACCGAAGCGGGCGCGCTGCCCGCGGAGGACGCCGGACGCGGGGGCGACTGCCGGATCGGCGAAGGCGCCGAAAGAGGTGAAGCGACGGGCGAAGGTGTGGGGATCGTGGGGACGGGCTCGGGCGGCGCGGTGGGGCGGCGCGGCATGACCGTGCTGATCGAGCTCAGCTCGAACCGGCTCGGGGAGTCGAAGGCCTCACGCTCGGTGCCTTGATAGAGGGAGTCCCAGCCGGGCGGTTCCGGTTCGGTGAATCCGGTGATCTTCATCGGCGGCTACCCACGTACGCCGCCCTGCAGCTGCGCCCGCAGCTCGGGGGTGATCTGCTGGCCGACCCGCTCGACGAGCAGGGTCATCTCGTAGGCCACGGTGCCGATGTCACAGGTCGGCGCCGCCAGTACGGCGAGCGACGAACCGTCGGAGACGGACATGAGGAAGAGGTACCCGCGTTCCATCTCGACGACGGTCTGGTTGACCCCGCCGGCGTCGAAGCAGCGCGCCGCGCCGGCGGTCAGGCTGATCAGCCCGGAGGCGACCGCGGACAGCTGTTCGGCGCGTTCCTGCGGCAGCCCTTCGGACGGCGCGAGGAGCAGACCGTCCGCGGAGACCAGCACGGCATGCGCGGCGCCGGGTACCCGGCGCGCGAAATCCGTGATGAGCCAGCCGAACGAGCTCTGTTGCTGCCCGGATGCCGTCACTAGTCCCTCCTCGCTGCGTCTGGACCACAGGGGCGTCGTGGTCCGGACGTCTCTCACCCGCCGACGCCGACGAAGCGCCGGCGGAGCCGAAAGACGCCTCCACCCAGCGTATTCGTCACGCCGATCGTGTCGAGTCCGCCACCCGGCCGACGGTGTTCACCGAACGTAGGCGACCAGCCGCTCACCGCGTCGACCCATCGCGAACCACGCATTCGTGGGTCACTCCGTGGTGGCGGCGGACGACCAGGCGTGAATCGGTGTCCACGCAGGTCATCGGCCTTCCGACCGCCCGATCGGGCAGGGCCGGCACCGGATCGGACGGTGGGGATCGCCCCGTGGTCAGCCCGCCCGGTGACACCGATCCCCGAAGCGGGTGAAGCCTGCCGAGTTCACTCCAACGGCCGCATCCGCTTCGGGTTTTCGTCTGTTTATCCCGCGCGCAACGCCGAATCGTGTGCGATGGCGTGCTGCACGACCGAGATCAACACCTGCTTGGCTGAATCCCGCTCACGCGCGTCACACGCCATGATCGGCACGGACGGCGAGATCGTCAGCGCGTGCCGGACGTCCTCGATCTGGTGGTGCAGCAGCCGGTCGAAGCAGTTGATCGCGACGACGTACGGCAGCTTCCGGTTCTCGAAGAAGTCGATCGACGGGAACGCGTCGGCGAGCCGCCGCGTGTCGACCAGCACGACGGCCCCGATGGCACCGACCGCGAGGTCGTCCCACATGAACCAGAACCGGTGCTGGCCCGGCGTACCGAACACGTACAGCACCAGATCCGAGTCCAGCGAAATACGCCCGAAGTCCATGGCCACGGTCGTCGTCGACTTGTTCGGGGTGGCCGAATTGTCGTCGACGCCGGTACTGGCCTCGGTCATCATGGCCTCGGTGGTCAGCGGATCGATCTCCGAAACCGCTCCGACCAGCGTGGTCTTCCCCGAGCCGAATCCGCCAGCGACCACGATCTTGGCCGACGAAGTCGGTCCGGTCACCTGCGGCGCATTCGCGTCGGAGTCAAATTCTCCGAAGCCCACTGAGCACCCTCTCCATGAACTCGATACTCGGCCGGTCACCCACGTTCTGGCTGGCGGTGTGCACCAGTACCAGACCGAGGCCGGCCACGTCTCCGATCAGCACCCGGACCACGCCGAGCGGCAGGCGCAGCAGCGCCGCGACTTCGGCTACGGACCGGGTGTCCAGGCAAAGGTCGCAGATCGACCGGTGTTCGGGAACGCGGACCCGGTCGAGCACGCGTCCCTGTTCACTGGTCGAGATCAACGCCTCGATGGCAAGGTCGTACGTCGGCTTGGTCCGTCCCCGCGTGCGGAAGTACGGCCGGACCAGGCCGGAGGATTCGACGTCGGTGGTGTACTGCTCGTCGACGAACTCGTTCTGCGCCTGTTGCGGCAGTGCCGCGGCGAGCGGATCGGCGGCCGCGGCCGCCGCCCGGCGCTCCTCCTCCTTGTCGAAGGAGAACTTGGCGAACTCGCCGGAGTCGTACAGCGGACCGCTGCCGCCACCGAAGAGTTCCGCCCCGGGTCCGCCGAGCAGGCGTTCCCGGTAATCCGAAACGCTGAAATCGGCGGGTCCCTGTCCCGCGTTCGAATCGGTCAGCCAGCGGGAGGCCTCGTCCGGGGGCACGGGGTCGTTGTCCGACCCCTGTGCCCGGCGCGATCGCCATTCGCGGTCGACCCGGTCCCGGAAGGACGTCCAGTCCTCCCGGCCGTCGTCACGTTCCGACCACCCACCGGAGAAGTCGTCACCGAGCCGGCCATCGCCCCTCAAGCGCCCGTCGTCCACGGCATTCTCCTCGGTTCCCGGTCGCTCAGCGGCGGACCGACGCGCCCTGCAGCTGCGCGCGCATCTCCGGTGTCAGCTGTTGCCCCACGCGTTCCACCAGCAGGGTCATCTCGTAGACGACCAGGCCGATGTCACTCTCCGGCGATCCGAGGACCGCCAGACAGGAACCGTCGGACACCGACATCAGGAAGAGGAAGCCGTTGGCCATCTCGACCACCGTCTGCGCGACCGTGCCGCCTTCGAACACCTTGGCCGCACCGCGCGCGAGGCTGGTGAGCCCCGACGCGACCGCGGCGAGCTGGTCGGCCCTGTCCTTGGGGAGCCCCCGTGAGGAAGCCAGCAGCAATCCGTCCGCCGACACCACCACGGCATGCGCCGCGCCCGGGACCCGGTGCACGAAATCCGTGATCAGCCAGGCAAAGCTGCTCGTGTGTCCTTTACCCTGCGCCTGGCCGCCAGGCTGCGCCGGACCGCCCGGCTGCATCGCACCCGCCCGTGTCACTTTCACTCCTTACTGCTGTCATCGGCGGAGGAACCTCCACCGGTCACCGGAACGCCGTTGTCATCCAGCGCATCGAGCGGTCGTTCCTTCAACGCGTGCCGTCCCGACTTGTAGCCCTGCTGGAAGCTTGCCATCCGACTGCGAGCCGCCGTCGCCGAGCGGGCGATAGCACCCGTACCCGGCATTCCGGAGGTCTTGTCGGCGAACGAGTCTTCCTTCTTCGGTTCGTTCCCGCCGATCGAGCCGGGGACGAGGTACTGGTTCGGCACTCGTTTGGGCAGGCCCGCCGGAGTGATCTCGTCGTTCCGATCTTCGTACAGGACCTGTGCCGCCTGCCAGCCGTCGTCCGACGCGCTGCGCCACTCATTGTCCTGGAGCACCGTCTCCGGCGGAACACTCCGTGGTGTCCGAGTGGGCAATGCCTCTTCGGCGGCCTCCTCGACGGCGGACTCGACGGGCTCGGAAGCCTCGGCGGTGCCGTTGCGGCTCTGCTGGGGCAAGGCCGACTCGGCGGGCTCGACCGGTTCGGTGTAGGTGGTGGGAGTGTCACCACCGGGCTCGTCGCCCTCACTGAACCAGCGCGAGAGCACCGACTGGTAGATCGGAAGCCGCCTGGTGGGGACGTCGTCCTCGAGCGCCGACTTGCCGGCGTCCGAGGGTTCCTCGGGCTGCCGCGGCGGCTCGACCGGGTTCACCGGGACGTACCTGGGCTCCCGCTTCGGCAGCACGAGCGACGCGAACTGCGTCTCCGTGGTGCTGGAGGCGCCGTCGCCGTTCGGCGGCGGGGTCAGGTCCTCGGCCGTCGGCCAGGCCGGGGACTCGTCGGCGGGTACGGCGGGGCTGAGGAACGGGCCCGCCGCGTTCTTGCCCGCGACCAGGTCGTCGAGGCTGATCGGCTGGTCGAGCGGGACGAGCCCGCCCTGGTTGGCGATCGGCTGCGAAGCCGGCGGCTTCGACGGCGGCGGCGGGGTCATCTCCAGACCGCGGTCGGAAGCCGGGATGTTCGGCAGTGACGGCGAGGTGCCCGAGATCTCCGACATCCCCGGAATCGACGGCATCGACGTTTCCGAGCGGTTCGACGGCGGCGGGGTGTTCCGCGCGCCCGGCCGCATCTGCGTGAGCAGCTCGGCGGGCACGACGACCCGCGCGATCACGCCGCCTTCGATGTCCTCGTTCTCCCGGAGCCGGACCTCGATGCCGTGGCGGCGCGCCAGGCGCGCGACCACGTACAGGCCCATCCGCCGGGTCACCGAAACGTCCAGGTCCGGCGGTTCGGCGAGTCGCGTGTTGACTTCGGCGAGCCGCTCCTCGGTCATGCCGACACCGTGGTCGGTGACCTGGATGGCGAGCGCCTTCTTGCGGGTGATCACCGCGCGGACGGTCACCTTCGTCTCCGGCTCGGAGAAGTAGGTGGCGTTGTCCAGCAGTTCCGCGAGTACGTGCACGAGGTCGTGGATCGTCAGGCCCTGGACAGCGACCTCGGGGACGATCCCGATCTCGATCCGGGCGTACTGCTCGATCTCGGACACCGCGGCGCCGATGACGTCGGCGGCGGGCACCGGCTTGGGTACCGACTTCGCGAGACCGGCGCCCGAAAGCACCAGGAGGCTTTCACCGTTGCGGCGCAGCCGCGTGGCGAGGTGGTCGAGTTCGAACAGGCTGGCCAAGTGGTCCGGGTCCTGCTCGTCGGCCTCGAGCCGGTCGATGACGCCGAGCTGGCGTTCCACCAGCCGCTGCGAACGGCGGGACAGGTTCACGAAGATGCCGTTGACGTTCTCGCGCAGGAGGGCCTGCTCGGCGGCCATCTTGACGGCCTGTGCGTGGACGACGTCGAACGAACGCGCCACTTCACCGATCTCGTCACGCGAGGTGACCGGCACCGGCTCGACCGACCGCTTCGAGGCGTTGACCGGGTCCGGGTCGTCCAGGATGGCCTGCACGGTCTCCGGCAGCCGGGTGTAGGCGACGTCGAGCGCGGTCTTCCGCAGCACCCGGAGCGGGCGCAGCATCAGGCGGGCGATGACGAGCATCAGGAACAGCGCCGCGAGCAGGGCCAGCAGCACGATCGCGCCACCGATCCAGGCCGAGTTGATCGCGTCGGTGGCCAGGCCGTCGGCCTGGACCCGGAGCTGGCCGAGCAGGTTGGTCTCGACCGCGCGCAGTTTGTCCAGCGCGACCCGGCTGTCGTTGCCCAGCGCGACGTTGTCGATCGACGGCGCCTCGTTCTGCTGATACAGCGAGAACGCCATCGTGGTGATCCGGCGGCGGTCGTCGACCTCGGGACCGGAGAAGGTGTCCGAGTAGAGCTGCCGCTGGTCCGGGCTGGCGTTCGCGAGGAACGCCGCGGTCGAGGCGTCGCCGCTCGCGACCGCCGAGCGCGCCTGGTCGAACAGGTCGCCGGGGAAGGAGGAGCTGAAGGAGGCGATCAGCAGCGCCGCGTCACCGCGGGCGATGAACTCCTTGCTCTCACTGATGGCCTGCACGGTGACGCCGAGCCGGAGCACGTCGCGGTTGGCGACCGCGGTGGTCACCTCGCGGCCGAGCTGGACCAGCGAGTCGAGGATGCCGGAGTAGGCGATCAGGACCGGGGTGCCGCCCAGCAGCGAGGTGTTCATCGCGCCGCGCAGCGGGCGCAGCGCGTCGAGCCGCTGCAGACCACGCGAGTAGCGGTCCCTCGTGTCCTGGTCGTCCGGGTTGATCTGGTTCGCCGAGGCCCGAAGGTCGTCGACCGCGCGGTCGACCTTGGCGATCTGCGCGTCGAGCCCGGTCTGGCGGGATGGGTCGTTGGAGGCTTTCAGAGCGACGGCGAGCGCGCGCTCGCTCTGCAGCTCGTGCACCACGGACGTGATCTTGTCCGCGAACGCGACCTGGTCGGCCGTGTCCTGGAACCGGGCGGCCTCGGAGCTGTCGTCGATGACCCGCAGCGTGCCGAGCGCGAGCGCGGTCAGCGTCGGAATGATCAGGACGGCCGCGAGCTTGGATCGCAGACGCCAGTTACGCAGGCCCAGGAACGACCCGGCCTTCCCGCCAGGACCGTCTCCGGTTTCCCGCGCAGGGGCCCCTCCCACCCCCGCGGTGTCTTCGTTCGGCACCGCCGCACCACCATCATCTTCATTCGGGCCGGGAAAGCCCATTTTGGACATGCCGTTCTCGAACTGGCCGGACTGCTGCTGTCTGGGTCGGTTGTCGGAGACCACTACGCGCTCACTCCCGCCACCTGGCAGGGGTACGCACGACGCGAGTTCTCACTCGTCTGAATGAGGCGGTCGTCTTTGACGCAGTCTCTCAAGTGCACTTGGCCGAAGTCCCGCCTGGCGTCATTGATCTATTCGGCCTAACCCGCCAGTGCGTGGACACGCACCAGTGGCGCACGGACGTGTTCAGCGCTCGTTCGGACAACACGTACTTGTTCGACACAGAGTGCCTTGCACCTCGGGAAAGGTCCAGAGCGTTCGGCCATCCAAGGCACTCACTTTCACTACATCAGTGGTCCACACCTCACTACCGGTGCATGAGGGTAGCGAACGGCAGGCTCAGATGTAACCCTTCGGACAAGACGTGGGAGAAGCCACCGGACGGCTCTTGACGTGTTGCTGCTCAGTTGTCAACAAACCCACGGCGCGATCACGCCCAGTTGTGTTCACTTCTGACAAACAACCTGTTCGGGTGATCGTTACCACTGGGGATCATAGGATGACCACCCATTGTGAGCACGTTGTCGATTCTCTACAGTGAGCGCGTGACTCTCGACAAAGAGTCCCTTCCGAAATCCACATCAGGCCACGTCATCACGTGTCCTCCCCTTGATCAGGAGCACCACTTGCTTGGCTCTGCAAGCTCGAAGAAGGCCTTGAGCGCCGGCCTGGGGCGGCGTGGCGCGATCGCCTTCGCGATGACGGCCATCGTCGCGACCTCCGTCGGCGGCTGCGGCCTGCTCGGCGGGGAGGAATCCCCCTCTTCCTCCGGCGGTTCCGGGAACCTCGAGAAGTCGAAGATCAAGGTCGCCGTGATGTCGACCATCGACGTCGCCCCCTTCCGTCTCGCGCAGGACGGCGGCTACTTCAAGAACGAAGGCCTCGAGGTCGAGGCCATCGAGGCCGCCACCGGCCAGGTCTCGCTGACCAAGCTGATCGGCGGCGAGGTCGATGTGGCCTACGCGAGCTACACGCCGTTCTTCATCGCGATGAGCAAGGGCACCGCCGACATCAAGCTCGTCTCCGACGCCTCCTCCGCCGGACCGAAGAGCACCATGCTGGTCACGCTGCCGACCTCCTCGGTGAAGAGCATCAACGACCTCGCGGGCAAGAAGATCGGCATCACCGCGCCGAACACCGTGTCCGACACGCTTTCGAAGTCGGTCATGAAGGACCACGGCGTCGACGCCAGCAAGGTCCAGTGGGTGCCGCTGCCGCTGCCGAACGTCGCGGGCGCGCTCAAGAACGGCGACATCGACGCCGGCTTCCTGACCGAGCCGTTCATCACACAGGCCGCCAAGCAGGCGGGCACCGTCCCGGTCGTGGACACCGCCACCGGCGCCACCCAGGACTTCCCCACCGCCGGCTACGGCGGTCTCGGCAAGTTCGTCGCCGAGAACCCGAAGACCGTGGCCGCCTTCCAGCGCGCCATGCAGAAGGCGACCCGCGACTCGGCCGACCGCTCCAAGATCGAGCCGCTGCTGGTCAAGTACGCGAAGATCGACCAGGACACCGCCGCGCTGACCACGCTGCTGACGTTCCAGTCCGCCTTGGACCCCCGCCGTATCCAGCGGGTCCCGGACCTGCTCCTGCAGATGGGCGCGATCCAGACCAAGATCGACGTCGCCCCGATGATCGCGGAACAGCCCACCAGCTGATGACGCGCGGTTACTCCGAAATGCGCTTCCACCAGTAAATTGCTCACTAAAAGTAATGATGTCCAAGCGGGTGATCATGGGCTCAGGCGAATGGCCTAATAATGATCACCCGCTCACGACACCCATTGTGAGCAGGTGGGCAAATCTCTAAGGTGACCGCGTGCCTGGCGAAATGAAGCCACGACACTGATGGAAATCCCCCAAACGGTGATTCATTGTTTCCGAGGAGCTGGCTTTGTTTCGAAACGCCTTGAGCAGGAGCGGTTCTCGTAGAGGACGGGGTGCCGTCGGTGTCGCCCTGAGCGTCCTCATGCTGGCCACGGTGGGCGCTTGCGGTGCCCTCGGCGGCGACGAATCGCCCAACGCGTCCGGCGGCGGCGACGGCACCGTCGAGAAGGCGAAGATCAAGGTCGCCCTGCTGCCCGTCGTCGACCTCGCGCCGCTCCGCCTGGCGCAGGAAGGCGGCTACTTCAAGGCCGAGGGCCTCGAGGTCGAAGCCGTCGACGCCCCCAGTGGTCAGGCGTCGATGACCAAGATGATCGGTGGCGAGGTCGACATCGCCTTCTCCACCTACATGCCCTTCTTCATCGCGAAGAGCAAGGGCGCGGCCGACATCCGGCTCGTCGCCGACTCCGTGTCGGCCAGCCCGAAGAGCAACGCGGTCGTCACCGTCCCGAACTCGCCGGTCAAGACGATCAACGACCTCGCGGGCAAGAAGATCGCGATCACCGACAAGAACACCGCGTCCCACCTGCTCACCGTCTCGGTGATGAAGGACCACGGCGTCGACAGCAGCAAGGTCCAGTGGGTGCCGATGGCGCTGCCCAACATCGCCGCGGCACTGGCCGCGGGCCAGGTCGACGCGGCCTACGCGCCCGAGCCGTTCCTGACCCAGGCGTCCAAGGTCGCCGGCGCGACCCCGGTCGTCGACATCGCGACCGGTGCCACCCAGGACTTCCCCCTGGCCGGCTTCGGCTCCCTCGGTTCCTTCGTGGACAAGAACCCGAAGACGGTGGCCGCGTTCCAGCGCGCCCTGACCAAGGCCGTACGCGATTCGGCCGACCGTTCCAAGATCGAACCGCTGATCGTCAAGTACGCCAAGGTCGACGCCGAAACCGCGTCGCTGCTGACGCTGCCGACGTTCGGGTCCACCCTGGACCCCCGTCGCATCCAGCGCGTACCGGACCTGCTGCTGCAGACCGGCGTGCTGACGGCCAAGCTCGACGCGGCCTCGATGCTCGCCCCTCAAGCTGGATAAAGGTAAAGGTGCCAAGACTTCTCCGTGCCCTGGCCGGTCTGGCCGGTTTCTTCCTGATCTGGGAAGCGATCGTCCGGGCCGGCCTGGTCCGTCAAGAGTTCCTCCCCCCGCCGTCCGTCGTCGTCGTGACGATCTTCGAACAGTTCGGTGAGGTGCAGTTCGTCCGCGACCTCATCGCGACCTTCCTCGCCTGGGCGATCGCCCTGCTCATCGCGGTCGCCGTCGCCGTGCCCGCCGGTCTGCTGCTGGGCAGCATCCCCGGCCTGCGCACCGCGACCGCCGTGATCATCGAGTTCCTGCGGCCGATCCCCGCCGTCGCGCTGATCCCGCTGGTGCTCCTGCTGATCGGCGGCGGCCCCGAAGCGAAGATCACGCTCGCCGTGTACGCGTCGCTGTGGCCGATCATGTTCAACACGATCTACGCGCTCGGCGAGATCGACCCCGTCCTGCTGGAGACCGCGAAAGCCTGTGGCACCGGCAAGTTCCGGACGCTGACGTCGGTGGCGCTGCCGCATACCGCGCCGTTCGTGTTCACCGGGGTCCGGCTGTCCGCCAACATCGCGCTGATCGCGGTGGTCAGTACCGAATTCCTGGCCGGCGCCAAACTCGGCATCGGCAACTTCATCATGCAGGCCAGCACCGGTTCGACCAGGTTCGACCTCGTGCTCGCCGGAACCGTGGTGGTCGGCGTGCTCGGCTTCCTCATCAACGGCGGTCTCGAGATGATCGGCAGGCGGGCCTTCCGCTGGAGCACCGTCGACCGGGAGGCGGTCTCGTGACGACTTCGACGCTTTCCAGCCGCGTCGGCAGGCGTGTGGGCCAGGGCCTCGGCATCCTGGTGCGCAACTGGCTGCTGTTCTTCGCCCTCGTCGGGATCTGGGAGCTTTCGACCCGGCTCGCCGAGAGCCCGTTCTTCCCGCCGCCGAGCGAAATCCTAACCACCTCGGCGAAACTGTGGTTCACCGGGCCCGCGTCGCAGCTGTTCCTCACCGACACCGTCTTCGACAACGTCCTGCCGAGTCTCGGCCGGACACTCGGCGGCTGGCTGCTGGCCGGCGCCGTCGGCGTCGCCCTGGGTGTCGCGTTGGGGCGGTCCAAGACCGGGATGGACTACGTCGGGCCGCTGTTCGCGTTCTTCCGCTCGGTGCCGCCGCCCGCGCTCATCCCGGTGTTCATCGTCCTTTTCGGACTCGGGCCGGGGATGCAGACCGGTTCGATCATCTTCGGCGCGATCTGGCCGGTGCTGCTCAACACCGTGGACGGCGTGCGCTCGGTCGACCAGGTGAAGGTGGACACCGCGCGTTCGTTCCGGACGCCGCGGTCGTACTGGCTGCGTTCGGTCGTGCTGCCCGCCGCCGGGCCGAAGATCTTCGCGGGTCTCCGCCTCAGCCTGTCCATCTCCCTGCTGCTGATGGTGATCTCGGAGCTCGTCGGTTCCTACAACGGGATCGGCCGCTCCCTGATGGACGCCCAGCAGGCGTTCGACTTCCCGCTCATGTGGTCGTGGCTGGTCCTGCTCGGACTGCTCGGCTTCGGGTTCAACGCGGCCTTCCTCGCGGTGGAGCAGAGAGTGCTTCGCTGGCAGCCCACCCGCAACGGCCGTAACTAGTCTTCGAAGGGTCAGCAAGATGTCAACCATGCTCGAGGTCTCCGGGCTGAACCACCGGTACGGCGCGGGAGAAAAGGCGCACGTCGCGGTCAACGACCTGTCGTTCACCGTGGAAGCGGGTCAGCTCGCGAGCATCGTGGGCCCGTCTGGCTGCGGCAAGTCCACGCTGCTGCGCTGCATCGCCGGACTGATCAAGCCGTCGTCCGGCCGGGTCAGCCTGCACGGCGACGACGTCTCCGGCGTGCCGGAGGATCTGGCCGTGGTGTTCCAGGACTACAGCCGCTCACTGTTCCCCTGGCTCTCGGTCGCGAAGAACGTCGAGTTCCCCTTGCGGTGGCGCAACTTGAGCCGCTCCGAGCGCCGTACGCGGGCGCAGGAGGCACTGGAGTCCGTCGGCCTGTCCGGCGTCGGCTCGAAGTTCCCCTGGCAGCTCTCGGGCGGTATGCAGCAGCGTGTGTCGATCGCGCGGGCGCTCGCCAGCCGGCCCGCCCTGCTGCTGATGGACGAGCCGTTCGCGTCGGTCGACGCGCAGACGCGGTTCGAACTCGAAGACCTGACCCGGCGCGTGCAGCGCGAGAACGGCAGCACGGTTCTCGTGGTCACGCACGACATCGACGAGAGCGTCTACCTGTCGGACCGGGTGCTCGTGCTGTCGAAGTCGCCCGCCACGATCGTCGCGGACCTGCCGGTGGGGCTGCCCGCGGAGCGGAACCAGATCACCACGCGCGAGTCCACGGAGTTCGTGACGCTGCGCGGCGAGGTGGCGCGGCTGCTGCACGGTGGGGCGCCGGAGAACGCCGCCGCCGTCACCGCTGCTTCCGACGCGGCCGAATGGGACCTGGCGCGGGCCGACGCCGAGGCCACGGCCGACGCTGACGCTGAGGCCCGCTCGAAGCACTAAGGCTGAAGTCCGTGAAGGCCTCCTTCCCTACCGTGAGGGTAGGGAAGGAGGCCTTCACGGACTTACCTCACACCACGCTCAGTAGAGCTTGCGCGGGTTCGGGTCGATGCGGACGTGGACCAGATGCGGGCCCTCGTCCGGCAGCGCGGCCTCCAGCGTCGGCTTGAGGTCCTCCGCCCGCTCGACGACCGACGTGCGCAGGCCCATACTTCCCGCCAGCGCGGGGAAATCGATGCCGCCGAGGTCGACGCCCGGCACCTTCTCGCCACCCGCGGCCTCGCCGAGGATGCGCACCGCGGCGTACTGCGAGTTGTCGAAGATCACGAACGTCACCGGCAGGTTGTGCTGCGCCGCCGTCCACAGGGCCTGGATGCAGTACATGCTCGAACCGTCGCCCAGGATCGCGACGACCTTGCGGTCCGGGCGCGCCATCGCGGCGCCGACGGCGGCCGGGAGACCGTAGCCGAGTGTGCCGCTGGCGACGGCCAGGAAGCCCGCGTCGGTGGACGTGATCGGCAGGTGGTCGTGCAGTTCGTTGCGGTGGCTCGGCGCCTCTTCGACGACGATCGCGTTGTCCGGCAGCACTTCCGCGATCGTGGCGTAGGCGAAGTCCGGTGAGATCGGCGTCGCCGCGGCGGGCTTTTCCATCCGCGCGCGGGCTTTGGGCGCCTCGTGCGCGGCGGCACGCTCGACCAGCGCGCGGATCGCGAGCTTCGGCGTCGAGCGGATGCCGGTGCCCACCGCGGCCCGCGCCAGGATCTGGTCGTCGTCGCTGACCAGGAACAGCTTCGGCGGCGAGATCTCCGACTCGCCGCGGTACACGTGATAGGTGAACGCCGGGGCACCGATGACCACCACGAGGTCGTGGTCGGTCAGCGCGCTCGCGAGCATCTGCCGTTCCGGCTGCAGGAAACCGAAGAACTGCGGGTGGTCCTCGGGGAAGGAACAGCGCGACGACATCGGCGAGGCCCAGACCCCGGCGCCGACCCGCTCGGCCAGCTCGACGACGTCCGGTACGGCGCCCTCGTCGTCGACACCGGGGCCGACCACGATCGCGGGCCGCTCGGCGGCGTCCAAAGCGGACACCAGTTCGTCCAAAGTGGCCGGGTCGGGCGCGAAACCGGGGATCCGCGGCCGGGACGGGATCGGCTTGTCGGTCTCGACGTCCCAGTCGTCCACCGGCACGGAGACGAACACCGGGCCCATGGGCGCCTGCGTCGCCATGTGGTACGCCCGCGCCAGCGCCGCCGGGACGTCCTCCGCCCTGGCCGGTTCGCAGCTCCATTTGACGTACGGCTTGGGGAAACTCGTCGCGTCGACGGCGCCGAGGAACGGCTCGTCCGGCAGCAGGGAGCGGGTCTGCTGCCCGGCGACGATGATCAGCGGGGCGTTGTTGCGGTACGCGGTGAAGACGTGTCCCAGCGCGTGCCCGACACCGCCCGCGGAATGCAGGTTCACCAGCACCGGGCGCCGCGACGCGCGTGCGTATCCGTCGGCCATCGCGACGACGGACGCCTCCTGGAGCGCGAGGACGTAGGTGAAGTCGTCGGGCCAATCGGTGAGGAAGGCGATCTCGGTCGTCCCGGGGTTGCCGAAAACCGTGGTCAGGCCGAGTTCTCGCAACAGTTCCCTGGTCGCGTCTCGTACGGTGCGGGTAGCCATACCCCCCACGCTAGCCGGTCGGATCGGGGTAGTTGAAGACGCAACCTCAAGTCACCGTGCGTGGCCCGCTCTTTACCACCCGCACTAGGACTTCCCGGCTCAGTTCTTGACCAGCGCCGCCCACTCGCGGACGGCGGCGACGTCCACATCGGACTCCCAGCCGCCGGGCCGGACCGCGCTGCCGACGTGGAAGGCACGCACGCCGCCGGCCCGCAGCAGGTGCACCTGCTGCGCCCGTAGACCGCCGCCCACCAGCAGCCGCGGCCCGTCGGAACGGCGGGCCAGGTGCTGCAGCACCGAAAGACCGTGCGCCACGCCATGCGGATGTCCGGCCGCGAGCACGGTGTCGCAGCCGAGGGCGGCCAGCTGGTCGTAGGCGCGCAACGGGTCCCGCGCGCGGTCGATGGCGCGGTGGAAGGTCCACGGCAGCCCGTCGAGCTCCTTGACCAGGGTTTCGCAGGCGTCGACGTCGATTTCGCTTTCCACGTCCAGGAACCCGAAGACGAACTCCCGCGCGCCCGCGTCGATCAGCCGCCCGGCGTCCGCGCGCAGCCCGTCGAGGTCGCCGGCGGCGAAGGACATGTTGTCCCGCAACATGACCCGCACCGGGAGATCGGTGGCGGCGAGCACGTCGCGCAGCGTCTCGACCGACGGCGAAAGGCCGTCGCTGGCCATGTCGCTGACCAGTTCGAGGCGATCGGCCCCGCCCTCCTGTGCGCGCTCCGCGTCCGCCGCGGTCAGCGCGATCACTTCCAGCAGGCCGGTGTTCGAACTCATGGACCTTCCAATTCGCTTAAGCCGAGGGGTTGTCGTCACCCCGGGCGTGGCGACCGCGCCGGAAACCGCCTTGCAGGCTGGTCATCCGTTCGCGGACCGCTTCGGGGGAAAGTGAGAGTATCGGCCTCTCCCCTCGCGGCATTTCCGGCCTGTCGTCCTGTGACCGCGCTTCCGGAACGGCGGCGGGCAGCACCGGCCAGGTGTCCTCCTGCCCGTCCTCCTGTTCGAGCTCGCCGGGCGTCGGCCAGGTGGGCTCGGGTTCCGGAGCGGGCCGGGGTTCCGGTGCGGGTGCCTTTTCCTGCGCCGCCACCGGCTTCAGCGTCGGCTCGGTGGGCTCGTCCGGATCCTCGGGCCAAGCTTCGGTCTCGGCGGTCCCAGTGGTCTCGGTGGTCCCAGTGGTCTCTTCGGGGGGCTTCACCGGCTCGAACGACGGCACGGAAGGCGGCCCCGGCTCGGCGGGCGAAGGACCTTCGCGCGGACCGCCGTGGTCGAACCACTGCGAAAGCACGCTCTGGTACTTGGGCATCCGCTCGGTCGGCGAGTCCAGGTCCAGGTGGTTGCCCGCGTCGTCGTCGGTGGACGGCCACTCCGGCTGCGTCTCGCGTTCGACGACCGGTGCCCGGCGCGGCGGGGTGGGATCCAGTACGGGCGCGAACCTCGACTCCTCGCCGCTCTCCTCGGGCTCGGGCAGCGGCGGGACCTCCAGCGGCGGTTCGGGTTCCGGCTCGGGCGCCACGACCACGGGCGCGGGTTCCGGTATCGGCGCGGGCTGCGGCGCGTCGACGATGAGTCCGGAGGGGACGACGACGACGGCGGTGATGCCGCCCCCGTCGGCCGACCGCAGCCGGACGTCGATGCGATGCCGCACGGCCAGCGTCGCGACCACGAACAGGCCCATCCGCCGCGAGACCTCGACGTCGACGTCGGGCGGATTCGCCAGCCGGGTGTTGGTCCGGTCGATCTCCGCCTGCGGCATCCCGGCACCGTGGTCGGTGATGTCGATCTGCCATTCGCCGCGTTCGGTCACGCGGCCCTCGACCTGCACCATGGTGCTCTGGTCCGAATAGCGGGTGGCGTTCTCCAGCAATTCGGACACCACGTGCACGAGGTCGTTGACGGCCTCGCCGCGGACCGCGATCTGCGGTGCCGCACCGAGTTCGATGCGCTGGTAGTGCTCGACCTCCGAAAGCGCGGCGCCGATGATCTCGTCGGCGACGACGGCGCCGCTGTCCTCACGGACGACGTCGGTTCCCGAAAGCACCAGGAGGTTCTCGCTGTTGCGCCGCATCCGCGTCGCGAGGTGGTCGAGTTCGAAGAGCCCGGCGAGCGTGTCGGGATCCTGTTCGTCGGCCTCCATCCGGTCCAGCACGGAAAGCTGGCGCTCGACGAGATCCTGGCTGCGCTGCGACAGGTTCACGAACATCGCGTTGATGTTCTCCCGCAGCATGGCCTGTTCCCCGGCCAGCCGGACGGCTTCCCCGTGCACCGCGTCGAAGGCCCGTGCCACCTGGCCGAGTTCCTCGCGGCTGAAGACCGGGACCGGCGCGACGGCGAGCCGCCGGCGCAGATTCTCCGGCTGCGGTTCGGGATCGCTGAGCAGGCCCTGCACGGCCGCGGGCAACTGGTGCTCGGCGACCTGGAGCGCGCTGCGGCGCAGGATCCGCAGCGGCCGCAACAGCGAACGCGCGATGATCACCGAGAGCACGCCGGCCACGACGAGGACGGCGAGCACGATGCCGCCGTCCCAGATCGCGGACGTTCTCGCTTGCGCCGCAAGGGTGTCCGTGCGCTCCTGCAGCTGGACGAGCACCGCCTGCTGCACCTGGTGGGCCAGATTGACCGTGTAGGTCGCGGCGGTGTCCCACTGGTTCGGGTCCAGCCCGCCGAGCCCCTGGTCGTTCTCCGCTCGGATGAGCGCGGATTCCACCATGTCGTTGCCGATGTCGACGATCAGGCCGATGACCGTGTCGTCGTACATCCGCTGTTGTTCGGGTGTCGCGAAGGTGCGGTAGTCGTTGCGGGCGGCGGCGAGTTCGGCCTCCGCGCCGAGCAGCGCGCGGGTGCGGTCGCGGTTGAGGCCGCCCTGGGCGAGCGCGGCGGCCATGATCGCGCGCTTGACCGACATCTGGTCCTTGATCCGGGCGAGCGCGTTGCCCGCGAGGCGGAGCTTTCCCAGATCCGGGTCGGAGACGTCGGCGGCGGTGGCGTCACTGATGTCGAGCAGGCCGGAGATCAGTTCGCTGTAGGAACGAAGCACCGCGTCGGCGGGAAAAGCCGAATGTTCCGCGGAAAACCGCAGACCGGTCAGCACTCGAAGGCGGTCGCTGGTCATCTGCAGGCTGGTCGCGGCCTTGTCGCCGAGCCTGCTCTTGCTCTCACCGAGCGTGCGGTCGAAGGTGCCGATGGCCTCGTCGACGCGTTTACGCTGCTCGGTCAATTCCGAGACGTCGGCCTTGCGGTCACCCGCGACGAACCGGACGGTGAGGTCGCGTTCGCGCTGAAGCTGGTGCACCGCTTCGGCGACGGTGCTGTCGACGCGGCCGCGGGTGGCGAATTCGGCCAGCTGCCGGGCATCCCGCAGATCCGAGTTGACCCGCAGGCCCACGAGCGCGACCACGGCGAGGGCGGGGATCAGCAGGACGACGAAGAGTTTGGTACGCAGATGCCAGTTGCGAAGACGCCATCTTCCGCCGACGCGCGGATGCCTTTCCGCCGCGTCGCCCCCACGGGGACGCTTGTCGCGACGGGCCACCTGGTTTCCTTTTCCCACCACGGGACCCTTTCCCGTGGCTGACATCGGGGACGAGAGCCCGAACCTACTGTAGAGTAACAAGGTTCGAGAACGATCGAAAGCCGCGCTTGTGCGGCGTCTCCCGCACGCGATCGTATGGGGCCCGGACCATACGATCCAGAAGGAGGAGCACATTCTCTCGGTAGGTGAGCGGTGACGAACATGCGCCTTCGCGCGATTCCGCTGGTAGCGGCTCTGCTGACGCTGGCCGGTTGCGGAGTGTTTTCCAGTGGTGACTCGACCCCCGACGCCCCTCTCGAACGAACCGAACTGCGCATCGGCGTCGGAAGCCCCATCGACACGGCCCCCTTGAGGGTCGCCGTCGGCGAGGGGAGGTTCACCGCGGCGGGGCTCGCCGTGACCCTGGTCGATGTTCCCGCCGACCAGGCGATCACCAAACTTTCCGCGGGCGAGATCGACATCGCCTTCGCCAGCGACGTCTCGATCTTCCGCGCCTCCGCGGCGGGCACGGCCCTGCAGTTGCAGGGCGAGGCCTACACCGCCGGCCGCAACACCATGGCGCTCGTCACACTCCCTGGCTCCGACTACACCGAGCCGACGGGCAAACGGTCGCCGAAGATCGCCGTGAACATGCTCGACGACGTCGGCGTCCTCGCGGCCCGTTCGGTACTCGCGACCGCGGGCGTCGAGGCGGGCAAGATCCAGTTCAAACAGCACGCGTTCGACCGGATGCCACAGGCGCTGCAGGCCGGAGAGGTCGACGCCGCGTGGATGGTCGAGCCGTACATCACCAGGGCCGAGAAGGAACTCGGGGCGAGCATCCTCGCCGACGGCGCTCGCGGCGCGACACTGGACTTCCCGATGTCGTCCTACGTTTCGACAGGCACTTTCGGCCAGGGCAACGCCCGCACGCTCGCGGCCTTCCGGAAGGTGCTCAGCGAGGCGCAGGTGCGGGCGGCCGACTCGGCCATCGTCCGCGACGCGCTGCCGACGTTCTCCGACATCGACCGGACCACGGCCTCGCTGATCTCACTCGGCTCGTATCCGGCTTCCGTCAACGGGATCCGGCTGCAACGGGTCGCCGACCTGATGCACAACTCGGGCATGATCGGCGCCCGGCTCGACGTCCAGGCATTGGTACCGCGGCCCTAGCGGAAGGGATCGGGCAACGTGTCGTGACCCGGGCGAGGCGATGACGCGGGCGCCGCGACTCCGCACTCGCGTGCCCGGACACGGAT
The DNA here is from genome assembly GCF_013870525.1 of Amycolatopsis pittospori. Lineage (GTDB taxonomy): Bacteria > Actinomycetota > Actinomycetes > Mycobacteriales > Pseudonocardiaceae > Amycolatopsis > Amycolatopsis pittospori. Next base: position 21,049 of record NZ_JACBXD010000105.1, read on the forward strand.
CTCGCGTGCCTGAAGACGGATCTCGCGTGCTCAGGCGCTAGATGTTCTCGCCGGTCGGCCGCAGGCAGATGGTGCGCTCGGGCGGGCCGGTGTAGTGCAGGGCGGTGTCGTCGGACGAGCAGACCGTCTCCGACGACCCTCGCATCACGAGCACCCGCGCCTCCGCGGAGATGTCGGTGCAGCGGACCTTCGCGACCCGCGTCTCGTGCACGACGTCACGCAGGCAGTCCCCGGTTTCGACGTTCAGCGCCAGGCACAGCGTCGACTTCGCCTTGCGGCTGGACCCGCTGTCGTACAACTCGAACTGGACGTAGTCCTCGCCGCGGCATTCGGCCGAACCGGGGCGCACGGCGTCGATGCGGAAGGTCGCCCGGCTCGACGAGCAACTGGCGGTCGTGTAGCTCTGGGCGCCACCCGCCTCGTCGGTCAGGTACAGGCATTTGCCCGCCTCGACCTCGCTGAACTTGCCCGCCTGCGAGATCCCCCAGGCCACCAGGCTCCCCAGGCCCAGCGCGGCGACGACGCCGATGACGATCGAGACCTTGGCCAGCACGCTCAACGGCGGCGGCTTCGGGAACGGCGGCGGGCCCACTTCCGGCAGCGCGGGCGCCGGCGGCAGTCCGGGCGCGTTGAGCGGGTCGTACTCGGGCGTCCCGCCGGTCGGTGTAGTCGTCAAGGTCCCCTCCAGTCACCTGTCGCACATCCTTCCACCAGCGGTGCCGCGGCGGGCGCCGGTGTGGCCGGAACGTATAAAGGAGGATGTGACCGATGGCCCGCTGATCGTCCAGTCCGACAAGACCGTGCTCCTCGAGGTCGACAACAGCCAGGCCGACGACGCGCGGATCGCCATCGCGCCGTTCGCCGAACTGGAACGCGCGCCCGAGCACGTCCACACCTACCGGATCACGCCGCTGGCGTTGTGGAACGCGCGCGCCGCGGGTCACGACGCCGAGCAGGTCGTCGACGCGCTGACGACGTACTCGCGGTTCCCCGTGCCCCAGCCGCTGCTCATCGACATCGTGGACACGATGGGCCGGTTCGGGCGGCTGCAGATCGCCAACCACCCCGCGCACGGCCTGGTCATGTCGACCATCGACCGCGCGGTGCTGGAGGAGATCCTCCGGCACAAGAAGATCAGCCCGATGCTGGGCGCGCGTATCGACCAGGACACCGTCATCGTGCACCCGTCCGAACGCGGACGGCTCAAGCAGGCGCTGCTGAAGGTCGGCTGGCCCGCGGAAGACCTCGCCGGTTACGTCGACGGGGAAGCCCATCCGATCGACCTCGCCGAGGACGACTGGGAACTGCGCGACTACCAGCGCAAGGCCGCCGAGGCGTTCTGGGCGGGCGGATCCGGCGTCGTCGTGCTGCCTTGCGGCGCGGGCAAGACGCTCGTCGGCGCGGCGGCCATGGCGCACGCGAAGGCGACGACGCTGATCCTGGTGACGAACACCGTCGCCGGACGTCAGTGGAAGCGAGAGCTCATCGCGCGGACGTCGCTGACCGAAGAGGAGATCGGCGAGTACTCCGGCGAGAAGAAGGAGATCCGCCCGGTCACCATCGCGACGTACCAGGTGGTCACGCGCAAGACCAAGGGCGAATACCGGCATCTGGACCTGTTCGACTCGCGCGACTGGGGACTGGTGGTCTACGACGAGGTCCACCTGCTGCCCGCGCCGGTGTTCCGGATGACCGCGGACCTGCAGTCGCGGCGACGGCTCGGCCTGACCGCGACCCTGGTGCGCGAAGACGGCCGCGAGGGCGACGTGTTCTCGCTGATCGGCCCCAAGCGGTACGACGTCCCGTGGCGCGACATCGAGGCGCAGGGCTGGATCGCGCCGGCGGAGTGCACCGAGGTCCGGGTGACGCTGACGGACGCCGAGAGGCTCGCGTACGCGACGGCCGAGGCCGAGGAGCGGTACAAGCTGGCGGCGACCGCGGACACCAAGACCAAGGTGATCAAATCGCTGGTCGACCGGCATCCCGGCGAGCCGACGCTGGTCATCGGGGCCTACCTCGACCAACTGGAGATGATCGGCGACGAACTCGACGCGCCGGTGATCCAGGGCGCGACCCGGAACAAGGAACGCGAGGAGCTGTTCGACGCGTTCCGCCGCGGCGAGATCAGGACGCTCGTCGTGTCGAAGGTCGCCAACTTCTCGATCGACCTGCCGGAGGCGTCGGTCGCGATCCAGATCTCCGGGACGTTCGGTTCACGGCAGGAGGAGGCGCAGCGGCTCGGACGGCTGCTGCGGCCGAAGGGCGACGGACGGCAGGCGCACTTCTACTCGGTCGTCTCGCGGGACACCGTCGACACCGAGTACGCGGCGCACCGGCAGCGATTCCTGGCCGAACAGGGCTACGCGTACCGGATCGTCGACGCGGACGACCTGCTGCGCCCCCTGTGACCCCCCGCGTTTAGTCCTCTGGATGCGGTACTTGCGCGCGCAAGTACCGCATCCAGAGGACTGAACGCGTAGAGCGTCCGACGTGAGATCCCGCAAACGGGGTATCGAAAACTGTCGGTGCTTCGAACTAGTGTTCGGGTAGAGTTGACCGAACACCAGTTCGAGGGGAAGCCGATGACGATCGCACCGTTCCGCCCAGGCACGCCACCGGTCCAGACGCTGCCGCCCGGCCGGTGGCACGGCCGGATCTGGGTCTCGGACCTGCCTTTGGCCAGGCCAGAGCGTTATACAGGCTGCGTCGCGGAGTTCGACCGGTCCGGGTTGTGGCCGGTCCTGATCCCGCACGACCAGCGGTTCGCGGCCAACGGCGAGGACTGGATCGACGACCGCGGCAGGCTCGCCCCGGCCGACCACCGGATCTCCTCGGTGGACCCGGCGGACGTGCTGGCCCGCTGGTGGGACACCTCCTGCTGCGACGGCGCCTGCCTGCG
>NZ_JACBXD010000106.1 GCF_013870525.1 Amycolatopsis pittospori
CCCCGCCAGGAACATGTCATGCGCGTCAGCCCGCTTCACCGGCCGCAACCGGACCCGGCTGCCCTCTCCGACCACGACGCCTCCGACGGTGACGGTGGCCGCCTCGGGTTCCTGCGCCGGCTCGCCGGTGACTTCGCGCAGATAGCGGATCGTGCCGTGTAACCGGTCGAGCAGTTCCGGCGGCATCCCGTCGACCCTGTCGATGATCTCGGCGGCACGAGCATCCGTCGCGCGCGCCTGACGCTTCTCCTCATCGGTCAGCGTCATGGTGCGCAAGGTCAAGATCTCGTCGATCTCCAGGCCGTCGTAGAGCGGACCCTGGCTCTGCTCGGCGATCTCCGGATGGTCGGAGAGGATGATCGGCGAGCACAAAACGGTGTCGCGTCCGACGAGCACCGGCCACAGACGTTCGTTGACGCATTCCTTCGTTACGAGCGAGGCCCATTCGGGCGGGTCGGTCGAGGACACGAAGCCACCGTCCGGAGTGGACAGTAGCGCGTGCGTGGCGATCAGCGAATAGGCGAGCGCGTCGCGGCGGGTCGCGTCGAAACGGGACCAGGTTGACACGTTCGCCACCCGTACCCGAAGTTTGACACCGCCGAACGGGCCCGGCAGGTCGACGGCGCGGATCCGCAGCTCCCCGTGCAATCCGGCGCGTCGCCGTACCAGGCGGGTGTCGTCGCGGATCCACTCGACGTCCTCACCGCCGTCTACCTGGAACGGCACCCTGGTTTCGGTGCGCAGCGCGGAAAAGGGAACGGCGGTGTCGACCTCCCGTTCGACGGCCTCCTCCCAGGTGGTGTATTCGGTGCCGTCGACGGTCACTGACGGCACCGGCCGCCCGCCCACCTCGACGACGCGTTTCTGGACCTGGAGGAAGCGCAGCAGTACGTGCAGCTCCCCGTCGGGAGCGGGCTCGGCGATCAGTTCCACCTGCGCCGACTGGTGTTCACCGGTGTCGCGGGCCGCGTAGGCGGGCGGGACCAGCACTCCCCACTGGAACCGCATCTGGTTCTTGGCCGCGGACGCGCGGTACGGGTACAGGAGATAGCCCTCGTACAGTACGGCGTCGGCCACCGCCTTGGCCTGGTCCAGCGCGGCGGTCACGTCGAGTCCCGCAGTCCGGCGAGGGTGAGCTCCCACAGCACGTGGTAAAGCGTCGTCTGGGTTTCCTGGATGCGATGCACGGACGGCGACGGCACCACGAACAGGTAGTCGATGCTGTCGAGTTCGGCCATCTTGCCGCCGTCGTAACCGGCGATGCCGACGGTGAGCAGTCCCCGTCGGCTCGCTTCGTCGAACGCCCGCAGCAGGTTGGCGGAGTTCCCGCTGGTGGACAGGCCGACAGCGATGTCCCCGGCTCGGCCGAAGGCGGCGATCTGCCGGGCGAACACCACGTCGAACCCGATGTCGTTGCTCAGCGCGGTGATCACCGCGATGTCGTTGGTCAGCCCGAACGCGGGCAGTGGCGTGGGATCGCCACCGGGTCCGCTCGCCGGGCTCAGGAACAGGCTGGCGAGATCCTGCGCGTCGGTCGAACTGCCGCCGTTGCCGAAGGCGAGCAGTCTGCCGCCGCAGGCGAAGGCGCCGCTCAGCGCCCGGGCGCAGTCCAAGAGGCGCTGGCCGTCCTCGGCGAAGACCGACGCGCGCAACTCGGTGATCTCCCTGGCCTTGTCCACTGTGGATCTTCGGACCTGTTCGATCACGGAGTCCACATCGGACGCATCCGAGTACAGGAACGGGTACAGCGCCTGGACGTCCGCCGCGGGGCCGTTGCCGTTCATCGCGGATCACCGCCCAGTACCGCGATGGCCTCACCGGCGTGCACGAGGACGGTGTCGCCGACACGCGAGGAGACCAGCGCGACGCTCACTTCCTCTTCGGTCCCGGCGTCGGTCCGCACGACGGCGAGGGCGTCGTCCAGCAGCCGCAGCACGACGACCGGGACGGCGGTGTCCGAACAGGTGAGGCAGACGTCGTCGTGACATTCGTTCATCGCACGGCCTCCTCGTCGAGCACGCCCGGCTGTTCGAGGAAGACGTGCACCAGTTCCCAGAGCACGTGGTACATCGTCACGTGCACCTCCTTGACCACGCGGGGATCGGCCGACGCGGCGATCAGCAGATGGTCGGCGGCGCGCCGGGCGGCGATCGTGCCACCGTCGCCGCCGGTCAGCGCGACGGTCAGCATGCCGAGTTCGCGGGCTTGTTCGAGGCCCCGCAGCACATTCCGGCAATCGCCGTCGGTGGACAGTCCCAGCGCGATGTCGGACGGCTCGGCGAGGAACCGGATCTGATGCGCGAAGACCTCGTCGAGGCCGGCGCGGTTGGCGATCCCGGTGAGGGTGGCGACGTCGGAGGTCAGTGACAGCGCGGGAAGCGCCCGCTTCCCGACGATCACCGGATGCACGAACTCGACGGCGACGTGCTGGGCGTCGGTACTCGGGCCGCCATTGCCGAACACGACCAGCTTCCCGCCGCGGTGGAACCGTTTCGCCATGCTGTGGCACGTACGCGCGACGTCTTCCGCGTGTTCGGCGAGATCGTCCAGGGGGCGGGCACGGCTGCGCACGAGCGCGTCGACGACGCCGAGACCGCCGGGACGTGACAGCTCTGTCACGGTCGGAGTCCTTAAAGTGGTGGGAAAGCTGATCAGTCGGCTAGGCCGGAGTGCCGGGCTGCGCGCCCGCACCTTGTCTGCCGGGCGGAAGGAAACCCTCCGGCAGACCGGGACCGAGGATCCCGGCCGTGCGGAACACCGGCTCGGGCACCGGTGTGGTGGACGGTGCGCCGTCCTGCTCGTCCGGTGCCCAGCTCTCCGGATTCCAGGTGAGGCCGAGGAGATAGGTGACCGAACAGGACAAGGACGCGGCCAGTTCCGGCAGCAGGCCGAGGTCCAGGCCGCGCCCGTTCTCCATCGCGCTCAGCGCGCGATTCGTCGTACAGCTCCCGTGTTGGTGCAGGCGTACCACGACTTCACGCTGGGTCAGGCCCAGTGAAAGACGTCGCTCGCGTAGCCGCTGGGCACAGATCCAGTGCCGTTCGCGAGCGGGATTCGGCTTCGGCGCGCTCATCGGACACCTCTGTCCCCTAGGAACGACACAAGTGTTCGCCGCGATCACCGATCCGTCAACCGGTCATCCCGGTGAGACCCGCGGCCGGATCCGGCATGTCCGCGAGGGGGTGAATCTCATACCGTGCGAAGTTGTAAACGGGTGACAGCGCGAGCAGCCTTTCCAGCTCCTCGTTCGATCCGACGTCGTAGATCCAGGCCCCGCCGTGCTGTCCGACCAGGTGATATCGCGCGAGCACCTTGCCCTTGTCCTCCAGCGGGCCGGCGTAACGCGGCATCTTGGCGACGGCCGCGGCCATCTCGCCGGAGAGCAGGGCGAGTTCCATCCGGAACATCACCAGGAATTTCATCCGTCCACCATCCGGCGGCGACGCCGACGATGTCAACAACGGGTCAGGCCAGGGGAGACCTGCCGAAACGTTCCTGGAGCCGACGCAGGTCCCGCAGCCGGGGCTCGGTCTCGCCGCCGACCCAGCGACCGACCGTCTTCACCGACACGCCGAGCTGGCGGGCCGCGGCCTCCTGGGTGAGCCCTTCCCGCTCCAGCACGCCGGACATCCAGTCGGCGAACGAACCCGCCTGCTCGGAATCCGTTGCCGCCGTGGCGGAATCGTGCTTCAGCTCGGTCACCTGGGCGAGCGTCGGCTCGCCAGGCTGCCCGGAATGCGAATGCAGGACGTCGACCTCGACGTGCTCGGGGAAGATCCGGAACGAGATCTGGATGGTGCCTTCCGGGCCGGCGGCGTCCAGCAGCGCGCGGAACACCGTTTGACTTACTTCCCGGTTGTCGCCATCGGTGAGTGGAGAATCAGCGAGACAATGCCGGACGAATTCGCGGATTTCCGGAATCGAGGAAGGACGGGCCGGGAAAATCTTGGAAAGCACGACCACCGGGAGCAGCTCGATGGGCACTCCCGGGTCTTCGAAGTCCGGTCTGTTCACGAGATTCCCGCCGTCGGAGAGGCTTCGGCCAGCCTACCTGCGGAAGCGTTCCACCCCAAGCGAAAGCCCGGACGTCGAGCCAAGACAGATCTGTCCGGTCTTCTTGCCGGGGGCGGACGACGAGGTCTACCGTGACAGTTGTTCGCGCCCCGGAATGGTTTCGATCTTTCCGAGGTCGTTTCCCATTCGCCTTATTCCGCTCCGGCGTGTCGGCCGCTGTCGAACCCGCTGGGCGTTCGCCGACTTCGAATGCGGCCTCGGGCCGCGAGGAGGTGGTCCTCGATGACCACGGCCGAGACGACCGGGGGTACCGCGGCGGCCGAGCAAGCCGAGGAACCCGTCGTGCACATTCTCTGGATGAACGGCGGTCTCGGCTGTGACGGCGACTCGGTCGCCCTGACCGCGGCGACCCAGCCGAGCATCGAGGACATCGTGCTCGGCGCACTGCCCGGGCTCCCGAAGGTCGCGGTGCACTGGCCGTTGATCGATTTCGAGTGCGGGCCGGAGACCGGTGCCGACACGTTCATCGAGTGGTGGCACAAGGCCGACCGCGGTGAACTTGAGCCGTTCGTGCTCGTGGTGGAAGGGTCCATCCCGAACGAGAAGATCAAGTCCGAGGGCTATTGGTGCGGGTTCGGCAACAACCCCGCGACGGGGCAGCCGATGACCACCAGCGAGTGGCTGGACCGGTTGGCGCCCAAAGCGTTGGTGGTCCTGGCTGTCGGTACCTGTGCGACGTATGGCGGTATCCACGCGATGGCGGGGAATCCGACCGGCGCGATGGGTGTGCCGGACTATCTCGGCTGGGACTGGCGTTCGAAGGCGGGCATCCCGATCGTCTGCGTCCCCGGCTGCCCGACCCACCCGGACAACCTGTCCGAGACGATCCTCTACCTGCTGTACCAGGCCGCGGGGCAGGCGCCGATGATCCCGCTCGACGAGGCGCTGCGCCCGCAATGGCTGTTCGGCGCCACCGTCCACGAGGGCTGCGACCGCGCCGGCTACTACGAGCAGGGCGAGTTCGCCAACGACTACGGCTCGCCGAAATGTCTGGTGAAACTGGGCTGCTGGGGTCCGGTGGTGAAGTGCAATGTCCCGAAACGCGGCTGGATCAACGGTGTCGGCGGTTGCCCCAACGTCGGCGGGATCTGCATCGCGTGCACGATGCCGGGCTTCCCGGACAAGTTCATGCCGTTCATGGACGAGCCACCCGGGTCGAAGGTGTCCGCCGCGGCGAGCACGGCCTACGGGACGGTCATCCGCGCGCTGCGTGGGTTCACCATGAAGACCGCCGACGAGGAACCGAAGTGGCGGCACAAGGGGAAGTCCCTGACCACCGGCTACAAGTCCAACTGGTGACGGAGCGAGGAATCCAGCGATGACCAACACCCAGAATCCCGGCCTGGTGGAGATGGCGTGGGATCCGATCACCAGGATCGTGGGCAGTCTCGGTATCTACACGAAGATCGATTTCGCGAAGAAGGAGGTCGTGGAGTGTCATAGCACGTCGTCGATCTTCCGTGGGTACAGCATTTTCATGAAGGGTAAGGATCCGCGGGACGCGCATTTCATCACGAGTCGTATCTGTGGGATCTGCGGGGACAATCACGCGACGTGTTCGGTGTACACCCAGAACATGGCTTACGGGGTGCGGCCGCCGCATCTGGGTGAGTGGATCATCAATCTCGGTGAGGCCGCGGAGTACATGTTCGATCACAACATCTTCCAGGAGAACCTGGTCGGGGTGGATTATTGCGAGCGGATGGTGGCCGAGACCAACCCGGGGGTGCTGGAGCTGGCCAACCGCACCGAATCCCCGCATGCTGCCGAGCATGGGATGCGGACGATCGGTGACATCATGCGGTCGCTGAACCCGCTGGAGGGCGAGTTCTACCGTGAGGCGTTGCACGTCTCCCGCTACACCAGGGAGATGTTCTGCCTGATGGAGGGCCGCCACGTCCATCCGTCGACGTTGTATCCGGGCGGGGTGGGGACGGTGGCGACGGTGCAGTTGTTCACCGATTATCTGACCCGGTTGATGCGGTATGTGGAGTTCATGAAGAAGGTCGTTCCGATGCACGACGATCTGTTCGACTTCTTCTACGAGGCCCTGCCCGGGTATGAGAAGGTCGGGCAGCGGCGGATCCTGCTCGGCTGCTGGGGCAGCCTCAACGACCCCGATCACTGCGACTTCAGCTACGAGAACATGGAGAACTGGGGTCGGAAGATGTTCGTGACCCCGGGGGTGGTGGTGGACGGGAAACTTGTCACCACCAGCCTGGTGGACATCAACTTGGGGATCCGGATTCTGCTCGGTCACTCGTTCTACGAGGACTGGGAGGATCAGGAGATGTTCGTGAAGCGGGATCCGCTGGGCAATCCCGTGGATCGGCGGCATCCGTGGAACCAGCACACCATTCCGCGGCCGGCGAAACGCGACTTCGACGACAAGTACTCGTGGACGATGTCGCCGCGCTGGTTCGACGGCAAGGACCACCTCGCCCTCGACACCGGCGGCGGGCCACTGGCCCGGTTGTGGGTGACCGCGCTCGCCGGCCTCGTGGACACCGAGTACGTCAAGTCGACCGGGCACAGCGTCCAGATCAATCTACCGAGGACGGCGCTCAAACCCGCGAAGAGCTTCGAATGGAAGATTCCACAGTGGAGCAACGCGCTCGAACGCAACCGCGCGCGGACGTACTTCCAGGCGTATGCCGCCGGTCTCGCGTTGCACTTCGCGGAGAAGGCCTTGGCTGAGATTCGTGGTGGGAACACGAAGACGTGGGAGAAGTTCGTCGTCCCGGAGGAAGCCGCCAGTGTCGGGTTCACCGAGGCCGTCCGCGGCGTGCTGTCGCATCACATGGTGATCAAGGGCGGGAAGATCGCGAACTATCACCCGTACCCACCGACACCGTGGAACGGCAGTGTCCGTGACACCTACGGCACCCCCGGCCCCTATGAGGACGCTGTCCAGAACACGCCGATCTTCGAGGAGAACCCGCCGGAGAACTTCAAGGGCATCGACATCATGCGCGCGGTCCGCAGCTTCGACCCCTGCCTGCCCTGCGGCGTGCACATGTCCCTCGGTACGGGGAAAGTGCTGACCAAGCACCACACCCCGCACGCGTTCAACGGCGAGTACTGAGGGGTGCCGGGGATGACGGACACGGCCGGCGACGTCGGCGACCGGATCGAGAAACTGCTCGGCGAACTGCCGGACGGACGCGGGAAGCAGGTCGCCGAGGAACTGGTCCGGCTCGTGGTCGGGATGTACGGCGAAGGTCTGGAGCGGGTCGCCGCGCTGCTGGACGAGGACACCCTGCTCCAGCTCGCCGGGGACGACCTCGTGGGGAGCCTCCTCCTGCTGCACGACCTGCACCCGGTCGACGTCGACACCCGGATCCAACGGGCACTCGACGAGGTCCGGCCGTATCTCGGCTCGCACGCCGGCGGGGTCGAGTACCTCGGCGTCGACGAGGACGGGATGGCCAAGCTGCGGCTGGAAGGCAACTGCCAGGGCTGCCCGTCCTCGACGCTGACCGTGAAGATGGCGATCGAGGGCGCGATCGCCCGGGCCGCGCCGGAGATCGCCGGGGTCGAGGTCGAAGGGATCACCCCGCCGGAACCCGACCCGGTGCCGTTGCTGCAGGTCGGGATGGGCCCCCCGGACGGCTGGCACGCTCCCGAACCGGCCGGTGCGCGGTGGAGCGCGGTACCGGAACTGGGCCCGCCGACCGGACGTCCGCTGACCGTGCCGATCGACGGTGTCGACGTCCTGTTCTGCTCGGTGCGGGGCACGCTTTACGCCTATCGGGATGCCTGCGCCGCTTGCGGGTCCGGCCTCGCGGAGTCCGTTTTGGACGGTTCCGTGCTCACGTGCTCGGGATGCGGCGCGAAGTTCGATGTACGGCTGGCGGGGAAGGGACTCGACGACGGAGGACGTCACCTCGATCCGCTCCCGTTGCTCTCGGACAGCCAGGGCGTGCGAGTCGCCGTACCGGCGGCGGTGACGTCGTGAACCTGCGTCGGTTCGTCGCTCCCGAGACGCCGGCACCCGCGCCCTCCCGAGAGGCGGAGCTGGAACGCTGCGAGTTGTGCACCGAGCCGACCGGACCGGAGCACGGGCATATCGTGGACACCGAACGCCGCGCGATCCTCTGCGCCTGCCGGGGCTGTTTCCTGCTGTTCGAACATCCGGAGGCGGGCGGCCGGTTCCGTGCGGTGCCGGAACGGTACCTGCACGACTCCGGTCGCCCGCTGGCCAAGGCCGACTGGGACGGGCTCGGCATCCCCGTGGGCGCGGTCTTCCTGCTGCGCGGGGACGAGGGCACCGCCGCCTTCTACCCGAGCCCGGCGGGCGCGACCGAATGCCTGCTGAACCTGGACGCGTGGGCCGATCTGGCCGCCGCCCATCCGCTCCTGGCCGCGGCCCGGCCGGAGGTCGAGGCGATCCTGGTCCACAGCGACGAGACCGAAGTCGACGTCTTCCTGGTGCCCATCGACGTCTGCTATCGGCTTGTCGGGCTCGTGCGCGTTTACTGGAAGGGGTTCGACGGCGGCCAGGAGGCCCGCGAGCTGATCGACCGGTTCTTCGCCGACATCCGGGTGAGATCCCGGGATTTCGGTGCGGGGTGAATCGTGGCTGATCTGGTCTTCGACTGTGTGGACGCGGCACCCGAACGCTACGGCGTGGTGCCGAGCCTGAACCTGCGGCTGCGGATCAGCGAGGTCTCCGGCGAGCGGATCGAGGCGATCGCGCTGCGCTGCCAGATCCGCATCGAACCGCACCGGCGGCGCTACTCGCCGCAGGAGGCCGAGCAGTTGCGGGACCTGTTCGGCGAAACCGGCCGGTGGGCCGACACGGTCAAGCCGATGCAGTTCACGACGGTGTCCGCGATGGTCCCCGGGTTCACCGGCGCCACGACGATCGAACTGCCCGTCCCGGTCACCTACGATCTGGAGATCGCGTCGACGAAGTACTTCAACGCGGTCTCCGACGGCGTCATCCCGCTGCTGTTGCTGTTCAGCGGCACCGTCTTCGGCAAGAACGAGGGCCGCATGTCGGTCCAGCAGGTTCCCTGGAGCAAGGAGACCTCCTACGATCTGCCGGTGAAGGTATGGCGGGAGACCGTCGACCTGCACTTCCCCGGGAGCGCCTGGCTACGGCTCGACCGGGAGACGCTGAACGCCTTGCAGCGGTACAAATCGCGGAACGCGCTCCCGACCTGGAGCGGCACCGTGGCCGCATTGCTCGAAGCGGCCGAACGCAGAGAAGGGTCTGCGACATGAGTGTTCTCGGCTATATCTTCCTGGCCATCCTGATCGTACTCGCCGGCGGGATCGTGCTGCTGTTCGTGATGTCAATCCCGGACATCCGGCGCTACCTCGCGATCAGGAGGATGTAGGTCCCGAGCGGCGGCGACGGCCGCCTGGCCGAGACTGATGCCGCCGTCGTTCGCCGGGATCTTCGAATGGGTGAGCACCCGGAAACCCTTACCGGCCAACAGATCCACGGATCTGTCGAGCAGCAGCAGGTTCTGGAACACTCCGCCGGACAGCGCGACCGTGCCTACTCCCGTCCGCTCGCGCAGCACGGCGCAACAGCGCGCGACGACCTCGGCCACGCCGTTGTGGAACCGCGCGGCGACGACGGCGGGGGAGCGGCCGCGAGCGAGGTCCTCGGCGACCGCTCGCACCAGGTCGGCACCCGCGACCACCAGCGGTCCGGCGCCGGACACCGTCACCGGGTACGCGCCGCGTTCCGTCGGATCGGCCAGTTGCTCGAGTTCGATCGCCGCCTGTCCCTCGTAGCGGATGCTGTCACGGACGCCGAGGATCGCCGCCACCGCGTCGAAGAGCCTGCCCGCGCTGGAAGTCAGGGGTGCCGCGATCCCGCTCCGGGCCAGTGCGACCACTTCGGACCACGAGGACTCGTTGCGCTTGTGGACGGTCGTGGGCGGCGCTTGCCCTTCGAAGGCCTCCTCCAGATAGATCGCGGCCATCCGCCACGGCTGCCTGATCGCCGTCGCCCCGCCGGGGAGCGGAACCGTCGCCAGATGCCCGACCCGTTCGAATCCGGTCAGCTCCGCGAGCAGGAACTCCCCGCCCCAGATCGTTCCGTCGGTGCCGAACCCCGTGCCATCGAAGGCGACCCCCAGTACGGGACCGGTCTCCCCGTTGTCCGCCAGGCAGGACGCGATATGCGCATGGTGGTGTTGCACGCCGGTCAGCTCGACGCCGGTCTCCTCGGCGAGGTCGACGGCGTACTTGGTGGACAGGTATTCGGGGTGCAGGTCGTGGGCGACCACCGCCGGGTCGATGTCGAACAGCCGTCCCAGGTGGACGATCCCGTCGGTGAACGAGCGCAGCGTCTCGAAGTTTTCCAGATCCCCGATGTGGTGGGAGAGGAACGCGTGCGGGCCTTGGGCCAGACAGAAGGTGTTCTTGAGTTCCGCGCCACACGCGAGCACCGGCCGCCGCGCGGGCCGCGGCAGTGTCACCGGCTCCGGGACGAATCCGCGTGAGCGGCGGAGAACGGTCTCGCGTCCTCGCCAGGGCCGGACCACCGAGTCGTCGGTGCGGATGTGGATCGGCCGGTCGTGGGTCAGGTAGGCGTCCGCGATCCCGCCGAGTCGTCCGAAGGCGTCGGTGTCGGCGAACGCGATGGGCTCGTCGGAGACGTTCCCGCTGGTGAGCACGATCGGCGCACCGACGGCGTCGAGCAGCAGATGGTGCAGGGGCGTGTACGGGAGTATCACGCCGAGCCGACGGGTTCCCGGCGCGACCGACGTCGCCACGGGAGCGTCGTCGAGCCGGGGGAGCAGCACGATCGGTCGTCTACGGCTCCTTAGGGCCGAGCGAGCGTTTTCGTCCACTTCGCACAGTCGCGCGGCTTCGTCCACATCGGACACCATGACCGCGAACGGCTTGTCCTCCCGGTGCTTGCGTCTTCGCAGAGCGGCCGAGGCGGCTTCGTCGGCAGCGAGTACGGCGAGGTGATATCCGCCGAGCCCCTTGATCGCCACGATGCGTCCGGCGTTCAGCAGGGCGGCCGTTTCGGTGAGGGGATCGCCTGGGAGTTCAGCCCGGTCGGAGTCGAGGAGCCGGAGCCGTGGGCCGCAGTCCGGGCAGCAGACCGGCTGGGCGTGGAAACGGCGGTCGGCCGGGTCGTGGTACTCGGCGGCGCACGCCGGGCACATCGCGAAGCCGGCCATCGTGGTCAGAGGCCGGTCGTACGGCACGTCGCGGACGATGGTGAACCGCGGCCCGCAGTTCGTGCAGTTGACGAAGGGATAGGCGAACCGCCGGTCGGCCGGGTCGGCCAGTTCGCGGAGGCAGTCCTCGCAGGTCGCACTGTCCGCTGAGACCAGCGTCCGCTTCGGGCCACCGCTTTCGCTGGCCGCGATGCTGAACCCCGGACGGCCGAGCGGTTCGGCCTCGGCCGTGGTCACCCGCTCGACCCCGGCCAGCGGGGGAGCGTCCCGCCGGAGAGCGGCCAGGAAGACGTCGACCTCGGCGACCGGTCCTTCGACCTCGATGAAGACGCCGTCCCCGTCGTTGCCGACGAGACCGGCCAGACCCAGCCGGGTGGCCAGGCCGTGCACGAAGGGCCGGAAACCGACCCCTTGCACGATCCCTTCGACCCGCACGGCACGGCGTACATGCGACACGTGGTTCAGTGTTCACGCCTCAGCGGAGTTTGGCGAACGTCTCCGGCAGGCGCGTCGCCAGACGCCGCGTCGCGAGGGCGCCACCGAGCCACGCGCCGGCGACGGCGTTGAGGAACGCCACCGCGAGCGTCGCGGCTCCGAACCAGCGGGGGAGCGAGTCCCCGGCGAAGGTCAGCATCGCGGCCATCGCCGACGTCGGCGCCGTCCCCCACAGCTGGATCTGGAACGCGGCGAAGATCCCGACGGTGTTCTCCCCGGCGTCCGTGGCGTTGACGCGGCGGTGCGGGTCGACCCCGGGCGTCGCGCCGAGCACCGACATCACCACGGCGGTGCCGCAGCCGACGCCGAGCAGCGCGATCAGCACCGCCAGGATCGGCACGGCGTAATCGAAGATCCCGGTCACGACCATCATCGCCGCGGAGAGCGCGAAAGCGGGGAGTCCGAAAAGGACGGTGATCCCGATCTGACGGCCGCGGATGTCGGCGCGCACCGCCTCACGGCTCTCGGCCACGACGAGTTGCCACAGCGCGGTGCCGTCCTGGCCGTAGAGGTTCGCTCCGCTGAGCGCGACCGTCATCGCGACGGCGACACCGGCCAGCCCGGCGAGCTCGGGCAGTCCGGCGATCGCCCCGTACACCGCGACGAACACGCCGAACCAGACGGCGGAACGCACTTCCAGGCTTCGCCACGGGTCGCGCCACCAGGTACGGAGTTCCTTGCCGGTGACGGCGCCGAGCGGACTCGCGGGCAGCAGCCGTGGCCGGGTGAGCACCCGGCTGCCCCAGGGACGGCGTCGACGGCGCACCGTGCGGTTGCCGACCTGTGGTGTCAGCAGCGCGATCGCGGTGAACGTCACGACAGCGGCCGCGGCGGCGAGCAGGGCGATCGAGCCGAGCGCCGGCAGGGGGCGTCCGGCGGCCATCGCGTCGATGGCCCGCACGGGAAGGCCGAACGGCGTCCATTCCAGGAACGCACGAGCCGGGACGGCCCCGAAACCGTCGCGCAGGAACGCCGGGATCGAGTTCAGCACCGGGCGCACCACGGCCCAGCCCGCCACCATGGACGACAGCAGCAGGCCGTACTGGACGGCCGCGAGTTCCACCCCGAAATGGGTGCGCATCGCCGCACCAAGCAGTGCGTAGACAGTCCGGGACAGCGCCACGACGAACACGACCAGGAGCAGCCCGCCGACGAGCGCGGTGACGGCGGCCGCGAGGGCGGTGGCGTCGCTCGCCGTGACGAGCGCATAGGCGATCAGCGCGAGAGCCGCGAGCTTCGTCACGGCCCCGCCGACACCGACGAACGCGGAAGCGAGGAGTCCGGCGCCGAGCCCGCGCCGAGGCAGCGGCAGGAGGGCGAAGTACTCCGGCCGGAGCATCGCCGCGCCGGACGTCAGGATCGGGCCGACCAGCCAGCCCGCCACCCAGAACGCGAGGACCAGCAGTAGCACGTCGGTGCGGGCCGCGGGTTCGGCGAGGAAGACGATCGCCCAGGTGCCCGCGGCCGCCAGGACGCCGGCGGCCAGCCCGAGGAGACGCTTCCAGCCGAGCGTGTGCCGCTGGATCGTGAGCTTCAACCGGATCAGGTCGCCAACCACAGCAGATCCTCCTCTCCGACGCCGCGCTCGCCGACGAGCCGGACGAAGACGTCCTCGAGCGTCGAACCCCCGCGCACCTCGGCGAGCGTCCCGCTCGCCACCACCCGGCCCTCCGCGATGACGGCCACCCGATCGCACAGATCCTCGACCAGCGACATCACATGAGAGGAGATGACGACCGAGCCGCCGGCGGCGACGAAGCGCAGCAGCATCGCCCGCAGGACCCGCGCCGAAACCGGGTCCACCGCCTCGAACGGTTCGTCGAGTACGAGCACCTTGGGCGCGTGCAGCAACGCCGTCGCCAGGCCGATCTTCTTGCGCATCCCGGTCGAGTACTCGATCACGAGCACCCCGCGCTCCTCGGCGTCGTCGAGTTCGAGGATCCGCATCAGTTCCGCCGCCCGCGACCGCACGACGTTCGCCTTCATGCCCCGCAGCAGTCCCCAGTAGGTGAGCAGTTCGCCGCCGGTCAGGCGCTCCGGCAACGCGAGCCCGTCCGGCAGGACGCCGAGCATCGCCTTGGCGGCGACGGGATCGGCCCAGACCTCGACCCCGTGGACGACGGCCGTCCCGGAATCCGGGCGCAGCAGTCCGACGGTCATCGCGAGTGAGGTCGTCTTCCCCGCGCCGTTGGGACCGACGAGCCCGGTGAGGGAGCCGGGAGGCACGGTAAGGCTCACGTGGTCGGCGGCGGTCTTCCCGGAGTACGTCTTCGTCAGCCCGTCCAGCCGCAGCGCTGGTGCCGTGTCGGTCAACATGGACTCACGATGGCCGGCGCCCCGTGGCCGGCACCTCGGTCCGCGAAGCACGGATGCCCGCCAGGTGGCCAGGAAGATGATGGCCACTTGTCCGGTCTGTCCTTATCTACACTGCGAGGGTGGCCGTGACGGTGGATCGCTGGATGCTGCCCGGCGAACTCGCGCGTGCCGACGAGCCGGGCGAGCGGTCCGGCGCGTACCGGCGCACGCCCCGCGACTGGGCCGTCGACGTCACGATGTTCGCGATCGCCGCGCTGGTCTGGGTCCTCGAATTCGAGTACTACGTGCTGCCGGACGTGTTCGGCCAGCCAGTCTGGGCGCGGATCGCGGACTCGGCCGGGGGTGCGGCGGTCTGCCTCGCCATCTGGTGGCGACGGCGGTTCCCGGTGACGACCGGACTGCTGGCGGGCACGGCCGGCGCGCTCGCGAACACGGCGGCGTCCGCGATGATCCTGCTGCTGTTCTCACTGGCCCTGCATCGCGGCTGGAAATGGGCGGTGCCGATCACCTCGGTCGCGGTCCTGATCAGCGTGCCCTACATCTATCTGAACTTCCCCGGCGCGGACCGGCAGCCGCTGCCGTGGCTGATCAGCCTCCTGCTCGGCGCCGCGCTCGTGGTGACCGCCGGACTCGCGGTGCGTGCCCGGCGTCAGGTCTTGCTGGCCCTGCGCCTGCGCGCGGACGCCGAACGACGCGGGCACACACGCGAACTCGAAGAGAGCCGCCGCGCCGAACGCCAGCGCATCGCACGCGAGATGCACGACGTCCTGGCACACCGGATCTCCCTGCTCGCGGTGCACGCCGGCGCGCTGGAATACCGCACGGCGCAGGCGGAACAGGGCGTCGCGCCGGAGCCGTCGGCGGCCGAAGTGCGGGACGTGGTCGCGGTCGTGCGGACCAACGCCAATCAGGCGCTGGAAGAACTGCGCGAGGTGCTCGACCTGCTGCGTCAACAGCCCGACGGGGAAGACGGCCGTGAGTCGCCACAGCCGACGGCGGACCGCCTGCCCGCGCTCGTCGACGAGGCCCGGCTCAGCGGGCAGCAGGTGCGAGCCGACTTCGCCACCGGGCTCGGGCGGTTGCGGCCGCAGATCCAGCGGACGATCTACCGGATCGTCCAAGAAGGACTGACGAACGCCCGCAAACACGCTCCCGGCGCGTCGGTCGACGTACTGGTGAGCGACGTCGTCGCGGGCGAGGTGCTGGTCCAGGTGGCCAACGCCGCGCCGCTCGGCGTCACCACGAGCGAGATCCCCGGCGCCGGTGCGGGACTGATCGGCCTCGCCGAACGGGTCGCGCTGCACGGCGGGGAACTGACCAGGGAGATCAGCGAAGGGGAGTTCCGCATGCGAGCCCGGATACCGTGCACGTCGTGATCAAGGTGCTCGTGGTCGACGACGATCCCCTCGTCCGCGGTGGGCTCAAACTGATGCTGGGCGGCGCGGCCGACGTCGAGGTCGTCGGCGAAGCGGCCGACGGCGCGGAAGTGAGGGACGCCGTGACCCGCTCGCGTCCGGACGTCGTCCTGATGGACGTGCGGATGCCGGTACTCGACGGCATCGCGGCCACTGCCGCGCTCGGCAGGCGTACCGGGGAACCCGCGCCCGCCGTGGTCATGCTGACGACGTTCGACGCCGACGAAACCGTGCTCGCCGCGTTACGCGCGGGCGCGGCGGGTTTCCTGCTCAAGCACACGCCGCCGGAACAGATCGTCGACGCCGTCCGGCGCGCGGCCGCTGGTGAACCGGTGCTTTCTCCGGACGTCACCCGGAGCGTGATCGCGATGGCCGCGCGACAGGGCCCGGACCCGGGTTCCGCGCGCACCCGGATGGACCTGCTGACCGAACGTGAACGCGACGTCGCGCGCGCCGTCGCCGAAGGGCTCAGCAACGTCGAGATCGCCGAACGGCTGCACCTTTCGCGCTCCAGCATCAAGGCGACGATCTCCAGTGCGCTGACCCGGCTCGACCTGACCAACCGGATCCAGCTCGCCATCATCGCCCACGAAGCGGACCGGACTTGATCTCCACCTGACTGGAGGTTGCATCGTGAACTCCTGAACATCCGGTTGAGGAGTGAACATGAACGAGGACAAGGGCTTCTACTCGATCATCGAGTACGCGGTCGACGGGCCCGAGACCCAGGCGGCCCTGGTGGACGCCTTCGCCGAGATCCAGGAACGCTGGGTCCGGTTCTATCCCGGCTACGTGTCGGCGCGCTTCCACGCGAGCGTGGACGGAACGCGGGTCTTCAACCTCGTCAGCTGGGCGAGCGAGGCGGACTACCGGCATTTCGAGGAGACGTCGGACCTCGACGGCCGCCTCGCGGCCATCCACGCGGCGCTGGACGGCTTGCCCGGCGAGGTCGAATCCCGCGTCGGCGCCAACCCGCGCTACCGCGTCGTGCGGGAGGTCGGCCCCGGCCCTGCCCGCGTTTAGTCCTCTAAATGCGCCGCGGCCGGGTGGGTCGCCTGGGGCGTGATCGGACCGGTGCGGCGCGACCGTGTGGATTTTGGGACATCTGACGTCCCAAAATCCACACAGTCAGGGATACGCCCCCCGGCCGAGCCCGCATTTAGTCCTCTGAATGCGCCGCAGGTGAAGCTTCGGACGCCCTCCCTTAGCCCGCATTTAGTCCTCTAAATGCGGCTGGGGTGTGTTGGAGGATCACGCGGAGAGGGCCGAAAGTCCCGGTCCGAAAAGGACCACGGCCACTCCCGGTCGCCGGCCGGGCACGAAAGGCTGGAGGGACCTCTCCCTCCGGCTAGGAGCCGCGATGATCCTCACCGAAGTACCGGTCGTCACCGCCGCGCTGGAGGCGGCGGTCCGGGCGCCGTCACCCCACAACACCCAGCCCTGGCTCTTCGAACTCGCTCCCGGTGTCATCGACGTCGTCCTCGACGAGAGTCGCGTGCTGAAGGTGTGCGACCCCGAAGGCCGTGAGGCGCGGTTGTCGTGCGGTGCGGCGTTGCTGAACCTCGAACTCGCGATCGCCGCCGCCGGGCAATCTTGCGACGTCGAGCTGCTGCCGGCGCGGGACCGGCCGGAGCTGCTGGCCAGGGTCGAGATCGGCCCTCGGCACCGGACGACCGCGGCGGAGCGGCGACTGGCGGCGGCGATCGGTGCGCGATACAGCAACCGGCGGCCGTTCGCCGCGACCCCGGTGCCCGCCGGCGCCAGGTACGCGGTGCGCCAGGCAGCCCGCGAGGAGGGCGCGAAACTGGTGCTGCTCGACGAGGTCGGTCTGTCGGGGGCCGTCGCGGGGCTCATCCGGCGGGCCGATCACCTGCAGACGCTCGACGAGGCCTTCCAAGCGGAACTTCGCGCGTGGACCAAGGAGCGCGACAGCCGGGACGGCGTTCCCGCCTACGCCGGTGGACCTCGTCCCTCGGGCGGGCTGCTGCCGGTCCGGCATCACGGCGAGAGCGACGAGGCCCGGGAGTTCGAACGCGACCCGGTGGTGGCGGTGCTGACGTCGCCGACGGACGGTCCGCTCGCCCAGGTCCGGGCGGGGCGGGCGATGCAGCGAGCGCTGCTGACGGCGACTTCGCTCGGTCTCAGCGCGTCCTTCTATTCGCAGCCCATGGAAATCCCGTCCGCCCGCACCGTTCTGCGTTCGCTGCTCAGCGAAAGCGACCACCCGCAGGTCGTCTTCCGCCTGGGCTACGGGTTTCCGGGCACCACCACACCGCGTCGCCCGGCCGCCTCGGTCACCCGGTTCGTTCGGTGACCCGCGCCGCGACCGTACCCGGCACCCATGAATGGACGACCGAGGAGACGCGGATCCTGGTGCAGGCCGCGCGCTGGGTGCCGGGGCAATGGCTTGACGGCGAGTGGCCGCTGGAGGTCCGGGGCGACGGTGTCGACGTGGTCGAACGTCCGGGGAGCGACGGCCGCGGCAGGCATCTCGCCTACGGTGCGCTGCTCGTCCACCTGGAAGCGGCGATGCGGGCCCTGGGCTGGCTCCCGGAGATCGAATTCGCGGACGACCACACCGAATCCAACCGGATACTGCGGATAACCGCAGCCTCGCGGAAACGACCGGGCGCCGACGATCTCGCCTGGTTCGCGGCGATGTCCGGACGGGCGACGTACTCGTGTCCCGGCGGCCCCGTCCTGACTTCGGACGAGGAGCCCGTCGACGGCGTCCGGGTGAAGGCCCTTTCGCCGCGTCAGATCCGCGCGGTGCCGAAGGTCGGCGCCGCGATCGCCCGCGCGATCGCGCCACCCGACGAGGATCTGGACGACTCCTGGTCGGCCTTCCTGGTCACCACGGTTTCCGAGGCGCGCCAACATCTTCTCCGCGCCGGCTCGGTGGCACAGCGGATCCGGCTGCTCGCCACCGAGTTCGGCCTGCGCTGCACGACCGTCACCGAGCCCTTCGATTCGCCGAAGGTGCGGGTCTCGTCGTTCGGGCTCGCCGGCGCCCCCGGCATTCCGCAACTGGTCGTCGGCGTCCATCACGCGCGCCTGCGGTAGAGCGCCCGGATCCCGAAGGCGGCGAGCAGCCCGAGGACGGCGAGCCCGAATGGCCGGAGGGTGATCGTCCACGGCCAGGCCGCGCCTTCGAGCGCCAGGTGATCGGCCGGGTACTCCAGGGTCCTGGCCGTCCACCGCGTGGTGGCGGTGTCCGTGGTGTGCACCAGGTCTTCGAGAACGGCGTCGAACGGGAATCCCGGTCGGGTGTGCAGGTACACGGGGGAGAGGTCCGAATACTGGTCGGCCGCCCGCCTGGTGGCCGCGTCGGCGCCGGGCACGATCAGCCGGTCGAGGTCGTCCGCGACCGCCGTCGGCGTGGCCCGCGGGGCGAAGGTCAGCCCGTGGCGTGACTGGATCGGCGCGCCGTCCAGGCCGACGCCCATCGTCTCGACGGCCAGGGACTGCCCGTAGGTGTCGAAGACGGCGGCGAGTTCCAGTTCCCGGATCCCGGTGGTCAGCAGGACACCCAGCAGCTCCTTGTCCCACCGGAAAGCGGTGTTGAAACCGACCACGGTGTCCGAAGCCTCGAACGTGTTCTGCACCATCGGCCTGCTGACACCGGGGAAGTAGTGGGACCACCCGATGGCCTCGGCGGCCTTGCGGGCGACGTCGGTGCCGGCGATCCGTTCGGTGACCCGCAGCGCGCCGTCGATACCGGAGAGGATCCCGGCGGTGGTCAGGATGTTGCCGTCGTCGACGTACCGGGTGCCGCGAATCCAGTCCACGGCGGGGAATCGTTCGTCGAAGCCGTCGATGCGGATCCAGTGCGCGGTCGCGCGGCGGCCGTCCAGCAACCCGGCCGAAGCGAGGACGCCCGATCCGTTGCAGACGCTCATGACCAACGAGCCTTTCGAGGACTGCTGCTTGAGCCAGTCGGTGACCGGCCGCGTGGTCGGCTCGCCGAGATCGGGCAGGGCCGGCACGACCACGACGTCCGGCGCGGCGGATCCGAGCAGTCTGTCGAGGCCGGCGAAACTCAGGTCGGGGACGAGGTCGAGCCCGCCGGTCAAGGTGACCGGCCGAGCCTCCGGCGCCACCGTGTAGAGGTTGAAGGCGCCGGAAGCGGCGAGAACCTCGTACGGCGCAAGCGTGTCCGAGACGACGGCGCCTTCATTGCCCACGACGACGACCGCGGTGGGTTTCGCGGGATCGTGCGTCCGGGGTACCGGTTGTGGCGAGACCCCGTCGGTTCTCGGGGCGTAGCGGTTTTCGAAGCTGGCGTTGAGCGTGACGCCGCCGAGTGTCAGCGGCAGGGTCAGCGCGGCGACGACGAAAGCGAGGACGGTGAGCGTGACCCGGACGAAGGTGCGCATGGTCAGGCTCCGTACTCGGCGCGACGGCGGAACATGGCGGCGAGCATCGCGGGCACCATCAGCACGTGCCCGGCCATCATCAGCGTCGAACCGGACACCAGACCGGTCCAGAAGAACGGCAGGAAGATGACGTAGGGCAGGTACATCGCGGCCGACATCTCCGCGATCGACGCCCAGCCGTGCCGCCGGATCCGCATCCACAGCGCCATGCCGAGCGACATGTTCGTGGCCATCACGAGCGCGCTCGCGGTCACGTTCTTCGCGAGATCCGGCCAGGCGAACGACCAGACCGGTTCGAGGACGATCATCCCGGCGACCATCGCGATAAGCATTTCGACGGCGTGGCGGGTGAAGTGCAGGACCGCCCGGTTACGGGTCTTCGGTTCTGTCGTGTGACTCATTGCGGACTCCCTCGCGGTTCGGTGCGACGGGAGCAATGTTCGGCCGCGACAGGGCACGCGGGCAGGTGCCGGAAGTCATGTGCGAGGTCATGTGACCGGCGAGCCGAAACGTGTCGAGTCTGCCGCGGTGCGCAGGTAGCGGTTTCGCGTGACTGGATGGACGACACACGTGTTCAGAACAGGCCGAGTTCCCTGGCCCGCAGCGCCGCCTGGGTCCGGTCGCGCACCTGGAGTTTGGAGAGCACGCTCGTCACGAGGTTCTTCACCGTACCCTCGGCGAGGAACAGGGTATTGGCGATCTCCCGGTTGCTGCGGCCGTCCGACAGCAGCCGGACGACCTCCAGCTCGCGCTCCGAGAGCGGGGTGACGAGCGGTTGCGGACGCGGTTTCTCGTCGGGCATCTGCGCCACCCTCGCGACGAGTTTGGCAGCCACGGAAGGCTGCAGCACCGACTCACCGCGTTGGGCCGCGACCAGCGCCTCGACGAGCCGTGTCGAGGAGACGTCCTTCAGCAGGTAGCCGACGGCGCCCGCCCGCAGCGCGGCGAACACGTCCTCGTCGTCGTCGAAAGTGGTCAACGCCAGTACCCGCACCCCGGGCTGTTCGGCCCGCAGCCGGGTGGTGGCCGCGATCCCGTCCAGCACCGGCATCCGCAGATCCATCAGCGCGACGTCGGGACGCAGTTCGGCGCAGAGCCGGACGGCCTGCTCGCCGTCGGCCGCCTCGCCGACGACGTCGATCTCGGGCTGGACCTCCAGCAGGGTCGCCAGGGCTTCGCGAAACAGGGCCTGGTCGTCGACGATCAGCACGCGGACGGTCATCCCGGCACCTCCACGGTGAGCGTCAGGCCGTGTCCTTCGGCCGAATCCACGGAGACCCGACCGCCGAGTCCGGCCACTCGCTCACGGAGCCCCACGAGACCGAAACCGTTGTCCGGCGGGGAATCCCCGGTCAGGCCGAGGCCGTCGTCGCGGACCTCCAACCGGACCTTGTCGCCGATGGCGTAGTCGAGCACCAGGCTCGCGGCCGTGGCCCGCGCGTGCTTGCGCACGTTGGTCAGTCCCTCCTGGGCCGCCCGGAACAGCGACTCCTCGACGTCGGCGCGGGTGTCGCGCGCCGTGCCCTTGACCTCGAACCCGGTCGGAACCCCGGCCGCGGAAGCCTCGTCCGCCAAGGCCCGCAAGGCGTCCGCGAGCGGTTCGGAGCGCGGTTCCCGCAACGCCGACACCGAACGGCGGACCTCGGCGAGCGCCTCGCGGGATTGGTCCTGCGCCTTGGCGAGCATCGAGTCGACGCGGTCGGTGTCGGCGGTGCCGATCACCGCCCTCGCGGCCTGCACCATCATCTGTACGACGGTCAGGTGATGGCCGAGCCCGTCGTGGATGTCGCGCGCGAGCCGGTTGCGTTCCTGCGTGGTCGCGAGTTGTTCGGCCTGCGCGGCGTAGTCGCGAAGCCGTTCGTGTGCCTCGGCGAGTTCTTCCCGTGCCCGTTTCTCGCGCAGGATCAGCTCGGTCACCACGACGGCGAAGACCATGACCGCGAGCGTGCCGAGTCCTTCGCGGAGACCGTCCAACGGCGACATCGGCAGATGTATCAGCGGGATGATCACCGCGACCCCGAAGGCGACGGGCAGTGGCAACAGCAACACGGTCTGGCAGACCAGGACCACGAGGAGCAGCACGGCGCCGACCGCGGCACCGGAAAGTGAGAACAGTGTGAAACCGAGCGGTAACTGCACGCAGACATAGACTATCGCCGGCGCGCGGCCGCGTTTCTGGACCCACGGGAAGCCGACGATGGCGATCGCCGCGTAGACCAGCCCGACGACGAGCGTCGGCAGCACGAGCGTTTCGTAGTTGGCCGAGCCGAGGGGCAACGTCACGTACGCGACGAGGGTCAGCACGGCCAGGGCCCGGTTCACGGACACACAATGCTGGACGCCGTCACACCGGCGCAAGCGACTCCCGCGTTTAGTCCTCTGGATGCGGTCCTTGCGCGTGCAACTACCGCATTCAGAGGACTGAACGCGGGTCAGGCGATGGTGCTGTTCCGGATTTCGAGGGAGAACGGCGTCTGGACGTCCTCGGGGGCGAGGTCGCTCCCGCCCGCGATGCGTCGTCGCAGCAGGTCGACCGCGGCCCGTGCGATCGCCGCCTTGTCCGGGGCGATCGTCGTCAGCGAAGGGAGGCTGTACGCGCTCTCCTCGTTGTTGTCGAAGCCCACGATCGCCATGTCCGACGGCACTTGGACGCCTCGTTCGGCCGCGGCGCGCAGGGCGCCGATGGCGAGAAGGTCGTTGAAGCAGAACACCGCGTCGGGCGGTTCCGGCAGTGCGAGCAGATGCGCCATCGCCTCGGCGCCGTTGGCGCGGTGATACCGCAAGGCGGGCAGGACGAGTTCCGGGATGGGCGCGATGCCTGCCTCTTCGAGCGCGGAGTGGTAGCCCTCGAGTCGTTGCGCGGCGGTGTGCCGCTGGGGATGCGCGCCGATCGCGGCGATCCGACGGCGGCCCAGTGAGATCAGGTGGCGCACCGCGATCCGGGCGGCCTGCACATTGTCGATCCCGACGTGGTCTATCGGGACGTCGACGACGTGCTCACCGAGCATCACCAGCGGGACACCCGGCGCGAGATCCCCGAAGTCGTCGGTGTGCAACGCTTCCGGGCTGATGATGGCACCGTCGATCAGATGCGGGCCCAGCGTGGACAACGCGTTGCGCTCGCGCTCCCGGGTGCCCAGGGTCTGTTCGATGAGGACGTTCCACTCGTGCTCCTGCGCCGCTTGCAGCACGAGGCCGGCCAGCTCGCCGAAGTACGGGATGCTCAGTTCGGGGAGCATCAGCCCGAGGAACCCGGTGCGGCCGCGGCGGAGGTTGCGGGCCCCGAGGTTGGGCCGGTAGCCGGTCGACGCCAGTGCCTCCTCGACGCGGCGGCGGTTGTCCGGTTTGACGAAGTCGTAGCCGTTGACCACGTTCGACACGGTCTTGACCGAGACGCCCGCAAGCTTGGCGACGTCCTTGAGCGTGGCCACCCTCGCTCCCCTCTGCAGTGCTCCGGCACAGATCCGGGACAGCCTAGCCGCGCGAACGGCGGATTTACAACGTTGTACCAACGATGTAAATCTGGCATCGTCCTTATGAGTGACCCGGGTCACCGCAGATCCGTGCGCTCGACTTCCCCGAGGAGCGATCGATGTCCCTGCCCATCCGCCGCACCCTGCTCCTGGTGACCGGCCTCGCGCTCGCGCTGACGGCCTGCACCAGCCGCGAGACCCCGCAATCCGCCCCGACGGGGGCAGCAGGGTCAGGC
>NZ_JACBXD010000107.1 GCF_013870525.1 Amycolatopsis pittospori
GGCGAGCCGGTCTTCGGGCACCGGGGTGCCCCGGTCGTAGAGCTGGGTGATCGTCGCGGCCGCGTCGGGCAGACCGAGCAGGATCGCACCCGCCACGCGGTTTTCGCGGAGGACGAGCTTGCCGTAGCGGCAGCCCGCCGGGTCGCTGAAGGTGAGCACCTCGGCGTCCGGGTCGTCGGCGCCGGTCATCGTCTCGCCGAGCGCGGTGAGGTCGATGCCGCGTGCCTTGAGCCGGGTCACCGGCTGGGTGCCGCGGTAGCGCGACGACGCCTTGGTCCCGGTGACGAGGTCGGCGACGACGGCGGCCTGCTCCCACGCCGGCTGCACCAGGCCGCCGAACGAACCGGGATGCTTCGCGCAGTCGCCGATCGCGTGGATCCGGCCGTCGCTGGTGCGCAGCAGATCGTCGACGACGATGCCGCCCTCGACGGTCAAGCCGGCGTCGACGGCCAGTTTCGTCTCGGGCCGGACGCCGGTCGAGACGACGACCAGGTCGGCGGGGATATGCGTACCGTCGTCGAGTTTGAGCCCGTCCCCGCTGACGTAGCGGGCGGCGCCGACGCCGAGCCGGAAGTCGACGCCGAGCTCTTCGAGCTTCCGGGTGAGCACCCGCGCGGCTTCCGCGTCCAGCTGACGTTCCATGATGTGCGGCATCGGATGCACGACGGTGACGAGATTCCCCCGCCCCGCGAGACCCCGGGCGGCTTCCAGGCCGAGCAGGCCACCGCCGAGGACGACGACCGGCGCGCCCAGTTCGGCGGCGTCGAGGATGCGGGCGCAGTCGTCGAGCGTACGGAACGCGACGACGTCCGGGCCGGGTTCGAGGCCTTCGACGGGCGGCAGCCACGGATTGGCGCCGGTGGCGAGCACGAGCGCGTCGTAGTCCACAGTGGACCCGTCATCGAGCTGGATCCGTCGCGCGGCACGGTCGATCGACGTCGCGGTGACCCCGCGGCGCAGGTCCGCACTCGTGCGCGCCGGCCATTCGTCGTCGTGGAGCCGGACGGCCTCGGGCCGCATCGTCCCGGCGACCACCGACGAGAGCAGCACCCGGTTGTAGGCGGCGTGCTCCTCGGCGCCGACGACGGTGAGCCGGACGCGCTCGCCGTCGGGATCGCGGCGCTGGATCTCGTCCGCGAGCCGCGCGCCCGCCATCCCGTATCCGGCGATGACCACCGACCGGGGGCTCACGCGACGACCTCGGCCGGGGCGAGCGCGACCGCGCACACCTTGAATTCGGGCATCCGGCTGGTCGGGTCGAGCACCGGGTTGGTCAGCAGGTTCGCCCGGCCTTCGCCCGGGAAGTGGAACGGCAGGAACACCAGGTCCGGACGCAGCGACGCCACGCAGCGGACCCGAGCGACCGTCTCCCCGCGCCGCGATCGCACGACCGCGAGGTCACCCTCGGCCAGGCCCGCCCGGGCGGCGGTGTCCGGATGGACTTCCACGAAGGCCTCCCCTACGACGTCGTTCAGCTCCTTGACCAGCCGGGTCTGCGCGCCGGACTGGTAGTGCTGCAGGACCCGGCCCGTGGTGGCCTGCAAAGGGAATTCGTCGTCGGGCGGCTCGGCCGGGCCGACGTGGTCCACCGGCACGAACCGCGCGCGGCCGTCCGGATGGGCGAAGGAGTCGAGGAACATCCGGGGTGTGCCGGGATGCGTTTCCGCCGGAACGGGCCAGTACAGAGCCTCGCCGTCGCGGAGCCTGTTGTAGGTGATGCCCGAGTAGTCGGCGACGCCGCCCTTGGACGCCTGGCGAAGTTCGGTGAAGACGGTCTCGGCGTCGTCCGGGAACCGGCCGTCGGGCTGGCCGAGCCGCCGGGCCAGTTCCGCAAGCACGAACAGGTCGGTCCTCGCGCCGGACGGCGGGTCGATCGCCTTGCGGCGCAGGAGGACCCGGCCTTCGAGGTTGGTCATCGTGCCGTCCTCCTCCGCCCACTGCGTGACCGGCAGGACGACGTCGGCCATCGCCGCGGTCTCCGAAAGGACGAGGTCCGAGACGACCAGGAAGTCCAAAGAGGACACTTTGTCCTGGATGTTCCCGGCACCGGGCGCCGAGACGACGACATTGCTGCCGAACACCATCAGCGCGCTCGGCCCGTCGTCCTCGCCGAGCGCCTCCAGCAGTTCGACGGCGGAACGGCCCGGCCCCGGCAGGGATTCCGCCGGCACACCCCAGACCCCGGCGACGTACTCGCGAGCGGCGGGATCGTCGATCTTGCGGTAGCCCGGAAGCTGATCGGCCTTTTGCCCGTGTTCGCGTCCACCCTGGCCGTTGCCCTGCCCGGTCAGGCAGCCGAAGCCCGACCCCGCGCGACCCGGAAGTCCCAGCGCGAGCGCGAGGTTGATCCAGGAGTTCACCATCGCGGTGCCGTTGGCGTGCTGTTCGGTGCCGCGCGCGGTCAGGATGTAGGCGTTGCGGGCGGCGGCGAGTTTCGCGGCGACGCGGCGCTGGTCGGCGGCGGAAACGCCGGTGACCTGCTCGACGCGTTCCGGCCACCAGGCCGCGACCGAACGCCAGAGTTCCGCGAAGCCGTTGGTCCTGGCGTCCACATAGGACTGGTCGAGCAGGCCGTCGGCGACGACGGCGTGCAGGATCCCCTGCGCGAGGGCGAGATCGGTACCCGGCGCGGGCGCGAGGTGCAGTCCGGCGAGTTCGGCGGTCGGCGTGCGCCGCGGGTCGACGACGATCAGGTCCGCGCCGCGCAGATGCTGCGTGAACGGCGGCATCGTCTCGGCCGGGTTCGCGCCGATCAGGAGGACGGCGTCGGCGCCGGCGAGATCCGTGACCGGGAACGGCATCCCGCGGTCGGCGCCGAAGGCCTTGATCCCGGCGGCCGCCGCCGAGGACATGCAGAAGCGGCCGTTGTAGTCGATCTGCGAGGTGCCGAGCGCGATCCGGGCGAACTTGCCGAGCAGGTAGGCCTTCTCGTTGGTCAGCCCGCCGCCGCCGAAGACGGCGACCGCGTCGGCACCCCTGGCCGCGCGGATCTCGGTGAGCCGGTGCGCGACGAGGTCGAGGGCCTGATCCCAGCTCGCGGGCCGGAGTTCGCCGTCCACCCGGATGAGCGGCGTCGTCAGCCGGGAAGGCGAGGTCAGGAGTTCTCCCGACGTCCAGCCCTTCTGGCACAGACCACCGGCGTTGACCGGGAAGTCGCGCGGGGTGACGCGGGCGCCGTCGAGGCTCATCCCGCACTGCAGGGCGCAGTACGGGCAGTGCGTGTCCACGGCACGGACGGGAGCGGCGAGCGGCACGAGGGCACCTCCTCCAGGCGTCGATTGCGCTTGAAGGTAGGTAGGCCGTGTTACCTGAAAACTCCTGAATGTTTCAGGCGTTTGACATTGCCCGCCGCCGACGGACGTCACACCGTGAGGTCCCGACACCAGGTCGAGAGCTATAAACTCGGTGTATAGACGACGCGTATACACACTGTGTATAGTCGCCGCATGTCCATCGGGAACACCCTGCTCGGCCTGCTCGAAGGCGGCCCCAAGCACGGTTACGACCTCAAACAGCTCTACGACCGGCAGTTCCGGCAAGACCGCCCTCTGCACTACGGGCAGGTCTATTCGACGCTGAACCGGCTCTTGAAGAACGGCCTCGTCGAGGAGAACGGCGTCGAAGCGGGCGGCGGTCCGGACCGGAAGCGGTACGCGATCACCGACGCCGGCGTCACGAACGTCGAGGAATGGCTCAAGAGCCCGGAAAACCCCTCCGTCTACCTGCAGAACACGCTGTACACCAAGGTCGTCCTCGCGCTGCTTTCCGGCCGCGGCGCCCAGGACCTGCTCGACGCCCAGCGCGGCTCCCACCTGCGCGCCATGCGTGAGCTCACCGCCCGCAAGACCAACGGCGACCTCGCCGACCAGCTCATCTGCGACCACGCGCTGTTCCACCTCGAAGCGGATCTGCGGTGGCTGGAGCTCACCGCCGCCCGCCTCGACGAGCTCGCGCGCCAACTGACCCGCTGAACCTGGGGACCACAAGTGGAAACACCGTTGTTACAAGGGCTGGGCCTGCACAAGGCCTTCGGCCCGAACCAGGCGCTGGCCGGCGCCGGGCTCGCCATCGGCGCGGGCGAGATCGTCGCCGTCATGGGCCCTTCGGGATCCGGGAAGTCGACGTTGCTGCACTGCCTGTCCGGCATCGTCCGCCCCGACCAGGGCCAGATCCTGTTCCGCGGACGTGAACTGTCGTCGATGTCCGACACCGAACGCAGTGCCCTGCGGCGCACCGAATTCGGCTTCGTCTTCCAGTTCGGCCAGCTCGTCCCCGAGCTGACCTGCCTGGAGAACGTCGCGCTGCCGCTGCGGCTCGGCGGGATGAAACGCCGTCCGGCGGAACGGCTCGCCGCGACCTGGCTCGACAGGCTGCAGATCGGCGACGTCGCCGGTAGTACGCCCGGCCGGGTCTCGGGCGGGCAGGGCCAGCGGGTCGCCATGGCGAGGGCGCTGATCACCGAACCGTCGGTGATCTTCGCCGACGAGCCGACCGGCGCGCTCGACTCGCTCAGCGGCGAGGGGATGATGCGGCTCCTTTCGGAGACCGCGAAGCAGACCAACGCCGCCGTCGTCCTGGTCACGCACGAACCGCGGGTGGCCGCGTACTCCGACCGCGAGGTCGTCGTGCGGGACGGCCGGACGCGTGAGCCGGCGGTGACCCGATGAGCCGTTGGGAAGACCTGGCGCTGGGATTCCGGTTGGCCGTCGGGGGCGGCCGGAGTTCCGTGGTCAGGCTGGTGCTCGCCACCATCGGGATCGGGCTGGCGGTCGCCGTCCTGCTACTCGCCGCGTCGGCGGGCAACGCCTACGAAAGCAGGCAGCAGCGGGAGAACGCCTCCCGACTGAACTTCGAAGCGGCGCCCGGCGTCGCCCCGTTGCATTTCACGGGACGGACGACCGAGTTCCGCGGCGAACCGATCCGGATCGACTACGTGCACGCGACCGGACCGGATTCGCCGGTGCCGCCGGGCCTGGACCGGGTGCCGTCGCCGGGTGAGGTCGTCGTGTCGCCCCGGCTGAACGAACTCCTCTCGTCGGACGCCGGAGCTCTTCTGCGGCCTCGCTTTCCCGGCACGCAGATCGGTGTCATCGACTCAGGGGCGGTGCAGAACCCGAGGGATCTGAGCGCCTACATCGGTGTCGACGCCTCGCTGACGGGAGCGCCGATCTACGGCTTCGGCTCGTCCTCGCCCCGCGAACCGCTCCCCCCGGCCGTCCTCCTGGTGCTGATGATCGGGGTCGTCGCGCTGCTCACGCCGGTGTTCATCTTCATCGGCACGGTCTCGCGGATCGGGGGCGCCGAGCGCGACCGGCGCCTGGCCGCGCTCCGGCTGGCGGGGGCGTCGTCCTGGCAGGTCCGCCGGGTCGCCACGGCCGAGACCCTGGTGAGCTCCGTGACCGGGATGCTCGCGGGAGCCGGGCTGTTCCTGCTCTTCCGCGGGCAGATCGCGGACCTGCAGGTGTTCCGCTTCGGCCTCTTCCCGAGCGACCTCACCCCGTCGTGGCCACTGGTGGTGCTGATCGTGCTCCTCGTCCCGGCGCTGACCATGGCGGCCACGCTGGTGGCGCAACGCCGGACGATCATCGAACCGCTCGGCGTGGTCCGCGAGGCCGCACCGATCCGGCGACGGCTGTGGTGGCGGCTGCTGCTCGTCGTCGCGGGTATCGCGCTGCTGGTGCCCGGGTACGCCGTCGGCAGTGAACTCGCCAGGACCGCGGTGATGGTCGGGGCGTTGCTGCTGCTGATCGGCATCCCGGCGATGCTGCCTTGGCTGCTGGACCGCGCGGTCTCCCGGATCCGCGGCGGGCCGCCCGCGTTCCAGCTCGCGATCCGGCGGCTGCAGAGCGACAGCGGAACGCCTTCCCGTGTCGTCGCGGGTCTCTGCGTCGTCATCGCGGGGGCGATCGCCTTGCAGTCGTTGCTGGCCGGGCAGGCCGCCTTCTACCAAGAGCTCCCGACGACCCGCCAGCAGTCGTCGTCCGGCTCGATCGAGTTCACCGCCTGGAGTGGCGAAGCCGCCGAAAACGCGGTGCCCGCCGTGCGAGCCCTCCCCGGCGTCGCGGAGGTCCGGTCCGTCCGCACGATGTTCATCGACGGCTCCGGCGGCCATCTGGGGGTCGCCGACTGCCTCACGATCAAGGCCGTCACCACGGCGACGTCGTGCGCCGACGGGGATGTCTTCTCCTACAGGGAAGAACGCGGGCCTTCCCTCCATAAAGGACAGTCGGTAAACTTGGCCGACACGGGGAGGCGGGAACAGCGCTGGACCGTCCCCGCGGATCCGCGTCCCGTCGACTTCACGAAGGGGGAAGTCGCCTTCTACTCCGACGCACGGATACTGGCGACACCCGGCGCGATGGTGGGCGTCGAACTCGCCGGAGCCGGTGCCGCCGCGACGGCGCGGCCGACCGTGGCGGACCCGGACTTCGTGGAACAGGTGCGCAACGCGGTGGCGCCGTTCGGCTGGCAGACGCAGGTGAGCACCATCGACGGGAAGAAGCTGACCGACGAGTCCCGGATGTTCGCCGATGTCCGGGACATCCTGTTCGGCTGCGCGCTGTTCATCCTGCTGCTGGCGGGCGTGAGCCTCCTCGTGCTCGCCCAGGAGCAGGTGCGGGAACGGCGCCGGGCCATCGGCGCGCTGTCCGCGACCGGGGTCCCCGTGCGGGTCGTGATGCGCTCCCTGGTGTGGCAGAACGGGATCCCGCTGCTGCTCGGGGTCGGTGTCGCGATCGCGACCGGGATCGCCATCACCGCGAAGGCGACCCGGATGCTGTCCGAACCGCTGGTCATCGACTGGTCCGGTGTCGGCGTCCTCGCCGGGGCGGCACTCCTGGTGGTGCTGCTGGTGACCGCGTCGACGTTCCCGTCGGTGCGCTCGGCCGCACGGTCGGAGAACCTGCGCACCGAGTGATCCCAAGTCCGTGAAGGCCTCCTTGAGGGACTTGAATCAGCCCCGTGGCGCGAAGCGCCTCCCTTGAGGGCGGCGGCGGGGGCATGGATGGACCCTCAAGGAGGCCTTCACGGACACGGTCTAAAGGACAGCGCTGACGTCGCGGGCCGCGGCGCGGAGACCGTCGTGCGCCGCCCGCGTCGACCGAGGGTCGAGGGCGTTGGCGGCGAGGCGGAAGAGCACGGCCCGCAGGAGAAGCTGCGGCCACTGCGGGAGATGTGCCCAGCGTTCGAGGAGATCGATGGTGGCGCCGCCCCAGGCCAGCGCGTCGACCGCGACGATCGCGGCGCCCCATTCACCGGGCCGGTAGTAGGGCACGAAATCGACGATTCCGGGGGCCTCGTCGCCGTCGAACAGCACTCCGGCGAGAAGCTCCCCGTGGACGACCTGATCGGGCAATTTGACCGGTCTTCGCGAACCGGCCAGGACCTCGAACCAGCGGCCGCCCTTGTTCTCGTCGAGGGACATGTCCGCCTCGCCCCAGGCGAGTTTGTCGGCCAGCGCCTCGATATCGGTGCGGCGGCCCAGGAAATCCGGCCGCGGCAGGCCGGCCGTCGCGCGATGCAGCTTGACCGCGGCGTGCACCACGTCGTCGTAACGGTGCTCGGGAGTACCCGACACGAACCGGTTCGCCGACCAGCCGCCGACCACCCACCGGCCGTCACTGGACCGGACCGGCTTCGCGACCCGCAGACCGGGCTCGTCGACGGCCTCCAGCGCCCTGGCCGTCCACAGGGTCCGGGACTTGTCCTCGACCGGCTTCAGCACGAGATCGCCGTAACGCCAGGCAGTGGTGCCGGGCAACGGCTCCGCCTCGCCGGTACGTCCGCCGAACGCCGCGCAGACGTGGTCCGGAGGGCTCTCAAGGGTGGCACGCACGACACGGGACGTTACCTCGTCCCGCGCGCCACGAACGAGAAGACGCGCTGGACTTGAGTAGCGATACTCAAGACGGGATCGCCTCTGACCTGCCATTCTTCCGCGGTGTCCCCCCGAATGGCGCAGCGCCGTCTCACCGACGGGCAGATCGCCGCTCTCGCGCTCTGTTCACTGTGGCTGCTCGGGACGCTGGGCGCGCTCACCGTCGGCCTGCTCCTCCCGCTCGCCGCGTTCCTGCACGTCGCCTGGATCGCGTTGCCGGTTCCGCTCGTGTCGATCGGGGTGGTCTACCTGGTCGGTTTCGCGGCACCAGAGGCCTTTCCGTCCGTCGCGAGAGCTTGGCCCCGGCTGGGGTGGGCCTTCGCGAGCGGGATTTCCGGCGTTTTCGGCGCGATCTTCGTGGTGGAGGTGGCGGAGGCCTTCGATCCCTGGTTCGCGGTGCCGTTCCTCGGGGTACCGGTGCTGCTCGTCGCGGGGCTGTTCGCGCGTGACCTCCGGGTCCGGACGGGCGCGGGCATCCTCCTGGTCGCGCTGATCGCGAGCGGGATCGCCGTTCCCGCCGCCCTGCCCGAAGACACCGCAGCCCGGCGCCTCGCCGCGACCGGCGTCCCCCACGAACGCACCCTGGCGGCCGACCTCGGCCCATACCGGTTCCCGACCAAGACGACCGAAGACTCCGGGTCATTGATCGTCGAGTACGCGCCTCAGCTTTTGATCTCGCCCGTCTGGGCTTTCGCGACCGACGTCGTCGAGAGCTGCGAGACGTCGGTGAAGACCGTTTGGCGCCTTGAGAACGCGACGTGCGCCCAAGTCGGCGAAGGCGAGTTCATCCGGCGGAACGCGGACCGGATCGAGTTCGTCCAGCGGCGCGGCGCGCTGTCGGTGCACCTCGCGGGCAACCACAACTGGAAACCCGAGGAACTACGCGAACTGGCCGGGAAGACCCATCCCTTGACCGACGCCGAAATCATCGCCGCCGTACCGAAGGCGTCCAGCGGGAACCGGACGGACGTCGTCGCCGGGTTCACGAGGTTCGTCCGCGCGATCTTCGGTCCAGTGGGTCGTGAGTGACGTGAGAGCCGAGGGCGGCCGGGCCGGGACGGTTCCCGGTCCGTGAAGGCCTCCTTCCCTACCTTGAGCGTAGGGAAGGAGGCCTTCACGGACTCCTGGCCGGAACCCGAATCAGTAGGTCGGCAGGCTCTGGTCGATCTGCCGCGCCCAGGCCAGCACGCCGCCACCGAGGTGGGTCGCGTCCTTGAACCCGGCCTGGTGCAGCGCCGCGAGGGCCTCGGCCGACCGCGCACCCGACTTGCAGTGCAGCACGATCGGCTTGTCCTGCGGCAGTTCCGACAGCGCCTCGCCCGAAAGGATCTTGTCCTTCGGGATCAGCGTCGCGCCCTTGATGTTCACGATCTCGTACTCGTGCGGCTCGCGGACGTCGATGAGGGCGAAGTTGTCGCCGTTGTCGAACTTGGCCTTGAGCTCCGCCGGAGTGATCGTGTGGCCCGAAGCCGCCGAAGCCGCTTCGTCGGACACGACACCGCAGAAGGCTTCGTAGTCGATGAGCTCGGTGATCTGCGGGGTCTCCGGATCCTTGCGGATCTTGACCTCGCGGTACTTCATCTCGAGCGCGTCGTAGCTGACGAGCCTGCCGAGCAGCGGCTCACCGATGCCGGTGATCAGCTTGATGGCCTCGTTCACCATGATCGAGCCGATCGACGCGCACAGCACGCCCAGCACGCCGCCCTCGGCGCACGACGGGACCATGCCGGGCGGCGGCGGCTCGGGGTAGAGGTCGCGGTAGTTGAGGCCCTTGCCGTTCGGCGCGTCCTCCCAGAACACGCTCGCCTGGCCCTCGAACCGGTAGATCGAGCCCCACACGTAGGGCTTGCCGGTGAGCACGGCGGCGTCGTTGACCAGGTAACGCGTCGCGAAGTTGTCGGTGCCGTCGAGGATCAGGTCGTACCGCTCGAACAGTTCCAGCGCGTTCGACGACTCGAGCCGGTCGGTATGCAGGTGCACCTTGACGAACGGGTTGATCTCGGCGATCGATTCCTGGGCCGACGCGGCCTTCAGCTTGCCGATGTCGGATTGGCCGTGGATGACCTGGCGGTGCAGATTCGATTCGTCGACCTCGTCGAAGTCGACGATGCCGAGCGTGCCGACCCCGGCCGCGGCCAGGTACAGCAGCGCCGGGCTGCCGAGGCCGCCGGCACCGATGACCAGCACTTTGGCGTTCTTCAACCGCTTCTGCCCGGTCACCCCGACGTCCGGGATGATCAGGTGACGGCTGTACCGGGCCACCTCTTCCTTGGTGAGCTCGGCGGCCGGCTCGACGAGCGGCGGCAGCGTGCCTGACATCGGGTCCTCCATCTCGCGCGGATCGCGGGTCGCATCCCAGTATCTACAACAAGGAAAGGCGGAAACGACTTCCCCTGTTTCAAATCCTGGGATATTCCAGCAGGTGAGACGGCGGAGACTAGGGTGCCGGGTTCGGCCAGGAGCCCGGCTTGCAGACCTTGCCGTCGGCGGGAACCCTGCCCCGGTCCCCACCCGGCAGATCGTTCAGCTGCGCCACGAAGTCGTTGGAGACGCCGAACGTCTGCTGCATCATGACCGGCGCGATCGCGCCGTTCTCCTTGCAGCCCACGTGCTTTCCACCCAGGGCGTGCCCGACCTCGTGGTTGATGGCGTACTGGCGATATCCGGCCATGTCACTCTCGAAGGCGAGCGCCCCACGCACCCAGCGGGCGAGGTTGATCACCACGCGCTTGTCGAAGCTCGCGCGGTAACACGACGTCTCGTAGGTGATCTGAAACATGCAGACGTCCGCGCGATGCGTCGTGTTCGGTGTGGTGAGGCTCACCCGGAAGCTCGGGTTCGGGAAGCTCGCGTCGACTCGCTGGAGCGCCTTCTTGCCGTCCCACGTCCAGCTCTTGGCATTGGACAGGGTGCCCTCCACCATCCTGGCGAAGCTGTCGTCACCGAGGTAGCTGGTCGGATCGATGCCGTCCTCGACCTCGATCGTGTAGGTGTACAGCTGGCCCGTCCCGACCTTCTCTCCCTTGCCCGGGACCACGTGATAGGTGCCCTTGCCGGACTCGGTGAAGGGCTCGCCCTTGGGGAGATCCGCGGTCGGGATCTTGAGGTCGACCGGTTTGGCCGGGTTCTCCGGGAGGACGTCGCCGCCGCCGTCGACTCCCGCGCCCGGCTCTCCACCGTTGCCGGCGGAACCGTCGGCCGAGGCCACGGACTGCCCGTCGGAGGCGATCGGCTCGGCCGGTCCGGTGGCGGTGTTGAACACCACCAGCGCGGTGATCACCACCAGGATCGGCAGCGCGTACACGCGCCAGCCGTAGGTCTTCGCGAAACGGCCGATGCCGCTGCCGCTCTTGCGCTTGGCGCTCTTGGGCCGGGTGTCGCCGGGCTCGTGCGGCTTCCAGGACGCGCTGAGTGGCTGGGCGCTGGTCCGGCGGGCGCCGGGACGGTAACGATCCTCGTCGAGCCGCTGCGACGGCGGCGGGCTCGGCCGGTACTGACCGGTGCGCGGTACGTCGGAGGTCCGGGGCTGCGGTCGCGCCGAACGACGAGCGGAAGCGGAGTACTGAGACCGCCGACCTTCGCCCTGCGCGCCTTGCTTCACCCGATCCACGGGCACCAGGGTGCCATAACCGAACTGTGATGTTGTGAGCGACCGGCGCTTCGCGGGGCGTGTCTTCCCCACCCGGATGGGCTACCAGTCGCCCGATTCGACCGATTCCCACATACCCAAAACGGCCTTCGCTACGACATTCGGGCGTTCCATCTGCGCCACATGGCCGGTTCGGGGGAGAACGAGCAACCGGGCGTGGGGAAGCAGGCGAGCGGTACGTTCGGCGCGCCGGACGGATATCACTCGGTCGTGCTGCCCCCACACGACGAGCGTCGGCGTGGCGACCAAAGGCGCGACGGCCCACAACGACGCGGGGCCGCGCGCGGACCACGTCCGGAAGATGCCGAAAGTACTGCGGGCGAGCGCGGGCGTGGCCCAGGCGAAACCCGCGCGGGCGCTGTGCTCCTCCTCCAGTTCGTCCAGCCTGCTTTCGGCGAAGCGGCTCGGGTCCGCGAAGCACAGCTTGATGACCTGCATGGCACGCTCGCGCGGGCCGAGCGCGGCCAGCTGACGGCGTACCCGCGGGCCGACGAGTGGCAGGTACGCGAACGCCATCCGAGGGTCGGACAGCCGCTTCATACTGGGACGGAGATCCGGCATCGCGGGCGAGATCAACGTCAGGGTCTTCACCAGCTCCGGACGGCGGGCCGCGACGAGCAGCGCGACCGCGCCGCCCATCGAGTTGCCGAGCAGGTGCACCGGCCCCGCGTCGAGGTTCTCGATGTGGTTCACGACGACTTCGGCGTGCGCGTCGAGGCTGAAACTGAAGCCGTCGGGCGGCTCCGAATAGCCGAAACCGGGTAAATCGACCGAGGTGCCGCTCGCTTGAGGCGCCAGAAGCGCCGCGAGGTCGGTCCAGTTCGTGGAAGATCCGCCGAGCCCGTGGACGTAGACGGCCGTTTCCGCCCCGCCAGGAGTCCGGCGGATGTGCAATTTCACCCCGCCGACACCTATTGTTTCCCCGGGCCAAGGCGCCGGAGCGGGGTCCAGCGACGGCAATGACCTGCGGGACAGCGGCACGTGGGTCAGTGGCGGGCGGTCCCCGGCGGCACGGGAAAC
Source organism: Amycolatopsis pittospori (assembly GCF_013870525.1). Classification (GTDB taxonomy): domain Bacteria; phylum Actinomycetota; class Actinomycetes; order Mycobacteriales; family Pseudonocardiaceae; genus Amycolatopsis; species Amycolatopsis pittospori. The sequence goes on from NZ_JACBXD010000107.1 coordinate 12,546, forward strand.
TGAAGAAGACACAGCATCAAGGATGCCCGACCCTTGGCGGTTCGGCCGTACCGGCGAGTAATCTCAAGTTCACTTCGCGCGGCGGTGACCCCGCCCGAGGAGCCCGCTCGACTGCGCTGGCTGACGCGTTCTCGGCGGAGACGAGTGCCTCGAACTGGAGGAAGCATGACGGAAATGGCGCGACTGCAGGCGCGAGGCGTCCGCCTGCCCAGGACGGAACGCCGCGCCCAGCTGCTGGCCGCCGCGCAGCGGGTGTTCGCCGCGAACGGCTACCACGCCGCCGCGATGGACGAGATCGCGGAAGAGGCCGGGGTCAGCAAGCCTGTCCTCTACCAGCACTTCCCGGGCAAGCTCGACCTCTACATCGCGCTGCTGGAAAGCCACGTCGACGAACTCGTGCGGCGGGTCAAGGAGGCGCTCGACTCCACGTCGGACAACAAGCAGCGCGTCCCGGCTACGGTCGGCGCGTTCTTCGACTTCGTCGACAACGACGCCGGCGCGTTCCGGATGGTCTTCGAGTCCGATCTCCGCGGCGAGCCCGCCGTGCAGGAGGCGGTGGACCGGGCGACGTCGGCCAGCGTCGACGCGATCACCGAGACCATCACCGCCGACGCGGGCCTCGACGAGGACAAGGCGCGGCTGCTCGCCGTCGGCCTCGTAGGCCTCTCGCAGGTCAGCGCGCGGTTCTGGCTGGCGCACCACAAGTCGATGAGCAAGGAAGAGGCCGTCGCCCTCACCGCCAACCTCGCCTGGCGAGGTATCGGTGGCGGTTTCCCGCTCCAGCACTGACCCCGCGTTTCGTCCTCTGAATGCGATCGTTGCGCGTGCAACTACCGCATTCAGAGGACGAAACGCATGCGGTTACTGGGGTAGGAGCTTCTTCAGGCGGTCGGCGGCGGCCTGGGCGTCGGCGACCACCTTCGCGGTGTCGAGACCGACGACGCGGCCTTCACGCTTGAGAGCGCGGCCGTCGACGAAGACCCATGAAACGTTCGCCGGCTGGGTGTTGAAGACCAGCTGGTTCACCCAGTCGACCTTCGGCGCGAAGTTGACCGTCTGGGCGTCGACCAGCTGGAGGTCCGCCTTCTTGCCCGGCGTCAGCGACCCGATCTCCTTGTCCATGCCGAGTGCTTCGGCGCCGCCGAGAGTCGCCATGCGCAGGACGTCCGCCGTGGTCGGATAGACCGCCGGATCCGTGGTCGTCGCCCGCTGGAGACCGACGGCCGCGCGCATCACGTTGAACATGTCGCTGGTGTCGTTGGTGCCACCGTCGAGCCCGAGCCCGACCTTCATGTTCCGCTTCTTCATCTCCGGCAGCCGGGCCACGCCCGAAGCGAGCCGCATATTCGAAAGCGGGTTGTGCGCGACGCCGACACCGGCGGCCGCGAGTTCGTCGAGGTCGGCGTCGGTGGTCTGGATGACGTGGTTCGCCACCAGCCCGGAACGCAGCGCGTTCGCCCGCCGGAGCGCGTCCATCTGTCCCGCGGTCAGGTCGGCCTTCGATTCGAGCAGGTGGACGTTCAGCGAGACGCCGAGTTCGCGCGCGAGCTTCTCCGACGCCTCGACACTCGGGAAGTTCCCGGTCGAGGGATGCGTGCCGATCTGCAGGCGGGCCAACGGGTTCGGGTCGATGACCTCCCGCTTCACGCGGCGGATCTCGTTCTGCAGCGCGGTATCCGTGGTCCCGTTGTAGGAGTAGAGGAACCGCAGCTTCGATTCGCCGAGCGCGCGGAGACCGCCCTTCGCGAAGTCGGTGTTGAAGGCGTGCGACCAGTCGGTGACCGTGGTGATCCCGGTCGAGACGACGTCGGCGGCCGCGAGTTTCGTGCCGGCATACGCGTCCGCGTCGGTCACCGGTGCGCGATAGAGCGGGATGACGCATTTGCCGAGCCAGCCGATGAGTTCCTTGTCGGCCGCGCAACCGCGGATGAGCGACTGCCACAGGTGATTGTGCAGGTCGACGAACCCGGGCAGCACGATCTTGCCGCGGCCGTCGACGACGCGGGCGTTGCCGGTTTCCAGGTCCTTGCCGACCTGCTTGATCTTGGTGCCCTCCAGTACGACGTCGGCGTCGGCGAGCGCGCCGAGAGGCCCTTCGCCGAGGCTCGGGTCCATCGTGAGCACCATCGAGGCGTCGCGGACGACGACCCGGCCGTTGCCGGTGACCTCCGCGTCGCTCGCGGCCTGCGTGGGTTCATCGCCCAGGTCACCGAGCAGGGCCGCGCCGAGCACCACGGCGAGGGTGAGGGTGAAGACGGACAGGACTGATCTGCGCTGTTTCATCGTTCCAACTCCCCAGTCGAAAGCAGCGTTGCAAGATCACGCTAGCGCTCCCGGAGGGAGCAAGGGACCTTTGCTACCGCTTTGGACCATCCAGCGGCAGCGCCGATGCCCGGCTTTCGGATATGAATCCGGCGACCGCGTTGCCGATCCGCGAGGAGTCGCCCCATGCCCCACATCGCGCTCGACGAGAACCTGCCCGGCATCACCGCCCTGTTCGCCTTCCGGCCGGAGACGGCGGCGCCGCTCGGACAACTCGCCGAAGCCCTGCTTCGCGGACCCAGCAGCCTCAGCGTCGGCGAACGGGAACTGATCGCCGCGGTGGTCTCGCGTGGCAACGACTGCACCTTCTGCTCGCGCAGTCACGGCGCCGTCGCCGCCGAAGCGCTCGAAGACGGCATGCCGGTCGTCGAAGCGGCGTGGAAGGACGTCGACGGCGCACCCGTGTCGGCGAAGGTGAAGGCACTTCTGCACGTCGCGCTCGCCGTTCGCGAAGGCGGGAAATCCGTGAGCGACGACCTGATCGCCGCCGCCCGCGCGGAGGACGCGACGGACGTCGAAATCCACGACACCGTCCTGATCGCGGCGGCCTTCTGCATGTTCAACCGCTACGTCGACGGCCTGGCGACCGTGGCCCCGGACGACGACGAGGCCTACAAGCAGATGGGCGTCCGCCTCGTGGAAACCGGCTACGCCCGCTTCTGACCTGCGGGAAAGAGCAAGGGACCTTTACTCTCGCCGCCCCACCGAAAGCGATGGCAAAGGTCCCTTGCTCTCTTTTCAGACCCTCGCGGCGCGGCGGACGAGTGCCGCGATGCGGTCCGAAACCTCCTGGGCCCGTTCCTGCGGGAGCATGTGCCCGGCCCCCGGGTAGCGCACGAATTCGGCGTCCGGCAGCGCGTCGGCGATGACCTTGGCGTGCGTGGTCGGGCAGAGCCTGTCCCGCTCCCCCGACAGCACGATCACCGGTTTCCCCAGCAGCGCGGCCAGCGTGACCCGGCAGTCGTGCCGCGAGATCGCGTCCTGGAATCCGGCGACGCTGGCCGGATGCGCGCACAGCAACTGTTCCGCGACCGAGTCGACGTCCGTCCGCTGCGGCCGGCGGCCGAAGACGAGCAGCCGCGCGCCGGGGCGCACCACGGACAGCGGCAACGGCAAGGCGTCCCGGCGGTTCTTCGCGAGCAGCTTCGCGAGCCGCCGTTCGAACCTCGCCGCGCCACTGCCCGCGATCCCCGGCAGGCCGAGGGTGATCCGGTCCATCTCACCGGACGACGTGGCGACGAAAGCGACACCGGCGACGCGCCGGGCCACGAGTTCGGGGTGCCGACGGGACAGCTCCATGATCGTCATCCCGCCCATGGAATGCCCCGCGAGCACGATCGGTCCGCTCGGTGCGCGGTCTTCGATCAGCTCGGCGAGGTCGTCGGCGAGGGTCGGGATCGTGGCCGTTCCCGGTTTCGCCGGCGCGGAACCACCGTGCCCGCGCAGGTCGTAGCGCAGGATCCGCACGGAGTCGCCGAGGCGCGACACCACGCCGTCCCAGGTCCGGTGGTCCTGCGTCCAGCCGTGCACCAGCACGAGCGTGAGTTCGGAATCGGCCGGGCCGCTCATCTCGATGTGGAGGGCGGTGCCGTCACCGGTGACGAACCGGTGTTCCCGCGACGGATCCCACGAGACGACGCCGCGCTGCTTGACGCTCCTCATCGCTTCCCCGGCAGCAGGAAGGACTTGCGCCAGAAGTACATGCCGGGTTTGCCGACCAGACCGGACTCCTGCAGGAACGGCATGATCTTCTCGCCCGCCCACTGGATGGTCTCGCGCCAGTTTTCGTTGGCGAGCGCGGCTTCGACGCCGTCGCGCGGCCGGATCCCGACCGCCTTGTAGACGTGCGGGTTGATGAAGGCCCGCGTCACGAAGTAGGAGATCAGCGCGATGATGAACTGCTGATAGATGATTTCCTTCTTCGTCAGCTTCGCCATTCCGCGAGTGACCTCTTCGCGAGCGAAGGTGACGTGCCGGGCTTCTTCGAGTACGTGGATCCGGTTGACCATCCGCACCAGCGGCTGGATGTCCGGGTCGTTCATCTGCTCGCGCTGAAGCCGGTCGAGGACCTCTTCGGCGACCAGGATCGCGCCGTAGCGTGCGGGACCATAGGAGATCGACGGCATCAGCTTCGCCAGCCGCCGCAACCACGGCACCGGCCCGTAGGCCGGGCAGCCGATCCGCGCCGCCATCCGCGCGAACATCGTCGAGTGACGGCATTCGTCCGCGATCTCGGTCAGCGCGTACTGCGCGTGCGAACTGGTCGGGTCTTCGTCGTAGACCTCCTTGAGCAGCATCTGCATCAGGAGGATTTCGAACCACAGACCGGTGGTGGCGACACTCGCGACCTCGTGCTTGCCGAGTTCGATGCGCTGCTCTTCGGAGAGCGAGTCCCACAGCTTGGTGCCGTACAGCGAGGAGCGGTGAGCCGGGATGTAGCGCTTCCCGTCCACCAGCGGAGCGTTCCAGTCGATGTCGACGTCGGGATCGTAGAACTTGTTGGCAGAGGACTTGAGAAGCCGCTCGGCGGTCTTCTCCCGGTCCGTTTCCTTCAGCGCCCGCGTCATTGCCGACACACCCCTATCTGTAACTCGCGGTAACAGTTACCTCTGGTAGCATGACTTGGGTGATCGAACGTGTCAAGCGCAACAGCAAGCAGTCGAGCAAGCACCCCACGGCGGGTGAGGCCGACACGGGTGATGCCCGCCGCGACCGCTGGCGCAAGCACCGGATCGCACGCCGCGCGGAGTTCGTCGAAGCCGCCCTCAGGGCCCTCGACACCCACGGCCCAGACCTCGGCATGGAGGACGTCGCCGCCGAAGCGGGCGTCACGAAACCCGTGCTGTACAGGCACTTCGACGACAAGGCCGACCTGTACGTCGCCCTCGGGCAGCGCGGCACGGAGATCCTCTTCCAACGGCTGATCCCGGCCATCAACTCCGAACTCGCCCCGGTCCCCCGGATCCGGATGGCGCTCGACGCGTTCTTCAGCGTCATCGAGGAGCACCCGAACCTCTACCGTTTGCTCGCGCGCGGTGGCCTGCAGGAGAAGGTGCTCGTCAAATCCGACGTCGTCGCGGAGGACAAGGAACTCATCGCGACCGCGCTGACCGCGCTGCTCGGCGACTACATGCGGATGTTCAACATGGACTCCGGCGCCGCCGAACCGTGGGCGCACGGCATCGTCGGCATGGTGCAGAGCACCGGCGAATGGTGGCTGGACCGGCGCTCGATGGGCCGCGACAGCGTCGTCGAGTACCTGACACAGATCATCTGGGCCGCGATCGACGGCCTCTCCCGGCAGCAGGGCATCGTCATCGACCCGAATCTGCCGCTCGAAGAGAACAAGGTCGTCCAGATGCGGAAGACCGAGGAAAAGCAGGTGGAGGGGCAATGAGCGAGCACGACGAAGACGGCTACGCCGGCGAAGCGGTCCTCGTGATCGACGGGACCGAGATCGCGGCCACCGTCGAACTGCGGGGCTACTTCCAGCCGATCGACGGCTATTACCGCTGGTACGGCCGGGTCGCCACCAACGAACAGGTGTCCGCGGCGGCCGACGGCAAGAAGAAGGCCGTCGAAATCCGCGCGGGCGAGTACAGCGCGAAGGGCGAACTCTCCGACCCGGACCCGTGGGACCGCTACCGCATCATGGGCACCAGCACGCCGCCCTTCCACGTGCCGACCTCACTGGAAGAACTGAACGAACTCAACGCCTGACGTCTCGGCTTGCGGGAGAGCAAGGGACCTTTGCTATCACCGCCCAAGCGATGGCGACAAGGCGAAGATGTCGTGTCCGTTGGCCGGTCCGTGAAGGCCTCCTTGAGGGACCCTAGGTCCCTCAAGGAGGCCTTCACGGACTTCACGGCCAGACGCCGGTGACCCAACCGCGCCACCGTCAGCCGCGCCGTTGAGCAGGGACCCGCGTCGACGGCACCACGTACTTCGGCCAGCTCGACAGCTTGTTCATCGTCCATTCCAGCGGCCCGCGCCCGACGAACTTCCGCCACAGCACCGCGGCGGTCAACGCGACCACCGAGAACTCGACGAAGTGCAGCACGCTGAAGATCGAATCACCGTCGCTCTCGTCCCACAGCAGCGCGATCGCCACGAAATGCAGCACGTACGCGCTCAGGACCCGGCCGCCCAGGTCCGAAAGCGGCCTCAGCACGCGTTCGAATCTCGGCATCAGCAGCTGGCAGCCGCCGATCACCGCGGCCGCGATCCCGATGGAGATCAGCAGGTCGAACGGCGTGTAAGAGGTGCCTGTCGGCAGCAGTTCCCAGGCCCAGCTGGTGGTCGGCGGCGTGCCGTGGATCCAGGTCTGGTTGAGCCGGAAGAATTCCGACGGCGTCATCCCGGCCTGCGCGGCGGCCGGCTCCAGCGAGCGGTAGACCGCCTGCATGCCGCCGAGCGGTCCGGTCGCGATCCAGGAGGCGAGGTAGCCGCCCACCGCGACCGCCGAGCCGCCGAAGAACAGACGGCGGCACACGCTGCGCGACGTCAGGTCCATGCGGCCGATCGCCATCCCGGCGAAGACGTACGCCATCAGCGTGAACGCGGGGAACGTACCGGTCAGGACGAGGACGGTCGCGGCCTTCAGCAGCCCTGTCGACGTGACGTCGTCCGCCGTCAGGTCCGGAGCGAAGAACAACAGGTCGCGGGGCAGCAACTGGGCCCTGACCAGATGGGACAGCAGGGGCGCGACCACAGCAGTGACGACGGCCGCGATCGCCAGTGCCTTCGCGCTCGCGCGCAACCACGGAATCGCAAAGAGAAAGCAGGCGCCGTAGTAGGCGAGGATCACCATGTAGCCGGTCTCGAGGCTGGTCAGCCACAGTCCCAGCGCCACCAGCAGCGGCGCGCGCGTGGCCAGCTTCAGCGCGACTCGCGTCCGGTCGCGGCCCAGTTTGGGGCGGCGTCCGCCGGACATCAGCGCGATCGAGACACCCGCCAAGACCGCGAACAACGCCGCGGAATGGCCTTCGAACGGTTTGAACAGCACCCCGACGCCGCCTTTGGCCGGATCGGGGCCGACATGCACCGCGTACATGCCGAGTACGGCCAGACCGCGGGCGACGTCGATACCGGTCAGCCGCCCTACGACCCGCTTGCCTTGATCGGGAACAGTGCGCGCGCCGTCGACCAGCGCGCGGTCCATCACAGTGACGCCGTCCACCTCATTTCTCGGCTAGCCCCCTGCCGTCCCCGCCTTAGCGTGACGATCAAATCTGAGAGCTGGCTGAGATGCAGCGGTGACGCCACTGTGACATCGGACTACAACCCGATCGGGTTAGCCACCCACAGCGAAGCCGACCTTGCGAACATCCGACGGCGCGATCTCGACGTAGGCGATCCGGTCGGTGGGCACGATGTACTTGCGGCCCTTTTCGTCGTCGATGCGGAAGATCCCGTCACCGGTCGTCAAGGCGCTCGCCACCAGCTGCTCGACCTCGTCGGGCGACTGGCTGCTCGACACGACGAGCTCCCGCGGCGTGTCCTTGATGCCGATCTTGACCTCCACGTGGGACCTCCGCTTGAAAGTATCGAAATTAATGGTCAGCCAAGGCTAGCCGAAGGGACCTCAGCCGAGCCCCAGCACCTGCATGCGCTTGGTGTGCCCCTGCTGCAACCGGCGGAACAGCGCGGCGATTCCCGAAAGATCACCCGAACCTTCGACGATCAGTTCGGCGAGGCCGTCCCGCTCGGCGACGACGTACTGAGCCTGCGTCAGGGCCTCGCCCAGCAGGCGACGACCCCACAGCGCGAGCTTGTCCCGCGCCTTCGGGTCGGCCTCGATCCCGGCCGCGACCTCGCGCTCGGCGAACGCCGAATGCCCGGTGTCGGCGAGCACGGTGAGGACCAGATCCTTGGTCTCCGGGTCGAGCCAGCTGGCCATCTCGCGGTAGAGATCCGCGGCGAGCCCGTCACCGACATAGGCCTTCACCAGCGACTCGAGCCACGAACGCGGCGCCGTGGAGGCGTGCCAGGCGTCGATGTGCCCGACGAACGGACGCATCGCGTCTTCGATCGCGACGCCGTGCCCCGCGAGATGCTTGGTGAGCAGGTCGTAGTGCCCGATCTCGGCCGCCGCCATGGACGCCAGCGCGGCCCGTCCGGACAGCGTCGGCGCGGTGCGCGCGTCCTCCGCCATGCGGTCGAACGCGGACAATTCCCCGTAGGCGAGTACGCCGAGCAAATCGACTACGCCCTCGCTGATCTGCTTTGCCTCCGTCACGGCGACGAGGGTATCGCCGAACACACTCCCGGGGTGGTGAAGAGACCGATCCCACCCTCCCCGGCGCGGCGGGGACTATACGAAAACCGCAGACCAGGTACACTGGCGGCCGGATACGACGGATCATCCGTCCCGGATCGGGACGCTGCTACGGCTGAAGGACAGCCGATGCGGCCCCGGTCAGCACAAAGAATGATGTGCGTGCACGCCATCCTGCGGCATTCCCACGAAGGGCCGCTTCAGCGCCAGTAGCGCGGAGCCGAGCGAATTTTCGTGGTCGAGTGTCGATCCGGTGACCAGGGCAGTGCGCGCTGGTCACGAGAGAGGCGAGCACCCTGACCACGAACGAAACCACAACCGAAGAGAACACCACCGGTCTGCCGGAGGCCGTCGCGCTGGAACACAGCGAGACCGGCCCGGCGGCACTGGACGTGTCGCACCCGCTTCAGGCGGGCGCACCGGTGGAGCCCGAAGCCCCCTCCTTCGCGTCCTTCGGCGTCAAGCCGGAGATCGTGAAGGCGCTGAGCGAGGCCGGGATCGAGCGCACCTTCGCCATCCAGGCCCTCACCCTGCCGCTGGCCATGGCCGGCGACGACCTCATCGGCCAGGCCCGTACCGGTATGGGCAAGACGCTGGGCTTCGGCGTCCCGCTGCTGCACCGCGTCGAGGTCCCCGGCGACGGCACCCCGCAGGTACTGGTCGTCGTGCCGACCCGCGAGTTGTGCATCCAGGTCGCGAACGACCTCAAGGGCGCCGGCAAGCACCTCGGCATCCGCACCCTGGCCATCTACGGCGGCCGCCCGTACGAGCCGCAGATCGCGGCGCTCCGCAACGGCGTCGACGTCGTCATCGGCACCCCCGGCCGCCTGCTGGACCTGGCCGAGCAGAAGCACCTGGTGCTGGGCAAGGTCCGCGGTCTGGTGCTGGACGAGGCCGACGAGATGCTCGACCTGGGCTTCCTGCCCGACATCGAGCGCATCCTGCGGATGGTCCCGGACAAGCGCCAGACGATGCTGTTCTCGGCGACCATGCCGGGCCCGATCATCACGCTGGCCCGCACGTTCCTGACCCAGCCGACGCATATCCGCGCCGAGGAGAACGACGCCGGCGCGATCCACGAGCGCACCACCCAGTTCGTCTACCGGGCGCACTCGATGGACAAGCCCGAGCTGATCGCCCGCGCGCTGCAGGCCGAGGGCCGCGGCCTGACGATGATCTTCACCCGCACCAAGCGCACCGCGCAGAAGGTCGCCGACGAGCTCGTCGAGCGTGGCTTCGCGGCCGCCGCCGTGCACGGTGACCTGGGCCAGGGCGCCCGCGAACAGGCGCTGCGCGCGTTCCGTTCCGGCAAGGTCGACGTGCTGGTCGCCACCGATGTCGCCGCCCGCGGTATCGACATCGACGACGTCACGCACGTGATCAACTACCAGACCCCGGAGGACGAGAAGACCTACGTCCACCGCATCGGCCGCACCGGCCGCGCGGGCCGCACCGGTGTCGCGATCACCCTCGTCGACTGGGACGAGGAACCGCGCTGGAAGCTGATCTCCGACACTCTCGGGCTCGACATGCCCGAGCCCGCCGAGACGTACTCGTCGTCGAAGCACCTGTTCTCCGACCTCGGCATCCCCGAGGGCACCACCGGGCGCCTCCCGCTGTCGAAGCGGACCCGCGCCGGTCTTTCGGCCGAGGTCGAAGAGGACCTGGGTGGCAAGCGCCGGGGCCGTGGCCAGGGCCAGAGTGCCGCGAAGGACGAAGAGGCTCCCCGCAAGCGCAACCGCACCCCGCGCAAGCGGACCCGCGGTGGCGCCGACGCGGCCGCCAAGATCGAGGCCGCCGACGCCGCGG
>NZ_JACBXD010000108.1 GCF_013870525.1 Amycolatopsis pittospori
GAGCCACCCGCGCGCCCAGCGCGCCGGTACCGCCGGTGATCAGCACCATTCCCGACGGCCGCCAAGCCACGGCTCCCGCCGGTTTCGCGAACCGGACGAGCCGCCGGGCGAACATCCCGGTGGACCGTACGGCCACCTGGTCCTCGTCCCCAGCGAGTACGTCCAGTACCCGCTCGGCGGCGCGGTCGTCACAGTCGGCGGGCAGGTCGACGAGACCGCCCCAGCGGTCGGGGGATTCGAGCCCGGCGACGCGGCCGAGGCCCCAGGCCTGTGCCTGCGCGGGGTCGGCGAGCCGGTCACCGTCACCGGTGGAGACCGCTCCCTGGGTGAGCAGCCACAGCGGCGCGTCGAGCCCGGCCGCGTCGAGTGCCTGGATCAGTGCGAGGGCTTCCGTCGCCGCGTTCGCACCCGCGGGCAGCAAGGCGGCGACGCCGGTGTACCCGCCGGGGTCCGAAGGCAACGGAAGGGTCCGGACCTCGGCGCCGAGTGCCCGGCTCACCACCTCGGCGGCCGGATGGCCGTCGGCGGGCACCAGCAGCAACCAGGAACCGGTGACACCCCCGGTCGGCCGTTCGGGCAGCCGTTGCCAGCTCACGCGATACCGCAATCCGTCCACAACGGACTCATCGCGCTGCCGCCGTCGCCACTCCGCCATCGCCGGGAGCACCGCGCTGAGCGGCTGGTCCAGATCGAGGGCGAGGCCGTCCGCCAAGGAACCGAGGTCTTGGCGGTCCACCGCCGCCCAGAACCGGCTGTCCACTTCGGACGACTGCTCCAGTGGGGTGGCGGCCGGGGCGTCGAGCCAGTATCGCTGCCGCTGGAAGGCATAGGTCGGCAAGTCGACCTGGTTGGCCGGGCCGAAGTACGCGGCCCAGTCGACCTCCCCGCCACTCGCCCACACCTTTCCCAGTGCACCGAGCGCGGAGCGCGGCTCGTCACGCTCGCCACGCAGCACCGAGGCGAAGGCGGCCTCGGTCCCCTGCTCCGGCAGGCACTCACGGGCCATCCCCGAAAGCACCCCGTCCGGCCCGAGCTCGAGCCACGTCGTCACCCCGGCACCGGTGAGAAGGCCGACCCCGTCGGCGAACCGGACGGCCTGGCGGACGTGCGCGGTCCAGTACGCGGGCTCGGACAGTCCTGTGGCGAGCTCGCCGGTCACGTTCGAAACGATCGGGATCCGCGGCTCGGCGAAGGTGAGCCCGCCGAGGACCTCGGCGAATTCCGCGAGCATCGGCTCCATCAGCGCCGAGTGGAACGCGTGGCTGACGGCCAGCCGTTTGGTACGGCGGCCCTGTTCGGTGAACCGGTCCGCCACCGCGAGCACCACGGCTTCGGCGCCGGAGATCACCACCGAACGCGGCCCGTTGACCGCGGCGACGTCGACCGTGTCCGGTACGGCTTTCAGCTGCACCAGCACTTCGTCCTCGGTGGCCTCGACCGCCACCATCGCGCCACCGGACGGCAGTGCCTGCATGAGCGACCCGCGAGCCGCCACGAGCGTGGCGGCGTCCGCGAGCGAGAACACTCCGGCGACGTGCGCGGCGGCGATCTCCCCGATGGAGTGCCCCAGCAGGAAGTCCGGGCGGACGCCCCAGGATTCGACCAGCCGGAACAACGCGACCTCGAGCGCGAACAGTGCTGCCTGGGTGAAGCGGGTCTGGTCGAGCAGCTCCGGTTCGTCTTCGAGCACCGCCCGCAGTGACCGGCCGAGCTTCGGGTCGAGTTCCGCGCAGACGGCGTCGAAGGCTTCGGTGAAGACCGGGAACTCGCGGTACAACCGCGAGCCCATTCCTCGGCGCTGGGCGCCCTGCCCGGTGAAGAGGAAGGCCAGCTTGCCGGTGTTCGCGGTACCTTCCACCACGCCTGCCGGTGTTTCCCCCGCGGCCACCGCGCCGAGTCCGGCGGCCGCACCAGCGGTGTCCTCGACGAGCACCACCGCGCGGTGTTCGTGAGCGGCACGGGAAGCGGCGAGCGACCAGCCGAAGTCGACCGGGTTCGGGGCCGTGCCGGTGAGGACACGGGCTTGGAGCCTGCTCGCCTGTGCCCGCAGCGCGGGCACCGACTTGGCGGAGAGCACCCACGGCACCAGTGGCCGGTCCGCCGTCACCGCGGCGGGCGGCGCTTCCGGTGCCTCTTCGAGGACGGTGTGCGCGTTGGTCCCGCTGATCCCGAACGAGGAGACCGCCGCCCGCCGCGGGGTCCCGTTCCGGGTCCACGGCTGGGCTTCGGTGAGCAGTTCCACCGCACCGGCCGACCAGTCCACATGCGGTGACGCCTGGTCCACGTGCAGTGTCTTCGGCAGCACGCCGTGCCGCATCGCCATGACCATCTTGATGATGCCCGCGACGCCCGCCGCGGCCTGGGTGTGCCCGAGGTTCGACTTGACCGAACCCAGCCACAGCGGCCGTTCACGGTCCTGCCCGTAGGTGGCCAGCAGGGCGTGCGCTTCGATCGGGTCACCGAGAGAGGTCCCGGTGCCGTGCGCCTCCACGACGTCCACATCGGACGGTGTGAGGCCGGCCCCGGCCAGCGCCGCCTTGATCACCCGCTGCTGCGAGGGGCCGTTGGGCGCGGTCAGCCCGTTGGACGCGCCGTCGGAGTTGACCGCGCTGCCCCGCACGACCGCGAGCACGGGGTGCCCGTGCCTCCTGGCGTCGGAGAGCCGTTCGACGACCAGCATGCCGGCACCTTCACCCCAGCTCGTGCCGTCGGCGCCGGCCGAGAACGGCTTACAGCGTCCGTTCACGGCCAACCCGCGCTGGCGGCTGAAATCGATGAAGGCCGCGGGGGTGGCCATCACGGTCACGCCGCCCGCCAGTGCCAGATCGCATTCGCCCGTGCGGAGCGACTGCATGGCCAGATGCAAGGCCACCAGCGAAGACGAGCACGCGGTGTCCACGGTGACGGCGGGGCCTTCCAGCCCGAGGGTGTAGGCGATGCGGCCGGACACGATGGACGCCGCGTTGCCGGTCAGCGCGTGTGCCTCGGTCTCCGCCGACGCGTTCTGCAGGACACTGGCGTAGTCCTGGCCCATCGTCCCGGCGAAGACGCCGGTGGCGGTGCCGCGCAGGGCGGTGGCGTCCAGCCCCGCACGTTCGAAGGCCTCCCACGCGGTCTCCAGCAGCAGCCGCTGCTGGGGGTCCATCGCCAGCGCCTCGCGGGGCGAGATGCCGAAGAACCCGGGGTCGAACTCCGTGGCGTCGTGCAGGAACCCGCCCTCGACGGTGTAGGTCGTGCCCTCGTGGGCGGGGTCCGGGTGGTACAGCGCCTTGGCGTCCCAGCCGCGGTCGGCCGGGAACTCCGAAATCGCGTCGCGGCCCTGGAGCAGCAGGTCCCAGAACTCCTCCGGCGAGTTCGCCCCGCCGGGGAAGCGGCAGGCCATGCCGACGATGACGATCGGGTCGTCCGTGACCGCCTGCCGCCGCACCGGTGCGGTGTCGGGGGCGGGCTGGGTGCCGAGCAGTTCGGTGCGCAGGTACGTCCCGAGCACCGCCGGGCTGGGGTAGTCGAAGATCAGCGTGGCCGGCAGTTTCGCGCCGATCGCGGAAGCCAGCCGGTTGCGCAGTTCGACCGAGGTCAGCGAGTCGAACCCGAGATCCTTGAACGCCTGCAGCGGTTCGATGCGGTCCGCCGAGGCATACCCGAGCACGATCGCCGCGTTGGCCCGCACCAGGTCGGTGAGCTGCTTGTCCTGTTCCGCCGGGGACAGCCCGGAAAGCTCGCTCACCAGGGAGCCACCGTCGCCGACCTTGCCGGAGGCAGCGCGCCGGGTGGACGGCCGGGTGAGCCCCCGGAGCAGTGCCGGTACGGCCGTGTCCCGCAGGGAGGCCGGGTCGAGCGGAGCGGGGACCAGCAGGGACGCGGCCCGCGCACGGGCGGCGTCGAACAGTGCCAGCCCCTCTTCCGGCCGGATCGCGGCGCTGCCGGACCGGGCGGCGCGGTCGGCGACACCGAGGGTCGCCCCCATGCCACTGTTTTCCTGATCCCACAGACCCCACGCCAGCGACAGTCCTGGCAAGCCGTTCGCCCGGCGATGAGCCGCGAGAGCATCCAGGAACACATTCGCCGCCGAGTAATTCGCCTGACCGGGGTTACCGAAAACTCCCGAAGCCGACGAAAACACCACGAACTCAGCCAAATCCTGGTTCTTCGTCAACTCGTGCAGATTCCACGCCGCGTCCGCCTTGGGACCCAATACCCCGGCGACACGGTCGGCGGTCAACGACTCCACGACCCCGTCATCCAGCACCCCGGCGGTGTGCACCACCGCCGTTAGGTCCACAGTGGACAGAGCATCGGCCAGTGCCTCGCGGTCGGCCACGTCACACGCGGCCACCGACACCTCGACACCCAGACCGGTCAGTTCATCGACCAACTCGGCAGCACCAGGAGCCGACAGACCACGACGACTCACCAGCAACAGTTTCCGCGCGCCCTGGCCGACCAGGTGCCGCGCCACCAAAGCACCCAGATTCCCGGTACCACCGGTGATCAGCACCGTCCCCGCCGGATCAAGCGGCCGCGGCACGCTGAGCACAACCTTGCCCACGTGCTTCGCCTGGGACATGAAACGGAACGCCTCCGGCGCCTGCCTTACGTCCCACACCCGAGACGGCAACGGCGAGAGCGCCTCCGTCTCGAACAGCCCCACCAACTCGGCCAGCATTTCGCCGATCCGCACCGGACCGGCCTCGATCAGATCGAACGCCTGATAGGCAACACCGGGGAACTCGACCGCGATCTGATCCGGCTCACGGACATCCGTCTTGCCCATTTCCACGAACCGGCCGCCACGCGGCAACAACCGCAACGAGGCATCGACGAACTCGCCCGCCAGCGCGTCCAAGACCACATCCACGCCACGACCATCCGTCGCGGCGAGGAACTTCGCCTCGAAACCGGTATCCCGCGACGAGGCGACATGACCATCGGCCACACCCAGCGCGCGAACCGCGTCCCACTTGCCCGCACTCGCCGTCGCGAAGACCTCGGCGCCCCAATGCCGGGCCAGCTGTACAGCGGCCATGCCCACCCCACCGGCGGCCGCGTGCACCAGCACCGCGTCCCCCGACCTGACGTCGGCCAAATCACGCAAAGCGTAGAACGCGGTGAGAAAGACCAGTGGCACCGACGCGGCGTCCACAAAGGACCATCCGGCCGGAATCCTGGCCAGCATCCGGGAATCGGCCACCGCCACCGGACCGAAAGACGCCGAGATCAGGCCGAGCACGCGATCGCCCGGAGCCAGTCCGGTGACCTTCGCGCCGACCTCCAGCACCACTCCGGCGCCTTCCATGCCCATCAGACCGGCGTCGCCGGGATACATGCCCAACGCGTTCAGCACGTCACGGAAGTTCACCCCGGCGGCCCGCATGGCGACACGCACTTCGAGCTCGCCCAGCGGTTCCCGAGCGGCGGGCCAAGGCAGCAGGCTGAGGTTTCCCAGCGTGCCCTTGCCGATGCTGTCGAGGCGCCAAGGTCCGTCCGCGGGCGCCGCCAGCTCGGCGGTACGGGAAACGCGGGCGAGGCGTGGCACGAAAAGCTCGCCGCCCCGTACCGCGATCTCCGGCTCACCGGTGAGCGAAAGTGCCGGCGCGAGGGATCGCGAGTCTTCGTCGACGTCCACCACCAGCACGCGGCCGGGGTGCTCGGACTGAACACTGCGCAGCAGGCCGTGGACGGCGGCTGCGGGGAGGTCACGGACGTCCTCGCCCGCACTCGTCGCGACCGCGCCGCACGTCCGCACCACCAGCAGTGAGTCCTCGAAAGCTTTGTCGCGCAACCACTCTTGAACGAGCGCGAGCGTCGACGAAGTCAGTTCACCCGAGGCCGCACCGACGGCCGCACAGTCGACGACCACGATCGCGGGCACTTCGCCGGTCAACTCGGCGAGGTCCGCGACCACCGTCACGTCGGTGTCCACTGTGTCCACGGCAGGACCGGCCGGGACCGCGACCCAGTCGACCGTCCACAAGGTGTCCGCCGGGATCGCGGAGTCCCGTACCGAATCCGCGGTCACCGCACGCAGAGCCAACGAGCCGACCTCGGCGACCGGTGCCCCTTCGGCATCGGCGACCAGCACCGACACCGAGTCCGGACCGGCCGGGCTGAGCTTGACCCGCACGGCCGTGGCCGAGGTGGCGTGCAGTGCCACGTCGCTCCACACGAACGGAAGGAAGCCGGCGCCCGGGTCGGAGACGAACCCGCCGAACCCGATTCCGTGCAACGCGGCGTCGAGCAGCGCGGGGTGCAGACCACACCGGGCCGCCTCGGAATGCTCTTCCGACGGCAGCTCGACCTCGGTGTAGACGTCCTCCCCGAGAGTCCATACGGCACGCAGGCCGCGGAAGGCCGGACCGTAGCGGAAGCCCTCGCCGAAACTCTCGTAGAACTCACCGAGTTCGACCGGTACCGCGCCGGGTGGCGGCCAGGCGCTCAGCGCATCCGGCTGCCCGGCAGGCGGCTCGGCGACCAGCGTGCCGACGGCGTGCTGAGTCCACTCCTCCCCGTCGGAGTCGCGACGCGAGTAAATCGCGATCTCCCGTCCCGCCCCTTCGTCGGCCGGGCGCAGGACCACTTGGAGCCGCACCCCGCCGGTGTCCGGGAGGACGAGCGGCGCCGACAGCGTGAGCTCGGCGAGCCGGTCGTATCCGGTCCGTTTTCCGGCCTGTAGCGCCAGTTCGACGAACGCGGTCCCCGGCAGGAGTACCCGGTCGTGGACCACGTGGTCGGCCAGCCAGCCGTGGGTGGCCAGCGCGAGGCGGCCGGTGAGGACCAGTTCGCCGTCCGCGACCTCCACCGCCGCGCCGAGCAGCGGGTGGTCGGCGCTGCCGAGCCCGGCCGCCGTGAGGTCGCCGTTCCCGCCCATTCCCTTCGGCCAGAAGTGTTCGTGCTGGAAGGCGTAGGTGGGCAGCTCGACCCGGTTGCCGGTGAGCAGGGCGGGCCAGTCCACCGCGATCCCCCGGGTGTGCAGCGCGCTGATCATGCTCAGCGCCGAACGCACCTCGGGCCGGTCCGCGCGCAGTACCGGTACGAACAGGTTTTCCGCGTCGGGCAAGGTCCGCTGGGCGAGTCCGCTCAACACCCCGTCGGGGCCCAGTTCGACGAAGGTGGTCACGCCCTGCGCGGCCAGTTCCCCCACCCCGTCGGCGAACCGCACCGCGGCGCGGACGTGCTCGAGCCAGTACCCGGGTGAAGCGATTTCGGTGGTCACGGCCCCCGACACGGTGGACACCAGCGGAATCGCCGGTTCGTGGTAGGTCAGCGTGGCGAGTACTTCGGCGAACCCGACGAGCATGGGCTCCATCAACGGCGAGTGGAACGCGTGGCTGACCGCGAGCCGCTTCGTCTTGCGGCCCTTGGCCGCGAACTCGGCCGCGATCCGGCTCACCACGTCCTCGGCGCCCGAGAGGACCACCGATTCGGGACCGTTCACCGCGGCGACCCCGAACTCGCCGTCCGGTTCGAACTCGTCCTCGGTCGCCTCCACGGCCACCATCGCCCCGCCGTCGGGCAGCGCCTGCATCAGCCGTCCGCGGGCGGTGATCAGTTTGCCCGCGTCCGCCAGGGAGAACACGCCCGCCACATGGGCCGCCGCGACCTCGCCGATCGAATGCCCCAGCAGGAAGTCGGCCCTGATCCCCCAGGACTCGGCCAGCCGGTACAGCGCGACCTCGATCGCGAACAGGGCGGGCTGGGAGAACTCCGTCCGGTTCAGCGCTTCGGCGTCTCCTGCCACGACCTCACTCAGCCCCGAAGGCAAGTGGGCGCAGGCAGCGTCGTAGGCCTCGGCGAACACCGGGAACTCCGCGTACAACTCCCGTCCCATGGCCACCCGCTGGGCACCCTGGCCGCTGAACAGGAACGCGAGCTTGCCCCGCACGGGCGTCCCGGTGACGACGGTGGCCGAGGACTCACCGTCGGCCAGCGCGGTCAGCGACCGCAGCAGTTCGTCCTTGTCCTCACCGAGCAAGACCGCGCGGTGCTCCAGCGCGGCTCGGGTCGTCGCCAGCGAGAACGCCACATCGGTGACGTCCATCGGAGAGTCCACAAAGGAACGCAGCCGTCCGGCCTGCGCTCGCAACGCGGCACCGGTCTTCGCCGAGAGCACCAAGGGCAGCACCGACGGCGCGGCGCTCTCACGGACCGGGGCCCCGGCGGGCGCCTGTTCGATGATGGTGTGCGCGTTGGTCCCGCTGATACCGAACGAAGAGATCCCCGCCCGTCGCGGACGCCCGGCCGACGGCCAGGGCCTGGCCTCGGTGAGCAGCTCCACCACCCCGGACGACCAGTCCACCTGAGACGAGGGCGAGTCCACGTGCAACGACTTCGGCAGCACACCGTGCCGCATCGCCAGCACCATCTTGATCACGCCCGCGACCCCGGCCGCGGCCTGGGTGTGCCCCAGGTTCGACTTCACCGACCCCAGCCACAACGGTTCTTCCCGGTCCTGGCCGTAGGTCGCGAGCAGCGCCTGCGCCTCGATCGGGTCGCCCAGCGCGGTGCCCGTGCCGTGCGCCTCGACAGCGTCCACATCGGACGGTGAGAGGCCGGCGCTCGCCAGCGCCGCCCGGATGACCCGTTGCTGCGAAGGACCATTCGGTGCCGTCAAACCATTCGACGCGCCATCGGAGTTCACCGCGCTGCCCCGCACCACCGCGAGCACGGGGTGACCGAGCCGCCGGGCGTCCGACAACCGTTCCACCAGCAGCATTCCGGCGCCCTCGCCCCAGCCCGTGCCGTCCGCGCCCTCGGCGAAGGGCTTGCATCGGCCGTCGGCGGCAAGGCCGCGCTGGCGGCTGAATTCGACGAACGTCGCCGGGGTGGCCATCACCGTGACGCCGCCGGCCAGCGCGAGATCGCATTCGCCCCGCCGGAGGGACTGGGCCGCCAGGTGCAACGCGACCAGTGAGGACGAGCAAGCGGTGTCGACGGTGACCGCGGGGCCTTCCAGCCCCAGGACGTAGGCGATCCGGCCGGAGACCACCGCGCCCGCCGTACCGGTGAGGACGTGCATCTCCGTTTCCGCCGGCGCGTTCTTCAGCACGTTCGCGTAGTCGGAACCGCCTGCCCCCGCGAACACCCCGGTGGCGGAACCGCGCAAGGACAGCGGGTCGATACCCGCCCTTTCCAGCGCTTCCCAAGAGGTTTCCAGCAACAGCCGCTGCTGCGGGTCCATCGCGAGCGCTTCACGCGGGGAAATCCCGAAGAACGCGGGGTCGAAGTCGGCGGCGCCGGTCACGAAGCCACCGTCGACGGTGTACATCGTCCCGGGCTTGTCCGGGTCGGCGTCGTAGAGCCGGTCGATGTCCCAGCCGCGGTCGGACGGCATGGGGCCGATCGCGTCGGCGCCGTCCTCGAGCAGCCGCCACAGCCCCTCCGGGCCGTCGATGCCGCCCGGCAGGCGGCAGGCCATGCCGACGATGGCGATCGGTTCGTCGGTCACCCCGACGGTGGCGCGAGCCGGTGTGGCGGTGTCCGCGGCACCGCCACGCAGCTCCTCGTCGAGGAACCGGCCGAGCACGATCGGCGCCGGATAGTCGAAGACCAGGGTCGCCGGCAGCTTCAGCCCGGTGGCGGCGCCGAGCCGGTTGCGCAGTTCGATCGCGGTCAGCGAGTCGAAGCCGAGTTCCTTGAAAGCGCGGCCGGGATCGACGCTGTCGGCCGAACGGTGGGCGAGCACCACCGCGGCCTCGGCGCGGACCAGGTCCACCAGTGCCTGTTCACGGTCCACTTCGGACAGTCCGGCCAGCCGCCGGGCGAGTTCACCGCCCTGTGCTGTCGCCGCGGCCGAAGCGGTCCGCCGGAAACCGGCGGACACCAAACCGCGCAGCAACGCCGGGAGAGTGCCCGCGCGGGCCTCGGCACGGAGTTCGGTCAGATCGAGGGGTGCGGGCACGAGCGTCGCGTGGGGACCGCCGCGACCGATGTCGAACAACGCGAGCCCCTGCTCGCTCGACAAGGCCGTGCTGCCTCCGCGTTCCAGCCGGGCGCGGTCGGTTTCACCGAGGCCGGCGGTCATCCCGCTGGCTTCCGCCCACAACCCCCATGCCAAGGCGACCGCGGGCAGGCCGTCGGCACGGCGCTGCTCGGCCAGCGCGTCCAGGCAGGCGTTGGCCGCCGCGTAGGCGCCCTGCCCCGGGCTGCCGAAAACCCCGGCACCGGAGGAGAAGAGCACGAACTCGGCGAGGTCGAGGTGCCTGGTCAGCCGGTGCAGCACGAGGGCCGCGTCCGCCTTGGGCCGCAGCACTCCGGTGAGCCTGTCGTCGTCGAGCGACGGGATGGTCCCGTCGTCGAGTACCCCCGCCGCGTGCACCACGGCGGTGAGCGGATGTCCGGCCGGGATCTCCGCCAGGAGCGTGCCCAGCTGGTCGGCGTCCGCGACGTCGCACGCCGCGATCCGGACCCGTGCGCCGAGCTCGGTCAGCTCGGCTTCCAGCGCGGGGGCGCGGCCGGTTCGGCTCGCCAGCAGCAGATTTTGCACGCCGTGCTCGGTGACCAGGTGCCGGGCGACCAGCCCGCCGAGGGTTCCGGTGCCACCGGTGATCAGGACGGTGCCCTGCTCGTCGAGCGGGCGCGGCACCGTGAGCACCACCTTGCCGATGTGCTTGGCCTGGGAAACGAACCGGAACGCCTCCGCGCCCCGGCGGACGTCCCAGGTGCGGATCGGCAGGAAGTCGAGCGCGCCCTCGCCGAACAGCGCCAGCACCTCGCCGAGCATCTCGCCGATCCGCCGCGGGCCGGCGTCGCCGAGGTCGAATGCTTGATAGCGCACGCCTTCGTGGGCGGCGGCGACCGCTTCGGGTTCGCGGACGTCCGTCTTGCCCATCTCCAGGAAGCGGCCACCGCGCGGCTGCAGGCGCAGCGACGCGTCGACGAACTCGTTCGCGAGCGCGTTCAGGACGACGTCCACTCCGCGGCCGCCGGTGGCCGCGAGGAACTTGTCCGCGAACTCGAGGTCCCTGGAGGAGGCGAGATGGTCGTCGTCGAGGCCGAGACCCCGCAGAACCGGCTGCTTGGCCGCGCTCGCGGTACCGAAGACCTCGATACCCCAGTGCCGGGCCAGCTGCACGGCGGCCATGCCGACGCCGCCTGCCGCCGCGTGCACCAGCAGCGACTCCCCCGCGCGCAGACCGGCGAGGTCCCGCAGCGCGTAGAAGGCGGTGAGGAACACGACGGGGACCGAAGCCGCCTCGGTGAAGCTCCAGTGCTCCGGCATGCGCACGACCGTGCGGGCGTCGGTGACCGCGAGCGGGCCGAACCCACCGGGCAGCAGCCCGAGCACCCGGTCGCCGACCGCGAATCCGGTGACCTCCGAGCCGAGCTCGGTGATGACCCCGGCGCCTTCGACGCCGATGAGCCCGGCGTCGCCGGGGTACATGCCGAGTGCGTTGAGCACGTCACGGAAGTTCAGACCGGCCGCGCGGACGGAAACCCGGACCTCCCCCGGCGCCAGCGGCGCGGCGGCCTCGGGGCAGGGCAGCAGCGCGAGCTCGGCCAGGGTGGTCTTCCGGCGGCTCTCCAGTCGCCACGGACCGGGCGGCGGCACCGCCCCCGGCTCGGCCCTGACCAGCCTCGCGCCGAACAACTTCCCGTCGCGGACCGCCACCTCGGGTTCACCGGAGGACAACGCGGCCACGACGGACGCGTGGCCGTCGTCCGCGTCGATCTGCACGACCCGGCCGGGATTCTCCTCACGGACCGACCGCAGCAGTCCCCAGACGGCCGCGGCGGCGGAGTCCGGCGCGAGATCCTCGCCGGTGGTCACCGCGTTGCCGGTGAGCAGGACGAACCGGGTGTCCGCCAGCGTCTCCTCGGCGAGCCACTCCTGGACCAGCCGCAGTACCCGGCCGACCTGGCCGGCGAGGTCCGCCGTCGTCGCGGTGAACGGGACCACCGCGTAATCGGGCACCTCGTCCCTGGCCGCCAGTTCCGTGAAACCGGTGAAGTCGTCGCCGAACACGGCGACGGACGGCTGCGCGTCCCCGGCGGGAACCGGGAGCCAGTCCAGCCGGAACAGGCTGTCGCGATGCCGGTCGGCCGGCTCGTCCGCGGCGAGCGGGCGCAGGGTGAGGGAGCCGATCTCGGCGACCGGTTCACCGGCTCCGTCCGCGACCAGCACGGCCACGGCGTCGGTCCCTCCCGGGCTCAGCCGGACCCGCAGCGAAGCGGCGGCCACCGCGTGGACCACGACGTCGGTCCAGGCGAAGGGAAGTTTGCCCGCGGTGCCACCGGGGATCAGGTCTCCGAACGCGAGTGCGTGCAGCGCGGCGTCCAGCAGCGCCGGATGGACCGCGAACCGGTCCGCGTCCGCCTTGGCTTCGGACGGCAGTTCGACCTCGGCGAACACGTCGTCGCCGAGCCGCCAGACGGCCCGCAGCCCCTGGAACGGGGGTTCGTAGGCGAATCCTTGGCGCGCGGCGTCCGCGTAGAAGTCGCCGAGCTCGACCGGTTCGGCGCCCGGCGGCGGCCAGGTGGCGAGGGTGCCCGCCGTCCGCCGGGGGCCGGAGCTGAGGAAGCCCGCCGCGTGGCGGGTCCATGCGCCGTCCGGCTCGTCCTCGGGCTGGGAGTACAGGCCGAGTTCGCGGCGCCCGCGCTCGTCCCGGCCGCCGATCGACACCTGCAGCCGGGTACCGCCGGTTTCCGGCAGGTAGAGCGGTGCCTCGATGATCAGCTCGTCGACCTGGTCGCAGCCTGCCCGATCGCCTGCCTGGACGGCGAGTTCCACGAACGCGGTGCCGGGCACCAGTACCCGCCCGTGCACCGCGTGCCCGGCGAGCCAGGGGTGGGTGGCGAGGGAAAGGCGTCCGGTGAGGACGGTCTCCTCGCCGGCGGCGAGCTCGATCACGGCACCGAGCAGCGGGTGCTCGGTCGCGGCGAGCCCGAGCCCGGTCGCGGCGGATCGCCCTGCAGCGGGAGGGGCGTCGAACCAGTATCGGTCGTGTTGGAAGGCGTAGGTGGGCAGCCCGATCCGGCGCCCGCTGACCAGCGCGGTCCAGTTCACCCGGACGCCGCGGGTGTGCAGCGCGGCCAGCGCGCCGGCCGCGCTGTGGACCTCGGGCCGATCGGCCCGCAGGAACGGCACGAGCAGGGCTTCGGTGTCGGGAAGGCAGCCCTGGGCCATCGCCGTCAGCACGCCGTCGGGGCCCAGTTCGGCGAACCGGGTCACGCCCTGGGCGGCCAACGTTTCCACGCCGTCGGCGAAACGCACCGCCTGACGTACATGATCCAGCCAATACCCCGGCGACGCCCAATCCGCGGTCAGCTCACCGGACACAGTGGACACCACCGGAATCTCCGGCGCGTTGAACGTGATCCCCTCAAGAACCTTCGAGAACTCCGCGAGCATCGGCTCCATCAACGGCGAATGGAACGCATGACTCACCTCAAGACGCTTCGTCTTACGACCCCTAGCCGCGAACTCCTCGGCAATCCGTACGACAACCGCCTCGGCACCCGAAATCACCACCGACCTCGAACCATTCACCGCAGCGATCCCGAACTCGGGCGACAACACGAACTCGTCCTCGGTCGCCTCGATCGCGACCATCACGCCGCCCTCGGGCAGCGCCTGCATCAGGCGGCCACGAGCCGACACCAGTTTTCCCGCGTCCTCCAACGAGAACACACCAGCAACATGAGCGGCCGCGATCTCACCGATCGAATGCCCCATCACAAAATCGGGACGAACACCCCACGACTCGACAAGCCGATACAGCGCGACTTCCAAAGCAAACAGAGCCGGTTGCGCGAACTCCGTACGGCCAAGATCCCCTAACGGCGGCAAAAACTCACACGCAGCATCAAAAGCCTCAGCGAAAACCGGGAACTCCGCATACAGCTCCGCCCCCATACCCACACGCTGAGAACCCTGACCAGCGAACAAAAACGCGGTCTTACCGCGCGTCGCGCCACCGGTCACCACGTCCGGTGACGTCGTTCCGTCGGCCAGGGCGGTCAGCGCCGCGAGGAGGTCGTCGTGGCTTTCGCCCAGTACGACCGCTCGGTGCTCCAGCGACGACCGGGTGGTCGCCAGCGAGAAAGCCACATCGGCGACGTCCACCGAAGGGCCGACGGCCTGCTTCAGCAGTCCGGCCTGGTCCCGCAGTGCCTCCGGCGTTTTGGCCGAAAGCACCCACGGAACCACCGCCGGGGCGTTCGACGGGAGCTCCGCGGGCTCGTCCGCCGGCGCCTGCTCGAGTACGACGTGGGCGTTGGTCCCGCTCATGCCGAACGAAGAGACACCGGCGCGGCGGGGCTGCCCGGTCTCCGGCCAAGGCCTGGCTTCGGTCAGCACCGAGACCGCGCCCGCGGTCCAGTCCACTTGGGACGTCGGCACGCCGGCGTGCAGGGTCTTCGGCAGCACACCGTGCCGCATGGCCATGATCATCTTGATCACGCCCGCGGCCCCGGCGGCCGCCTGCGTGTGCCCGATGTTGGACTTCACCGAGCCCAGCCACAGCGGTGCCGCCCGATCCTGCCCGTACGCCGCGATCAGCGCCTGCGCCTCGATCGGGTCACCGAGTGAGGTGCCGGTACCGTGCGCCTCGACGGCGTCCACATCGGACGGTTTGAGGCCGGCGCTGTCGAGCGCGGCGCGGATGACCCGCTGCTGGGAAGGACCGTTGGGAGCGGTGAGGCCACTGCTGGCGCCGTCGGAGTTGACCGCGGTGCCGCGGACCACGGCGAGCACGGTGTGCCCGTTGCGCCTGGCGTCGGAGAGCCGTTCCACCAGGAACATGCCGACGCCTTCACTCATGCTGGTGCCGTCGGCGCCTTCACCGAACGCCTTGCAGCGCGCGTCGGTGGCGAGCCCGCGCTGGCGGCTGAAGTCCTGGAACGTGGCCGGGCTCGGCATCACGGTGACCCCGCCCGCCAATGCCAGATCACATTCGCCCGCCCGCAGCGCACGGACCGCCAGGTGCAGCGTGACCAGCGACGAGGAGCACGCGGTGTCCACGGTCAGCGTGGGGCCTTCGAGGCCGAGGGTGTAGGCGATCCGGCCGGAAGCCATGCTGCCGACGTTGCCGTTGCCGACGTAACCCTCAAGATCGGCGGGGAGCTCGGCGCCGGCGAACCGGCTCAGGTAGTCGAAGTAGGCGACGCCGGAGAACACCCCGGTCCGGCTGCCACGCAGCGACGCGGGCACGATCCCGGCGTTTTCGAGCACCTCCCAGGAAACCTCGAGCAGCAGCCGCTGCTGAGGGTCCATCGCCAGCGCCTCACGCGGCGAGATACCGAAGAACCCGGCGTCGAAATCGGCGGCGTCGGACAGGAACCCGCCTTCGCGGACGTAACTGGTGCCCGGCCGGTCGGGGTCCGGGTCGTAGAGCGCCTCGAGATCCCAGCCGCGATCGGCGGGGAAGGGACCGATCGCGTCACCACCGGCGCGGACCAGCTCCCAGAGGTCCTCGGCGGAGCGCACCTCGCCGGGGAACCGGCAGCCGATGCCCACGATCGCGATCGGCTCACTCTCCGCCGCCTCCGCCGACTGCAGCCGCTGGCGCGTTTGCGCCAGGTCCGCGGTCACACGTTTGAGGTAGTCCCGAAGCTTCTGCTCATTGCTCACTCAACGCCACCTCTTCACGACGAACTCCCCACGCGCGCGGTCCGCGCGAAAATCTCGCGGCCTGACCGCGTCCGCGGGAATCCGCGAACCAAAGAATTGCCCGTACACGCACGTTTCCCCAGAATTCTCGCTGAGAATATTTGCGCCGAAGAAGGACCGACAACCCCTAACCGCCCCTAGGTCAACGCCTGGAGCAGGCGAAACGCGGGCACGCCGAAGCGGGGCCTGCCACACCGGAAAGGCTTGGCAAGCCCCGCTTCGGGGCTGTGGCGGATGTGACGGCTCCGCGCTCGGTACAGGGGGTCGTGAGTGGCGTTTCGGGTTCTAACCCGAAACGCCACTCACGACGTCACTAACAAGGGCAGACCCGGTAGTAGACGGTGTAGGTCGCCGGTTGCTCGGGCGCCTTGATGATGCGGCTGGCTCCGGCGCCGTCGCCCCACTTGTCGAACACCAGCTCGTACGGCGGGATCTCGATCTTGCCGGCGGCGCTGACCGAGAGCGCGGTGCCGACGATGACCTTCACCGTCGAGTCCGTCACCACGCCGTAGTTGCCGACGGTGACCCCGATGCCCGGTGGGTCGGATTTGAACGTGACGTCCACGGTCTGCGGCTGCAGCTCCACCGTCCTGGTGCTGACGTTGCCGTCGGAGTCGGTGGCGTTGAGCGTCAGCTCGAGGTGCGACGGGTAGGGGTGGTCGGGCGCGGCGAACTCACCCGAGGCCGTACCCGGGAACGTCTCGATGTCGTGGCTGTGGCAGTGGCCGTCCCCGGCGCAGTGCCGCATGGTCAGCTTCCAGTCCAGCGCCGAGGCGGGCAACGGGCCGTCCTGGGCGTCGGAAGCCCCACCGGAGAAGGAGATCCGCTGGCCGACCTGCCAGGTGAGCTCGGGAGCAGGCGTGGTGATCACCGGGACCGGCTCGGGCGGCGGAGCGTTGTCCACCACCACGTCGACCTTGGCCGTCGAACTCTTTCCGCCGGGGTCGGTGACCTTCAGCGCCGGGCGCACGAACTGCTTCTTCAGGTACAGCCAGCTCGCCAGCGGCCCCGTCCAGTCGTCGAACTGGCTGTCGCCGTCCAGGTCCCATTCGTACCGAAGGCGCGCGCCTTCGGGGTCGGTGGAGCCGCGGCCGTCGAACCGCACGAACAGCGGAGACCGCCCGGCGGTCGGCTTGGCCTTGATCACGGCCTTGGGCGCGACGTTCGGGTCGTTGTCGTAGGTGATCCGGCGCAGCTCGCCGGTGTCGACCGAGACGTAGTACAGGCCGCCGCCGGGACCGAACGCCAGCTGCACCGGCACCCCGAGGCCGCTGGCGAAGGTGGTCACCTTGGCCGGGTCCGGCGCGCCCTGCGCGTCCTTGCCCATCACCCAGATGCAGCCGCGGGTGCTGTCGCTGAAGAACAGCGAGTTCCGGTAGGGCTCCGGCAGGGTCTGTCCGTCGGCGAAAGCGAACCCGGACAACGAGGCACCGCTGGTGTTGGGGCAGGTGTCGTCCGGTGAAACCTTGGCACCGTTGGCGTACTGCAGAACCGGCTTCTGATCGCCGCCCTCCGCGTAGAGGGAGTCGCACTGCTTCAACCCGGCCGCCTTCCAGCCGGGATGCGGGTCCTTGCCCTCGAAGCAGGGCCAGCCCATGTTGGGAGCCTTCGCCGGGTCCGGGGTGAACCGGTTGATCTCGTCCGCCAGGGTCTCACCGACGTCGCCGAGCCAGACCTCGCCGGTCTGCGGGCGCAGGGTGAACCGGAACGGGTTGCGCATGCCGTAGGCCACGATCCGGCGCGCGTTCTCGTCGGTGCTCGACGCGTACGGGTTGCCGGGCACGCCCTGGCCGGTCAGCGGGTCGATGCGGATCACGGTGCCGTTGAGCACCATCGGCTCGCCCCCGGGACGGCGCGGCGACTGCGAACGCAGCGAACCGCCCCGAGCGTCCGGAATGGTCAGATTGGTGCCCGCGCCGCCCGGCGGGTCGGCACACGGGTTCTTCTGCTGGCCGTAGTCGACGAAGTTGAAGCTGGCGCCTTCACCGGCACTGGCGTACAGCAGGCCGTCGGGACCGAAGGCGAGCGTGTCCGCGGTGTGGCTGGGGTACTGCTGGCACCAGCCGCTGACGAGCGTCTCCGGCGCGCCGGCGATCCCGTCGGCGCCCATCGTCAGTTTGACGATGCGGTTGGTCACCACGCAGCCGTCCTCGGTGTACCCCGGCGGCGACGGACACTTGTCGTTCCACTTCGGCGCGGTCTCCCCCGGCGGCGCGTCGTAGGTGTAGAGCGCGTAGATGTAGGGCTGTTGCGGGAACTTCGGGTGCACGGCCAGCCCGATCAGACCGCGGTCCCAGCCGTCGAACACCTCGGTGCGCAGATCCGCGAAAACCTTGCCGGTCGCGGCGTCGACGGAGTCACGGACCCGGATGATCCCCGATTTCTCCGCGATGAAGGTCTTGCCGTCCGGCGCGAACGCCACCGCGGTCGGCTCGGTGAGGCCCGAGACCACGGTCTGCTGGGCGAAACCGGGTGGGAGCGCGCTCGGGGGGTCGTGTTTGGCCTCGGCCGGGCGCAGCACCGATTCGTCCGGCTGGCGCGCCGGCACCGGCGGCGCCGCCTGGGCGGTCTGGCCGCCGACGCCGGAGACCAGGGTGGTCCCGAGCAGCGCCGCGACCAGCAGCGCTGACGGCCGTAACCGTCGTCGTGTCATCTTTCGCATCACATTCAGCCTCGATCTGTTCTGTTGCCGAACCGGTCAGTGGTCAGGTCTCGCGGTCTTGCGACCGGTCACGCCTTGAGTTCGTTGTCGATGAAGTCGAAGATCTCGTCGTCGGAGGCGGCGTCGAGCTTCTCGGTGAGTCCGCCTTCCGCCTGCGACCCGCCGCCGTACCGGGCGGCCAGCGCGGTGAGCCGCTCCACCAGCTGGGCTCGCGACCGCTCGTCCAGCGTCAGCGCGGCCAGCTCCGCGTCCAGGCTGTCGAGCCTGCCCAGCAACGGCGGAGTGTCCACAGTGGACGTACTGATGGCGGCCAGGTTCTCCGCGAGCAGACCGGCCACCGGTTCCGGCGCCGGGTAGTCGAAGATCAACGTGGCGGGCAGCCGCTGCCCGACCGCCGCGTTGAGCCGGTTGCGCAGCTCGATCCCGGTCAACGAGTCGAAGCCCATCTCGAGGAATCCCCGCTGCGGATCCACCGCTGCCGCGCTCTGGTGTCCGAGCACGGTGGCGGCGTGCCCGCACACCAGGTCCAGCAGCAGCGCGGTCCGGCCGTCGTGATCCAGTCCGGCCAGCCTGCCGAGCAGCGCGGCCTGTTCGCGGTCGTCCCCGCCCGTGGCGGAGGCGGTACCCGCCGCGACACGACGGGCGGGTGCCCGCACCAGCCCGCTCAGCAACGGCGGCAGGGTGCCCGCCTTGGCCTGGGCCCGCAACACCGACGTGTCCATCGGCGACGGCATCAGCACCGGCGAGTTGTGCCGCAGCGCTTCGTCGAACAGCGCCAGGCCTTCCTCGTCGGAGATCGCGAGCCCGCCTTCCCTGGCGATGCGGCCCAGGTCCGCCGCACCCAGCGTGCCGGTGAGCTTGCTGGTGCTCGCCCAAAGTCCCCAGTCCAGCGAGATCGCGGGGAGCCCGGCTGCCCGGCGCTGCTCGGCCAAGGCGTCCAGCACCGAGTTCGCGGCCGCGTAGTTCGCCTGCCCGGGACTGCCGTAGACGCCCGCACCGGAGGAGAAGAGCACGAAGGCGGTGAGGTCGAGGTCCTTTGTGAGCTCGTGCAGGTGGATCGCGGCGTAAGCCTTGGGGCGCAAGGTCTTGTCCACTCGTTGCGGGGTGAACGAACCGAACACGCCGTCGTCCAGTACCGCGGCGGTGTGCACCACCGCGGTCAGCGGCCGGGCGGCCGGGATCGTTCCCAGCAGGGCACGGATCTCCTCCCGCTCGGACACGTCGCACGCGGCGACCGTCACCTCGGCACCGAGCTCGGCGAGCTCCGCGACCAGTTCGCCGGCACCTTCGGCTTCGGGTCCCTGCCTGCCGACGAGCAGCAGGTGGCGGACGCCGTGCCTGACGACGAGGTGCCGGGCGAGGAGACGGCCGAGGGTGCCGGTGCCGCCGGTCACGAGGACCGTGCCCTCGACGTCGAGCGTCACCGGTTCACCGGTGGGCTGCCCGGCTCGGGCCAGCCGCGGCACGAGCACCTGCCCCGCCCGCACGGCGAACTCCGGTTCACCGGTGGCCAGCGCGCCTGCCACCGCCCGCAGCGAGGCCGGATCGTCGTCGACGTGCGCCAGCACCAGCCTGCCGGGGTTCTCCGCGGTCGCGGACCGGATCAGGCCGGTGATCGCGGACTGCGCCGGCGCGTCGCGGACCAGCAGGACCAGTTTCGCGGCGGCGAACCGCTCGTCGGCCAGCCAGTCCTGCGCCAACCCGAGCACCCGGTCGGTCGCCGTCCCGATCGCGGTGATCAGCTCGTCCTCGGGGGTCTGGGGGCAGGTGGCGAATACCACCGCCGGGATCTCGGCGAGCTCTTTCGCGAGCACCGGGAGATCCGCGTACTCGACCGGTTCGAGGCCGGCGGCGGCGAGGCCGAGATGGTCCCCGCCCACCAGTACCGGTCGCTCACCGATTCGCGGTTCCACCGGCAGGGGCGTCCAGTCGAGCCGGTAGAGCGCGTCCCGGCCGGCGGACCTCGCCGCGGCGAGTTGCTCCGCCGACACAGGGCGCGCCACCAGCGAGGAGACCGACGCGACCGGAGCACCGGCGAGGTCGGCCACGTCGACGGCCACGGCGTCCTGTCCGGCAGGCGAAACCCGGACGCGCAGTGCGGCGGCGCCGGTGGCGTGCAGGGTGACGCCGGTCCACAGCAGCGGGAGACGGGTCGCCCCGTCCTCGTCGAAGCCGCCGAGTTCGGTGGTCTGCATCGCCGCGTCCAGCAGGGCGGGATGCAGGCCGTACCGGTCGGCGGTGAACCGCTGCGCGTCGGGCAGGGCGACCTCGCCGAACACCTCGTCGCCCCGGCGCCAGGCGGCCCGCAGTCCCTGGAACGCCGGTCCGTACTCGTAACCCTGTTCGGCCAGCCCGGCGTAGAAACCGGCGACGTCGACGGCTTCCGCGCCTGGCGGGGGCCACACCGTCAAGTCCGCGGTGGCCGCCGGTGCGGCCGGGCTGAGTACCCCGGCCGCGTGCCGGGTCCACTCGCCGTCGTCGAGCCTGGAGTAGAACTCGATGCCACGGCGACCGCCCTCGCCGGGTTCGGCCACGACGAGCTGCACCTGCACGCCGCCGCTGCTGGGCAGCACCAGCGGGGTCTCCATGGCCAACTCTTCGAGGTGTCCGCAGCCGATCTGGTCGCCGGCGTGGATGGCCAGTTCGAGGTACGCGGTGCCGGGGAACAGGATGGTGCCTGCGACGGCGTGCTCGGCCAGCCAGGGGTGGCTGTGCACGGACACCCGGCCGGTGAAGAGGAGCCCCTCGCCGTCCGCGAGTTCGACCGCCGCGCCGAGCAGCGGATGGTCGGTGGCGCCGAGCCCGGCGGACACGACGTTTCCGTTGCCGTTCACGCCATCCGGCCAGTAGCGCTCGTGTTGGAACGGGTAGGTCGGCAGGTCTTCGGGAACAGTCCCGGCCTTGCCGAGGAGCGTGCGCCAGTCGACGTCCGCACCATGGCAGAACGCCTCACCCGCGGAGAGCAGGAACCGGTCCAACCCACCCTCGTCACGACGCAACGTGCCCACCACCGGGACATCCACGGTGTCCTCGATCGCCATCGTCAACACCGGATGAGCGCTGACCTCCACGAACATCTGCTGCCCCTCGGCAGCCAGGTGCTCCACCGCGTCGGCGAACCGCACCGTCTGACGCAGATTCCGATACCAATAGCCACCCGTCAACTCGACCGTGTCCAGCCATCGGGAGTCCACAGTGGAATAGAACGGTATGTCGCCCGTGTGCGGGGTCACCGGAGCCAGCAGCTCAGCCAGCTGCGTCTCGATCCGCTCCACATGAGCCGAATGTGACGCGTAGTCCACCGCCACCAACCTGGCCCGAATGCCTTCAGCCTCGTAGTGGGCCTTCGCCTTCGCGAGTGCGTCGGGGTCACCCGAGAGCACCACCGCGTTCGGGCCATTCACCGCCGCGATCGACACACCCTCGCCGACCTCGGTGACAGGTGCGGCCACCGACAGCATTCCACCCAAACCGGCAAGCTCCGCAGCGATGGCCTGGCTCCGCAGCGCCACCACCCGAGCGCCGTCTTCGAGACTCAAACCACCAGCCACCACCGCAGCGGCGATCTCACCCTGCGAGTGACCCACCACCGCCGACGGAACAACACCCAACGAACGCCACACCGCGGCCAGCGACACCATCACCGACCACAACACCGGCTGAACAACATCAACCCTGGTCAAAGCAGCCTCGTCGCCCAACACCTCGAACAACGACCAGTCCACAAAGGACCCCAAAGCCTCAGCACACTCCGCCATCCGCGAAGCAAAGACCGGGCTCTCACCAAGAAGAGCCGAAGCCATCCCCAGCCACTGCGAACCCTGACCAGGGAACACGAAAACCACACGCTCAACACCCGAGCCAGAACCCCGCACCACACCAGCAGGCTGATCACCCGACGCCAAGGCTGACAGCAGTTCCGGTTGGGCCGAGCCGACGGCGACCGCGCGATACTCGAACATCGAGCGGCCCGCGAGCCCGGCGGCGACGTCGGCCGGATTGTGGTCGAGGCCGTATTCGGCCACCCGGGCGGCCAGCGCGGTGAGCGCTTCCGGGGTCTTGCCCGTGACGACCCAAGGGAGAACGGGCGGGGCCGTGGAAACCGGGGTTTCGTTGGGCGGTGCCTGTTCCAGGATCACGTGGGCGTTGGTGCCGCTGATACCGAACGCGGAAACCCCTGCCCGCCGCGGCCTTCCGGTGTCCGGCCACTCGACGGAGTCCGTCGCCAGCCGCACCGCGCCGGAAGACCAGTCCACATGCGGAGAGGGTTCGGTCACGTGCAGCGTCGCCGGGATCTGTCCGTGTTGCATGGCCATGACCATCTTCATCACGCCCGCCACACCCGCG
Organism: Amycolatopsis pittospori; assembly: GCF_013870525.1. Taxonomy (GTDB): domain Bacteria; phylum Actinomycetota; class Actinomycetes; order Mycobacteriales; family Pseudonocardiaceae; genus Amycolatopsis; species Amycolatopsis pittospori. The sequence goes on from NZ_JACBXD010000108.1 coordinate 22,617, forward strand.
GCC